>CANRFY010000011.1 GCA_947630015.1 uncultured Clostridia bacterium
GCAGCGTCCGCATGGTATCGACGCCGTGGCAGTCAGAGCCGATGCCGTTCGCGGAGGCGGCGGAGACGGGGACGCGCAAGGTGATAAACGAGCATTCCACGATCGGGATGCTTGTGACGACGGACGGAAGCTTCGGCGACATCCCGCGCGCCGATTATGTCGAGGCGGAGGCGCGCGTCGCGGACGAGATGAAGCACATAGGGAAGCCGTTCGCAGTCATACTGAATTCGGCCGATCCGGAAAGCGCCGACGCTGCGGCGCTCGCGCATGAGCTTGAGGAAAAATATAACGCGCCGGTGGCGCTCGTGTCGTGTCTTTCGATGAACGCGGACGATATAACGCACATATTGGAGCTTGTGCTTTACGAATTCCCGATACGCGAGATCGCGGTGACGGCGCCCGGCTGGCTGCGCGCGCTCGGAGCCGATCATCCGCTGCGCGCGGGACTCGTCGAGGGGATACGCGAATGCGCCGCCGCCTGCACGAAGATGGGCGATCTTGCGTCGGGGGACGCGTTTGCGGGACTTGAGACGCGCGAATGTGTGTCGTCGGCGCGCGCGTCGTGCGCCGATCTCGGACGCGGCTCCGGCCGCGTCGAGATCGCAATGCCGGATGAAATCTATTATCGCACGATCGGAGAGCTGACGGGCTTCGATATACGCGGGCAGGAGGAGCTGATCTCGCTTTTGTCTGAGCTGTCGGTGGTGAAGCGCGAATACGACAAGGTGTCGGAGGCGCTCTCTGAGGTGAACGAGCGCGGATACGGCATCGTGATGCCGGAGGTGGAGGATCTGACGCTCGAGGAGCCGGAGATAATCCGCCAGCAGGGCGGATACGGCGTGCGCCTGCGCGCGACAGCGCCGTCGGTGCATATGATAAAGGCGACGATCGAGACTGAGATAAATCCGATCGTAGGGACCGAGGCGCAGTCGGAGGAGATGGTGCGCTATCTGATGCGCGAATTCGAGGACGACAAGACGTCGATATGGCAGTCGAATATGTTCGGCAAAACGCTCTACGAGCTTGTGAACGACGGGCTTCATTCAAAATTGGAGCATATGCCGGAGGACGCGAGAGCGAAGCTCTCGGATACGCTCGGCCGCATCATAAACGAGGGCAGCGGCGGTCTCATCTGCATCATTCTTTGAATCCAAAAAAGCCGCGGGGACAGGGAAAGCCCCGCGGTTTTTTGCAATTGCATAACAAATCGGCGATTTGTTATGCAATTGCTGAAAATCTGCTGCGCGAAAGGTGTCGGAAATGCGGAAAAATCTATACAAATCACAAGTGAAACGTATGAAAAAATCGGTAGTTGATACAAATCACGGCGGCGGCGGAAAAAACGGTTGACAATTCAAATCACTTGTACTATAATATTCTGTGACTAAATGTTGATTAGTCAACATTCGGTCAAATGAAGTAATGAACGACAGAGGAGTAAATGTAACATGGACGTACTTGGAAAGATCAAGGAAATGCTTGCGGACAAGCTTGGAATGAGCGCTGATGAGATCACTGAGGACTCGAAGTTTTCCGATCTCGGACTCGATTCGCTCGACCTTGCGGAGATGCTTATGAACGTAGAATCCGAGTTCGGCGTGACCGTCGAGACGGACGCAAGCCTTGATACGGTCGGCGCGCTCGTAAAGAAGCTCGAATCGCTGCTCGGCTGATTAAGCGCGAGATGTTGAATTCACGTATTTGCGAGCTGTTGGGGATCCCCTATCCCGTCCTTCAGGGCGGGATGGCATGGATCTCCGACGGAGCGCTCGCCGCAGCCGTATCCGAGGCCGGAGGCCTCGGCATTATTTCCGCGATGAACGCCGACGCGGGCTATCTCCAAGGTCAGGTCGAGCTTGCGCGATCGCTGACCGATAAGCCGTTCGGCGTCAATATTATGCTTATGAGTCCGCACGCGGACGACGTCGCCGACGCCGTATGCGAGCTGGGCGTAAAGGTCGTAACTACGGGCGCGGGATCGCCCGCAAAATATATGAAGAAGTGGAAGGATGCGGGCGTCACGGTGATTCCGGTCGTCGCGTCCGTCGCTATGGCGAAAATGGCCGAGAGATCGGGCGCTGACGCCGTTGTCGCGGAGGGGCAGGAGTCGGGCGGCCATATAGGCGAGCTGACGACGATGGCGCTCGTCCCGCAGGTCGTCGACGCCGTGTCTGTACCCGTGCTGGCGGCGGGCGGGATCGCGGACGGCCGCGGAATGGCGGCGGCGTTCATGCTCGGCGCGTGCGGCGTCCAGATGGGAACGCGTTTCCTCACCGCAAAGGAATGCGGCGTCCACAGAAATTACAAGGACATGGTGCTTAAGGCGTCCGATATTTCGACCGTCGTGACTGGACGCCGTTTCGGCGGCAACACGTGTCGGGGAATAAAGAATCAGTTCACGCGCGAATTTACAAAGACGGAATACGCGCCCGAGACGACGTCGGACGACGTCGCGATGCTCGGCGCTGGCTCGCTCCGCCGCGCGGCCGTGGAGGGCGACGTCAAAACGGGCAGCGTGCTTGCCGGTCAGATCGCGGGCATGGTGAACGACGAGCCGACGGCAAAGGAAATCGTCGTCGGAATATGCGGCGAATGCGAGGAAATATTGAAGAGGAGTCCGTCATGGGTAAAATAGCGTTCGTTTTCTCGGGTCAGGGCGCGCAGCACCCGGGCATGGGGAAGGATTTTTATGACAAAAGCGCGTCCGTAAGGGCGCTTTTCGACGCTGCAGAAAAAATGCGTCCAGGGACGCTATCGACGATGTTCGACGGCGACGCGGAGGAGCTGAAGCTGACGGAAAACACGCAGCCGTGCCTTTATCTTTGCGATCTTGCGCCGGCGATCGTGCTTTCCGAATCAGGCGTGAAGCCGGACGAGGTCGCGGGATTTTCGCTCGGCGAGCTTGCGGCGCTCGCGTTCGCGGGCGCATACGATGCGGCGGGCGGATTTTCGCTGACGTCGACGCGCGGCGTCTTTATGGGCGAGGCGACGAGGGAGGCGGCGACCGCGATGGTGGCGGCCGTAAAGCTGCCAGCCGAGGTCGTGGAGGAAACGGCGGCGCAGTTCGCGCACGTTTATCCCGTCAACTATAACTGCCCGGGTCAGATCGCGGTCGCGGGCGACGCGGACGAGATCGCGGCGTTTTCTGCGGCGATAAAGGAGCGCGGCGGAGCCGCGCTTCCGCTCAAGGTCGCGGGCGGCTTCCATTCGCCCTATATGGATGGGGCGGCGGCGAAATTCGCTAAAGCGATCGACGAGTTCGGCGTGCGCGATCCTTTAATACCCGTTTATTCCAATACGACCGGCAGGCCGTATACATCGCCGGCGTCGGATACGCTGAAGCTTCAGATGAATCATCCCGTTCGCTGGGAGGATTCGGTGCGCGCGATGGCGGCCGACGGCGTCGATACGTTTATCGAGACAGGCGTCGGTTCGGTATTGACGAAGCTGATAAAAAAGACGCTGCCCGACGCGCGCGTATACACGGCCGATTCGATGGAGGCGTGCGCCGCCATAGCGGCGGAGCTTGGCGCGGAGGCGACGGCATGAAGGGAAAGATCGCCGTCGTGACGGGCGGATCGCGCGGCATAGGCCGCGCGATATGCGAGGAATTTGCAAAACGTGGCGCCGACGTCGCGTTTTTGTATGCGGGCAACGAGGAGGCGGCAGCCGAAACGCTGCTGGCGCTCGAGGGATACGGCGTCAGAGCGGCGAAATATAAATGCGACGTCTCGGACGGCGCTCTTGTAAAGGCCGCGTTCGACGCGATCGCGTCCGAATTCGGAGCCGTCGACATTCTTGTTAACAACGCCGGCGTGACGAAGGACAAGCTCGCGATGATGATGAGCGAGGACGATTTCACGCGCGTCGTCGGGATAAATCTGACGGGCGCGTTTCTGTGCGCAAAGGCTGTGATACCGGCGATGGTGCGCAGGCGCTCCGGCAAGATAATAAACATCACATCCGTGGCCGGCATTATGGGAAACGCGGGACAGGCGAATTATTCCGCGTCGAAGGCGGGCGTCATAGGTCTGACGAAATCGCTTGCGCGCGAGCTTTGCTCTCGCGGGATAACGTGCAACGCGATCGCGCCCGGATTCGTTGAAACTGATATGACGGCGAAGCTGCCGTCCGGCGGCGCGGAGCTGGCGAAATCGATACCGCTCGGCAGATTCGCAAGGCCGGAGGAGATCGCCAAGACGGCGGCGTTTTTGGCGTCGTCGGACGCCGATTACATCACGGGCGAGATCATCCGCGTCGACGGCGGACTCGCGATGTAAAGGCGCAATTATAAAAGTGATCGAAAGGTAACTGAAATGGGAAGAAGAGTTGTCATAACGGGGCTCGGCGCCGTCACGCCGATCGGAAACGACGTGCCGTCGTTTTTCGAGGGACTGCGCACGGGGAAAAACGGCGTCGCCGCCATAACGAGATTCGATACGTCCGATTCAAAATGCAAGGTCGCGGCCGAGGTCAAGGATTTCGATCCGTCGCGCTGCTTCAATAAGCTCACGGCGGCCAAGACCGATCTTTACGTGCAGTACGCGGTCTGCGCCGCCGACGAGGCGGTCACGGACAGCGGCATCATCGGAAACGTCGACGGCGACGAACTCGGCGTTTACGTCGGCTCCGGCGTCGGCGGGATAAACACGCTCTGCGAGGAGCATGAAAAGATGCTCTCGATGGGAGAACACGGCATATCGCCGCATTTCGTCCCCAAGATGATAATCAATATAGCGGCCGGTCAGATCGCGATCAAATACAAGGCGACAGGCTCGGCGATAGATATTTCGACGGCGTGCGCGACAGGCTCCAATACTGTCGGCGAGGCATACCGCGCGATCAAGGACGGGTATCTGACCGCCGCGATCGCGGGCGGCAGCGAAGCCGCCGTAACTAAGCTCACGATCGGCGGATTCGTGAACTGCATGGCGCTGTCGCAGTCGACGGACCCGAACGCGGCGTCGCTCCCGTTCGATTCGAGGCGCGGAGGATTCGTGCTTGGCGAAGGCGCGGCGATAATGGTGCTGGAGGAGTACGAACACGCGAAGGCGAGAGGCGCTAAGATGTACGCGGAAATTTTGGGCTACGGCTCGACGTGCGACGCGCATCACGTAACGGCGCCCGATCCGTCGGCGAAGCAGACTATAAGAGCGATCAGGATTGCGCTCGACGGAGTCGATTACGATCCGGCAAAGACGTATGTGAACGCGCACGGCACCGGAACGAAGCTCAACGACAAGACCGAGACGATTGCGTTCCACGAGGCGTTCGGAGACGGTGCCGGCAAGCTGCACGTCAGCTCGACGAAGTCGATGACGGGGCATATGCTCGCCGCCGCCGGCACGGCGGAGGCGATGGCGTGCGTCCTCGCGCTCAACGAGGGGATCGTGCCGCCGACGATCAATCTCGAATCCCCCGATCCCGAGCTTGATCTCGACTATACGCCGAAAACGGCCGTATCCGCCGACATCGAAACGGCTGTTTCGACGTCGCTCGGATTCGGCGGACACAACGCGTGCCTCGTACTCGGACGGGTGAAATAATGGACCGCGAACAGCTTAAATCGATACTGCCGCACAGAGACGATATGCTGCTTTTGGACGAGGCGGAGATCGTCGACGGAAAAGCGGTCGGAAGAAAGCATATTTCGGGCGACGAATTTTTCCTGCGCGGCCATTTCCCGAACGATCCTATCGTCCCGGGCGTCATACTTTGCGAGATAATGGCGCAGTCGACGTGCGTGCTTTTTGCCGGCGAGGCGGCAGGAAAAAAGCTCCGAACGCTTTTTACCGGACTTGACGGCGTGAGATTCAGACGTCCCGTGAAGCCGGGGGACACGTTTGAGACGACGTGCGAGATCGAAAAGGCGCGTCCGCCGTTCTATTGGGCGAAGGGCGAGGGCAGAGTCGAGGGCGAGCTTTGCGTATCGGCGAAGTTTTCGTTCTGCGTGACGGCGGACGACTGAGCGCGTCCGGCGTATAATTAAAAGTCTAAATAAGGGGGAGCGCGGGCGCGGCAGCAGGCCCGAACGCGCGGCGAACCATGAAAATTCATGTAAGGCTGTTTTCGCGTCCGAAAACGCAGGCGGCCGATCCGTTTCCGGATATAGAATACGAGCTTAAATGCGCGAAGTGCAAATCGACGCACACGCGCTCCGAGCTTTACGCGGGCAATTTCATCTGCCCCGACTGCGGCGCTTATATACGCATACCGGCGCGCGACAGGATCAGAATGCTTGCCGACGAGGGCAGCTTTTCCGAGCTTGACGCAAAGCTGACGTCGACGGATTTTCTCGATTTTCCCGGATATCGGGACAAGATAAACAAGGCGAAATCGTCGACGGGCGAGCTGTGCGCCGTCGTGTCCGGCACGATGCGCGTCGAGGGTAATCCGTGCGCGGTGTTCGCGATGGATTCGCGGTTCATAATGGCGAGCATGGGATCGGCGGTCGGCGAAAAGATTACGCGTCTTTTTGAATATGCGGCAAAGAACAAGCTCCCCGTCCTCGGCGTGCTTTGCTCGGGCGGAGCCCGTATGCAGGAGGGGATCGTTTCCCTGATGCAGATGGCGAAATGCAGCGGCGCCGTGCGCCGTCACAGCGACGCGGGACTTCTCTATATGGCGCTGCTGACCGATCCGACGACGGGCGGCATGACGGCCTCGATCGCGATGGAGGGCGATATAACGCTTGCGGAGCCGAACGCGCTGATCGGCTTTGCGGGCAGACGCGTGATCGAACAGACGACGGGATCGGCTCTGCCGTCCGATTTCCAGACGTCGGAATTCCTGCTCGATCACGGATTCATCGATATGATTGTGCCGCGCGGCGAGCTGCGCGGGACCGTATCGCTGCTTTTGCGGCAGCACAGACACGGAAAGGAGAATGCGCGATGAGCGAGCTTTCGGCATATGAAAGACTGAAGACCGTGCGCTCCAACGAGCGCCGCCGCGGCTCCGAATACGTCAACGCCATATTCACCGACACCGTCGTTTTGTGCGGCGACCGCAGATATGCGGAGGACCCCGCCGTCATGGGCGGGATCGGATATCTCGGCGATATTCCGGTCACGTTTATAGCGCAGGACAAGGGGTTCGATCTGCCCGACAGGATGAGGAAGCATTTCGGCTGTCCGATGCCGGAGGGATACCGCAAGGCGCTGCGCCTGATGAAGCAGGCGGAGAAGTTCGGACGTCCCGTTATCTGCTTTGTAGATACGCTCGGCGCGTTCTGCGGCGCGGACGGCGAGGAGCGCGGACAGGGACAGGCGATCGCGGAGAATTTGTTTGAAATGATGGGACTTCGCGTCCCGATAATAACTGTCGTCATAGGCGAGGGCGGATCGGGCGGCGCGCTTGCGCTCGCGGTCGCGGACCGCGTCTATATGCTCGAAAACGCCGTCTATTCCGTCATAACTCCGGACGGATGCGCGAGCATCATATGGAAGGATTCGTCGCGCGTCGAGGACGCGACGGACTGCCTGCACATAACGGCGGAGGACATGGTGAAATATCATGTCGCCGAGGACATAATACGCGAGGATTTCGAGAATTTCGGCGTGATGTGCTACGGCATCCGCAACAGGTTGATATCGGATGTGAAAGCGCTCTTGTCGCTGTCGGAGAAGAAGCTGCTGGACGGACGGTACGAACGGTTCCGCAGGATCGGAATTTACGAGGACGGAGGCAGCGCTCAATGAGACCGCTTGCATATGACTATTTCAAAATCGAGGATGGCGACTGGTCGATCGCGGCGCCCGATACGTTCAATTTCGCGTATGACGTCGTAGACAGGATCGCGGCGGAGGAGCCGGACAAGCGCGCGCTTGTCTGGGTTCAGGACAAAAGCTCGTCGATGTACAAGATATCGGCGGAGCATGAGCGCGAATTTTCATTCGGCGAGATGTCGCGTCTGTCGAATCAGGCGGCGAATTATCTTTCCGCGAGCGGGATCGGACTCGGCGACCGCGTGATCGTGATGCTGAAGCGCCATTATTCGTACTGGTACGTGATGCTGGCGCTGCACAAGCTCGGCGCTGTCGCGATGCCGTCGGTCAGTATGCTGAATCACGACGATCTGCTTTGCAGGATGAACGAGGCGCGCGTCAGCGCGGTGATATGTCTCGGCGAGGACAAATTATGCGCGAAGCTGGCGTCGGCGTCGGCGGACGCCGACCGCGCGGTGAAGATATTCACAGTCGGCGGCACCGTACATACGGACGGCGTCGAGCTGCCGCGCGTCGACACGGGAATGGCGTATTATCCCGAGACGATGACACGCGTGCAGACGGACAAGACGGCGCCGATGCTCGTATATTTCACGTCGGGGACGACGGGGATGCCGAAGATGGTGGCACAGGACGGGCTGTATCCGCTGGCGCACATATCGACGGCGATGATGTGGCAGTGCGTAAGAAACGACGGGCTTCATCTGTCCGTGGCGGACACGGGATGGGCGAAGGCGTCGTGGGGCAAGCTGTACGGCCAATGGCTGTGCGGCACCGCGATCATGGCTTATGATTACGATATTTTCTCGGCGGTGAGGATGCTGGACGTCATACGCAGATGCCGTGTGACGACATTCTGCGCACCGCCGACGATATACAGATTTTTCGTCAAAAACGAGATGCTCGACGACGGATTCGGCGACGTCGAATACGCGACGACGGCGGGCGAGGCGATCAATTCCGAGATCGTGGAGCAGTTCCGGCGCAAGACGGGGCTTTTGATCCATTCCGGATACGGGCAGACAGAATCGGTGCTGCTCGTGGGCGATTTCAACGGCGAGCCGGTCAGGATGGGCGCCATGGGAAAGCCGTCGCCGCTCTATCATCCGATCATAGTCAACGAAAACGGTGAGGAATGCGCCGACGACGAGCAGGGCGAGATCGTGATCCCGCCGTCGGAGAAGCGGTGCGAGTACGGACTCTGCATGAAAACGGCGGAGGGCTACGATCTGCGCGACAACGTATGGCACGGCGATCTGTACCGCACGGGCGACATCGCGACGCGCGACGCGGACGGCTACTACTGGTTCTCGGGCAGAGTCGACGATATGATAAAATCGAGCGGTTACAGAGTCAGTCCGTTCGAGATCGAGAGCGTGCTGATCCGCCATGAGGCCGTGATGGAATGCGCCGTCACGGGCGTTCCCGATCCGGAGCGCGGCTTTGTCGTAAAGGCGACGGTCGTTCTGCGCGACGGCTATAAGCCGGATCGCGCGATGGTGAACAGTCTGCGCGATTTTGTCCGCGAAAAAACTGCCGATTATAAGGCTCCGCGCATTGTGGAGTTCGTACAGGCGCTGCCGAAAACGTTCAGCGGCAAGATACGCCATGTCGAGATTCGCGAGCGCGACGCCGAGAAAAAATAAAGGTTTAATGAAACCTTTATAAAGGGAGAAAGAGTTAAGGCGATTCCTTGGCGATTCTCTCCATTCCTAATCTATAACTTTTTCAAAAGTTTTAGACGGGGAACGGGGAGTACCGCAATTGAATCGCCTAAACACTTCTACCTTTTTCAAACAGTTTTGATGGCTTGCCACCTCCCCCTCTCCCATCCTAAATTATCAACTCATAATTATCGATATCGAGGTATCGGCCGAACTTTTCGCCGACGGCGAAAAGCGTGCCGCAGCGGCGGAATCCGAACCTCTCATGCAGGCGTTCGCTATCGGCGTTTTCCGAGGTTATCACCGACACGATCGCGTGCGTGATCCCGTCCGCGCGCGCCGTCTCTATCAGCGCCGACAAAAGCGCCGTGCCGACGCCGCGCCGTCTGAACGCGCGCGCCACATATACGGACGCCTCCACCGTCGAGGCATACGCCTCCTTTTCGCGGTACGGGGAAAGACTCGCGTATCCGACAGTTTCCCCGTCAATCTCGGCGACGAGCAGCGGATGATTGTCCGCGTTATGACGCGCGAACATCGCGCGCCATTCGTCCTCCGTCTTTTTGTGAAGATCGAGCGTCGCCGTGCCGTGTTCGACCTCAAAATTGTAGATTTCGAGCGTCGGCGCAATATCGCGCGCCTCGGCGCGCCTGATCATAATGTCTGTCATTTGCCGTACACCTCCTCCGCGATCCTCACGTTCGCCATCGCGTCCGGCGAGTAATAATCTGCGCCGATCTGCTCCGCAAGCTCCGAGGTGAGAACGGCTCCGCCGACTACGACCTTGCAGTCCGCGCCGGCGGCGCGGAGTGCCTCTATCGTCCGCTTCATCGCCGGAACCGTCGTCGTCATCAGCGCTGACAGCCCCACGAGGCGCGCCCCCGTCGACATGACCTCCTCCACGATCCGCGACGGCTTCACGTCGCGGCCGAGATCGTGTACGTCGTATCCGTAATTCGACAAGATCGCGGTGCATATATTCTTGCCTATATCGTGTACGTCGCCCTCGACGGTCGCCATCACGATGACGCCGCGTCCCTCGCCCTCGCCGACGGACGAAAGCGCGCCTTTCAGCTCCGCAAACGATGACGACGCCGCGTCCGCGCCCGCCATGAGCTGCGGCAGGAATATCCTGTTCGCCTCATATTCGGCCCCGAGCCGCGAAAGCCCCGGGATTATGTATCCGTCTATTATTTTCATCGGCGGGACGCCGTCCGCAAGCAGCGCACGCGTCGCGGCGGCCGCATCCGCGCGGCGGCCGCGGAACACGAACTCCGCAAGCGACGGCGGGACGTCGGACGCGCCGCCTCCGTCGGCGGCCGTTTTTCCGCCCGCGGAATCCCCGAGCGCGTCAAAATCGCCGTGCAGCGCCGAAAACGCCGCGATCGCTCCTCTCATCGATTGCAGCTCCGGATTCATGATCGCCGCGCTCAGTCCGGCTTCGAGCGCCAGCGTCAGAAACGCGGCGTTAACGGTTTCGCGCGCCGGCAGTCCGAACGACACGTTCGACACTCCCAAAACGACGCCGACGCCAAGCTCGTCCCGTATCATTTTTACGGCTTTGAGCGTCGTTTCGGCGGCGCTTTTATCCGCCGCGACCGTCAGCGTCAGCGCGTCGATCAAAACGTCGCTTTTATCTATGCCGTATGCTTCGGCTGCCTCGAGGATGCGCCTCGCGATCCGCACTCTCCCGTCCGGATCGGACGGTATCCCGTTCTCGTCGAGTGTCAGCCCGATCACGACGCCGCCGTATTTTTTGACGAGCGGCAGAATTTTATCGAGCGTTTCGCGCTTCCCGTTCACGGAATTTACGATCGGCTTGCCCGCGCACGCCCTCATCGCGGATTCCATCGCGTCGGGATCGGACGTATCGATCACGAGCGGCAGCGGAATCGCGCCCTGCACCTTTCTTACGACATCCGTCAAAACGGCGCGCTCGTCCGTTTCCGGCACGCCGCAGTTGACGTCCACGGCGTCGGCTCCCGCCTCGAACTGCGAATACGCGAGCGACAGGATATAGTCGGTGTCGCCGCGCGCAAGCGCCGCTTTCAGCTTCGGCTTTCCCGTCGGATTGATCCTTTCGCCGATCACGACGGGACGTGCGCCGATCTCGATCGTCCGCGTCGCGGACGCGGCGCGCGTCCGCTTTTTTACGTCGCGCGACAAAACGTCAAGCCCGCTCACGATCCGCGATACCGCCGCGATATATTCCGGCGACGTGCCGCAGCAGCCGCCGACGGCGGCCGCGCCGAGCCTCGCCATCCGCGCCTCGGCCGCGGCGTATTCCGCGGGCGAGATGTGATAATGAAGCCCGTTCTCGTCGACGGTGGGCAGCCCCGCGTTCGGACTTACAATGACGGGCAGCGACGTTTTTGACAAAAGCTCCGCCATCGTCTTCTCCATCGCGTCGGGGCCGACGCCGCAGTTCAGACCGATCGCAGAAGCTCCCATCGATTCCATAACGACGGCCGCCGTCTCGATATCGGCGCCCGATAAAAGTCTGCCGCGCTCGTCGACGGTGAACGACGTCAAAACGGGCAGTCCGCACGATTCGATCGCCGCCGTGACGGCGGCTTTTGCCTCGTAGACGTCCGAAAACGTCTCAAACAGCACGCAGTCGCAGAATTCGGCCGCCGCCCCGATCACCTCCGCATACAGCTCGCGCGCGCGATCGAACGTCATCCCGCCGAGCGGCTCCATTAAAACGCCCGTCGGCCCGAGATCGAGCGCAACATATCCGCGTCCCGCGTCCGTGACGGCGCGCCGCGCCGTTACAGCCGCCGCCCTTGCGATCTCGGCGGCGTTCTCGTGCTTCAATCGGCTCGTCACAAACGTGTTTGTCTTGATCAGATCGGCTCCCGCGTCGAGATATTCGCGGTGCAGCCTGTATATCAGCTCGGGATGCTCCGTATTCCATGAATCCGACAGCTCGCCCGGGGCGAGTCCCCACGATTGAAGCACCGTCCCCGTCGCCCCGTCGAATACTAAAACCCGACGGCCAAGCTCATGTAAAAACGCATTTTTGCCGTTTTTTGCGTCGCCTTTGTTGTTTTCGCTCATTTTCCTATGATCCTTGACAGATTCGACATTATCGCCGCCGCCGTCTCGGGGCGGTTCATCGTGTATATATGAACATGGTTCACGCCGTTTGCGAACAGATCCACTATCTGCTCCGTAGCGTATGCGATCCCCGCCTGCCACATCGATTCGGGATCGGAGCCGAACCGATCCGCGATCGCGCGGAAACGCGCCGGCAGCAGCGTCCCCGACAGCTCCGCCGAGCGTATGACCTGACGCGCGTTTATAACGGGCATGATCCCAGCGATGACGGGAACGCCGACGCCTGCGCGCAGCATCCTGTATCTGAACGCGTAAAACAGATTGTTGTCGAAAAACATCTGCGTCGTGAAGAAATCGGCTCCGGCCGATTCCTTTACGGCGAGATATCCGATGTCCTCGTCGTATGACTTCGATTCGGGATGGCTGTCGGGATAGCAGGCCGCGCCGATGCAGAGATCGTATCTTTCGCGTATGTATCCGATCAGATCGGACGCGTGCGCGAAATCTGCGGCGACCTCGCCGTCGGCGGGGAGATCGCCCCTGAGCGCTAAAACGTTTTCGATCCCGCGTTCGCAGAGCGACAGGCAGAGCCTGTCGACGTCGGCGCGTCCCGACGAATAGCACGTCAGATGCGCGAGCGCCGGTATGCCGCATTTTTCAACGAATTCGGCGGCGTCGAGCGTGTAATCCGTCGTGCTGCCGGCGCGGCACGTCACCGATATGAACGACGGCGACAGCTTCGCAAGCTTTTCGATCGTGCGCTTTGTCTCGTCGAGACTCTGCCACGCCTTCGGCGGGAATATCTCAAACGACACCGACGGGGAGTTATTTTTCAGAAGCTCGGAAATTTTCATTTTTATGTTTTCCTTTCGGCGATTTTATGATGATGAAGCCCTCGTGTATCAGGAAAGCCGCCGCCGTGACGGCGAGCATATATGCGATCGAATTTATCCCCCATCCGAATATCCGCGTTATATCGCGGCACACGGGCAGCGTCGACGGCGCGGGGCCGAGATAAAACATATTGACCTCCGGATGCGAGGCGTGAAACGCAAGATTTATCGAAAACGCCGCGGCGCAAAGCGCAAGATAAAGCGCCGCCGCGTCGGCGAAATCGCGCCTTTTCAAGCCCGCGCGGCCGGAGGCCGCCGTAAATACGCCGAGGAAGATGAGCGTCATGTGCCACAAAAACGAATGCGCCGTCATGGCGACGTAGGGGCGGCACATCGTATCGGGCGAGATGTAGGACGCCGCGCCGCCGAGCAGCGCGTAAGTCGACAGAAACGTGTACGCGCATCTGCGCGCGCGTCCGCGCAGAAACGGGATCGCGACGCAGATATACATCGGCACGCTGCAAAGCTGGAACGGGAACAGATCGGCGCGCCATTCGCCCTCGGCGGCGATATAAAACAGCTGCTTATACGCCTCGGCGGCGATAAGCGCGACGCCTATCCCCGCATAAAGGCGCACGGCGGCGCGTTCGCTGATGCGGCGCAGCGCTGTCGTCAAAACTGCCGTCAGCGCGATCCCGACAGCGAAAAATATTAGATGAAACGCGCCATACGGCCTCGGCGGCGTCATCGGCCGCGCCGTATATCTCAAAAGCTCGAATAGCGTCTGCATAGCGCGCCTCCCGCCGTTTTCCCATACGAAGATTATACAGCGCTTTTCGCCTCCGCGCAAGTAGAAACATAGCTATTTCCTGTCCAAACTTTTGCAAAGTTTAAAAGCTATTTCATATCCAATCTTTTGCAAAGTTAAAAAAGAGTTAAGGGTCTCTTTGCCGGCCGGCAAAGAGACCCTTAACAATCCCAGAAAGCGGCGTGCCGGTGGCGTCAATTCGGCTCCAGTCGGCGGTAGAGGCGATTCGGGCGTAAACCGCGATATTGTTTCAACAGCGCGATCGTGCCTCCGCGCGGCGCGTCGAGATCGAAGCGATTCTGTCTTGGTTAATTTATTCCTGACAGCGTCAGATTCCGCTCGTGTCGTGCGAACAGCTCCGATTCACAAAGAGATACGAGACGGTTCGTGCCGGTTGGCGCGCAATGTCGTGCATCCGTGAGGGTTTATTTCAGTGCGAACGCGGGATCGCCACTGCTAACAGCTCCTACGCGGACTTATTTGACTGCGCCGTCTGAAATGTCGCAATCAATCCGACGCTGGCAGCGACGGACATCGCACGCGCTCGGTGCGCGCAGGCTAGGCTGGAAAGCCTACGGCGCAGGGAGTGAGGTGCGTTGATAGAGGTGGATTTGTGGTTGGCGTGAAAATTTATGTTGAAGAAAATTGCGCCCACCAAAGTGAACGCATTGTTTTTTCTTGGATATTAGAGTTGTTCGCGCGGTGATGCTGTTTGCACGATAAAAGCAAAATCACCGCGAAGAGCTGTTCGCACACAGTCTCAGCGCGTTGTTCTTTTGGAGAGGGGGTCGGGGGAGGACCCTTTCTTTTTAAGAAAGGGTCCTCATCCCAAAACCGCATCTTTTCGCAAAAGAATAAATTTAGATAAATCCCAATCACTTGTCTAAAAATAATCGCCCCCTCTCCCTCCACCTTTCCAAAGGATTTCGCATCAAATTTCCCCTTGCAATTTTCGCGGCGAGGCGCTACAATATAATTGCAGAATATCGCGGGGGCGACGCGATAATAAAAAAAGCGAAAACGCAAAAAAAGCCGCGAATCATTATAAGGAGCAGTACGCAGGCATGATAAATTTCAACGAGAAAAAGGGCTTCATCTGCGATATGGACGGCGTGATCTATCACGGCAATATAATCCTGCCGGGCGCCGAACAGTTCGTGGAATGGCTCCAGACAGAGAAAAAAGAATACCTGTTTTTGACGAATAACAGCGGATGCACTCCGCGCGAGCTTCGCCAGAAGCTTGCGCGCATGGGACTCGACGTCCCCGAGGAGCATTTTTATACGAGCGCGCTCGCGACGGCGGCATTCCTGCGCGAACAGGCCCCGGGCTGCTCGGTCTATGCGATCGGAGAGGCCGGTCTGCTCAACGCGCTCTACGACGCGGGCATAACGATGAACGACGTCAATCCCGATTACGTCGTCGTGGGCGAGGGGAAATCGTATTCGCTCGATACGCTGACGAAGGCGACGAATCTCGTGCTTGGCGGCGCGCGTCTCATAGGCGCGAATTCGGATATATCGGGGCCGATCGAATCCGGCATCGCGCCGGCGTGCCGCGCGCTCGTCGCGCCGATCGAGATGGCGACGGGAAAGCAGGCGTATTTCTGCGGCAAACCGAATCCGCTCATGATGCGCACGGGATTGCGTATGCTCGGATGCCATTCGGCCGAGGCCGTCATGGTCGGCGACAGAATGGATACGGACGTTATCTCCGGACTCGAATCGGGTATGTCGACGGTTTTGGTGCTGTCGGGCGTGACGTCGAGGGACGATCTTTTGACGTATGCGTACAGACCGACGGAGGTGCTGTCCGGCGTCGGAGATATCGCGGCGTCGGCAAGGGCGCAGAAAGCATAGGAATATAATTATGGAAGAATTGACGAACAACGGCGCGGCGTCGGGCGCGTCCGCGCCCGAATGGGTGCAGATAAGAGCGTCGGGACGGCGCGAGCTGCTCGACGGCATCTCGGCAGTCATGAGCATGGTGGACGCAAAGATCGAGGTCGAGGATTACGGCGATCTTGACGAGCTTATTTTGGACGGCGTTTACGGCGATCTTATCGACGAATCCGTACTGAACGCGGACAGGGAGCATATCGCGGTGTCGGTGTATGTGCCGACGGAAAAATCGCCGGCAGAGGCGGTGTCGTATCTGCGCGGCAGATTCGACGCGCTCGGAATGGATGTGACGGTCGAGACGAGAGGCGTGTCCGAGGAGGACTGGGTCGAGTCATGGAAGCAGTATTACCATCCGATCAGGATCGGACGCGTTGTGATCGTGCCTGCGTGGGAGAAATTCGACGCCGCCGACGGCGACGTGATCGTGACGATGGACCCGGGTATGGCGTTCGGCACGGGAACGCATGAGACGACGAGACTCGTCGTCGGGATGATGGACGAGTACATGAAAAAGGGAGACAGGGTACTCGATCTCGGATGCGGGAGCGGGATACTGTCGATATGCGCGTCGAAGCTCGGCGCGCGCGAATGCTTCGCATACGATATCGATCCTGTCGCGGTCAGGGTGACGCGCGAAAATATAAAGGACAACGGCGTTTGCAACGTCGACTGCGGCGTATCCGATCTTTTGCGCGACGTGGACAGATCGGATAAATACGATCTCATTGTGGCGAATATCGTCGCGGATATAATTTTGCGGATGGTGGGAACGGACGGCGGCGTCCCCGACGCTCAAAACGACGTCGGCGCAATACTGCGGGACGGCGGCGTGCTGATCGTATCCGGCATAATAGATGAAAGGGCGCATGAGGTGACGGACGCGTTTCTGTCGGCGGGATGGCGGATATTGTCCGAGCGCCATGAAAACGGATGGTGCGCGGCGGCATTATCTAACAGATAAGGCAAAAAATAGGAAAAACGGGCAGATGTGTTTGATTCGATGAATTAAACGACTGCCTTTTTTCTTTTGTTTGGGCAATCTGCGAGTAAATTTATTGATTTTTAACAAAATAGGCTTTGACAAATAGTATATTTTGCTGTATAATAAGAGTGCTACCGCCTACTCGGAAATCAGGGTGATAATATGCCGAGATTTTTCATAGATCAGCCGCCCGACAACGGCGTCGCCGCCGTTGTCGGCGACGACGCGCGCCATATCGCGCGGTCGCTCCGGATGGCGGTCGGAGAAAATATCACCGTCTGTCACGGCGGCGTCGTGTATGAATGCGCGATCGAATCGGTCGGGGGCGAGCTTGTGACGGCGCGTGTCGTTGAGGCGCGGCCCGACGACTCGGAGCCGCCGTGCCGCGTGACGCTCTATGTCGCGGAGCCGAAGGCGGGAAAGCTCGATTTGATCGTTCAGAAGGCGACGGAGCTTGGAGCCGCACGGATCGTGCCGTTTTTATCGGAGCGATGCGTCTCACGCCCCGACCGTGACTCCTCGGACAAGCGGCTTCGCAGGCTGTCTAAGATAGCGCTCGAGGCGGCGAAGCAGTGCGGACGGGGAGCCGTGCCGGAGATATGCGGTCAGATGGGATTTGCGGCGGCTGTAAAGGACGCCGCGCGCGCCGACGTGTCAGTGTTCGCGTATGAAAAGGAATCGTCTGTGACGCTGAAGGATGCGATAGCGGGAAAGCTTGCGGTCGGCGCGTCGGTCTCGGTCATGACGGGGCCGGAGGGCGGATTTTCGCCGGAGGAGGCCGCGGCCGCCGAGGACGCGGGGGTCATGGCGTGCAGCCTCGGACGCAGGATACTGCGATGCGAAACGGCGCCGCTGTACATACTGTCCGCGATAGGATATGAAGCCGAGCTGTAAGCCTCGGCCGTTCGGGATCGTTAATCATTTAATAACATATATGTGGAGGACACCATGCCAAACAGATTATTTCAGAGAGTTATCCATCAGATGAAGGACGCCGTTGACGGAATGATCGGCGTCATCGACGAAAACGGCGCCGTTATCGCGTGCAGCGAGCTTTCGCACATCGGAGAGATACGTCAGGGCATAAGAGAGGAACTCTCGTATTCGACCGACAGCGTTACGTCGGGCGGATTCACGTACCGCGCGATCGGCTCGGCGACAAAGACGGAATATATCGTATTCACCGAGGGCGAGGACAAGGAAGCGGACAAGACCGCGATGCTTTTATCGATCTCGCTGTCCAATATCAAGAATCTGTACGATGAGAAGTACGACAAGACGTCGTTCATAAAGAATATCATTCTTGACAACATTCTGCCGAGCGACATCTATATCAAATCCAAGGAGCTTCATTTCAGCACCGAGGAGGTCAGAGTCGCGATGCTGATCCGCTTCATCTCCAAGACGGAGATGCTGCCTTACGACATCGTGATGAGTATGTTCCCCGACAAGGTCAAGGACTATGTGATCAACGTCGGCGAGCGCGACATCGTGCTTGTGAAGGAAGTCAAGGCGGGAGTCGATATCCGCGACATCGAAAAGCAGGCGAAGAACATCTGCGACACGATCTATTCCGAATTCTTCGCGAAGGTCGCGATCGGCATAGGCACGCCCGTCGACAACATAAAGGATCTGGCGCGTTCGTATAAGGAGGCGCAGGTCGCACTCGAGGTCGGAAAGGTGTTCGACACCGACAAGAACGTGAACAGCTACGAAAATCTCGGCATCGGCAGACTTATTTATCAGCTGCCGACGACGCTGTGCGAAATGTTTTTGCACGAGGTGTTCAAGGACGGCTCGATCGATTTCCTCGACCGCGAGACGCTCATGACGATCCAGTGCTTCTTCGACAACAATCTGAACGTGTCGGAGACGTCGCGCAAGCTGTTCGTACACCGCAACACGCTCGTTTACAGACTCGAAAAGATCAGAAAGCTCACGGGACTCGATCTGCGTGAATTCGATCACGCGATCACGTTCAAGGTCGCGCTCATGGTCAAGCGCTATCTCGTATCAAAGCCGGCGAAGTTCTAAAAGATGATCGAATTCAAAAACGTAGTCAAGACTTATAAAAACGGCACGGTGGCGCTCAACGGAGTCAATCTCCAGATCGAGGACGGCGAGTTCGTGTTTATAGTAGGTCAGACGGGAGCAGGCAAGACGACGATAATGAAGCTGCTCTTGCGCGAGGAAAAGACGACGTCGGGCAAGATCCTCGTCGACGGCATCGATCTGTCGAAGCTGTCGTATTTCCGCGTCCCGTATTACAGGCGCAGGCTCGGCATCGTCTTCCAGGATTTCAGACTGTTCCGCGAAAAGACCGTATACGAAAACGTCGCGTTCGCCATGCACGCCGTAGGCGTGCCGCCTAAAAAGATAAAAAAGCGCGTGCCGGCGCTGCTCAACACCGTCAGCCTCGGCGATAAGTCGACGTGCAAGCCGGACGAGCTGTCGGGCGGCGAGCAGCAGCGCGTCGCGCTCGCAAGAGCGCTCGCGAACAACCCCAAGATCATAATCGCCGACGAGCCGACGGGCAATATCGATCCGAAAATGTCGCTTGAGATCATGAATCTGCTCGTGAAGATAAACAAGCTCGGCAAAACCGTAGTCGTGATAACGCACGAAAAGAGCCTCGTCGACTATTATCAGCAGCGCGTCGTCACGATCGATCACGGACTCGTGAGCGAGGATAAGGTAGGGGGGATGTTTGAATGAAGCAGTATAAGCCCTCGTATTTTATCGGTCAGGCGTTCCGCGGCATCTGGCGAAACGGCGTGATGAGCTTCGCGTCGATCGCGGTGTTGATGAGCTGTCTTGTCGTGCTTGGAAGCTTCGCGCTGCTCGTCATGAACATCAACGAAAATCTGAACGATCTCGGTCTGATGAACGAAGTCATGGTGTTCCTCGAATTCGATCTGACCGAGGAGCAGATACAGAATGTCGAAAGAGAGATAAAGAGCATACCGGGCGTCGGCGACGTCGAGAGGATCACGGCGGACGAGGGGATCCGTTCGATGATGGAAAAGGCGGGGGAAAACGCGTATCTTTACGAGGATTTTCTTGACGATAACCCGCTGTCGGATTCGTTCCGCCTGACGTATGTGGACGGCGCGAAGCTGATCGATATCGAATACAATCTGCGCCATATCGGGCCTGAGATCAGGCTCGTGCGCGATCAGCGCGATCTTGCGGCGACGATGCAGTCGCTGAAAAACGGCATCATGCTTATATTCTCGTGGTTTTTGATCGTGCTGTTCATCGTGTCGGTGTTTGTCATTATCAACACCGTCAAGCTGTCGGTGTATTCGCGCAAATCGGAGATAATCATAATGCGCTACGTGGGCGCGACGGGACTCTTCATCTCGCTGCCGTTCATCATCGAGGGTGCGCTGATAGGACTTGTCGCCAGCGCGATCTCGTTTTTGGCGGAAAATTTCCTTTACGGATACATCCAGACGGCGCTCGCCGATCTGACGGGCATAATCTCGATCGTGCCGATCGAGACGATACGCATCCCGATGCTGCTTGCGTTTATCGCGGTCGGCGTTCTGACCGGCATCGTCGGAAGCACAATCTCGCTCTCGAAATATACGAGAGAATAACGACCGAAGGCCGAAAATCTTTTATGGGAGGCGCATGGCTTGAAGCATACGCGCATTAAATACGGCTCGCGGCTGCGGTATCCGAGAAGGATACTGTGCGCGCTTTTGGCGGCGATCATGATCGCGCCGCTGAACGTCGGCGCCGCGACCGCGGACGACCGCGACAAATACAGCGATAATTCGACGGTCCAGAAATACGAACGCGAGATCGCGGAATACGAGCGCCAGACAAAGGCGATCCGCGACAAGCTTTCGAGTCTCGACGACGATATCGACGACGCGGCGGAGAAAAAGGCGTACTATGACGAGTACATAGAGGTCACGGAAACGAAGATAGCGGAAACGGAGGCCTTGATCGACGAGCTTGGCATGGAGATCGCGGCGCTCGAGGAATCGATCGAAGTCAACGAGACGCTGTCCGAGACGCTGTACGAACAGGTGAAGGAGAGGATCCGTCTTTCGTATGAGTCGGGGAGCGCGACGTATCTCGAGCTGATTTTCGGGGCGTCGAGCCTGTCCGAATTCATGGTCGGGATCGATCAGGCGGTAAGACTGCTCGAATACGATACGGCGCTCATGAAGCAGTACGAACAGACGGAGGCGTCGCTGTCTGAGCAGCGCGGCCGGCTCACGGAGAGCGAGCTTGCGGCGCGGCAGATGGAGGAGCAGTTGAACGCCGATATGGCGGACGCGCAGAATATGCGCGACGAATGCGACGCGCTCATAGAAAAGCTGACCGCCGACAAGGATTCGCAGAACAGTCTGCTCGGCGAATTCAACAGCAAGCTCGACGCGGCGGCGAAGAAGCTCGACGATTATATCGACGAGCTGATCAGGCAGCACGGAACGACGGCGAACGTCGCGGAGGGCGAATTCATGTGGCCGCTGCCGACGAAGTACACGACGATAACGTCGAGCTTCGGTCCGAGAAAGGACCCGTTCGGATCGGGGACGATCGCGGGTCACGGCGGCACCGACATCTACTGTCCGGAAGGGACGAGCGTTTACGCGTCGAATAACGGCACTGTGCTGCGCGCGGAGAAGGATTCGAGCTACGGAAATTATGTGCTGATCGATCACGGCGGCGGGATATATACGCTGTACGCGCATTGCAGCAAGCTGCTCGTCAAGGCCGGCGATAAGGTCGCAAAGGGCGAAGTTATCGCGAAATCGGGCAGGACGGGACACGTCACGGGACCGCATCTGCACCTTGAGGTGCGCGTCAACGGCACTCGCGTCGACGCGATGGATTATGTAAAAAAGCCGTAAGGCGTATGAATAAAACGGCAGGACCGCGGACATAACGGAGGCGATTTAGCGTTGAGGCATTTTAATAACGGCGGTGAGCGCCGGACGTTCGGGTTCGGCGGCGTGAAGCGCGTTCTGTGCGGCGCGCTCGCGGCGGCGCTCGTGATGACGGGACTCGTCGTATACGGCGGCAGAGGCGCCGTATCGGCGGCGTCGAAATCCGATCTTGAGGAATTCAAGAACAATTCGACGGTCAAAAAATATCAGGACAACATCAACAACTTAAAAAAGAAGCAGAGCGAGCTTGAGGGACAGATATCGAGCCTCAAGGGCGATATCGAGGATCTGCGCGAGAAAAAGGCCATATACGACGAGCAGATCGAGGTCTACGACAGCATGATTGAGGAGACCGAGAATCTGATCGCGGAGCTGTCGGCGCAGATCGAGGCGCTCAACGATTCGATCTCGACTAACGAGGAGGAATCTGCGGCGCTGTACGATCAGATCAAGGAGCGCATAAGGCTGTCGTATGAATCGGGAAACGCGACGTATCTTGAGCTTATATTCGGCGCGGGCGATCTGTCGGAATTCCTCATCGGCATCGACAGAGCCGTAAGGCTGCTCGAATACGACACGTCGCTGATGAAGGATTATCACGGCACGAAGGAGATGCTTGAGGAAGCGCGCACAATAGCGAACGACAATAAAACGGCGCTCGACGCGCAGAGGACCGATCTTTCCAAAATGCTCGAGGAATCGGAGGAGCTGTCGGATCAGTGTCAGCGCGAGCTTGACGACGCGCTGTCGCAGAAGGCGTCAAGCGAAAAGCTGCTCAAGCAGTTCGACGAGGAGATGGAGGCGGCGGCGAAGAAGCTCGACGCCTACATAGACGAGCTTATCAAACAGAGAGGCGTCACCCAGAACGTCGCGGAGGGCGAATTCATGTGGCCGCTGCCGACGAAGTACACGACGATAACGTCGAGCTTCGGTCCGAGAAAGGACCCGTTCGGCTCCGGCGTCGTGAAGAATCACACCGGCACCGATATCTACGCGCCGAAGGGGACGAAGATTTACGCGTCCAACAACGGCACCGTGATCAAGGCGGAGAGGGATTCGAGCTACGGAAATTACGTGCTGATCGATCACGGCGGCGGGATTTACACGCTGTACGCGCACGCGTCAAAGCTGCTCGTAAAGGCGGGGCAGTATGTGGCGAAGGGGACTCCGATCGCGGAGGTAGGAATGACGGGAAGCGCTACGGGATATCATCTGCACTTTGAGGTGCGCGAGGGGACGAAGCGCGTCAACGCCATGAATTACGTCAAAAAGCCCTGACGGGACATAAGACGAAATGAGCGCGAAGGCGCTCATTTCGCCGCAAAGCGGCAATAATATAAAAAATGCGGCGGATAAAACAGCGCCTATACTATGATAACGAACGGGGCATATAATATATAGATGAACAAAAAATACTCACTGTGGGTCACGGTCACCGTCGCGGTGCTGACGGCGATCATCACGTTTCAGATCACGTTCATAGCCGTCGACGGCAAATACGACAGAGCCGCGAAAAACGAGCCGGAGGCCGTTCGCAAGCTTTACGAGATCATGTCGATATACAGGGACGGCTATATCGGCGAGCTTGACGAATCCGGCGTCGCGGAGGCCGTCGCCGACGCCTATGTGGCGTCGGTCGACAAATACGGCTCGTATATGACGGCGGACGAATACGCGGCGATGAGGATGGATTACGGCGCGCAGCTCGTCGGCATCGGAGTCCATGTCATATATGCCGCCGACACCGGCGGCATCGAGATCATGAACGTCATGCCGGAGTCGCCGGCCGAAAAGGCGGAACTCGTCCCGGGCGACGTGATAACGGCCGTGGACGGCGAAGCCGTCGCCGATCTCGGATATTATCCCGCCATCGACCGCATTAAGGGCACCGTCGGGACGACGGTGAAGCTCACGGTCGCACGCGGCGGCAGCGTCTTCGACGTGACCGTGATGCGCGATATGGTCACGGAGCAGACGGTGCTTCATCATGTGACGTCGACGGATGCGTCGATAGGATATGTGCGGATTCTGAGCTTTGACAGCGGCACGCCGGATCAGTTCATATCGGCGGTGGAGGAATTGCGCGCGCTCGGATGCAGCTCGCTCGTGATCGATGTGCGCGGCAACCCCGGAGGATTGCTCGATTCGGTCGTAAAGATTCTCGATTATATCCTGCCGGAGGGGCCGATAGTGAGGCTCGTCGACAACAAGGGCCAGACGCAGACGATCTCGTCCGACGCTGACTGTCTCGATATGAAGATGGCGATCGTATGCAACGGCTCGACGGCGAGTGCGGGCGAGCTGTTCACGTCGGCGATAAAGGATTACGAACGCGCCGTCGTCGTGGGAACGGTGACATACGGCAAGGGGACGGTGCAGAGCATTCTGGCGCTGCCGGACGGGGACGCGCTGTCGTACTCGTATAAGCTGTACAGTCCGCCGTATTCTGACAATTACGAGGGAGTCGGCATCACGCCCGACATCGTGATCGAACAGGAGCCGGACGTTGCCGGCATCAATATCTACAAGCTGAGCGAAACCGAGGACACACAGCTGCGCCGCGCGATCGAAGAGCTGCGCCGCGGCTGATCTCAATAATAAAAATAAGTGGGGATTCTTATCATGGCAGAAAACAGTTCCAAAAAGCAGCATTACACGGAAGAAGGCTATCAGGCGCTCGTCAACGAGTACGAATATCTGAAAAATGTGCGCCGTCAGGAGGTCAAGGACGCGCTTGCGAACGCGAGGTCATACGGCGATCTGTCCGAGAACAGCGAATACGACGAGGCCAAGGATGAACAGGCAAAGGTCGAGGGCCGCATAAACGAGCTTGACGAGCTCATCAAAAACGCGATCGTCGTAAAGGAGGCGGAGGCGGACGAGAGCGTCATCAGCGTCGGCGCGCACGTTCACGTCTACGACGAGACGTTCGAGGAGGAGCTTGAATACAATATCGTAGGCTCCAACGAGGCGAACGCGTTCATCGGCAACATATCGGATCAGTCCCCGATCGGTTCGCAGCTGATCGGCCATCGCGAGGGCGACGAGGTCGAGGTCACGGTGCCGGACGGATCGATTTTGAAGCTTAAGGTTCTCGAAGTCAAGAGAACGAAGGCGGCGGGCGCTGAAAACTGAGACTTTCGGGAGACACGGACATGAATGAAAACGAAAACGTAATAGATCGGGCGGCGCCGGAGGACGAGGACGCGGAGTCGCTGTCGCAGGTATTGCAGATCAGGCGCGACAAGCTCGCATCTCTCAAGGAGGACGGGCGCGATCCGTTCACGATAACGAAATATGAGGTGACGGCGTACACGACCGATATCGCCGCCGATTTCGAGGCGATGGAGGGCAAGCGGGTCCGCATCGCGGGGCGCATGATGAGCCGCCGCGACATGGGCAAGGCGAATTTCATCGACGTTTTGGACGGGAAAGGGCGCATTCAGTGCTATATCCGCGTCAACGACGTCGGCGAGGAGACGTTCGAGCAGTACAAGCGCTGGGACATCGGCGACATCATCGGCGTCGAGGGCGACGTGTTCCGCACGAGACGCGGCGAAATTTCGATCCACGCGTTCGGCGTGACGCTTCTGTCCAAGTCGCTGCTGCCGCTGCCGGAGAAATTCCACGGCCTGCGCGACACCGACATGAGATACCGTCAGCGCTACGTCGATCTGATCGTAAATCCCGAGGTCAAGGACACGTTCGTGAAGCGTTCGCAGATAATAGCGGGCATACGCGAATACCTCGACGAGAAGGGGTTTTTAGAGGTCGATACGCCGATTCTGACGCCGTTTGAGATAGGCGCGGCGGCGCGTCCGTTCAGGACGCATCACAACACGCTCAATATGGATATGTTCCTCCGCATCGAGACGGAGCTTTATCTGAAGCGCCTCATCGTGGGCGGCATGGATCGCGTCTACGAGGTCGGCCGCATATTCCGCAACGAGGGCATGGACACGCGCCACAATCCCGAGTTCACGACCGTCGAGCTGTATCAGTCGTTCACGGATTACAAGGGCATGATGGAGCTTGTGATGGAGCTTTATCCGAGGCTGGCCGAAAAGGTCTGCGGCTCGACGACGGTGACGTATCAGGGCGTCGAGATCGATCTCGGACATTGGGAAAAGCTGACGATGGCGGAGTCGGTGAAGAAATATTCGGGTGCGGATTATTACGCGTGGGCGACGGACGAGGACGCGAGGGCGGAGGCCGAGCGCCTCGGCGTGAAGGTTCCGGCCGACGCGACGAAGGGGACCGTTTTGGCGGAGCTGTTCGACGCGTTCGTCGAGGACAAGCTTGTGCAGCCGACGATAATATACGATTATCCGGTCGAGAACAGTCCGCTCGCGAAGCGCAAGCCGGACGAGCCTGCGTTCACGGAGCGGTTCGAGTATTTCATCTGCTGCTCGGAGATGGGGAACGCGTTTTCGGAACTGAACGATCCGATCGATCAGCGCGAGCGGTTCGAGCGTCAGGTCGCGGCGAAGCGCCGCGAGGACCCGAACACGACGGCGCGAGTCGACGAGGATTTCGTCACGGCGCTCGAATACGGTATGCCGCCGACTGGCGGCCTCGGCTTCGGCGTCGACAGACTCGTGATGCTGCTCACCGACAGCGCGTCAATAAGGGACGTGCTGCTGTTCCCGACGATGAAGCCGATAGACAACTAAATTCTAACGCCTTACAATATCAACCCTTTGAGAGCCTGCTGTTGCAGGCTCTTTTGCTTGAAAGCGAGCTGCCGCGTGGGGCGAAATGCCCCTGCGGCGGCGTTGACTTTAGGGGGGTGCGTGTGGTAGAATAAAAAAGCGATAAATCGGTATTTCAGGAATGTAGGAGGTTTATTGTGGAAGAAATATCTCTCTGCATTATGACGAGGGAGCTTTGCCAAGCACTATATAAGGATTGGCAAAACGACCCAGCCATATATATGGACAGGGATAACTTTAAACCTTATCACTACAACGAAGCAGTAGTAGACAGGTATTATGAATCCAAGCAAAGCCCATCCCGTGTTTTATTTGCGATTATAAAGGACAGCAAGCCAATAGGCGAACTTCAGCTAAAAAAGATAGATTGGGAACGTAAAGAATGTACTTTGAGCATTCATCTGCAAAATGACTCTGTAAAAGGACACGGATATGGAACGGCGGCAGAAAAACTGGCTCTATCGTATGCTTTCAACACGTTAGGGATGGAAGCCGTAAATGCCGATACAATCACAAAGAATACTCGAAGTCAACACGTTCTTGAAAAGGTCGGTTTCAAATATATAGAGGAAAGGGATGGATTCAAGTATTATCGCTCTGTGTGCTAAATTCCCGTTTATCGTTCACACGGCTTTTAATATTCGTGCTTTAATACATACAACGCAGATGAAAAAACTTACACATATTACAGTCAATGCGATAAATTGAAATTAGGGGCGAAATAATGGCGTCAAGTAAAGAATATTTAGATTTTATTTTAGATCAATTATCCGAACTGGATGAAATTACGGTTCGGGCATTGATGGGGGAATTTATCATCTATTACCGCGGCAAGATCGCAGGCGGCATCTATGATGACAGGCTGCTTGTAAAACCGACAAAAGCGGCCGCCCGCTATATGCCGACGGCGGCATTTGAATTACCCTATGAGGGAGCAAAAGAGATGCTGCGGGTAGACGAAGTGGACAACAGAGAGTTTTTGACAGGTTTATTCAACGCCATGTATGAGGAACTGCCGGCGCCGAAACCGAAAAAGAGGAAATAGGCAGTTTTTAGTTTGTCTTTCAAGCAGTTTTTAATATTCGCGCTTCCATACACACAACGCAGGCGCAAAAAGACTTACACATATTACAATTAAAGCGATAGATCGGGATTTGTCGGGGAGTATGAGATGAAACGGATTTATCTGATTGGCGGAACGATGGGCGTCGGTAAGACGAGCGTTTGCAGGACGCTGAAGAAAATGCTAAAAAATGCGGTGTTTTTGGATGGGGATTGGTGCTGGGATGCCGATCCGTTTCAAGTTAACGATGAGACAAAGCGGATGGTGATCGACAACATCTGCCATTTGCTGAATAATTTCATACGATGCTCCGCTTATGACAATGTGATATTTTGTTGGGTAATGCATGAGAAAAACATTATCAACGAAATTTTGTCAAACCTCGATTTGACGAACTGCGATGTAAAATCAGTGTCGTTGATCTGCGATCGCGATGTACTTGTAAAACGGCTGGAAAAAGATATAGAGGCGGGCATCCGCAAAGAAGACGTTATCGTCCGCAGTATAGAACGGCTGCCGCTCTATGCCGCGCTCGACACAGTGAAGATCGACGTGTCCGATCTAAGCGTGGAGCAGACCGCCGAGATAATCGCATCACTTTAAGTTCCCGTTTGTCGGCCTGATAAAATCAAGAATGCGGCGGCAGGAAGCGACAGCATATAAGAGGAAACGGCGTTTATGAAGTTGGCGACGATAAACCCCTTGTCAAAGCGATGAAACGATACGATTGAGCCGTTTTGTCCGACGATGAAAATACCGGCTGAAAAAGCGGGATCGGGCGATTCCCGCATCGGGTCGCCACACGAAAGAAAATCCAAAAATCACATATACAAAACAAACGGGAAGAACCGAAAATGAGAAAATGCATACGCTGCGGCGAGGAAATAAAAGAGGATTTCACGTTCACCGGCGGTTACGGGAATGTGATCCGCAAGAAGGGACTGGGCGGCAAAGCCGTTTATCCGAAAGCGGCCGTTTGCCCGAAATGCGGCGAGGTCTCAATTTATGTGGACGAGGAGCAGCTCAAAAAGCTGGTCAAGTAGTTCCGATCGCAGTCCCCGAGAGCGGCGCTCTCGGGGGCGTTTTCTTGATTTGAATTGCGCGCGGGGCGGACGGCGCGGTCGCGGCTTTGTTTTTGCCGGCGAAAAATAATGTAGGCGGGAATTTTTTAAAATGCAAAAATTTGCGGCACATTATGTGATATAATGCGTCTTAATATATGAGAAGACAAAAACGCGGCCCCGCCTCGGGGCCGCGCGGACGGACGTTTTCGTGTTACGGATCCGACATCGGGAACTCTGTTAGAAATATGATAGGAGAGTGTTGCATATGGCTGCGACGGCAGATTTCAGAGAAAACGAAGCCGCGAAGGAATCGCCCCGAGGGGGCGGGCTTGAGGACGCGGATATTGTGGAGCTGTACTGGCAGCGGTCGGAGCGGGCGATAGAGGAAACGGACGCGAAGTACGGGAAGCTTTGTCACAGCGTCGCCTACGGCGTTCTCAACAACAGCGAGGACGCGGAGGAATGCGTGAACGACACGTATGTTCGCGCGTGGAATTCGATGCCGTCCGATCATCCGGATCATCTCGGCGCGTATTTGGCGAAGATAACGAGGCGGCTGTCGATCGACAGATTCAGGCGGGATTCCGCCGAAAAGCGCCCGAAGACGACGGCTGCCGTATTTGACGAGCTGGCGGAGGCGCTCCCCGACGGGGACGGCGACGGCGTGGCGGACAGGATGGCGATACGCGACGCGCTGAACAGGTTTTTGGCGTCGCTGACGCCGGAAAACAGGATGATTTTCATGCGCCGGTATTGGTTCTGCGATTCGGTGCGGAGCATAGCGTCGATGATGCACGTGACGGATATGGGCGTCAGGCAGAGGCTTGTGCGGATGAGGAAGCAGCTGAAAGCTGCGCTTGAAAAGGAGGGCGTCGGGGAATGAAAATGGATATATACGATCTTATGTACGGGCTGAACGACGTCAGCGATTATATCGTTATGGAGACGCAGAAAAAAAGTCCGCAATTAAAGGAGAGGGCGGCTGTAAAATGGTGCGCCTTGGCGGCGTGCGTGTGCCTTGTGTTCGGCGCGCTACTCTATTCGGGTATCATGAACGGCCGGCACGGGACAGGTCCCGAGCCTGCGCATACCGCGGGCAGGGATACGGACGGCAGCATTGATTCGGAGACGTCGGCGGATACGGACGACAAAGGTCCCGGTACGGTCGATCTGCGCGAGCCGCTGCGCATTTATCCTGTCGATTGGGATAAGCTGGCCGAGTATCTGACGCCGTATCAAAAGGAAAACGGCCGATACGAGGACGGAATGCAGCTTGCGGCGGCCGTGATCGAGGAGACGTACAATCACGAGGCGGAGGATATAAGGCTCATCGCGCATTTCTTCACGGAAGAAACAGACGGGGCCGACGACGGGGATCGCTTCTATATCGTCAATTTCAATCTCGACGGCGGGAAATACGAATTCGTCGAGATGTATGACAGCTATTTGGAGGCGGAGCGCGCGTGCGGGATATGTCCGATATATCAGGCGGCGCCGGCGTATGATTATTTTGTGTTTGCCGATACGGAATATTATAAGCTGTACCGCGATGAGGGTACGGCGAATCTGAAGCTTTTAGATAAGCTGACGGACAAGGTCACGACGATCCACGAATGGAACGGTTACGACGACGGCGCGGCGCGCGGCTTCGGAGAAGCCGACGGCGGATTTCTGCTTGCCGACAAATATGTGTTCTTCACGCTCGTAACGCCGGATTATGATTATTACGGCAACGATTATATCGACGAGGCGATGCCGGACGAGGGATACGAGGAGAAAAATTACGTTTACGTCATAGAGACGGGCGAGCTGAAAGAGTTCACCGACGACTACGAGTATTTGTGGGGCGGCGGGAACGTGCTTTATCTGTACAAGCGGTCGGATGACGGCGTATCGTATTACTGCGTCGATATGACGGACGGCCTGAACGAAAACGTAAAGCCGGCGCCGTTCTTCGACGTGCTTGCGGCAACGCAGTTCGTTGATCACGAATATCAGCTCACGTCGGACGGGAAATATTATATCTATCTCGAACCCGATTACAGGGGCGACGGAGGCGGCGCTGACGACGGGACTCATGTGTTCAACGCATATGACACGGAGGAGAACATGATAAGATCCGTGACATTGGAGGGCTTCGCCGGCTGCAAGTTCAGACGCGGCCGAACCGTATACGGCGAGGACGTCTATGTCTGCGTCTACGTTTCGGAGGATACGGGAGACATCGGCATCGCTGTATTCGATTTGTCGGGGACCGGCAGGACAGATATGATCGAACCGCCGGCAGGCGTTGTGCAGATAGGAGATTTTAAGACTGAAAACGGCGTTTTGATCGAATACACGGGGACGGATACGGAGCCTGTGATCCCGGACGGAATAATTGAGATCGGAGCAGGAGCGTTTGAGTCCTCGCCTGCGGCGGGGAGCATCACGAAGATCACGCTCGGCCGCGATGTGAGGAAGATCGACGACGAGGCGTTTTACGGTCTCGAATCGCTTTTAAGGGTCGCCATCGGCGAGGGAAATTCAGCGTTTGTCGAGTACGAGGTCGGATATTCAAACGGCAGCGCGGACTATTTTATCTGCGCCGTCAACAGGCAGCAGGTATTCTATTTCCGTCAGGAAGGATACGACGGGTTCTCGATCGACAACGAGATCGCGCTGTCGGAATCTGTTCTGTATTCGTATAAGGAGAAAACTGACATAGCGTTCAACTGCGGGAACGCGAAGTTTGAAATTTTCTACGAGAGCGGCGAATACGGAAGATGGTGGTATTTCCATGCCGCAGAATACGAGGGCAACAGGCTCGAATTCGATGAGCCTGTCGAGTTTGCTGGCGCAAATCTCGGGCCGTATATTTTTGAGACTGCGGATCATGAGCTTGTGTTCGGTACGGAAGGCTACAACGGCACGCACATCTATTATATGACGAAGGATCAAAAGGCGGAGGCTCATTCGGACGCGTACCCGGGTTATGCGGTCTCGTTTTATCGCGGGGACGACGGCGAGATGCGGTATTTGAAAATAAAGTCCGAGTACAGCTATCTCGAGCAGACAGGCGGTCTCGAGGCGTTCTTTATCATGACGAGCAGGGACGAATACTACGGCGAGGACGGGCGCGTCTATTATGAGGGCGGAGAGTTCAGGCTTGAGCCGGAGGAGGTTTACACGATCTCGGATTATTTTGTGATGAACGGGAAGGATATAGACACGATGTTTGAAGAGAATTTCGGCGAGGATTACGAGTCGCTCGAGGAGTTGATGGCGCACAACGCGGAGCGCGGGGAGGGCTAAGGCGCGGCCTTAGCGATCGCTGGGGAGGCGAAGGAGTTTTCTTAGCGATTCTATCGTTTCCTTTCTGCAAACTTTACAAAGTTTTTAAATTATGTTAAGGGCCTCTTTCTCGCAAGAAAGAGGCCCTTAACGATCCCGAAAGAGGCTCCCGTGTGGCGTCGATGTTATTCAATCGGCGGAAAAATTTGTTGGGGCGTAAACCGCGATATTATCTTTATAAACAGTTTCGTGCTTCCGCGCGGCGCGTCGAGATCGATGTGTTAGCGTCGCAAACGTGATGAGGCTGACATCGTCAGATTTCGCTCGTGTCGTGCGAACAGCTCCGATTCACAAGGAGATACAAGACGGTTCGCACCGGTTGGCGCGCAGTTCTGTGCTTCCGTGAGGGGTTATTTCGGGGCAACCGCGATCACGCCAACTGCTAACAGCTCCCACGCGGACTTATTTGACTGCGCCGCCGAAATGTCGCAGTAGATTTGACGCTGGCAGCGACGGACATCGCACGCGCGTAGTTCGCAAAGGTGAGGCTTGAAAGCCTACGGCACGTTGTTGTTAGTGCGGTCAATAGAGATTTTATTTCGAGGTTGCTGAAAAAATTCATATTGAAGAAAACTACGCCCACCAAAAAAACGTGTTGCCGTTTGCTGGCAAAAGCAATCATTCGCTGGTTGCCCTGCTACACCTACGCCAACCAAGGCGATACAGTTGTTTTCCTTTGTGAGTTCAATTTGTTCGCACCGCGCGAGGAATATCTGACCATCTCAGTAATCGATTAACCACGACGTTTACACCTCGCTCTCGACCCGTTCGCGAAGTTGCCCTATCACATTTGCCAAATCAACCCCGCGTTCGCACTGACATAAACCCTCACGGATGCACGATATTGCGCGCCAACCGGCACTAACCGTCTCGTATCCCTTTGTGCATCCAATTTGTTCGCACGACACGAGCGGAATCTGACGCTGTCAGGAATCGATTAACCAAGACAGAATCGCCTCGATCTCGACCCGCCACGCGGTGGCACGAAACTGTTTGCCAAAATTATATCGCGGTTTACGCCCGAAACCCCTCTTTCCGCCGATTTAATAACGTCGACGCCACACGGGAGCCTCTTTCGGGATCGTTAAGGGCCTCTTTCTTGCGAGAAAGAGGCCCTTAACATAATTTAAAAACTTTCTAAAGTTTGCAGAAAAGGAACCGCGAGGATTGCAAAGGATCATCCTTTGCGCAAGGGTCTCTTTGCCGGCCAGCAAAGAGACCCTTAACTCTTTTTTTAACTTTTGCAAAAGTTTTAGATGAGGAATGGGGAGTATCGCCAAGGATAATTCCCTAACGCTTTTATAACCTTTGTAAAGGTTCCCGCCCGCCCCATACGGGCGAGAGAAAAACCACGCTCCGCGCGACAAATTTTCGCGATTATCTTTACAAAGTGAAATTATCAGCTATAATAATATTATACACGAAAACTTGCGTTTTCTCTAAAAGCGCGTGACTTTACGGGGCCGTTGTGCGTTTATATATTGGGAGGTGGGAGCTTGAGCATTCAAGAGCGAGATATCGATATCGAACGCGCGTATAACGATTACGCGGATCTGATGTACCGTCTCGCACTCACTTACGTACATAACAGAGAGGATGCGGAGGATGCGGTCCATGACGCTTTCATATCGTATATGGAAAAAGCGCCGGCGTTCGCCGACGCCGCGCATGAACGCGCATGGCTGTGCCGCGTCACGGTGAATAAATGCCGCGACGCCGCCCGCAAACGCAAGGTCAGGCAATATATCCCCCTCGACGACGCGGATACGGTATCTGCCTCTGCAGCGGCAGATACCACGCTCGCGGAGCTGTACGAGGCGCTCGATAAGCTGCCGGACAGGCAGCGGCTCACGGCCGTGCTGCATTACCTCGAAGGTTATCCGATCGCGGACGTCGCAAAAATGACTGGCACGACGGTCTCCGCCGTGAAAATGCGGCTTTTGCGCGCAAGAGAAACGCTCAAGGAAACTCTCGGAGAGGAGGATACATGATACCGGAAAAATACAACGACGCATACAGATCGATCGGCGCGCCGGAGACGCTGCGCGAACGCGTCGTCAATAATAAGGCGGCGCGCGGACGGCGGCGCGCGCTGATCACGGCTCCGCGCATTATAGCGGCGGCAGCGTCGATTGCAGTCGTTATCGCGGCGGCTTTGCTTTTGCCTCGCGGCGGAGGCGCGTCGCTCGTTTACGGCGGGGCGGAAGTGAAAAACGTCACGATCGAAAGACCCGTGATCGGCAAGATTGCGTTATTTGACGCGGATCAGACGCCGGTCGGCGTGCAGTTCACGCTTACGGCTGCCGACGACGTTATCGTATCCGTAATCGGCGGATCGGCGGAGATCCGCAGCCGTGACGGGGCTGAGATCGGCTATGCGGACGACGCGGCGAGCGCGTCGATCGCGTCCGACGTCATACCTGAGGACGGCGCGGAGCTTTACTGGTGCATGGCGGGAGACGTCTCGACGCTTTCCATCAAAAACGCCGGCGGCAAGGTCGTCGCCGAATACGTCATGACCGATATCGGCGGAGCCGTGACGGTCGAAAAGAAGTAAACAAAATTTTTCAAATCCAAAAGGAGTAAAAAACATGAAACGAATCATCGCAGTCATCCTTATGCTCGCGCTTGCAGTATCTATGCTCGCGGCCTGCACGAACACTGAACCGGCGGAAACTGACGGAGACGGCACGAACGTGCCGGCCGGCACAAACGCATCCGACGGAACGAACGCTCCCGCAGATACGGAAGCTCCCTCCGGCGCGCAGACGTATGCGTCCGCGGTCGAGGTGCTTTCCTGCATCTACGATTCGTATACGGATGAGGAAAAGGTATTCCCCGTATGCGGCGGCGATCAGAACAACATGGTCGACAACGCGCCCGGCGCATATGCGCTCACGGAAGCTTCCATGATGGACAGTATGCTCGGTATGCCCGAAGCTGAGGTCGGAAAGCTCGAAAGCGCGGCGTCCATGATCCACATGATGAATGCGAACACGTTCACAGCCGCGGCTTATATCGTAAAGGACGGCACGGATGTAGACGCGCTGCTTGAAGCGATAAAGACCGACATCAACTCGAAGCAGTGGATGTGCGGATTCCCCGAAACGCTCGTGACGCTCAAGTCCGGCAATGTGATCGTGACCGCGTTCGGCGCCGACGATCTGATCCAGGTATTCAAGACGCACGCTATGTCGACGATCGAGGGAATGACGCTCGTTTCCGAGGGCGCGGTTGAATTCGGCGGCGGAGGCATGATCCCCGTACCGGGACTCGTCAGATAAGCACATCTCGCGCGTATGCTGTTTTCAAGCATTCCGTTTCTCTATTACTTTCTTGCGATAACGATCCTGCTCTATATCATAAGCCCGAAAAAGCTGAAGAACTCGACGCTCCTTCTGTGCAGCCTGTTCTTCTACTACTGGGGCGAACGGACGTATACGATCATCATGGTCGTATCGATACTGTTCGGCTACGTCTTCGGGCTTTTGATCGAGCGTTACCGCGAGACTAAGGCGAAAGCTCCGCTCACCGCCGTGTCGGTGGCGATATCGCTTTCGTTTCTCCTCTATTTTAAGTATGCGGATTTCTTTATCGAGAACTTTAACGCGGTGACGGGGCTGTCGGTCCCTCTTCTGAACGTCGTTCTGCCGATAGGGATCAGCTTTTACACGTTCCAGATCATAAGCTATACGATAGACGTGTCGCGCGGCGAGCGCGCGCAGAAGAATCCGATTAATCTCGGCGCGTACATAACGATGTTCCCGCAGCTGATCGCGGGTCCCATCGTGCGCTACTCCGACATCGACCGCGAGCTTACGACGCGCACGCATACGCTCGACGATACTGCCGCCGGCATTCGCCGGTTCGTGTTCGGTCTCGGCAAAAAGATTCTGATCGCGAATCAGCTCGGCGAGCTTGTGAGCGCGTTCCGCGCGGCGTCGGAGCCGTCCGTGCTTTGGCACTGGCTGTACGCGATCGCGTTCTGCCTGCACATCTATTTCGATTTTTCGGGTTACAGCGATATGGCGATCGGACTCGGGCGCATCTTCGGCTTCCACTTCATCGAGAACTTCAACTATCCCTATATCTCGGCAAGCATCACCGAGTTCTGGCGGCGCTGGCACATCTCGCTCGGCTCATGGTTCCGCGATTACGTCTATATCCCGCTCGGCGGCAACCGCTGCGGGAAGGCGCGTCAGCTGTTCAATATCGCTGTCGTGTGGTTCCTCACGGGAATGTGGCACGGAGCGGCGTGGAACTTCATCGTATGGGGTCTTTACTTCGCGGTGCTTCTGACGATAGAGAAGCTGTGGCTCTTAAAATATCTGAAAAAATCGAAGGTACTCTCGCGAATATACGTGCTGCTGTTCGTTCTTATCAGCTTTGTGATATTCAACGCGTCCGGCATGGCTGAGGCAGGCTCCGATCTGCTCGGACTCGTCGGCGTCGGAAAGAGCGGTATGCTGCCGCTCGTATCGGCTGAGGCGATATACAATTTGAAGAGCTTCGCCGTCGTGATAATACTCGGCATAATAGGCTCGACGCCGCTGCCGAAGAGATTGGCGGAGAAGTTTGAAAAAGGCGAGAAAACGCGCGTTATCTCGAATATCGCGGAGCCGATCGTCCTTGTCGCTTTATTTGCGACGATGACGGCGTACCTCGTGGACGGTTCGTTCAATCCGTTTCTGTATTTCAGATTCTAAGGAGGCGGAAAGATGAAATCGAACAAAATTAAAAATATCGTCGTCTGCTCGCTGTTCGGCGCGATACTGCTCGTAATGTTCGCGCTGTGCATATTGATGCCGAAGCCGGAATATTCGGAAAGCGAGCGCAGAAAGCTTGCGGAGCTTCTGCCTCTGACGTATGAAAACGTCGAGAGCGGACGCTGGATGACGTCGTTCGACTCGTATTCGACGGACAATTTCCCGTTCCGTGACGAATTCAGAACGCTCAAAGCGATCGTATCGACGGGGGTATTCAGCCGTCTCGACAACAATAAGATATATGTCGCCGACGGATACGCAGCCGCGATCGAATATCCGATGAGAGACGAAAATCTCGTTCGCGCCGCCGAACGGTTCCGCAACGTGTATAATACGTTTCTGTCGGAGTCGAACAATGTGTACGTTTCGATCATCCCCGACAAGGGCGCGTTCCTCGCGAAGGAGAACGGGCGTCTGTCGATGGACTACGACGCGTTCGAGGCTCGGATGCGCGAGCTGACGTCGGATTTCTCCGAATATGTGGAGATATCGGATCTGTTGTCGCTCGAGGATTATTACAAGACCGACACGCATTGGCGTCAGGAACAGATAACGGACGTCGCCGACAGGCTTCTGTCCGCGATGGGAAAATCGCCGACGGGAGAGCATAAGACAAACGAGCTTGACTACGGCTTCCACGGCGTCTATTACGGTCAGTCCGCGATGCCGCTGCCGGCGGAGACGATATACTATTTGACGAACGATGCGCTCGACGGATGCAGGGTATGCAACGGCGACAAGGTCTCGTTCGGCGCAAACGGCGAGCTTATGATGCCGGAGATGCCGATGTACGACATGGAACTCGGCCACGGCAAGGACCCGTATGAGATGTATCTCGGCGGCTCGCTGTCGCTTGTAACGGTCGAGAATCCCGCCGTCACGGACGGCAGTCATCTCGTTTTGTTCCGCGATTCGTTCGGATCGGCGATCGCGCCGCTTCTCTGCGAGAGCTATTCTAAGGTGACGCTCGTCGACATCCGCTACATACAGCCGATGATGCTCGGACGGTTCATCGATTTTGACGGCGCGGACGTGATGTTCCTGTACAGCACGCTCGTCGTCAATAACAGCGAAACGCTGAAGTGAAAAAGGGGGCGCAAGCCCCCTTTTGTGTGTCCCCTGCGGCAGCGACAAAATCTTTCCTTCGCGGCACGCACCAATCCGATTCTAAAACTTTTGCAAAGTTAAAAAAGAGTTAAGGGTCTCTTTGCCGGCCGGCAAAGAGACCCTTGTGCAAAGGATTTTCCTTTGCAATTCTAACTCTTACTTTTCTCAAACTTTTTCAAAGTTTTAAATTATGTTAAGGGCCTCTTTCTCGCAAGAAAGAGGCCCTTAACGATCCCGAAAGAGGCTCCCGTGTGGCGTCGATGTTATTCAATCGGCGGAAAGAATCGCTTGGGGCGTAAACCGCGATATCGCCAACTGCAAACAGCTCCCACGCGGACTTATTTGACTGCGCCGTCTGAAATGTCGCGATCAATCCGACGCTGGCAGCGACGGACATCGCACGCGCACGGTGCGCGCAGGTGAGGCTGGTAAGCCTACGGCGCGTTGGATGAGGTGCGTCGAGAGAGGGGGGATTTGTGGTTGTTGTACAAACTCATATTGAAGAAAACTGCGCCCACAAAAGTGAGCGCGTTGTTTTTTCTTGAGCATCAGAGCTGTTCGTGTGTTGATTATACTTGGACAATAAAAAAGGCGGTGAAAATGTTCGCGCGGCGATGGCATATGGTTAACAAAACCAATCGCCCCGCGATGAGCTGTTCGCACCCAGCGAACGCGCGTTGTTCTTTTGGAGAGGGGGTTCGGGGGAGGACCTTTTCTTTTGAAGAAAGGGTCCTCATCCCCAACCGCATCTTTGCAAGAAAATAGGCCCTTAACATAATTTAAAAACTTTGTAAAAGTTTGTGAAAAGGAACGGCGAGAATTACTCAAGAAACGTAATATCGAGGCGCAAGCCTTCGCGTCTTTCCCCCGCCTCATCCCCCTTCATCGCCTCACGATCCGCACCTCCAATGCGGACGGCGACGCGCGCCGCAAAAGCTCACCCGCCAGCGAAAAATCCTCGTCGCCGCACGACTCCGACACCGCCGCCGAAATCGTCGATTTCGAGGCGTCGACGAGCAGCTCGACGCCGCCGCGTCCGCATACGGATTCGAGCTTTTCAAGCAGCGTCCGCTCCGTATACATCGGCGGCGACGCATAAAGCGCCGTCAACCGGCGGCGCGCCGCCTCATCATCGTCCGACGCGCGCGCCGCCCCGTCGAGCAGACGCTGATGGCGGCGAAGCTCGCCGCTCTCCGCCGTCTGCAAAAACAGCCCGTTTTTCGCCGCCTCGATGCGCGCCGACAGCTCTGCGACAGCGCCGTCTGCGGCGGCCGCGATCGCGCCAAATTCGCGAATGTCACCGTAAACGTCCGGCATCATATCGAGATATTTCATGATACCGCCGCCGATCCGAATACGGGGAACGCGTCCGCGCCGAGCGCAAGATCGCCCTCCGTGCCGTCGAATTTCAGCGACGTCACCGATTTCACGACGCCCGTTTCATAAATTTTCGCCTCCAGCACTGATCTGTGCAGCGTCAGCGAATCCGACGACGCGAACTTGTCGCACGCATCCCTTATGAATTCCCTGACGGCGCCCTCGACCGCCGATTTCGCCGTCGCCGCGTTCCAGCCGTCCGCATAGACAGCCGTCACATTTACCGCGACCGGCGTCGCCGTCGCCGCCGCGACCGTTATCTCATGCCCGATCGGCGCGATTGCGGCAGCCGCCGCCCTGACAGCGTCGACGACGCCTGAATCGGGTGCCGTACCGCCGACGCCCATCACAAGAATGCGCACGGTGCCGCCCCCGTTCCACGCCGGATATATCTTAGCCGCGCCGACTCCGTCGACGGCGAGCGCCGCCGCCGTATAATCGCCCGCGCTGCCGCCGCCGAGCGTCATCCTCCTCGCCGAAATGACGCGTCCGCGCAGCGACTCGACGCTTTCCTCGTCGCGTCCCGCTTCAAGAATGCCGTCCGACGAACAGAACGTCAGCCCCTCGATATACGACAGCGGGATCAGCTCGCCGTCCGCGCATCCGTTCGGCCCGCTGCCCGCCGTGTCGCACACGAGCTTGTATTTATATCTGCCCGACGTGTATTCCTCCATGTAATCGCCGAGCGTGTACACAAACCGCCCGAGCAAAAACCGGCTCCCGACCGGCGGCATTTTGTCGAATCGCCCGACGGCGACGGCGCGCGTCGCCGCCCTTCGCTTTATGCCGAGCGATTCCGCGTGGCGCAGAAGCGATTCCTCCCCGCAGGTGTCGGGGAAAGCCTCGTCCAGCACGCGCTCGACCTGATCGTAAAGCTCCGCGATCTCGATCGCGAGCGGACGGATCGCATCGTAAAATATCGATCCCGGCGACACGTCTATCCCGTCCGGCGCGGCTTTTATCATACGCGCCGTTATCTCATCGCTCAATTTAACGTCCGCCACTGTAATTCCTCCTTTTCACGCCTCGCCGGCGTTTTTTATCATAAAAGCGCCTCCGCAAAAACAGCTCCCTTATCGGCGAACACGCCTGCGCGCCCGCCGCATGAGCGGATCGCGCGCTCCGCGCGCGCATAAGCCAAAGCCTCGGCGCAATGGCGGCGCGACCGGCAATAGCCGCCCCGCGTCTCCGACGCGCACAAAAGAAACGCCGACTGCAATAAGCCGCGCGCGCTTCCTGCGTCGATATGCCCGCCGATCCTAAGTCCGCCGTTATCATAAAGCGCATATGTCATATTCCGTCCTCCGTATCATACCGTCGACAGCGTCAGCTCCGTCGTCACTTCCCCGACCGAATACGTCGTTCTGCATCTGACGCACGACGCCGTCAATATTTTTCCGCCGCCCGTATCCACGTCGACGGGAGCGCCTCCGCGCAGCGATCCGTTCGAGAACGGCAGCGTGCATTTTACGGTGACCGCATCGCCGAGATGAGACGAAAGCTCCGCGTCCGCGGCGAGCTGCCCGTACTCCGACGTCCGGAGCCTGCGCAGATACGAAAGCCGTCCGTATTTTTCGATATCATCCGCATCCTCTGCCGTATATATGCGCCGCACGTCGTCGACGTATCTGACGACGGTCGCATAATTGAAGTGATCGCCGCCGATCTCTTTTGTCATTTCAAATCTCAGCGACATTCCCGCCGATACCGTAAGATCGGCTTTCGCCTCCGAAAGCGGGACGAGGGACAGCCTGCCGAAATCGTCATAGAGCAGATACCGCCCGAAACCGGCGTCCGCCGTCATTTCAAGCGCATTCTCGATCACGGCGCGCGCTGACGCCTCGTCCGCGACGGAGCCGATCACGTATCCCGTATCGCAGATCGCGCCGCATTCAAGCCCGAACATGGACGCCGCCGCTCTTACGACGGCGTCCGCCGTCACATTCACGAGCGAATACGCGTCGCGCCCCTCCAGATACCGCGTCGAATCGTATGCCTCATACTCATATGCGCCGCCGATATCGGACGACGAAAACACGCGCCCGCAAAATACGCCGCGCCCGTCGCAAAGGAAGCTGACGCGGCATCCGACGTCGAGCTTATCCGCCGACGAAAACGTCATCCTGCCGGCTCCGCCGCGCACGGTTTCGATCACGACTCCGTCCATGACTGCGATCGCCGCGCCGTCAGCCAAAAGCTCATACGCGCGCGCCGCCGATTCAAACGCCCTCATCAAGGCACCGCCCCCTGACAGTCGCCGCGATCGCATCGCCGCCATATGAAAACGCCGTCTCCGTTATCGCCGCCGTGAGCGCCGTCTTAAAGACCGCGTTCCCGCCGTCGTCCCCGACAGCCACCACTATCGACGCCGCGCCCGAACTCGAGCCTTTTATGTGCGCCGCGATCGCGTCGGCATCGAGTCCGTCGTCAAAATCGAACGCTTCCCTGTCATACGGGATACGCACCTTCATCTCGACGACCGATTCAGCGCCGCAGCCCGAGCGGATCGAAAGCTCGCCGCTCAGAAGCCGCTTTATATCCGCGATTCCCGACGTCGTGACCGTGAACGAATCAGGCTCGCACGGCATCGGCACGCCGTTCACATAAACGCACCTCGTCATGCGCTCTCACCTCCGTCCATATATACGCCGGTCGCGCGCGTCCGTACCGGCATCGCCGCCTCGATCAAAACGGAGACATTGCCGCCGTCCGCCGTGGACGTCACCGACAGCGTCTCGGGGATAAGGACGCCGTACTTTCTGCCGAACGCGGAAAGCTCCGCGCGTATTTCATCAGATAAGCGCCGCGTGCCATCCGCGCCCGCGGACGCGCATCCGCAGTACCGCTCGTCGAAAAGCGCCTTCACGCGCGATTTGATCTCGTCCGATATGCGAAGCTTCTCGGTCACATCGCAATACAGTGTCGGACTGCCGCGCCGCATAACGAACGACAGCCCGCCTGACGACGCGATCCGGCGCGCCTCCTCCGCAGTCACGGTCGAAACGCCGTCAACAGAGACTCCCGAGAGCGTCTGATTGAACGGACACGACGCAAGCATTCCCGCCGTGACTGCCGTCCCGTCGTTCACGCCGAAAACGCCGATCGCCTCAGGCGGCGACGAATTAAGACCGCATATCCCGATCGCGCGCCCGCCGCGTCGCCGCAGCTCGCCGATCCGCGCCGCTATCGCCGCGTCCTCGCCGTCTGTCCCGCTGCCTCCGGCGATCACGGATACGCCGTCGATCAAATCTGTCGCTTTTGCGATCATTTCAGCGTCGGGACTGCCGTCCGATCCGCCCGAAAACGGCATCCCCGCCGTCGCGAACAGCTCCCTGCCTTTATCATAGACGACGTAGCCGTCGTCGACAAGACCGGACGCATCCGCCGCCGTCTGCGACGCGACGCGCCGTCCCATGACGTAAACCGCGACCTCATATCCGCCGTCGGACTCGCGCACCGCCAGCGTCAGCATATTGCCGCCGCTTCCGCGATAACGCGCGCGTCCGAACTCGCAAAACGCGTATTCGCCGCATTCGGGACGAACGCAAACGACCGATTCCGCATATCTGAGCGCGTCGTTTATATCCGACATATATTCCCCGTACAAAGCCTCGACGGCGGTGTCCGTATGCCCGCGCCTGAACACGATCGGTTCGAGCGTCGGCCCCCATCCGAGCCTCCGCGCCATACCGACGACGCCCGCGCGTATGATCGGCGGCCGCGCCGAAAGCTCGTTTTCATAAACAAATCTCATAGTAACGACCTCCTAAACCGACAGCAGCCTGACGTCCGTCGACACGTTCGTCATTATCTCATCCCCGCCGAGCGCCGCCTCCGACATGATCGCCGGAACGTCGTAAGTTACGACCGCCTCCGCGTATCTGTCGTGACGGCGCCATTCAAATTTACCGGCGCGCGCCTCCGTTTTGCCGAGGCGCAGCGCCGACAGCATCGAAAACATCGTCCCGATCCCGTCCTCGCCGCATCTCTCGGGAAACATCACATATCGAACCGTCAGCGCCACGCCGTCCTTGTCAGCCGCGGCCTTTTCAACGCCGCAGTAAAGCGTGCCGGGCGGCGAGTCGGCGGGGACCGGCGTCCCCGTCACTCGCAGCGACGGAAACGCCGCCTCGGCTGTGCTTTTGACGATCTCATATAATCTGCAAGCCATAAAACACCCCTTTCAAGAGTCCCGCGCGCCGGCAGGATCACCAGCGCAGTCTGCGATGCGACCGAACCGCAGAAATCCCGCGCTCGCGCATTCGATCCGCCATGCCGCGTCTCTCCTCATACTGACTTGTCCCCGACGCATATTTCACCGACAAATCGCCGTCCGTGCGCGCGCTCACGACGCCGTCGCCGCGCGCGCCGAGCATAACGGCGCGCGCCAGCTCCGACGCGGCTATATCCGCGATCGCGGAATACATCTCGACCCGACCCCCCGCGTCGGGATCGCCAGAGACCGTTGCGGCCTCGTCGATCGCCCCGTCGACCGCGGCGTCATAGAGACCCGCGTCGCATCCGCTCTCGCAGATGTCGATATGCAAAAGATCGAGCCGCTCGCGCACGAGCCGCGCCATCAGGCGCGGGTCCGTCAGCCGAGAGATATGATCCTGCATATCGGTATATACTTGTGATCGATCGCCTCGCCGTTCTCGTCCTTGACGACCGTCCAGTTGTCGCCCTTTGCAAGCTCCTCGTTCGTCGGGGACAGGGACGCCTGCGACGACTTCTTGTAATCGAATCCGAACGGATGGATCACCTTGCGCTCGCGCGTATAGAGGATGTCGGAGCCGCCGTCATCGGACGGCGAGCGATGCATCTCATACGGCACCTTCGCGCCGATATCCTCATAGAAGAACGCGCCCTCTCCAAGCACATACGACGTGTATTTCGCCGACTCGCCCTCGCCGGTCACGGGCAGCGCGTCCGTGATTATAACGGATTTTCCGTTCCACGAGCCGATCGAGATGTCGCGCGTTATGCCGTCCTTATCCGTGTAGGTGAGATAGTTGAGAAGCTGCAGATTCTCAAGATTCGTCGCCACGGCGGAATGGAGCAGCACGACGGTAAATTTGCATTTGCCGGAGCCGCACGCCTTCTGAATCGCGTCGTTGAGCGTCGTCGCGCCGACCTTGGAGCCGCCCTCCACGGCGCTGATGTCGAGCGTATGACCGTCGATGAACGCTTTTTTGTCCGTGTCGCTCGACACGGACTCGAATACGCCCGCAAGCGTCGAGAGCAGCGTCTTTTCGTCGACGCTCTCCCAGTAGTCCGCGATCTTTTTCGCCACCGTGTCCATATAGTCAACGGCGCTTATATCGGCGTTGAAATCGCGTTCGCACCACGCCTTCGCTCTGCCGACCACGACGGCGCCGAACTCATACGTCGGCGTCTTTTCCGGTGTAATATCCGTCTGTCCGTCGTAATTCTGCGCGTCGCCGTCGACGACGCCGAACAGCGGCACCTTCGCATAGCCGGCGTTGGCCGCGCCGCGGAAGAGCGAGCGAATCTCGCTGTTGCCGGCAAGAACGCCTCTTGCCGCAAGCTCGCCCATCTTCAGCGACTGTACGCGGCCGACGTAATCGCCGAACGCCGCGGGATCAAAAACTGTCGAATCAAACTGTTCCATAATAATAGAACCTCCCATAAATTATTTACACGCCCCGTTTGAGCCTCATGTACTCGCTGTACGAGATCTCGGGCAGCTCCTCGTCGGACGGCTCGACGGGAACGATGCCGACGAACGAATGCGCCGGTATGTCCTCGTATACGCCTCCGACCCCGCCGAAAAACAGGTACGGAGCCTCGAGCCTGAGCTTCTCCACAGCCTCCAAAAGACCGCATGGGAAATCGTCGAAATCATTGCCGTCCCACTCGAAATCGAGCGCAGCACCGGCGGCTTTTATATTTCTCGCTCCCATCCGTTCGAGCGAACGGCAGAGCGCGTAACCGAATTTATCGCGCAGACGGCGCGCTTCCGCGTCCGTTCCCAGCGCTTTGAGGCGCTCGTCCGCCTCGGCCTGAGCCGCCTCGATTATAGCGGCGGCAGCCGCCTCGTCAACTCCGAGGCCCGATAAAAACTGCAAATCCATTTCAAATCCTCCAAAAGATCACGAAAGTCCGAGCTTATCAAGCTCGCCGTTCACATCGTCGACGAGCGGATGCTGCAAGACGAGCGTCCGCGGCGACACGATATCCTTCGATTTTACAAGCGAGCTTATGACGTCCGACTCGTTTATGAGCAGATCGCGGTTGCAGATCACCCTTGCCGGCGTCCGCCTGTAATCGCCGCGCCCCGTATAATAGAGCGCGGAGCGCGCATACGCGATCACCTCGTCGAACGCCGCCGACAGCTCGACCTCGAAACCGTTCGCGTCCAGATCGATGTCGGAATACATCGCCAGCACGTTCATCCTGTTCGGATTGCTCCCGAGTCTGCCGTCATGGGCGTCGAAGCCCCGGCAGCACTCCGTCAGCGCCTCCGTCAGCATCGATTTCAGCGAATCGTAATTGTCGGCGTTGACCTCGACCTCGAGCGTATCGACGCCGCCCTCGGAGCCGACCTTGACGGCTCCGTAAACGGCGAGATTGCGCCTGAATTCGCCGAGATCCTCCCCGTCGAAATCCTTCAACACGAGAACCGACGAGCGCCCGTTCTCCGTCATGCAGTCGCAGAAGTCCGACATCAGCTCGTTTATCGCGTCCTGGAGACATTTCGCGCGCCTTATCATCGGCACGCCGTCCGGACTGTAATAAAGCGGGATGACGGGCGTCCTGTCCCAGCGCCAGCGGCCTCCGTCCTTGTCGTAAAAATGACATCCTTCGCCGCCCTTATGAAGAAGCCCTCCGCCTTTGTACTCGAACTCGTCGACGCCTTCCTTTGTATAGGCGAACACGCGCGTCAAAACGTCGCGCCGCCTGCCCGTGTAAACCTCCGTCGGACACAGTCTGACGAGCATATCAAGCTCCGTCCTCGCCGCGTTCGAGAAAAACGGTATGCAGTAATACGGATCGAATCCGCAAATGCGCAGCTCGCCGTTCCCGTCAAGATACGGATGCAGAAACGATACTCCGCAGTTGATCGCGTCGGTGGCGGCGCGCCGCCACAGCCTCTGCGACTTCCGCGCGAACAGCGCCGTCAGATACGAGGCAAACTCCCTGTCCTCGCAGTCGACGGTCAGCGGACGCCCGAGCGAATAATTCACCTTCTGATCGACGAGCCTGCAATACTGATTGTCCACGATGCGCGCGCACGGCAGTTTGTCGAGCGTCACGATCCTGCCGTCGCGGTCGACCGCCGTCCGCATCCTGCGGACAGCGTCGTGATCGCCGGCGTAATATCTGCGCGCCTCTGCCATTTCGCGCCGGCGGTCGGATACGAGAAACGACCCGATCTCCGCCTCCAGCATCTCAATGTAATCCTTTCTCATAAATAACTCCATTCTCAGCCGAAGCTGTAATTTGCTGCCGACGACGCCGCCGTCATCGCATATCTCATCGCGTCCATGAGATGATCGTCGCACGCCTCCGGCGCGTTGACGGGCGCGCCCGACGCGTCCGTCCGCCATGCGTATGACGATATCTCGCGGATAAAGGCGCGGCAGCGCGGATGGACCGTAATCTTCTGACGCATACAAAGATCGATCCCCGCCATAACGCTTCCCGCTCCCTTTTTCGCCGCCGTGATCCGCCTGATACCGAGCCTCCGCAGCTCCTCTATCGATTTCGGCTCCGCCGAATCGGCTGCGATCCGCTCCTTGCCGTATCCCTTGCCGTCTATGAGCGCCGCCAGCTTGTCGTTCGTCAGCGCGCGCTCATATATCTCGTCGAATACGTAAAGCTCGCACCGATCCCTGACCCATATCCCGCAGAAAAGCGCGCTCGGATCGTTCGTGTACCCGAAATCGAGACCGAACACGGACACCGCCGACGGCATCCCCGATATCTCGGCGACGTCGAATTCCGCAATCTCAAATCCGCCGTATATCAATCCGCCCTCGACGCCCCATTCGCCGAGACCCGCGACGCGGTATCTGCCCGGGCGCTCGCGCCTCATCGTCTCGAACATCGCGATATCGTCACGATCGAGAAATTCGTTGCAGCGATACGTCGTCGTTATCGCAAGCACATCGGGGCTTGGCGCGTCGAAGAACCGCCGCTTGAGCCAGTGCGACGCGCTCCACGGATTGAACGTCAGCGTTATCTGCTTCCAATAGCCGTCCGGCACGCGGCCGCGGATAAGCTCGTCGACGACGTTGAAATCTTCCTCTGACTCGATCTCGAAAGCCTCCTCGCACCATACCCAGCAAAGCACGCCCCTCTCGACCGTGATCGACGTCAGCTTCATCGGATCGTCAAGCCCCTTAAAATATATCCGCTGACCGGTCGAGCGCCGCGTTATCAAGAGCGGCGACGATCGAAACTCGAACTCGCGCTCGACGCCGAGCCGCGCGCACGCCCATTTAAGCTCCGCGTAGCACGATCGTTCGAGGGATGCGTATGTTCTTCTCACGACGAGCAGATTTGCCAGCGGATATCGGCACAGATGATATATGAACCACAGCGCCGCAGTCTTGGATTTTTTTGACGCGCGCGATCCTTTAACAACTCGGTATCGCCCGCGAAAATACCAGAACCGGCCGTATCCGCCGCCGACGGCCTCGGAGATATCAATTCTCCGGCGCTTTTTCATCGTCTGCATGATCCGCATTGTCCGCGTCGATCGCGTCGATCGCGTCGATCGCGCCGTCGTCCGGCGCGATCTTATCCTCGCCGTAGAATTCGACGCCGCCGTCGCCGCTCTCCGACGGCGACAGAATTCCGTACCGGCGCGCGAGCATTTCGGCCGCCGACATTCTTTCGCGCACCGACGCGCGTTTTTCCACGATCCTCGCCGATTTTTCAACCTTGCCCGTCGTTCCCGTCGTCTGTTCCACGACGATGACAGGCTCGCCCACGTCGCCTCTCATGACGGACGTCAGCATCTGCAGCACCTCGTCGGGATCGGCGATACCCGAGCCGCAGTCGCCGTTTTTATTTGATTCCGTATCTATCCGCCATCACTGCCTTTCCATTGCATTCGGGATCAATACGTCTCGCCGGCGCGGAATATTTTGCCCGTCGTCTCCGCGATCAGCTCCGTCGCCGACGAATATCCGCATATTTCGAGCAGATCGGACAGCGGGAACTCCTCGATGCACGATGCGCAGACGACGGCGAAGCCGTCGCGCATATCGTATATGAACTCGTCCCCGGGACCGATCTCCCGTCCGCATATCGAGCATACGATCCCGCCGCAGCCTCCATCAAGGCAGCATCCGTCCATATGCCCGATATCGTAATCGCAAACCTCGCACATATAAATTCCTCCCTTTCCCATACGTTCCGCAGCGTCAAAGCGGAACATATGTTCGTATTTTGCCGGTGATTTACGGCAATACGCCGATGGCGCGCGTCGGCGCATCATCGTCCGTATTGCCGTTTTCCATCGCGTTCACACGCACTGTATGATCGCGAACTCCATCGGGAATTGTATCTTCCCGACTGTGACCCCAATTATATCACAATTATTTGTGCTTGTCAAGAGGAAATCGCACAAATGTTCTGTAATTTTGGCAGAGATGCCCGTCACCGACGGGCGGCGGCGCGCGTAAACTGCTACGGGAGCGAAATTTTGTACAGCAGCGTTTAGTTCGCGCCCGTGTCGGCAATAATAGGAACAGAGCCGGCAAACAAGTTGAAAATCGGAGATAAAATAAATGACAACAGTAAAACGCGGCGATATCTACTACGCCGACCTCTCTCCCGTGATAGGATCGGAGCAGGGCGGGATACGTCCCGTACTTATCGTCCAGAACGATATGGGCAACAGATACAGCCCGACCGTCATCGCCGCCGCGATAACGAGCCGAATGGGAAAGACGCGGCTCCCCACTCACATCGGCGTCTCGTCGAGCGAGGCCGGACTTGCTAAGGATTCCGTCATCCTCGCCGAACAGATCCGCACTCTCGACAAACGCCGCCTTAGAGAGAAGATCGGACACCTCGACGGCTCCGCCATGTCCGAAGTCGACGAGGCCCTGTCCGTCAGCTTCGGCCTCGGCGCACCCGCCGCACTATAACAAATCATAGCGGCGCGGGGATGCAATCCCCGCGCCGCTATGATTTTATTTATTCGGGGTTTCACCCCGCGCCCTGACTTAAGGGGAACTTTTGAAAAAGTTCCCCTTAAGAATCCCTTCAAAACTTTCCTTACAAGGGGTGTTGGGCGAATGTGTTCATCTCTGCATCTATCGTTCGTGCGTCGACGAAGTAGTCGCGCGGAGCGCGAACACCGACTCGCGGGGCGCTGCCCAGCGCCCTGACTTAAGGAAACTTTTTGAAAGAAAGTCGAACTTTCCGCAAGCGGAAAGTTAGCAGATGCTTCGCATCTGCCCCCGCTAAGAATCTTTCAAAAACTTTCCCTACAAGTGTTATTTGGCCAATGTGTTTGCTTCTGCGCCGCACGTTTGTGCGCCGACGAAGTAGTCGCGCGAGCGCGAACACCGATTTTCGGGGCGCTGCCCCGCACCCCGCTTAGAGGGACTTTTGAAAAAGTCCCTCTAAGAACTCTTCAAAACTTTCCTTACAAGTGTTATATGGCGAATGTGTTCATCTCTGCGCCGCGCGTTCGTGCCGACGAAGTAGTCGCGCGGAGCGCGAACACCGACTCGCGGGGCGCTGCCAAGAAACTCGCCAATCTTTCTTATATAACGCGCACTCTGTCGGGATCGTAATAGCCGCGCGCCGCCGGATTCTCATCGGCTACGCCTACCGCGACGCACGCAAGCGGCGTAGACGTCACGCCCAAAAGCGCCGCGAGCGCCGAATTTTTCTCCGCCGGAGCCGGCCACAGGCCGCACCAGCACGTCCCGTATCCAAGCTCGAGCGCCGAAAGCAATATATTTTCCACGGCTGCGCCGCAGTCCTCCGGCCAGAATTCGCCGCACACTCCCGACTGAAGATCGGGGCGTCCGCACACCACGATCGCCGCCGATGCCGACGATATCATCCTCGTATACGGATAAATTTCCGTGATCTTCGCGCGGACAGCGGCGTCCTTTACGACGACGAATTCCCACGGGCGCGTATTGCACGCGCTCGGAGCCATCATTGCGGCGGTCAGCATTTCCTCTATATCGCCGTCCGGTATCACGGCGTCGGGCTTATATTTTCTTATGCTTCTTCTCGATTTGATTGCGTCGATCGTATTCATCGTATGCCTCCGATATAATATTTTCTGATTGATTATACCCGCATTTTCGCGTGTTTGTCAAGCTTCAAAAGCCGACACAAACAGCAAATGGCGCATTTTGCGATTATCTATTGACTTTTCGCGTCCGCGGGGCTATAATTTATTGTTGATAACTCAACGAGAGGCGGCGTATGACTACATATGGACAACGCGTTTGAGAGCTTCACCATATCGGTTCTGAGGCTTAACAAGCTCATACAGAAGATAAAGCTGCTCGAAATGGAAGAATTCGGTCTGCGGGCGATACACGTCATGTGCGTCTACTATCTCGACGAAAACCGCGCCGGACTCACAGCCGGCGAGCTTGTGCGCATGACGCTCGAGGACAAGGCCGCCATATCGCGCGCGCTCGGCGCGCTTCGCGACGGCGGTTACATTGTCTACAATACGCGCTCATACAATTCGCGCGCGCGGCTCACGGAATCGGGTCTCGAGCTTGCGCGTTTTATCCGAAAGCGCGCCGAAAACGCCGTCGACGCCGTCAGCTCCGGCATGACGGACGACGAACGCAAAAATCTGCGCGGGATGCTCGGCGAGATCACAAAGCGTCTCTATATGTACTATGAAGCGCTCGCATCCGGACACGGACGCGGCGCGGACACGAACTGAGCCGCGCCGTCGGAAATGGCATCATCAATCATGAAAGAGGCGCGTCTGCCGATATGAAAAAATACGATATCGAATCAGTTTTAAACGCGCAGCGCGCGTTTTTCGATGAAGGCGGCACGCTCGCCGTCCCGTCGAGGCGCGAATATCTGCGTCTTCTGTATCGCGAGATCAGCCAAAACGAGCATGAGATTCACGCCGGACTGCGCGCCGATCTCGGCAAGTGCGCGGGCGAGGCATATATGTGCGAGACGGGTCTCGTCCTGTCCGAGCTGCGCTTCATGATCAGGCATATAAACGGCTTCGCGCGGCCCCGCCGCGTCAGCCGTTCGATGTCGCAGCCGTTCGCGCGGCCCTATATCCTGCCGTCCCCCTACGGCGCCACGCTCGTGATGAGTCCGTGGAATTATCCCTTCCTTTTGTCGATGACGCCGCTCATCGACGCCGTCGCCGCCGGCAACACCGTCATACTTAAGACAAGCTCATATTCTCCGAACACGAGCGCCGTCGTAAAAACCATACTCGAGGCCGTATTCCCGCCCGAATACGTCTTTGTCGTCACGGGCGGACGCGAGGAAAACGACGCGCTCACAAAGCTCAAATTCGACTATATTTTCTTCACGGGCAGCAAAAATGTCGGCGGACTCGTTTACGAACGCGCGGCGGCGAATATGACGCCCGTCACCCTCGAGCTTGGCGGCAAATGCCCCTGCATCGTCGACGAGACCGCCGACCTGCCGCTTGCGGCGCGGCGCATCGTATGGGGCAAATTTCTCAATCTCGGCCAGACCTGCGTCGCGCCGGATTATATTCTATGTCCGATCTCGATCCGCGACAAACTCGTCGACGAGCTGCGCCGCGAAATAACGCGCCAGTTCGGCGCGGAGCCGCTGTCGAATCCCACATACGGCAAAATGATCAACGAGAAGCATTTCACCCGCGTCTGCGGACTCATCGATCCCGACCGCGTCGTTGTCGGCGGCGAATGCCGCGCCGACACGCGTTCCATCGAACCGACCGTCATGATCGACATAACTCCAGACGACGCCGTCATGAAGGAGGAGATATTCGGCCCCGTGCTGCCGATCCTCACCTACGCCGACGGCGACGACGACTCCGTCGCCGCATTCATCAAAGGCGGCGACGAGCCGCTCGCACTGTACGTATTTTCGACCGATAAGCGCCGCGTCAAGCGGTTTACGACCGAGCTTTCGTTCGGCGGCGGATGTGTCAATGACGCCGTGCTTCATCTTGCGACGCCGCGCCTTCCGTTCGGAGGCGTCGGCGCCTCCGGCATCGGCGCATATCACGGACGCGCCGGATTTGATACGTTCACTCATTATAAGGGCATGATCCGATCGGGCGGACTCGATATACCGCTCCGCTATCAGCCTTACGGCAGATTCCACGACGCGATAACGCGGCTGTTTCTGCGGTGACGCCGCCGACAATGCAAAAAGACGGAGAACGGCAAACCGTTCTCCGTCTTTCGTATGTCCGGATAAACTTATTTGATCTCGACTTCTGCGCCGGCTTCGGTGAGCTTCGTCTTGTAGCCCTCTGCCTCGTCCTTGGAGATACCCTCCTTGACCTTTGCGGGAACGCCCTCGACAAGCTCCTTCGCTTCCTTGAGTCCGAGACCCGTCAGCTCGCGAACGACCTTGATGACGTTCAGCTTGGACGAACCGAAGCTCTTCAGAACGACGTCGAATTCCGTCTTTTCCTCAACTGCGGGAGCAGCTGCGCCGACAGCGCCTGCTACTGCTACGGGAGCCGCGGATACGCCGAACTCCTCTTCTACTGCCTTAACGAGATCGTTGAGTTCGAGCAGGGACAGACCCTTCAACTCTTCAACGATAGCTGTGATCTTTTCGGATGCCATTATGGATTTCCTCCTGAATTTTTAATATTATGCGCGGCTTATTCGGCTGCCGCTGCCTCTGCGGGCGCTTCGTCTGCGGCGGGCGCGCCTTCGCCCTGTTTGTCGATGATCGCCTGGATCGCGCGGGCAAATCCGCTGATCGGCGACTGGATGCTTCCGAGGAAGCGAGAGAGAAGAACCTCTTTTGTCGGAATATCGGCAAGCTCGTTTACCGTGGCCTGATCGATGACCTTGCCTTCGAGGAAGCCGACGCGAATCTCGAACGTCTCGATCTTTTCCGCGTATTCCTTCAGGATCTTCGCGGGAGCGACGGGATCGTCAAAACCGATCGCGATCGCGTTCATTCCGTTCAGATGTTCCTTGATCTCGCCGTAACCGACTTCATCGCAGGCTCTCGACGTGAGCGAGTTCTTCATAACGACGTATTCGACGCCGGCTTCGCGCAGTTTCTTGCGCATTGCGGTGTCGTCTCCGACCGTTATGCCCTGATACTTCACTATAACGCCGGACTGAGCGCGGCGAATTTTATCCGCAAGATCGGCAACGATCGCCTGCTTTGATTCCAGAATCTGTTTGCTGGGCATATCATACCTCCTACTTAGATTTGAAATCCAAATAAAAATCCCCGCCAAAGGCGAGGCGAAAGTTCAAAGCCATGTATGCCTGCGGCATACATTATATAAACTCTCCTCGGCAGGGAGCGAAAACGCTTTACGGTGACCTGCTGTCTTTGGATCAACGCGGATATGATATCATACCGCAAGCGGTTTGTCAAGGGGCTTTCGCGTGTTTTTCGCGTTTTATTTTCAAGTTTGTTTTGTGGGGGGAGTTGAAGGGATCACATTTTTTGCCGAAAGTTTGAATGGGGGTAGATAGATTTTTTCCTTGGCGATTCTCGATATTCCTTATTGACAAACTTTGAATAGGGTTAATCAAATTTTTCTTTTAAGGTATGCGCCATACCATATCTAAACCTTTGAAAAGGGTTGGAAATGGATTTGCCTTTGCGATTCTATCTTTTCTTTTCTGCAAACTTTATAAAGTTTTTAAATTATGTTAAGGGTCTCTTTGCTGGCCGGCAAAGAGACCCTTAACAATCCGAGAAAGCGGCGTGCCGGTGGTGTCAATTCCGCTCCAGTCGGCGGAAAGAATCGCTTCGGGCGTAAACCGCGATATTATTTTAGCAAACGCATTCGTGCCTCCGCGCGGCGGGTCGAGAGCGATGCGTCAGCGTCGCAAACGTGATGTGGCTGGGATGGTCAGATTCCGCTCGTGTCGTGCGAACAAATGGGATTCACAAAGAGATACGAGACGGTTCGCACCGGTTGGCGCGCAGTGTCGTGCATCCGTGAGGGGTTATGTCAGTGCGACCGCGGGGTTGTGTTGATAAAAGCGATAGGGCAACTCCGCGAACTGGTCGATATTAAGGCGTTAACGTCGCAAACAGAATGAGGCTTGTATGGCCAGATTATCCTCGCGTGGTGCGAACAAATGGGACGCACAAGGGGAAACAACAGGTTTGCTTTGGTGGGTGTGTATGCAGCAGAGCAACCAGCGATAGCTTGATTTTACCTGCAAACGGCAACACGTTTTTTCTGGGCGCAGTTTTCTTCAATATGAGTTTGTACAACAACCACAAATCAACCCCTCTATCGACGCGCCTCATCTCCTGTGCCGTAGGCTTTCCAGCCTCACCTGCGCGCGCCGTGCGCGTGCGATGTCCGTCGCTGCCAGCATCGGATCGATCGCGACGGCTCAGGCGGCGCAGTCGAATCAGTCCGCGTGGAAGCTGTTAGCAGTTGGCGAGATCGCGGTCATCGCCCCAAACGATACTTTCCACCGATTGAATAACATCGACGCCACACGGGAGCCTCTTTCGGGATCGTTAAGGGCCTCTTTCTTGCGAGAAAGAGGCCCTTAACATAATTTAAAAACTTTTTAAAGTTTGCAGAAAAGGAAACGATAGAATCGCAAAGGCTCAACCTTTGCCCTCGGGTCTCTTTGCCGGCCGGCAAAGAGACCCTTAACTCTTTTTTAACTTTGAAAAAAGTTTTAGCTACAGAATTGCGCGTACCGCGAAGGCTCATCCTTCGCGCGCAGGGGCATTCGTGGCGGCGCCCCGAAAGTCAATTCACTGCGCCGCGTCGATGATGGCGCCGAACGCGTCGGCCTTGAGCGACGCGCCGCCGATAAGACCGCCGTCGACGTTGACCTTCGCGAGCAGCTCCGCCGCGTTTTTGTCATTCATCGAGCCGCCGTACTGGATCGTGAGCGCTTCAGCCGTCTTCTCATCGTAGAGACCGGCGACGACATCGCGGATGATGCCGCAGACCTCGTCCGCCTGTTCCGGCGTCGCGGTCAGACCCGTGCCGATCGCCCAAACGGGTTCATACGCGATAATGACGTTCGACAAATCCTCGATGCCGGCGAGCGCAAGCTTCGTCTGCATCGATACGATCTCGGATGTGATGCCTGCCTGGCGCTGTTCGAGAACTTCGCCGACGCAGATGATGACCTTGAGTCCGGCGGCAAGTCCCGCCTTCGCGCGGAGATTGACCGTCGTATCCGTCTCGCCGAAATACTGTCTGCGCTCGCTGTGGCCGACGATGACATACTGCACGCCGCATTCGACGAGCATCGCCGCCGAAATTTCGCCCGTGTACGCGCCGGATTCCTTGAAATGCACGTTCTCCGCGCCGATCTTCACGTTCGTGCCTTTTGCAGCCTCGACCGCCGCCGGAATGTCCACATACGGCACGCACAGCACTACGTCGCACGCGTCCTTGCCCGCCGCCTTTTCCGCGATCGCGGATACGAGTGCGCTCGCCTCCGACGGCGTCTTGTTCATCTTCCAGTTGCCCGCAATAACGGTTCTTCTTGTTGATTTCATTTTATTTACGTGAGGGTGCTTTTTGAAAAAAGCACCCCCACACCCCCTTAAAAACTTTTATTGACTTTTTTGATTTTTCAGAGCTGACTTATGCAACGGGTGCAACAGGTCAACGGCTCTCGAATATTCGGATATATTCGGCAGCTTCGCTTTCCGAAAGATTCTCAAAATACGAAGGAATGCTGAGAAGCTCGCGCAGATAGACGGCGTCCATTGCAGCATCGTCAGAATCTGCCGCTGCCGCGTCGGCATATTTTGACAACATTACGGACGCTGCGTCAGGGCGATTCTCTAATTCTGCAAGGCCGTTGAAGTATTCGCGAAGCGAATAGTATGCGGGTCTCTCAAAATCGCTGCTCACGAACAGATCGACTAAATAAGGATAGTCGAGAATACTGTCGATCAGAGCGTCTGTCGGTGCGTCAAGCTGCTCCTGCGACAACTGATATTGAGAAATATCGGGGCCGTCGCAGCTTCGTAAGGTTAAATTATCAAGCACCTCCTGCGGCAGCTGATATTGAAAGCCGTCAGAGTTGGCGTAGGAGTGGAAGCTTGAATTATCTTCGGCTTCGACAACATCGTCCGTTCCATGCGTATTTACGGTTGATGCGCTCACTTGTAACGTACACGTCATTGTGACGAGCAGCGCAACTGCAAAAAAGACAGATAATGTTCTCTTCATGAATGACCTCCGATCGTTTCAGCCTCTATCGTTTATCCGCGGATCGTGAACCGTCAAGCAGCCTTTTTGCTTTTATTCCTTATCGTTGAGGCACGCGATGCCGGGAAGCTCCTTGCCCTCGAGGAATTCGAGGCTTGCGCCGCCGCCCGTCGAAATGTGCGTCATCTTATCAGCGAATCCGAGCTTCTCGATCGCAGCCGCGGAATCGCCGCCGCCGATGATGGAGATCGCGCCTGAATTAGCCACAGCCTCGGCGACGCTCTCCGTGCCGGATGCGAACGCTTCCCATTCGGAAACGCCCATCGGGCCGTTCCAAACTACCGTTCCCGCGCCGATGATGGACTTGGAGAACAGCTCCTGCGTCTTTTCGCCGATGTCAAGACCCATCCAGCCGTCCGGAATCGAATCGGAATACATACGCATCGAAACCGTGTTTTCCTTATATTCTCTGCCGATTATATTGTCGACGGGGAGCAGAAACTTGACGCCCTTTGCGCGCGCCTTATCCATAAGCTCGCGTGCAAGCTCGACCTTGTCGTTCTCGCAGATCGAATCGCCGATAGGCGAGCCGAGAGCGCGGAAGAACGTATACGCCATGCCGCCGCCGATGATGAGCATATCGACCTTTTCGATCAGATTGTTGATGACGCCGATCTTATCCGAGACCTTAGCGCCGCCGAGAATAGCGACGAACGGACGCTTCGGATCCTCGAGAGCCTGTCCCATAATGGAGATTTCCTTCTGGATCAGGTAGCCGCAGACTGCGGGGAGATAATCCGCGACGCCTGCCGTGGACGCGTGCGCGCGATGCGCGGTGCCGAATGCGTCGTTGACGTAGATGTCCGCCATGGACGCAAGCTCTTTTGCAAATTCGGGATCGTTCTTTTCCTCCTCAGCGTGGAAACGGACGTTTTCGAGCAGCATTACGTCGCCGTCGGCGAGCGCTGCCGCCTTCGCCTTCGCGTCGGGACCGACAACGTCGGACGCCATCACGACGGGCTTGCCGAGATATTCGGAGATGCGAGCCGCGATCGGCGCGAGCGAAAGCTTTTTCACATCGCCCTTCGCCTTTTCGAGGCAGGCTGCCGTTGCGGCCTCGCGCTCGGATTCGGGAAGCGCCTCGATCTTAGCTTTTTCTTTCTTGTCAAGCTTGATCTTTTCGTTGAATACGTTGTGCGGTCTGCCGAGATGCGAGCAGAGGATAACTCTCGCGCCATGCTCGGAGAGGTACTTGATCGTCGGCATAGCGCCTACGATGCGCTTGTTGTCCGTGATGCTGCCGCCCTCCATCGGGACGTTGAAATCGCAGCGCGCAAGTACGCGCTTGCCGGCAACGTCGATATCTTCGATCGTCTTCTTATTGTAGTTTGCCATTTCTTTCTCCTTAGGATATATTTTTCCTGTGGTTAAATATCAGTATATCACATCCGCAGTTGTTTTTCAAGGTATTTTTAGCGCTCGCCGCCGTTTTTTGCGCACGAGTGCGCAAATCGAAAAAGGGAGACGGAGCCTCCCTTTCGGATAGTCATTGCGCAGCCACGCACAAACGTGCATCGCAGAGACGAACACACTTGCCCCGTGACCCTTGTAAGGAAAGTTTTTGAAGGATTCTTAAGGGAACTTTTTTCCTTGGATTATAATATGAAGTGCAACAAGTGAAAAAGATATAGCAACTCAGAGAGAAATC
>CANRFY010000012.1 GCA_947630015.1 uncultured Clostridia bacterium
TTAGGCTGGAAATCTCCTGAGGAAGTTTTTTTCAACAAATCGTTGCACTTCACTTGACAATCTGAGGAAAAAAGTTTTCCTTCCCTCACAAAAACTATTAAAATAATCCTCAATAAATCGGGAACCGGGCGCAAAGGGCTTGCGCCTCGTCGGAGATGCGCGATTTATTGGCGTCGAAGTCCTCGATGATATCGGCGATGAAATCCGCGATCTTCGCCATCTCCGGCTCACGGAAGCCGCGAGTCGTGACCGCCGGCGTGCCGATGCGCAGGCCGCTCGTCACGAACGGACTTGCCGGATCGTTCGGGATCGTGTTCTTGTTCGCCGTGATATGGACCTCGTCGAGCCTGTGTTCAAGCTCCTTGCCCGTCACGCCCGACTTCGACAGATCGAGCAGCATCAGATGATTGTCCGTGCCGCCCGACACGATCCTCACGCCGCGATCGAGAAGGCCCTTACAAAGCACGGACGCGTTTTTCACTATCTGCGCGCCGTATGCCTTGAAATCGTCCGTCAAAGCCTCGCCGAGCGCGACCGCCTTCGCCGCGATGATGTGCATCAGCGGGCCTCCCTGCGTACCCGGGAAAACGGCCTTATCGATCGCCTTTGCGAATTCCTCCTTGCAGAGTATCATGCCGCCGCGCGGACCGCGCAGAGTCTTGTGCGTCGTCGTCGTGACGACGTGCGCATACGGCACCGGCGACGGATGAACGCCCGCCGCGATCAATCCCGCGATGTGCGCGATGTCGACCATCAGATACGCGCCGACCTCGTCCGCGATCTCGCGAATGCGCGCAAAATCTATGATGCGCGAATACGCGCTCGCGCCCGCGACGATCAGCTTCGGTCTGCACTCCTTCGCGATGCGCTCCATCTCGTCGTAGTCTATCATCTCCGTCTCGGGATTCACGCCGTAAGGCACGATGTGGAAATATTTGCCTGAGATGTTGACCGGCGAGCCGTGCGACAAGTGACCGCCCTCGGACAGATTCATCCCCATTACGGTGTCGCCAGGCTGGAGAAGCGCGAAAAACACGGCAAGATTCGCGTTCGCGCCGCTGTGCGGCTGCACGTTCGCGTGTTCGGCGCCGAACAGGCGCTTCGCGCGCTCGCGCGCGATCTCCTCCACGATATCGACGCACTGGCATCCGCCGTAGTAGCGCTTCGACGGATACCCCTCGGCGTATTTGTTCGTGAGTACGCCGCCCGCCGCCAAAAGCACCGCGCGCGATACGATGTTCTCGCTCGCGATCAGCTCGATGTTGTGCCGCTGGCGCTCAAGCTCAAGCTCGCACGCGCCGGCTACCTCGGGATCAAACGTCTTTAATTCTTCAAAGAAGTTCATGGAAATCACCTTTTTGCAAGGAGAAATTTGAAAGATTTCTCCCCGCGCTCCCCTTCAAAATTTTTATAACATTATGAATCGCGTCAAAAGTTTTTATTGGTTCGTTCAGTAAAAGCTTTTGGGGGTTCCAACGGGGCTTTTCTCGAAAAGGCCCCTTCGGATTTTTTATTTAAAATACTTCACCGCCGCCTCGAACATTCTGATATCGTACATACCCGGGACGTTTTTATAAAGCCCCGCGCCCGTGCGCTCGCTGTGTCCCATCTTGCCGAAGACTCTGCCGTCCGGCGACGTGATGCCCTCGATCGCGCAGACGGAATCGTTCGGATTGTACTGCACATCCGACGTCGCATTGCCGTCCATGTCCACGTACTGCGTCGCGATCTGGCCGTTTTTCGCCAGCTCCCCGATGAGCGCGTCAGACGCGATGAACCGCCCCTCGCCGTGCGAGATCGGCACCGATACGATGTCGCCGACACGGCACAGCGACAGCCACGGCGATTTGTTCGACGCGATCCTCGTGCGCACTATCTTCGACTGATGGCGCGCGATCGTGTTGAACGTCAGCGTCGGGCAGCTTTCATCCGTGTCGATGATCCTTCCATACGGCACAAGGCCGAGCTTCACGAGCGCCTGGAATCCGTTGCAGATGCCGCACATAAGTCCGTCGCGCCGTTCGAGCAGCTCCGTCACGCCCTCCTTGATCGCGCCGCTGCGGAAGAATGCGGTGATGAATTTGCCGCTTCCCTCCGGCTCGTCGCCGCCGGAGAATCCGCCCGGGATGAACACCATCTGCGCCGTTTTCAGCTCGTCGGCGAACACCTTCGTCGACCGCGCTATATCGGATGCGGAAAGATTGTTTATGACCATGATCTGCGGCGCGCCGCCCGCGTCGGCGACCGCCTTCGCGCTGTCGTATTCGCAGTTCGTCCCCGGGAACACCGGTATCAAGACCTTCGGCTTCGCCGATTTTACGGCCGGCGACGGATACGACTCCGCGCGATACTCGAAATTCTCTATTCTACGTCCGCCGCCCTGCTCGATGTTGCAGGCATAAACGGATTCAAGTCTGCCCTCATATTCTTCGGCAAGCGCCGAAAGCGCAATTTTTTCCGATTTATAAGAGATCGCGCCGTCGTCTGTTATGACGCCGAGCGTCGGATACGGCAGATCCTCCGCCGTTTCGAGCAAAAACGTGCCGTAGCCGAGTCCGAATATATCGTCCTCCGTCGCGACGTCGTCGAATCTGAACCCGAATCCGTTTCCGATCGCCATCTTCAATACGGCCTCGGCCGCGCCGCCCATTCCGAGCGTATACGCCGTTTCTGCCTTATGCGAGCGGAGCAGATCGGTCACGGTGCGGAACGTATCGATCAGCGATTTCGGCACGGGGAGCATCTCCCCGCTGTATTCGGGCGCGACGACGATGACGCGGCTGCCCGCGCGCTTGAATTCGTTGGGGACTATATTGTTCACTTTCTCCGTCGTCACCGCGAACGAAACGAGCGTCGGCGGCACGTCGAGATCCTCAAAGCTGCCGCTCATCGAATCCTTGCCTCCGATCGCGCCGACTCCGAGATCGAGCTGCGCCTCGAATGCGCCGAGCAGCGCCGACAGCGGCTTTCCCCACCGCCTGCCGTCGCGCCCGGGATGCTCGAAATACTCCTGGAACGTCAGGTACACGTCGTCAAACGACGCACCCGTCGCGATCAGCTTCGAAATCGATTCCACGACGGCAAGATACGCGCCGTGGTACGGGCTTTCCTCTGTCAGATACGGATTGTATCCCCACGCCATCAGCGAGCAGTCGTCGGTATGCCCGCGCTCGACCGATATTTTCTGCGCCATCGCCTGGATCGGCGTGCGCTGGTACTTGCCGCCGAACGGCATCAGCACGGTTCCCGCGCCTATCGTCGAATCGAATCTTTCTGACAGACCGCGCTTCGACGCGATGTTGAGATCGCCCGCAAGGCGCATGAAATTCTCGGTGAATCCGCCCGTCACCATGTTATCAGTCAGTCTCGAATGCTCGGGCGTTATCGTTATATGCTTCGGCGCGCCGTTCGACGACAGGAATTCTCTGCTTATATCGACGATGACGTCGCCGCGCCATCTCATCGTCAGTCTCGGCTCCGCCTTCACTTTTGCGACCGGAACGGCGTTGAGATTTTCTTTATATGCAAGTGCCAAAAATTTTTCTACATCTGCCGAATCTACCACGACGGCCATTCTCTCCTGCGATTCGCTGATCGCAAGCTCGGTGCCATCAAGTCCCTCGTACTTTTTCGGCACGCGGTCGAGATCGATATCGAGTCCGTCCGCAAGCTCGCCGATCGCCACGGATACGCCGCCAGCGCCGAAATCGTTGCAGCGTTTTATGAGCCTCGACGCTTCGGGGTCGCGGAACAGGCGCTGGAGCTTGCGTTCCTCGGGCGCGTTTCCCTTCTGCACCTCCGCGCCGCATTCCTCGACGGAATGCGCGTTATGCGCCTTCGACGATCCCGTCGCGCCGCCGATGCCGTCGCGTCCCGTCGCGCCGCCGAGCAGGATCACAACGTCCCCCGCCTCCGGCGTCTCGCGCCGCACGTTCGCCTGCGGCGCCGCCGCGATCACAGCGCCGATCTCCATGCGCTTCGCCGCGTAGCCCGGGTGATATATCTCATCCACGATGCCGGTCGCAAGTCCGATCTGGTTGCCGTATGACGAATATCCGGCCGCCGCCGTCGTCACTATCTTGCGCTGCGGCAGCTTGCCCGGTATAGTCTCCGACACGGGAGACGTCGGATCGGCGGCGCCCGTCACTCTCATCGCGCCGTACACGAATGAGCGTCCCGAGAGCGGGTCGCGGATCGCACCGCCTATGCACGTCGCCGCGCCGCCGAACGGCTCGATCTCGGTCGGATGATTGTGCGTCTCATTCTTGAACAAAAGCAGCCACGGCTCCGTTTCGCCGTCGACGTCCACGTTTATCTTGACCGTGCAGGCGTTGATCTCGTCCGATTCGTCAAGCTTATCGAGCTTGCCGTGCCGCTTCAGATACGACACCGCCACCGTCGCGATGTCCATGAGGCAAATCGGCTTTGTGCGTCCAAGCTCCCTGCGCACCGAAAGATACCTGTCAAATGCGCGCTGCAATACGTCGTCGTCGAATTCGACCTTGTCTATCTGCGTCAGAAACGTCGTGTGGCGGCAGTGATCCGACCAATACGTATCTATCATGCGTATCTCCGTCAGTGTCGGATCGCGCCCCTCTTCATTCGCAAAATAATCACGGCAGAATTCCGCGTCGTCGGCGTCCATCGCAAGGCCGTATTCGCGGACGAACGATTCGAGCGCCGCGCGGTCCATCTTCGTGAATCCGTCGAGCGTGCGCACATTTTTCGGCGTCTCGTAATCGACCCTCAGCGTCTCCGGCATCGAAAGCTCCGCTTCCCTCGCCTCGACGGGGTTGATGACATATTTCTTTATCTCCGCGACTTCATGCTCCGACAGCGCGCCGTAAAGCGCGTACACCTTCGCGGAGCGGACGAGCGGACGTTCGCCCTGCGAGATTATCTGTATGCACTGCGCCGCCGAGTCCGCGCGCTGATCGAACTGCCCCGGCAGATATTCGACCGCGAACACCACCGCGTCGCCGAAATCGACCGACTCGGACGCGATATCGAGCTGCGGCTCGGAGAACACCGTTCTCACCGCGTAATCGAACAGCTCGCGCGATATTCCCTCGGCGTCGTATCTGTTTACAACGCGCAGTCCCGAAAGCGATTCTATGCCGAGAAAAGTCCTGATGTCGGATAAAAGCTCTCTTGCCTCGTTTGCAAGCTCGGGCTTTTTCTCCGAATAGATCCTGTATACCAAAGCTTACTCCTTTCCGGCGCAGGCGGCCTCGAGCGCGCGTTTGCCGATGTCGTGACGGTAGTATTTATTCGCAAATCCTATCTTCTCCACCATCCGATACGACTCGCAAAGCGCATCCTTCAGCGTGTCCGCGACGGCGGTCACGCCGAGGACGCGTCCGCCCTTCGTCACGAGCGCGCCGTTTTCGTTTATCGCCGCGCCCGCGACATATGTGTGTTCCGCCACATCGTCCGGTATCGTCAGCTCAAATCCGCTCTCATACGACTGCGGATATCCCGCCGACGCCGCCACGACGCACGCCGCGCACCCGTTTTTCCATTTTACCTCGCAGTCCGAAAGCGTGCCGTTCGTCGTCGCCATCATGACCGTCAAAAGATCGGAATCGAGCAGCGGCAGCACGACCTGCGTTTCGGGATCGCCGAAACGGCAATTGTATTCGACGACACGCGGCCCGTCCGACGTTATCATCAGCCCGAAGTAGAGGCATCCGCGAAACGTCCTGCCCTCCGCGTTCATCGCGTTCATCGTCGGGATGAATATCTTCTCCATGCATTCGTCCGCGACCGCGTCCGTGTAGTACGGATTCGGCGCGACAGTCCCCATGCCGCCCGTGTTCAGTCCCGTATCGCCGTCGCCGGCGCGCTTGTGATCCATGCTCGACACCATCGGCACGACGACGTTTCCGTCCGTGAACGACAGAACCGACACCTCGGGACCCGTCATGAACTCCTCGATCACGACGCGCTCGCCGCTCTTGCCGAATTTTCCGTCCCTCATCATCGAGACGACCGCGTCCTTCGCCTCGTCGCGCGTCATGCATACGATCGCGCCCTTGCCGAGGGCGAGGCCGTCCGCCTTCACCACTATCGGGATCGGCGCGTCCTTTAGGTATGCGAGCGCCGCGTCCATGTCGGAGAACGTCTCATACGATGCCGTCGGGATTCCGTACTTTTTCATCAATTCCTTCGAGAACACCTTGCTGCCCTCGATTATGGCCGCGTTTTTGCGCGGGCCGAAGCACGGGATGCCCCGCGCCTCGAGCGCGTCGACGCATCCGAGAACGAGCGGATCGTCGGGCGCCACGATCGCGTAGTCGACAGATTTCTCGACGGCGAAATTCACGATCCCGTCGATATCCTTAGCCCCGATCGGCACGCATACGGCGTCGCGCGCGATGCCGCCGTTGCCCGGGAGCGCGTATATAGTCTCTACGCTTTTATTTTCCTTTATCTTCTTGATTATGGCGTGTTCTCTGCCGCCGCCGCCCACAACAAGTATCTTCATAATATAATGTCTCCGATCGCCGAATCAATGGTGGAACAGTCTCATTCCCGTGAACGCCATCGCGATGCCGTATTTGTCGCAGCATTCAATGACGAGATCGTCGCGGATCGAGCCGCCGGGCTCGGCGATATACGAAACGCCGCTCTTCTTCGCGCGCTCGATATTGTCCGCGAACGGGAAGAACGCGTCGGAGCCGAGAGCCACGCCCGACAGCGAATCGAGATAAGCGCGCTTTTCCTCATTTGTCAGCGGCTCGGGACGGGACGTGAAATACTTCTGCCATACGCCGTCCGCCGTGACGTCCTCCTCGTTTTGATTGATGTAGCCGTCGATGACGTTGTCGCGGTCGGGACGTCCAAGCTCGGGGCGGAACGGCAGCGACAGCACCTTATCGCACTGACGCAGAAACCACGTATCCGCCTTCGTGCCGGCGAGACGCGTGCAGTGTACCCTCGACTGCTGACCCGCGCCGACGCCGATCGCCTGTCCGTCGACGGCGAAGCAGACCGAATTCGACTGCGTATATTTGAGCGTTATCAGCGACACGATCAGATCGCGCACCGCAGATTCGGGCAGCGTCTTATTTGCCGTCACGACGTTTGCGAGCAGCTCCGCGCCGATTTTGAAATTATTTCTCCCCTGCTCGAACGTGATGCCGAACACATCCTTATTCTCGACAGGCTCCGGCACGTAATCGGGATCGATCCTGACGATATTGTACGCGCCTTTCTTCTTAGTTTTGAGGATTTCGAGCGCCTCCGGCTCGTAAGCGGGCGCGATTATGCCGTCCGACACCTCGCGCTTCAGCATTTTCGCCGTCGTTACGTCGCAGGTGTCGGAAAGCGCGACCCAGTCGCCGAACGAACACATTCTGTCCGTGCCGCGCGCTCTCGCGTATGCGCACGCGAGCGGCGAGTCGTCGAGTCCGTCTACGTCGTCGACAAAGCAGGCGCGCTTGAGCTTATCCGAAAGCGGGATGCCGACCGCCGCCGACGTCGGGCTTACGTGCTTGAACGACGTCACCGCGGCCATGCCCGTCGCCTCTTTTAGTTCCTTCACAAGCTGCCACGAGTTGAACGCGTCGAGAAAATTGATGTACCCGGGCTTGCCGTTCATGATCTCGATCGGCAGCTCGCCGCCGTTTTTCATGAATATCTTCGCCGGCTTCTGATTCGGGTTGCAGCCGTATTTCAGTTCAAATTCTTTCATTTCCGTCTCCCTTATTTGTTCTTGTTGATGAGTCTGTCGACGGTTTTGCCCGTGTCAAGCTCCGTGTACCGCACCCAGAGCGAAATTTTATTGTCCGCGTCGAGCGCGTCCCAAAGCGTATTTGTGAATTCGTCGATGTCGTCGGGGATCGCGACGCGCTCCGGCTCTCCCTGGAACGTCGGGATCGGACTGCCGTCGCAGACATATGTGTGAATGAAGTGGCCGATCCCGGGCAGCGGCTCATAGTCGAACGTGTAACGATTGCACGCCGATCCCGCCGCGTCCGCGCTCTTTAAAATGCTCATCTCATATGAGAATCCGCCGTCCCCGAACGTCAGCGCCGCGCTTATCCTCGGCGTCAGATTCGGCGCGTCCGGCTCGAATTTGCGGCACGCCAGCGACTGCGAAAACGTCTTGCCGGACTTGACGCCGTCATAGATCGTATCTGTCTGATCGCCGTTCGTCACGATCAGGACACCGCCGAGCTTTCTCACCGCCGCGTATATTATGAGGCTCGGATCCTCCACCTTCGAGGCGTCATACGGCTCCGTGAATATCTCGCCGTCCCTCTCCGTGAAAACTCTGTTGCGGCTGTTCGCGCTGCGCCCCATGATGAAATACGCGCTGCACGCGCGCCTCCCGTCCGCGCTGAGTCCGGCGACGATGCCGCGTCCCACGTATGAGTTGCCGCGTATAAGCTCGCCGATATCGTTTACCTTGTAAATGTCCATGTCAGTTTCGCCCCTTTCAATGTCCGCCGCCGATGATCTCGGCGCATATTTTCTCGACTGCCTCCGGCAGTATTATCCATTCGGCCTGCTCCATGACGCGCCGCTGCAAAATCTCCGGCGTGTCGCCGTCCTCGACGTATACGGCGCGCTGCGCGATTATCGGGCCGCCGTCCGGCACCTCGTTGACGAAATGCACCGTCGCGCCCGTGACCTTGACGCCGCGCGCGAGCGCGGCCTCATGGACGTGGAGTCCGTAAAATCCCGCGCCGCAAAACGACGGAATCAGCGACGGATGCACGTTTATGATGCGTCCCGCGTACCGCGACGTGAACCGCTCCGACAAGATCGCCATGAATCCCGCCAGCACGATTAAATCGACGCCGCGCGAGTCTATCTCGCGCATGATCGCGTCCTCGAACGCTTTCTGCGAACCAAGCTCTTTTTTCGATACCACGACGCCGTCGACGCCGGCCGTGCGCGCCCTTTCGAGCGCGTAAGCGTCCGCCTTATTCGATATCACGACGTCGAGCTGTCCGCTTTTGATTTTGCCCGCCTTCATCGCGTCGATGATCGCCTGCAAATTAGTGCCGCCGCCGGAGACAAGCACCGCGATTTTCGCTTTATTTTTCTCCATCTTTTACCGTCCCCAATAAGCCGAGCGCCGGCAGTATGCACGCGCCGACGGAATTTCCCGCTATCACGAGCCATATGAACAGCGCCGCCTGCGCCGACACGATCCCCGACGCGGCGAAATAAAACATATCCGCGATCGAATGCTCGAATCCCGCAAGGATGAACACGGGGATGCAGAACAGTATCCCTGTGACGGTCCCGCGTTCGCGGAACACGCTGACGGCTATGTACATTAAAACGCCGCAGAATATGCCGCGCACGAACGTCGAAAAAATCGGCTGCGTCAGCTTGCCGTCGCACAAAGTCTGCGCCGCCTGTACTATCGCCGGCATCGCGAAGCGGATGAGATATCCGCAAAGGATCGTCCCGATCGCATTTCCCAAAAGCGCAAGCAAAAGCTCGGACACGTCCGCCTTTTTGTGCTTTTCCACGATATAGCCGACCTTGCCCGTAAAGAGCGCGTATCCCTTATAGCATATCGACAGAAGCGCGACCGTGAAAAGCAGCGCGCCCGCGTATCTGTTATCGCAGGTGAGGAACACCGCGCCGCCGATCGAGATCATTATCCCCGCCGATACGCCGGAAGCGATCCCCTTTACCATATCTTTATCTTCTCGCCGTCGTCGCTGGCCCCGACGATCTCGCCGATCACGTATGCGTCGACGCCGTGACCCGCAAGCGTCGATATAGCCTTGTCCGCGTCGTTTCTACCGACGACGACGCTCATCCCGACGCCCATATTGTATGTGTTATACATATCGCGCTCCGAGATGCCGCCGCGCTTCATGATCAAATCGAATATCGGCAGCACCCGCACCGCCGCACGCTCGATCTTCGCGCACAGCCCGTCGGGGATAGAGCGCGGAATATTTTCGTAGAATCCGCCGCCCGTGATGTGCGAGATGCCCTTGACCTCGACTTTTTCGATCAAATCAAGCACGGGCTTCACGTATATCCTCGTCGGCGTCAGAAGCGTCTCGCCGATCGATTTGCCGTCAAGCTCGTCCGTCGGCGACGTGATGTCGGCGTGTTCGACGTCGAACACGCGGCGCACGAGCGAGAATCCGTTTGAATGGACTCCCGACGACGGCAGCGCGATCACGACGTCGCCCGCGCGCATTTTGCCGCTGTCGATGATCTTGTCGCGGTCGACGATGCCGGTGCAATAGCCGGCGAGATCGTATTCGTCCTCCGGCATAAGCCCCGGATGCTCCGCCGTCTCCCCGCCGATCAGCGCCATTCCCGCGTCGACGCACCCGTCGCAGACGCCCTTCACTATCTCCGCTATCCTCTCCGGCACGTTCTTGCCGCACGCGATGTAATCGAGGAAGAAGAGCGGCTTCGCGCCGCAGCAGATGATGTCGTTGCAGCACATCGCGACGCAGTCGATCCCGATCGTGTCGTGCTTGTCGAGCAGAAACGCCAGCTTCAATTTCGTGCCGACGCCGTCCGTCCCCGATACAAGCACGGGATTTTTGATCCCCGTAAGATCGGGCGCGAACAGCCCGCCGAACCCGCCGACATCGGATACGCATCCCGAAATCTGCGTGCGCTTTATATGCTCGCGCATCAGCTCCACCGACCGATAACCCGCAACGATATCGACGCCGGCGGCCGCGTAAGCATCAGACTTAGAGTTAGTATTCATATATTGATCCTTTCATGAAAGCTTTTGAAGATTCCAAAGGAACTTTTCCAGAAAAGTTCCTTTGGCGGGGTTCGGGGCGGCGCCCCGACTCTTACTCTTTACCGCTCCAGCAGTATGTGCAGAGCTTGCACTTCGGCAGTCCGATCGCCTCGATGATGCCGTCCAGCGACTGGAATTCGAGCGAGGCGAGGTGAAGGTCCTCGCTTATTTTCTCGCGCAGACGGCGTCCGCGCTCCGTCGACCCGTCGCTGTATTCGTCGATGTGTTCGAGTCCCTCCTCGCCCTCCAGCTCGACGATGACGCGTCTTGCGATCAGCTCCATCTCGCTTCTTGAGCGCGAGAAATTCAGATATTTGCAGCCGTACATTATCGGCGGGCAGGCGGAGCGCATATGCACTTCCTTCGCGCCGTGATCGTATAGGAATTCCACCGTCTCGCGCAGCTGCGTGCCGCGCACGATAGAATCGTCGACGAACAGGAGCTTTTTATCCTGTATCAGCTCGTGGACCGGTATCTGCTTCATTTTTGCGATGCGGTTGCGCTCCGACTGCTGCGTCGGCATGAAGCTGCGCGACCATGTCGGCGTATACTTTATGAACGCGCGCGCGAACGGCAGGCCGCTCTCGTTTGCGTATCCGATCGCGTGCGGCGTACCGGAATCGGGCATACCGCCGATGTAGTCGACGTCGCCCGCGACGTCCGCCTCCTTGTCGTGACGCGCCATAATAGCGCCGTTTCTGTATCTCATCATCTCGACGTTGACGCCCTCGTAAGTCGATGTCGGATAGCCGTAATAGCTCCACAGAAACGCGCATATCCTCATTTCGTCGCCGGCGGGCGAAAGCTGCTCGATCCCGTCGGCGGTGACGCGCACGATCTCGCCCGGGCCGAGTTCCAGCTCGTCCTCGTATCCGAGCTTTTTATACGCGAACGACTCGAACGAGACCGCGTATCCGTCCTCGCTTTTCCCGATCGTAACAGGCAGTCGTCCGAGCCTGTCGCGCGCCGCGATCAGACTGCCGTCGCCGCACAAAATCAATATCGACGCCGTGCCCTTGATCTTTTCCTGCGCGAATTTGATCCCCTCCGCAAACGTCGGGCGCTGATTTATAAGCCCAGCTACAAGCTCCGTCGTATTGACGGCGCCGCCCGTCATCGCGCCGAAATGGCCGCCCGTCAGGGACAGATATTTTCCGATCAGCTCGTCGGCGTTGTTGACGACGCCGACGACCGCGATCGCATACGTGCCGATCGCGGCGCGGATCAAAAGCGGCTGCGGATCGTAATCGCTGATGCAGCCGATCGCGGCGCGTCCGCTCATCTCCTCGGTTATATGCTCGAATTTCGTCCGAAACGGCGAATTTTCGATGTTGTGTATGTCGCGCTGAAGTCCGATCTCGTCGTCGAACGCCGCCATTCCGCCGCGCCGCGTGCCGAGATGCGAATGATAATCTGTGCCGAAGAATACGTCAAGCACGGCGTCGCGCCTGCTCGTTATGCCAAAAAAGCCGCCCATTTGGTGTTCCTTTCCTTACTGCGCCTCATGCAGTCTTGCCGTTATCGACGCGTCCTTTTGCAAAACGGCCTCCGCGTCGGCGGCGCGCTTCGCGTCGAGCTTGTCCGCAAGCTCCGGCTCTCCGACCGCGATGATCTCGGCCGCAAGTAAAGCGGCATTGACCCCTCCGTTTATCGCCACAGTCGCCACCGGTATGCCCGATGGCATCTGTACAGTCGATAAAAGGGCGTCAATGCCGTCAAGATTCGATGATTTACAGGGTATGCCGATAACGGGGAGCGTCGTGTTCGCCGCTATCGCTCCCGCGAGATGCGCCGCCATGCCCGCCGCCGCTATCAAAACGCCGAAGCCGTTCGACTTCGCGCCGGCGGCAAAATCGCGCGCCGCCTCGGGCGTTCTGTGCGCCGAATATACGTGCGCTTCATACGGCACGCCGAGCGCGTCGAGCGTGTCGGTACATTTTTTGATGATCGGCAGATCGCTGTCGCTGCCCATCACGATTCCGACTTTCTTCATTTTGTGTACCATGCCTTTCCTGACCCCGCCGTCGGTCAAAGTCCCGCGGAACATTTGCGGTTTTCCTTTCTTTAAATGAAAACAAAAAGGCATACTCGGGACTATAATAGCTCTGAGTATGCCCAGACGGCCGGCAATTTCCGAGGGCCTCGGGCATAGCGCCGACCTTGGCATAACGCCAAGTGACCGCGCGTCCCTACGATTTTTCCGCTCCCTTGTGGTCGCTCCACGAATGTCCGTCAGTCGCGGAAAATACGCCCTTTTCTTCACGAAAATATTATATCAAAACGCCATGTTCATGTCAAGACAAAAAGCGCGTTTTTTTCGCGTTTTGGCGCGCGAAAGATACGCGCACTCACCGTGCGAAACGTCGAACAGATGCCTCTCGCATATGCGGCTTATAACGCGCGTCCCGCATCTCAGCGTATATGTGATCGTGACGGAGGCGCGGCCGCCGTTTTGCTCGCCGTCGTAGCTGATAAAGAGCGCATACGGCCGGAAAGCGAACGCGCGTCCCGCCGCGGCGTATGAATCGCACGCGGAAGCTGCCGGCGGCAAAATCGAGCTTTTAAACATTTCCGAAGCTTTCGCCTTATGCGCGCGCACAAAATCGTCCGCGAGTGCGGTGTTCACCGCTATGTCGAGCCGCGCCGCGGCGCGGCCTTCGTCCGTGTATCCCGTGTATCTTTCATGCTCCGCCATAATATCCTCCGCGCGCGGCAATCCGCCCCGCCACATTTATTATATTGTTGCAAGAGGCGCGTTTATGTGGTAAAATTCAGTCATGGAGCAATATCGTTTCGGGGTGAGATCATGAACGCGATACATATGAAGCTGCGCGGACGTCCATACGATCTGATCGGCTGCGGTGTCAAGACTGTCGAATGCAGGCTGTACGATGAAAAGCGGCGCGCCATACGCGCCGGCGATCTTCTGATATTTCACAAACAGCCGTACCTTCACGAGGTCATGTACAGGCGCGTCGGCGCCGTCGAGCGCTTTTCGTCTTGGGCCGATATGTTCACGTCGTTCGGCGGAGGCGCGCTCGGCTGCCGTCCCGACGAGAATGCCGACGATTTCGCGCGCGCGATGTCGGAATATTACAGCGCCGAGGACGCCGAGGCGCTCGGCGTCTGCGCCATAACGCTTCTGCCGTATGAGGGCGGATACGAGATCCCCGTCACGGGCGCGCGCCGCATCAATGAGCGCGATATCGAGATTCATTTCGCCGACGATTTCGAGACAGGCTCGGAGCCTGCGTACACCGATTATAAAACCGAATGCGGCGGCGTCCCTCTCCGCCTCGATGAGAACTACGGCCGCCATGGCCGCGTCCATTTTGCAAAGACCGCGACCGTGAGGCTCCGCAATCCCCTTCCCGTCGGCGACGGCGCGCCCGTCGTCAAGATCGGCGTTTTCGGGCGCGAATACGACGCGCCGTATGACGACTTCTATAAATATTACGTCAAGAGCGCCGCGGGCATAACTGTCAAGGGATCGGGCGCGCTTTTGCTCGGCGAGGCGACCGTTCGGCGCGCCGCCGAGATCGTCGATGTCATGCTCGGCTCGTCGCCCGACATCGCCGAACAGATGGTGAAGTCCGGCGCGTCGCTGTCAATTTACGGCAAGGGCGAATGCGCGTTCCACATTCCCGAACACAGGGGCGGATACAGGGTCGAATCGCTCTATGTCGAGGGCTTCGGCGGCGTCGCGTGCAGCATCACGGAATGCAACGTCTGGCACTGGCGCGCCGACCGCAACCCGCCCGATCCCGATTACACGACGCGCTACATCGACGAAAGCATCCTCGTTCACGAATTCGGCCACGGCGTCAAGATCGCCGGCATCGACAGGATGGCGGACCGCTCGCTGCACGACGAATTTCTGATGCTGTACAGGCACGCGCGTGCCGCCGGCCTCTGGCCGGACACATACGCGATATCGAATCCCGACGAGTATTTCGCGACGCTGTCCGCGATCTGGTTCAACGTCATGAACGAATGCCGCCGCGACGACGGCTGGGACGGCGTGCGCGGTCCCGTCAATACGCGCCGCGAGCTGTACAATTACGACGTCGACGCATACAGATTCTTCGCAAAAATATATCCCCGCCGCGATCTTGACGGAGAATGGACGCCCGTTCCCGACCGCGTTCACGTAACGGGACTGCGCGACGATCCCGACGTCGATCTGTCGCATGATCCGCGCACGTTCCCCTATCCGCTCCCGACGCACCGCGACGGCGAGATCGTTTTGGGGGAAAGATACGCGATACTTAGTCCGCGCGGAGGCTTTGCGGCCGCCGTCGATGAAGATCATGCGGCTCTCGCCGCCGCCGACGGCGATATACCCGATTCTGCGTCATTTATATTCGAGTCCGCCGAGGGCGGATATCGCATAAGATCGGTTTTTGGCGGATATATGCGCCGCGACGGCGACAGGCTTGCGTTCGGGGGCGAAGGCTCCGTTTTCGCCGTTGAATATGAGGGCGACGGCATATTCACCGTTCGCTGCGGCGGCGAACGGCTCGTTCTCGCCGGCAGGCGCGGCGTCGGAACGCCGTTGTCCCTGACGGGCGACGCGGAGCGCCACGGCGGCAGATGGCGGCTGACGCCCATATCGGAATTGAAGCTTCACGCGCTCTTCATCCACGGCGGCGCCGCAAATGGCAGCGAACGCGGCGTTTTCGCCGCGTCGGGCGAGGCTGTGGCGCTGACGGCCGCCGACTGTGGGCGCAGATTTCTGCGCTGGCGCGCCGCGCGCGGCGATATCGCGGATGCGGCGTCGCCGACGACGACGATCATTATGTCGGACGCCGACGATGTGGTTTACGCCGATTATGAATAATCGGCGCTTGCCGTCGCAGCGCGCGCGGTTTCGTCGCGGCGATGGGCCAGTTTTGTCCAAGCCTTTTATAAGGGTTTGAAATTTTATTCACATTTCTTTTTTCTTGCAAAGATGCTGTTTTGGATGAGGACCCTTTCTTCAAAAGAAAGGGTCCTCCCCCATACCCCCTCTCCAAAAGAACAACGCGCTGAAGCTGAGTGCGAACAGCTCCTCGCGAGGCGGTTGGTTTGTTATCTAAGTACCATCAACGAGCAAACAAATCAGATATCTAAAAACAATGCGCTCACTTTTGTGGGCGCAATTTATTTCAACAATAATTTTCACGCCTACCACAATTCAACCCCACTATCGATGCACTATCGCCCCTGTGCCGTAGGCTTCCCAGCCCCACCTGCGCGCACCGAGCGCGTGTGATGCACGACGCTGCCAGCGTCGGATTAACCGCGACGTTTCGTCGGCGCAGTCGAATAAGTCCGCGCGGCGCTGTTCGCACGACACGAGCGAAATCTGACGCTGTCAGGAATCGATTAACCAAGACAGAATAACCTCGATCTCGACCCGCCGCGCGGAAGCACAAAGCTGTTTACCAAAATATTATCGCGGTTTACGCCCCAAGCGATTCTTTCCGCCGATTGAATAACGTCGACGCCACACGGGAGCCTTTTCGGGATCGTTAAGGGCCTCTTTTCCGCGAAAAGAGACCCTTAACAAAATTTAAAAACTTTGAAAAAGTTTGCTAAAAAGAAATGATAGGATTGCAAAGGCTCATCCTTTGCTTGCGGGTCTCTTTGCCGGCCAGCAAAGAGACCCTTAACACTTTTTTAACTTTGCAAAAGTTATAGAACAGGACTGTCGCGTATCGCGAAAGAAACGCATAAGCGGGTTTTCGGGGCGCGCCGCCCCGAGTAAAATCAAATCGCGGCTCCGCCCTTCCGGACGGAACCGCGATTTGATTTACTTTTTCGGAATCCGTATGACGAGCATCGTATATCTTCCGAGCGTCATCTCGAATTCGGGGCTGACCTTTATCGATTCCTCCGTGATCTGAACGGGCTGCGCGTCGGTCGTATTGTCCGCAGTCTCGGACTGGAACGATATCTTCTGCGCCGTTACTTCGCCGGAGAATCCCGTCACCGCCGATACGTCGATCTTGAACGGCACCTTATTGCGCGTCACGTTCACGAGCTTGACGATTATATCGTTATCGTCCTCGCCGACGACGGAGTAGACGCCAAGCACGCTCGGAGCCGTGTAATCCACCATCAGCTCGCCGTCGAGCCAGCACATGATGTGCGATCCCGATACGGAGATCTTGATCTCGTATTCGTGATTTGCCTCCAGCACACAGTTCTTCGACGTGCCGGGGACCTCGCCGCTCTTAGTGCCGCCGCTGAAATATTCGAGGCACGACTTCGTGTTGCCCCAGCCGCCTATGTTCCAGTGCCAGTAATTGTCGCTGTCCTCGACCGCGAACGGGATCAGGAAGCCCTCGGCTCCGCCCGTTTTCGTCGCCTTCAACGTCAGAGTATAATCGCTCATGTCGGATTTTCCCATGAATACGACGTCGCCGTTATCGCGCGCGGGATACCCCGTGTTCATCGAGCGGATGACGCCGTTTCTGACCGCAAACTGGCCGGACAGCACGTTGAAATCGGAAATATTCGACGACGTGAAATCCTCGGAGTAAAGCACCTCGCCCGTCTTGTTCGACGTCACGACGACATCGTCAAAGCGCGCCGCCGTCTGCCATGTGCCGACACCGACGCCGCCCTTCAGCGACGGACCCGACGTCCAGCCGTCCGCGCTCTGCTCTGACGGCAAAATGCGCTTCGACTGATTGTCCATGTATATCTTCTGCACATAATAGTTCGTCGATCCCCATACGTGCGTGTTGTCGTACCAGATGAGGTTCGGCGCCCACTGCGTATGATTGAGATATGCGAGCAGCGGCGCGTATGCCGCAAGCTCCACGACGTCGCCGTTGCGCTCTATCGACGTCATGTACGCCGCCTCCGCCATGGCGGAACGCGCGATATTGCTCCTTGACGCGTATTCGCCGATGAAGACGGTCGGTCTGCCTTCCTCGCGCGGATATTCGTCATAGCGGTTCGTGCTTGAAAGGAACCACGCCGGATCGTTGTAGTAATGCTCGTCGAGCGCATCCGCGAGATCGTTGCCGTATTTTTCGACTGCGTTCCAGCCGTCGCGGGAGCCGGACGTCAGTCCGTTCGCCATTATGAGCTTGATCCCGCCGTACATATCGGGATTATTCGCTTTCGCCTCGTTGAACGCCTCGCGGAATTTCGCGTAGCGCGCGTTGTATTCGTCGCCGTACTGCTCGTTTCCGATGCCGATATACGTCAGATGGAACGGTTCCGGATGTCCCATCGCGGCGCGGATGCCGCCCCATTTCGTATCGACTCCGCCCATGCAGAATTCGACAAGGTCGAGCGCGTCCTGTATGTAGCTCTTGAATTCGTCGCTGTCGAGCGGCGGCGCGTCGGGGCCGCCCGCGGGAGCCTGACCCTGGCACGAATAGCCGCAGTTCAAAATCGGGATCGGCTCGCATCCGAGGTCCTCGCAGAACAGGAAATACTCGTAAAAGCCGATGCCGTAAGTCATGTAGTAGGCGTCAGCCTGCTTGTTGACCTCGTCGGCCCATATATTCGCCTCGAGCGGACGAGTCGCGACGTCGCCCACCGTCATCTCGCCGTTTATCTCGAATTCGAGACCTCTGCCGATCGAATCCTTCCAGTCATACGCGCTGTCCAGATCGACGCCCTCTATGATGCAGCCGCCCGGGAAGCGCAAAAATCTCGGATGCAGATCCTCTATCATCTCGGCGATATCGCGGCGGAAGCCGTTTTCGCGTCCCTTATACGTATCCGTCGGGAACAGCGACACCATGTCGACGTCGACGGTCCCGCGTCCGATGCGGACGTAGAGGCGCAGATTGCTGCTCGCCGTACCCGTCGCCTTTACGACGGCTTCGTATTTGTGCCATTCGCCTGTGAGCGACTCCGCCAGCTCTGCCGACGCGTACTCTTTTCCGCTTCCGTCGGCGACGACGGCGTAAAGCGCGCCGCTGTAACCGTCACAGCCGCGGGCGTATACGGAAATTCTGTATTCGCCGCCCTCGGTCACGTAGATGTCGTTGTAATAGCCCGTATTCGCGATGCCGCGTATCTCGTCGGAATCGTTCGTCACGCGCGCGTAGTGCGGGTTCTGCTCGTTCAGATACGAGCCGTCCGACGTCCCGTCGATTATATCGAACGTGACGAGCGTCTGTCCCGACCAGCCCTGCTTCCCGCCGAGCGTAGCAAGATCGCCGTACTCAAACGAGCGGTTGAACACCATCTCGGCGTAAAGTCCGCCGTCGACGGCGTGGTTGATATCCTCGAGGAATATGCCGAACAAATTGTCGGAGATGTCGTAGCTGCCGTCGCCCGAGACGGTGAGCGTCATCCCGTCAAATTCGCCCGCCGTCGGCGGATTTTCCCCGCCCGTCACAGGCGCGCCGGCCGTATCCTGCCCGCCGTCCGTGCCGACGGGCGCGCCCGCCGTGTCGGCGCCCGCGGTATTTGCGCCGCCCGTATCGTCCGCGCCGCCCTTCGGGCCGCACGACGATAGTAACAGCGGCGCCGCCATCAGCGCCGCAATTAGCAGCGCCGTCAGCCGCACGCCCGCGCGCGGCTTCCAAGTTACGTCTTTTCCGTTCTTTCTCAAATCGGTCACCATGCCTTTCTTATTTTGGATTTTATTTTTATCCGCCATAAGCGGAGAATGCACAAATGCGTTATCCGATCGTAAGCTGACCGTCGCCGCTCTCGTCGCCGCGCTGCGGCGTATCCGTATACGGAATGCCGAGATGCTCATACGCCATTCGCGTCACGACGCGTCCGCGCGGCGTGCGCGACAGATATCCAATCTGCAACAGGTACGGCTCGTATACGTCCTCGATTGTGACGGCCTCCTCGCCGATCGTAGCCGCGAGCGTTTCAAGTCCGACAGGACCGCCGCCGTAATACCGTATCATCGCCGACAGCATACGCCTGTCGGTGTTGTCGAGGCCGAGTTCATCGATCTCGAGCATCGACAGCGCTCCGCGCGCCGTATCCTCCTTGATCGCGCCGTCGCCCCTCACCTGCGCGAAATCGCGCACGCGTTTGAGCAGTCTGTTCGCTATTCTCGGCGTGCCTCGCGACCGCGACGCTATCTCATACGCGCTGTCGTCGTCCACGTCGATGCCGAGGATGCCCGCGCTGCGCTTTATGATTGCCGACAACTCGTCGGGAGTATACAGCTCGAGCCGCAGAACGACGCCGAATCTGTCGCGCAGAGGCGTCGTGATCTGTCCCGCCCTCGTCGTCGCGCCGATCAGCGTGAAATGCGGGAGCGAAAAATGTATGCTCCTCGCCGCCGGTCCCTTGCCGATTATGAAGTCGACCGCGTAATCCTCCATCGCGGGATACAGCATCTCCTCGACCTCGTGCGAGAGACGGTGTATCTCGTCTATGAACAGCACGTCGCCCTCCGACAGATTCGTCAAAAGCGCGAGCAGATCGCCCTTTTTCTCGATCGCGGGGCCGCTCGTGACGCGGAAGCTGACGCCCATTTCGGCGGCGATGATGGCCGCGAGCGTCGTTTTGCCGAGTCCGGGCGGGCCGTAGAGCAGCACATGATCGAGCGGCTCGCCGCGCAGCTTCGCCGCGTTTATGTATATCGACAGCTCTTCCTTCGCCTTTTTCTGCCCCGTATAATCGTCGAGCGTTCTCGGGCGGAGCGAATTTTCGCTGTCGCCGCCGTCGCCGAGATCGTTATATTGCAGCGAGGAATCCACTATCCTGTTCTCAAAATCAAATTCGGAAAAATCCATCTGTCACCTGCCGTCACTTATATGTGCGCGAGCTTGCCGAGCGCCTGTCTTATAAGCTCCTCCGTCGTCTTGGATTCCGCGCCCTCGATCGACGACAGCGCCGCCTGCGCCTCCGCGCGCGTATATCCGAGTACCAAAAGCGCGTCCTGCGCGTCGGCAACGGCCGCCGGCAGCGCCGGCGCCTGATTCTTCGACGATACGGCAGCGCCGCTCTCCGTCACGACGAGCTTTCCCGACAGCTCCAGCACAATTCTCTGCGCCGTCTTCGTCCCGATCCCGGGCGCGCGCGATATGAGCTTCACATTCTGCGACGCGATCGCGTCGGCGAGCGCCGACGGCGAATACAGCGACAGCACCGACATCGCCGCCTTCGGTCCGACGCCGGAAATGGACGTCAAAAGCTTGAACGTGTCAAGCTCTCCCGTCGTGTAGAAGCCGAACAGCTCGACCGCGTCCTCGCGCACTGACATATGCGTGAACAGCTTCACCGTCGCCGCCGCCGAAACGGGCGGCAGCATCCCCATCGTCGTCGAGCTGACAGTCAGCTTATATGCGGCTCCGCCGACGTCGAGTACCGCGATCCCGTCGCCCGTATGGACGAGCGTTCCTTTAAGATAGTAAAACATTCAGCTCCGCACCCTTCTCTTTTTTCCGTGTCTCAATGCGAAATCGACGGCGCAGACGGCCGCGAACGCGCAGAATCCGCACAGCGATATGATCCCGCCGACGACCACGCATCTCGGCCTGTATTCGAGCGTCAGCTCGTGGCTGCCCGGGTCGGCGTGGAATCCGATCAGCGCGTATGATTTGTCCGTTTTGCCCGAGTCGGGATCGAATTCCGCCGACACCTCGATCGTCTTTTCAAGCTCGACGCGTTCCCCGTCGAGCTTCACGACCCATCCCTCGTCATACGGGATCGTGGTGAATACGAATTCGTCGCCCTCGGCGATATTTATCGTGCCGCGGAAGCTGTCCTCCGTATACGATTCGATGTTGAATCCGCTCGTCGAAAGCTCCGTCATCGTGCGGACGAACTCGTCCTCGTCGATCGTGTAGAAGTACGTATCCTCCGACTTGATGTAGAGCTTGTCATATTCCTTCATGCGCAGTTCGACCTTGACGGTCTCGCCCGCGATGAAATATCCGAGATCGAACACGCGGTTCGTCTCGTTGCCGTAATATGTCGAAACGGAGACGTTATTGACGAACATATCAGATTCGCGCGGATAATCGCTCGGGAAGTAGCAGTATATGTTGCCGCTCTGCGGCGCCGTGATCGTATAGATCACGCGTCCCTTAGGCTCGCTCGAATCGTTCGTGTACGAATGGTGTCCCGATATATACGAGCTTGAGCAGTATCTGCACTCCGTGTCCTCTATGCGGATCGGGACGAACACGTCCGCCCTCGTCTCCCCGAGCATCCTGCCGACGATAGCGTTCATGCGGTCGAACGGCGAGCTGTCGTCCTCGGTGCTGTAATCGCGCACGGACGGATCGACGCCGTATGCGAGCGGCAGCGCATACGGATTTTTGTACGCCAGAAGCGGCTTTCTGCCCTCCATGCCGTCGTCATACGAATACGCCTGCTCGTAAAGGGTCGATATGCTTGAACCCTCCTCGATCATTATGTATTTCAAGCCTAAAAGCGAATCCAGAACCGGCGTGCCGCCGAGATACTTCGACCAATGCGACTTCGACGACAGTCCGAGATCGTGCAAAAACGCGATCGTGTCCTTATTCAGCGTCGAAGTCGAGTTCGACAGCCCGTAAAATCCGAGCGCGAGCGAATCGTTCGTCTTTCTGTGGAACGTCTTCTCCATGCGGTAGAACGAATCGTCGCCGTCCTCGATCATATCCACGAGCGGCTGCGCGTGATCGACGAACGTCCTGTACGACGGACGCGACGAATATACGACGTCCATGTCGAGCGATATCAAGTCGAGCAGTCCCGAAACAAAGCATTCAAGCACCACTATCGACGCGATCGCGAGCGACAGTCCGCCGCGCAGCTTCGAGGTGACATGGAACCGCATCAGTATGACGAACGCCGCGATGAACACGAACGACAGCCATACTGTCTCGTAATTTCCTACCCATTCGTAGCCGCCCGCCTTTTGGATTATTATGAGCAGAAGCACGAAGAACGCGCCGTCGCACGCGAGCGTCTTTGTCTCCACCTCCGACAGACGTTCAAACGCGCGATACGCGGCGAATATCATAAAGAAGCAGAGCATGAAGCTGTATCTGTAATTGAGCCAGTTCGGGCGCTGGAACCCGTGCCATACAAGATCGACGAACGCGTTCTGGAACGACAGCACGAATATCGCCGACATTATCGTCACGCGCGCTTTCTCGCGGAAGCGCACGCTTTTTATGATGAAGAACAGCGGCAGAAGCAGAAGCACGAGCGTGCCGCAGTAAACGAACGGCAGCCCCTCGGGACGCACCGTGTCGTATGAGCCGATGAAGAGCTTCGAGATCAGATCGAGCAGATCGAATTTAGCGGAAAAATCCGTATAGTCGGGATTTGAGAACGTCGTTTTGCCGAACGTGAGCGAATAATACGCGCTCCACAGTATGACGCACGACATCGAAAGCACGAGCGCCGCGCATCCCCCGATGCGCAAAAGCGACTTGCCGAAGTGGCGCGTCTCGCCCGTCATATTGCGCTCCTCCGGCTCGATCGTTCCATACGCGACGAAGAAATAGAAGAACACGTATATGCACATCATATAGCCGATGTAGAAGTTCGACATGACCGCGATCGTCAGCGAGATTACGAGCAGACGGAAGCGGCGGTATCTGATCAGGCGCTCGATGCCGAGCGTGATCAGCGGCAGCATGATGAGATTGTCGATCCACATCGTGTTGTGCTGCTGCACGATCGCATACGCCGTCAGCGCGTATATGGTCGAAAACATCACGATCGCGGTTTTATTCAGTCTGCGCTTTTCGGTGTGATTGTGCAGATATATGCCGAACGTCAGCCCGCACAGCCCCGTTTTGAGCAGGAACATACAGAGAAGCGCTTCCGTTATCATCGATTTCGGGAACAAGCACACCAAGAACGAGAACGGCGAGGCGAGATAATACGCGTATATACCCATGAATTCGCCGCCGAGCGCCCGTCCGAACGAATAAAGGAAGCTGCCGTCGCCCATCACTATGTTGCGGAGCTGCTCGAAATAGTACACGTACTGGCCGTTCAGATCGAGTACAAGCACCGATCCCGTGCCGAACGGGTACGTCCCGAGCGCGATATAGATGAGCCACATCGTAAACGCGGGCAGAAGGAAGCAAAGCCCGAGATAGCGGTACTTGAGGACCCGCGGGTCCTGCGTCAGCGGCGCAAGCGCCGCGGCGATGCGCCCGCGCTTTTTTGTGTTTTTCGGCGCGTCCGCCTCAGCGCCGTCGGCGGTATCCGCGCCGTCAAATGAATCCGCGTCCGCGTCGTCCGCGTCGTCCGCGTCCGTGTCGTCGATGAAATCGAATTCGTCGGCAGCACCGCCAATGGCGGTGTCCGCGTCAAGGGCGGTGTCCGCGTCTATATTTTTATCGTCAATATCGTTTGTCAGTTCTGGTTTTTCCAGATTTTCATCTTCCATTTAACCGTGACCTCATTCGCATTCGATCGCAATACATAAAAATTCAACATATATTGTACCACAAAGCCGTCCGATTGTAAAGTCAATATTGCAAATCAAGGGCAAAGGTCGTTTTGAGCGGTTGATTTTTTGCGTCGATTATGTTATTATTTTACGTGGCCGCGCGCCAAATCAAACAAAAGGAACCCATTTATGAAACGAAAAAGCGGAGTTCTGCTCCATATCTCATCTCTCCCCGGGAATTACGGCTGCGGCAGCTTCGGCGCCGAGGCCAAGCATTTCATCGACGTCATAGCCGCCTCCGGCTTCTCGTACTGGCAGGTGCTGCCGTTCTGCATCCCCGACAGCTTCGCCTCGCCGTACAGCTCCGTCTCGACATTCTCCGGCAATCCGAATTTTATCGATCTCGACATTTTGTTCTCGAACGGCCTCGTCACGCGCGCCGAGCTTGAATCGGCCCGCGCCGTATCACCGTATTCATGCGACTTCGGCGAGCTGCACAAAACTCATATGCCGATATTGATGCGCGCCGCGGAGCGCGCCGCCGCCGATAAAACGATCGCCGCAAAAACGGACGAATTCATGGCGTCGCATCCGAAAATAGCCGATCTGTGCCGGTTTCTTGCGATAAAATCAGCAAACGGCGGCAAAAGCTGGCTCGAATGGACGACAGACGCCTGCCCCGATAAGCTTTTGTCGGCGTGGCGGTTCATCGAATACGAATTCTTCCGTCAGTGGGAGGCCGTCCTGCGCTACGCGCACGAGCGCGGCATTTACGTGATCGGCGACATCCCGTTCTACGTCTCCCTCGACAGCAGCGACGTTTACTTTGATAAAAAAGAGTTCCAGCTCGACGAGGACGGCAGACCGGCATGGGTGGCCGGCGTCCCGCCGGATTATTTCTCCGCCGACGGCCAGCTCTGGGATAATCCCCTCTACGACTGGGACGCGATGGAGAAGGATGATTTCTCGTTCTGGCGCGAGCGCATCGGATTTATGCTCGAATTGTTCGACGGCGTCCGCATCGACCATTTCCGCGCGATCGAATCATATTACCGCATCAAGGCCGGCTCCGAAAACGCGCGCGGCGGCGAATGGCGGCGCGGCCCGGGCAAGCCGTTCGTCGATATGATCAACGATACGGCCGGCGGCAAGCTCGTGATCGCCGAGGATCTCGGCGATATCACCGACGATGTGCGCAGTCTTTTGGAATACAGCGGATTCCCGGGAATGAAGGTCTTGCAGTTCGGATTCCTCGGCTGCGGCGATTCGAGCCACAGACCTCATCACTACATAAACAACTGCGTCGCTTATACGGGTACCCATGACAACAACACGCTTCTCGGCGCGATCTGGGAAATGCCGCCTCACGTCCGCGACGAGCTGTTTGAATACTGCGGCTGCCCGTCGGATTGGAACGCGGCGCGCGAACGTGTCGTGAAAACGGTGCTTGCCTCGTCTGCGGGACTCGCCGTTATCCCGATGCAGGATATCCTCGGCTACGGCGCGGATACGCGGATGAATACGCCGGGCGTCGCGTCCGGAAACTGGAAATTCCGCGTCACGCGCGATCAGCTCGACGGCATCGATAAAAACAAATACCGCCGCATGAACGAGCTTTACGCCCGCTATCGCGGCTGATGAAACTCCCCCCAAAAAAGCACGGCTGTGCCGTGCTTTTTTGGGGGGAAGTTCTTGAAAAGAGGGGGATATCCCGCCGCTGCCGCGTCGAGCTATTACACTTTCCGCAAAGCGGAAAGTGTGGGGTGTGGGGGGAAGAACCTTTTTGTCGAGGAGAGTTTTTTTGGGGGGAGAAAACTTTTCGTCGAGGAGAGTTTTTTGGGGGAACCTTTTTCGTTGAAGAGAGTTTTTTTGGGGGAAAACTTTTCGTCGGAAAGTGTTTTTTTGGGGGAGAAACTTTTTGTTTCGGAGAAACTTTTTTCAGTTAGGAGAAGCTTTTATCAATTGATGAAAGATTTTTGGGGGAAAACTTTTCGTCGAGGAGAGATTTTTGGGGGGAAACCTTTTTTTGTTTAGGGAGAACCTTTTTGTAGAAAGGTGGGAGATTTGTCGCTTACGCGCCAAACTCCTACACTTTTCGCTACGCGGAAAGTGTGACAGCTCCGAGCAAAGCGAGGAGATGTTCCCCTCACAAAAGCGGACCAAATAGTGTTTATCTTAAGTCCGCCCTGAAGACGGTTAATTATATTCGCTTGGGAAAAAACAAAAACCTGTAATAAAAGTTCTTGAAAAGAGGGGGGTCAGGGGGGAGGAAAACTTCTTTCAAGAAGTTTTCCTCCCCCCCTAAAAATTAAATTATTCTTTTTCAATAATCTTGAGGCCGAGTTCGTCGAGGGCGGTTTTATCGGCGGGAGCGGGGCATTTAGACATAGGTTCGGATGCGTTCTGCGCTTTCGGGAACGCGATTATATCGCGGATATCGTCGTAGCCGAGCGTCAGTGCGACGAGTCTGTCAAGGCCGAACGCGAGGCCGCCGTGCGGCGGGATGCCGTATTTGAGCGCTTCCATGAGGAATCCGAACTTTGCGTTCGCCTCCTCCTCGGTGATGCCGAGCTTCGAGAACACGAGCTTCTGCATCTCCGGCGTGCTGATCCTGATCGAACCGCCGCCGAGTTCGACGCCGTTCAGCACGATGTCATACGCGCGGGCGCGCATAGCGCCCGGGTCGGTGTCGAAGAGCGGGATATCCTCCTCCATCGGCGCGGTGAAGGGATGATGCATCGCGTAGAATCTGCCGTCCTCCTCGCTGTACTCGAAGAGCGGGAATTCCGTGATCCATAAAAAGCAGAATTCCTTCGGATCGAGCAGACCGAGACGCTTCGCGCATTCGCGGCGCAGAGCGCCGAGCGAATCGAATACGACCGCGTTTTTGTCGGCGACGATCAGGATCAAATCGCCGTCCTCGAATCCCATCTTATCATAGATGGCGGCGTTTTCTCCGTCGGTGAGGAATTTCGCATACGAGGACGAAATATCGGTCCCCGTCTTCTTCGCCCACGCGAGTCCCTTCGCCTTATACGACTTCACGAAATCGACGAGCGAATCGATCTCGCGGCGCGTGAACTTCGCGCCGCCCTTGACGTTGATCGCGCGCACGCTGCCGCCGTCCGCGATCGCGCCCGCGAAAACGCGGAAGTCGCAGTCCTTTAACTCGTCGGTGAGATTGACAAGCTCGAATCCGAACCGCAGATCGGGCTTGTCGGAGCCGAACCGCTCCATCGCCTCGCGCCACGTCATGCGGCGGAACTTCGGGCCCAGCTCGACGCCGAGCATATTTTTGTAAAGATAACGGATGAAGCCCTCGTTGACGTCCATGATGTCGTCCTCGGTCGAGAACGACATCTCAAGATCGATCTGCGTGAATTCCGGCTGCCTGTCGGCTCTCAAATCCTCGTCGCGGAAGCAGCGCGCGATCTGGAGATAGCGGTCGAAGCCCGCGTACATCAAAAGCTGCTTATAGAGCTGCGGCGACTGCGGCAGCGCATAGAAATTGCCGGGATTTACGCGGCTCGGCACGAGATAATCGCGCGCGCCCTCCGGCGTCGGACGGATAAGATCGGGCGTCTCGATGTAGAGGAAGCCGTTCTGCATGAAATATTCGATCGTCAGTCTCGTTATCTCGGAGCGCGCGATGATGTTTTTCGTCATCGTCGGGCGGCGCAGATCGAGATAGCGGTACTGCATACGCAGATCGTTTCTGATGTTTTTGTCGTCTACGATCTCAAACGGCGTCGTCTCCGACGTGCAGAGTATCTTCATCTCGTCGACGTATATCTCGATTCTGCCCGTTTCGCGGTTCTCGTTTACGTCAGCGCCGCGCGAACGGACGACGCCTGTCGCGGTCAAAACGTATTCCGTTCTGACCGACGCCGCCGTTTCAAATACGGCGCGATCCGACTTTTCGTCGAACGCGAGCTGGATTATGCCCGTGCGGTCGCGCAGATCGATGAAGATGAGCGTGCCGAGATTGCGCTGCTTCGCGCACCATCCGTTAACGGTGACGCGCTTTCCTATATCGGCCTCTGTCAGTGATGTGCAGTAATGAGTGCGTTTGTCGCTGTTTGTGAATGACATTTCCTTGCCCTTCTGTTATTTCAAAATAATATTATCGTTATTGTCTCCGGTGCGTGAAGCCACGCTTTTTTCATGCGCCGCACGGCCGGCGCGCGGGATCTATGTCAAGATAAAATCTCATACGCGTTCCTCGAAAATTATTTCCAATATATTTTAGCACAATTCGCGCCGTTGTCAAGGGCTGATTTGCCCCCGAGCCGCCCGCTGTACGCGCCGCATACGTTATACAAAAAAATTTGACTCGGCGCGCGTTATGCCGTAGATTTTTTCCCGCGCGCGTGCTATAATGGATTCCGGCGGCGATGCGCCGCCGTATTTGAGCTATAAGTATTTTTGCAGAATCGGAGATGGTATCAGATGGCGTACTCGACGGCCGCAAAGGATGCGGCTGAATATAAACGGATGACGGAGCAGCCCGTGTTCGGGCTTGTGCTTCGTCTCTCGATCCCGACGACGTTCAGTATGCTCATCACCTCGATATACAATCTCGCCGACACGTATTTCGTCTCGTCCCTCGGCAATTCCGCGACGAGCGCCGTCGGCGTCGTATTCTCGATCCAATCCATAATCCAGGCCGTCGGCTACGGCTTCGGCATGGGATCGCAGAGTCTGATCTCGCGCAGGCTCGGCGAACAGAAAAAGGACGAGGCCAACCTTTTCGCGACGTCGGGCTTCGTCGCGTCGATACTGATGGGCGCGCTGCTTATGGCGATCGGACTTTGCAACGTGCCGTTTTTGATGGATATCTTCGGCGCGACAGATACTGCGCTGCCGCTCGCCTGCAAATACGGCTTCTGGATACTGCTCGGCGCGCCCGTGTTCTGCTCGTCGTTCGTTTTGAACAATATCCTGCGCGCCGAGGGCAAGGCGACGCTTTCGATGATAGGACTTTGCAGCGGCGGCATACTCAACATAGGACTCGACGCGCTCTTTATCCTCGTTTTGAAAATGAATATCGAGGGCGCCGCGATCGCGACGATGATCAGCCAGATCGTATCGTTTCTCATACTAATTTCGTTCTTCATCTTCAAGCGGTCGAACGTCGAGATCAACATATTCAAAACGAGCCGGCGCCTCGGCGATTACGTCAATATTTTCCGCGTCGGACTGCCTACCGTGTTCCGTCAGAGCCTCGGCAGCGTGGCGACGACGCTTCTCAACCGCGCCGTCCGCCCGTATGGCGATCCCGCATTCTCCGCCGTCAGCATCGCGAACAAGATATATATGCTGCTGCGCAGTATGCTGATCGGCGTCGGTCAGGGTTTCCAGCCCGTCGCGGGCTACAATTACGGCGCGAAGCTGTACGGACGCGTCCGCAAGGCGTTCAACTCCGCCATCGTCCTCGGCACTATTTACGGCGTCACGGTCGGCGTGCTTTTGTTCGCGTTCTCCGATTTCACGATCGGAATTTTCCGCCCCGGCGACACGGTCGTCATCGATAACGGCGGACGTATGCTCCGCTACCTCAGCCTGTCTCTGCCCGTACTCGGATACTCTACGTTCGTCAATCAGCTATACCAGTCGCTCGGATTCGTCGCGCCCGCGACGTTTCTGGCATCGTGCCGTCAGGGCATATTCTTCATCCCGCTCATATTCGTTCTGCCGGCGCTGCTCGGACTCGAGGGCATCATCATGACGCAGTCAGTCTCGGACCTTTTGACATTCGCCGTGTCGATCCCGTTCCATATCTACATTTTAAAGCGGATCATACCGAAGGACCCCGTCCCGCGTCAGTCGTAAGCCCGCGCGGACGCGGATATTTAACAGGCACAAATCGCGCCTCCGATGTTTACATCGGAGGCGAACGATGATATAATTTTATATAGGATGCGATCGATCGCAAAATAAAAGGAGACGGCAGAAATGGAGCTTAACGAAAATGTTCGCGGCCGCTTGCGGCAGATACTCGAACTGATCTATGAAAAGGAGATCGCGGCGTCAGTCCGCAATCATGACAGGATACCCTACACCGCCGACGAAAACGGGCATTTCGACGATTGGACGGAGCGCGACGTCTGCTGGTGGACGAACGGCTTCTGGGCTGGACTGCTCTGGCAGCTTTACGCGTACAGGCAGAACGATTTCCTCCGCCTCGCCGCCGAGGGAATCGAGCGCAAGCTCGACCGCAATCTCATGACGGCGCACGGCATGGATCACGACAGCGGCTTCCGCTGGCTTATGACGTCGGGCGCCGATTACCGCATCACGAAAAGCGAAAAGAGCCGCAACAGACTGCTGCTCGCCGCGTCCGATCTTGCGGGACGCTTCAATCCGGCCGGCAATTTCATCCGCGCATGGAACGACGACGGCGGCAAAAACGCCGGATGGGCCATCATCGACTGCATGATGAATCTGCCGCTTCTTTACTTTGCGAGCGAAGAGTTGCACGATCCGCGTTTTCGCCATATCGCGGTCCGTCACGCGCAAACGGCGATGAAATATTTCGTCCGCGAGGACGGCTCGTGCTGCCACATCGTCGTATTCGATCCCGAGACGGGCGAATTCATCGAATCGCTCGGCGGTCAGGGCATCGGCGTCGGCTCGGCGTGGACGCGCGGCCAGTCGTGGGGACTGTACGGCTTCACGCTGTCATATATGCACACGAGCCGCGCGGAATTCTTGGCCGCGGCCGAGAAGATCGCGAATTATTACATCGCGCACATTCCGAGTTCGGGGCTGATTCCTGTCGACTTTTGGCAGGACGCCTCGTGCGATTTCGAGGACGACACGTCCGCCGCGATCGCGTCGTGCGGACTTATCGAGCTATACAAAATCACGGGCAAAGAGGAATATCTTGACGCGGCGCTTAAAATGATATTCGCGCTCGCCGAATCGCGCTGCGAATTCTCCCCCGACCGCGACGAGCTGCTCACGCACTGCTCCGCCGCGTATCACGAGCGCCGCCACAATTTCCCCATCATCTACGGCGACTATTATTTCACCGAGGCTGTGATGAAGTTGCTCGGCTGCGAAACTTTCCTTTGGTAAATTCGCCGTCTTTCGGAGGAAAAATTCATGATCTCGATAACGTACAATAACGCCGCCGGCGCCGCGCTCGCCGCGGTCAGCGATCCGCTCGAGGCTCATCTCTGCGTCGAGATAAGCGAGGGCGACCGAGGCGGCGAGGAATGCATAATCATAACGTGCGAGCCGCACTCGCACTTGTGGGTGCAGCTCGACGCCGCGATCATGCCGGGCGAGATATACGCGCCGACAGGCAGGATCGTATGGCGCGTTCCGTTCGGGCGCGAACGCGACGCGTATTCGCCGGCGGTGTTTACGGAAGGACGCCATGTCGTCTCGGCGCGGCTCATGACGGAGGGCGAGATCGGATCGCGCCGCAATCTCGCCTGCAATCCCGCCGACGTGCGCGGCGAATCTGATTTTTATCCGCACAGCACCGCCAACGTCGAAACGCGCGGCGAGGCGCTTTTCGCCGCCCGCAATGTGATCGACGGATACCGCGTCAATACGGGGCATTGGGGATGGCCGTATCAGAGCTGGGGCATCGGCGGACGCGCCGACGCGTGCTGCACGGTCGATTTCGGCCGCGAGGTCGAGATCGACGAGGCCGCCGTCGTGATACGCGCCGATTTCCCGCACGACGCATGGTGGGACCGCGGGCAGTTCGTCCTCTCCGACGGTTCCGAAATCGATTTCACTCTATCCAAATGCGCGTGCCGCCAATTTGTGCCGCTCGGCACGCATCGCGTCACATGGCTGCGCATACAGAATCTGTCGCAGTCGCCTGACGACGACGGCTTCCCCGCCCTCACCGAGCTTGAGGTCTACGGCCGCGACGCGGATGCGCTGTGACGATGGGGGGACGGGGTAAGCGGGGCCACGTGTAATTTTGGGGAAGGTGAAAAAAGTTAAGGCGATTACTTGGCGATGCTCCCAGCTCCCAATCTGAAATTTTTACAAAGTTAAAGGGTTAGGGATTCCTCAGCGGTACGCGGCATTCCTTATCTATAACTTTTGCAAAGTTAGAAAAAAGTTAAGGGTCTCTTTGCTGGCCGGCAAAGAGACCCTTAACAATCCCAGAAAACGGCGTGCCGGTGGCGTCAATTCAGCTCCAGTCGGCAGCAGGGGCGATTCGGGCGATGATCGCGATATCGTCCCTGCTAACAGCTCCCACGCGGACTGATTCGACTGCGCCGTCTGAACCGTCGCGATCGATCCGACGCTGGCAGCGACGGACATCGCACGCGCTTGGTGCGCGTAGGTGGAGCTGGAAAGCCTACGGCACAGGGAATGAGATGCGTCGATAGAGATGATGTGCCACAGTTGTTGTAAAAATTGTTTTGAAGAAAATTGCGCCCAGCGAAGTGGACGCAATGCTTTTCTTGTGAATCGGAATTGTTCGTGCGTTGATGGCACGTGGATAACAGAAGCAATCGCCCCGCGATGAGCTGTTCGCACACAGCGAACGCGCGTTGTTCTTTTGGAGAGGGGGTTTGGGGGAGGACCCTTTCTTTTGAAGAAAGGGTCCTCATCCCAAATGCGTATTTGAAGAAAGGGTCCTCATCCCAGACCGCATCTTTGCAAAGAAAGAAATTTAGATAGAATCTAAAACTTTGAAAAGTTTGCTAAAAGCAAATGATAGAATCGCAAAGGCTCATCCTTTGCGTGGGCGTCTCTTTGCCGACCGGCAAAGAGACCCTTAACAATCCCAGAAAACGCCGTGCCGGATGCGTCACATCTCCAGCCGCGCTTTCATCGCTGCGAGCAGCGAATACGGCACGCGCAGGCTGCCCGTACCGGCGCCGATTTTAATATGCGGTTTATTTTCGCCATGGAAATCGCTGCCTCCGGACAGCATCAGGCCGAGACGAGCCGCGAGGGCGCGGTATTCGCGGCCCATTTCGTCCGTATATTCCGTATAATACCCCTCGACGCCGTCGAGACCGACCGCTTTTAAGCGTGTCAGCATCTCGCAAAGCGAATCGAGCGATCGCTTTGTCTGATTCAGATGCGCGACAAAGCAAAGTCCGCCCGCATCCTTGACGAGACGCACCGCTTCCTCGTCCGACATCGCCTGAATATCGCTGTGCGCCGGCATCCCCGCGCCGAGATAACGCGCAAACGCCTCCCTGACGCTTCCGACATATCCGCGCTCCATCATCGCGCGCGCTATATGGCCGCGGCACACGATGTCGCCGCCGGAAAATTTCATCGCGTCCTCGATCGAGATATCGAGTCCGAGACCGCGCAGCTTCCGGCAGACATCCTCGCTGCGGCGTATTCGCATCCGCTTTATATATTCGAGCTTTTCATTCAGTATCCGCGATCCTGTATCTATATAATATCCGAGGATGTGCGTTTCCGTCTCCGACTGCGACGACAGCTCGATCGCAGGCACGACCTCGACGCCGAGACGGCGTCCCGCCTCGACTGCCTCGGGAATACCCGCGACAGTGTCGTGATCCGACAGCGCGATCGCGGCAAGTCCCGCCGCCTTTGCGGCGGCGACGACGCCGGACGGCGTGAGCGTTCCGTCCGAATACGTCGAATGCGTATGCAGATCGATATATTTTTCTTCCATAATGTTATATTAAAAATCCTTTCGGCATTGAATCCACAGGCGGGGTGCGCGCGATCGCGCCCCGCGCGATATATTTTACTCCCGAACGCAGATTTTTTCAAGTACGGGTGGCTGAAATACGCGCGGCGGGAGCGATTTTTGCCGCGTATACGCGTCGATGAAGCCGCGCTGATGTGCGGCTTGAAAAATTCTTCAGAAAAATTTGATCAAACATATTGACAAATCCGTTTATACTGTATATACTGTATATGCACAGTAAAACGGATGACGGAGACAGAGATGAGCATTTACATCGGAATCGACAACAAGAGCGGCGCGCCCATATACGATCAGATATATTCACGGATAAAATCCGCGATCATAAGCGGCGAGCTTGCCGAGGACGAGATGCTGCCGTCGATACGGAATCTCGCCCGCGATCTGCGAATCAGCGTGATCACGACGAAACGCGCCTACGACGAGCTTGAGCGCGAGGGATTCATTTACACGGTCGCGGGGAAAGGGTGCTTTGTGGCGAAGAAGAACGTAGAGTTTTTGCGCGAGCAGAATCTGAGGGAGATCGAACGCCATATAGAAGAGATCGCGGCGCTTGCCGCAGCGTGCGCGCTTTCGACCGACGACATCATCGAAATGGTGAAATTTGAAATGGAGGGTGAAAAATGAACACAAACGGAGAATACGCGATCAGCGTACACGGATTATGCAAAAAATACCGCGGATTTGCGCTCGACAACGTTGACATCGAGCTTCCGCGCGGACTCGTTCTCGGCCTTGTCGGCGAGAACGGCGCGGGCAAATCCACGACGATCAAATCGATGCTCGGCGTCGTGAACCGCGACGCCGGCGACGTCTCGCTTCTCGGACATGATATCGACGGCGCGGACGGGAAAGCCGCCCGCGAGCGGATCGGCGTCGTGCTTGACGAGGTCGGGATACCGGCTCCGCTGACGGCGAACGACGTCGGAGCCGTCATGGCGTCCACTTACACAAACTGGGATTCGGCGAAATATTTTTCGCTCCTCGACCGTCTGTCGCTGCCGAGGAAAAAGCCGTTCTCCAAATTCTCGCGCGGCATGAAGATGAAGCTCGGGATCGCGGCCGCGATGTCGCACGGCGCGGAGCTTTTGATTCTCGACGAGGCGACGAGCGGACTCGACCCGGTCGTGAGGGATGAAGTCTTGGAAATGCTGCGCGATTTCGCCCGCGACGAGCGCTGCTCGGTCTTGATCTCGTCGCACATCGTCTCCGACCTCGAAAAGCTCTGCGACCTTATCGCCTTCATGCACTGCGGACGCATTCTGCTCCAAAGCGACAAGGATTCGCTTCTTGACCGGTATGGGATCCTGCACACCTCCGCCGCCGGTTTTGCGTCCGTGCCGCCTGAATCCGTACTCAGCATCCGCGAAAGCGACTACGGCGTCGAGGCCGTCGTCGACAAAACGATCGCGGGCAGCAGACTCGGCGTCGGCGCGGCCTCGCTCGAGGACATATTCATAGCGATGATAAAGAAGGGGGGATCGAAATGAAAGGGCTTCTGAAAAAGGATTTTTTGGTGTTGTTCCGCGCATATAAGCTGTATATGATCGTCGCTGTCCTGCTTGTGGTGCAGACGTTTTTGTCCGGCTGGGGCTGGCAGGTCATATTTCCGGCGCTTATATGCGGTATGCTGCCCGTGTCGCTTTATTCGCTCGACGAACGCGACAAGTGGAACACATATGCGCTCACAACGACGTACACAAGGCGCGGACTTTTGTCCGAGAAATATCTGCTCGGCGTCATAATAATGCTCGTAATAACAGCGGTCAGCGCGCTGGCGATGTCCGTGTACGCGCTTCGCGTCTCCGCCGATATTCAAGTCGACGCCGCGTTATGCACGTATGACGTATTCGGCCATAACGTCGTCATTCCGTATGCGGCGGCGCGCGCGATCGAATCGCTGCTTCACAGCGTTTCCATGGCGCTGATCCCGACGGCGGTCTCGCTTCCGTTCATGTTTTTGTTCGGAGCCGAAAAGGGACGGCTGATCGCCCCCGTCGTCCTCGGCTTCTCGGCCACGCTGCTCGTATCGTTTGAATTGAGCCGCATCGGCGGCGCCGAGGGCTTCGTCGATCTCGGCGCCGCGCTCGGGCTTGCGGGGATCGCGGCCGCGCTCTACGCCGTCTCGTGGCTCGTATCAGTCCTGATCGTGCAAAAGCGCGATTTCTGAGCGCAATTTTCACGAAAACTATTTACACAGCCGCGCGAAATATGATAAAATATGACGAATACGATCGTATTTAGGGACACGGGAGGTCGTGACTGTGATAAACGCTAAGGGACAATACGCTTCCCCGTCGAGCGTGAAGCTCGCGGGGCGCACGCCGTTTTCGGATAACAGGGACAGAACGCTTTCGTATCTGCGGATGCTGTCCGCGGACACAATGCTTTACAGCTTCCGCCGCACGTTCGGCGTCGATACTGCCGGCGCTCGCGCGCCTGGCGGATGGGAAAGCTCCGACGTGCTGCTGCGCGGTCATTCGCTCGGGCATTTTTTATCGGCGCTGTCGCTCGCATACGCGTCGACGGGCGACGCCGTTTACTCGGACAAGCTCGACTACATCGTATCCGAGCTTCGCTCGCTTCAGCTCATGAGCCGCGGCGATCCCGCCGCGTTTTCGACCGTATGCACGCCCGACAACGCGTCCCCGTCGTTATGGAGCCGCGATCCGTCCGTATGGGGCGAGGGCTATATAGGCGCGTATCCGCCCGATCAATTTGCGCTTCTCGAGCAGTTGACGCCGTATCCCGCGATCTGGGCGCCGTACTATACGCTTCACAAGCTGATCGCGGGCGTGCTTGAATGTTACGCGCGCACCGGCAATTCGGTCGCGCTCGACGTCGCGCGCGGGATCGGCGGCTGGATCGCGGCGCGTCTCGGCGCCGTTCCGGAATCGAGGCGGCGCGAGATGTGGGGCCTCTACATCGCCGGAGAATACGGCGGGATGAACGAATCTCTCGCGCGGCTTTACGAGATCACGGGCGACGAAAAATACATAAGCGCGGCGAAGATGTTCGACAATGAAAGCGTATTTCGCACTCTTTCGCGCGGCGAGGACGCCGTGCGCGGGCTGCACGCAAATCAGCACATACCGCAGCTTGTGGGCGCTGTCGAGGAATACAGGGCGACGGGCGACGAATACTATCGCGACGCGGCGAGGTCGTTTTTCGACATAGTCCGCGGCCGTCATATGTATTCGATCGGAGGCGTCGGCGACAGCGAGAAATTCACCGACGGCTGCGATCTTGCCGCGCACATCAACAAGGATCACAACTGCGAGACGTGCGCGACATACAATCTTTTGAAGCTGGCGCGGGCGCTGTTCGAGTTCGAGCCGGAGCGCGCCGACTACATGGACTACTACGAGCGCGCGCTGTTCAATCACATACTCGCCTCGCAGTCCCCGACGGTGCGGCGCAATATGCACGCCGGCGTCACGTACATGATGCCGATCGGTCCCGGGACGCGCCGCGAATACAGCGACGACTACGGCACGTTTACGTGCTGCCACGGCACCGGCATGGAAAATCACGTCAAATATCAGGACGCCCAATTCCTCATCTGCGACGGGGACGGCGGCGCGGTCGTATACGTCAATTATCTGATCCCGTCGAGGCTTTCCCTGCCGGAGCGCGGGATAGAGATCGCGATCGACGGCAAATTCCCCTTTGACGGATACGCACTCACGCTGTCGGGCGGAGCCGATTACATCGTCAAGCTTCGCGTTCCCGACTGGGCGTCGGGGCCGATCGCAGCAGGCGGCGATCACATGGATGAAAGTCCGTATGCCGTAATGGAACATAAGGCCGGCATTGACGCGACCGAGCGGTTCGCGCTCGGTTATAAGCTGCGGCTCGAATATACGCCCGACAAGCTCGACGGCGACAGCGTCGCATCGCTGCTCTACGGGCCGTTCGTCATGGCGGCGAAGGATCCCTCGGAGGAATTCATCACGCTCGATATCGGCGGCCGCGAGCTTTCCGACCTGTTCCGCGTATCGTGCAACCGTGAAGCCGGTTCGCTCTGCCTTGTCGGCTTCGGCCGCGAATTCGTGCCGATGTATATGGCGCATCACGACCGCTGCCACACGTATTTTAAAATAAAATGACAAAAAAGGACGCGTCCGCGTCCTTTTTGGGTTGTATTCGGGGCGTGGATTTACGGGGCGCTGCCCCGCACCCCGCTTAAGGGGAGCTTTTGAAGAAAGTTGAACTTTCCGCAAGCGGAAAGTTAGCAGATGCTCCGCATCTGCCCCATTAAGAATCCCCGCAAAACTTTCCTGAAATAAGTTAATTGGCAAATGCGTTCAATTCTGCGTCGCGCGTTTGTGCGTCGATTTCTGGTCGCGGGCAAAATCGGGGCGATGGCATAGAGAAAAATTCCTCTTTACAAACGGCGCATTATGCTGTATAATAGCGAAAGATAATAATCGTTCCTGACACAAAGACCGTTTTCTGCGTGAAAGGTGCGGCATATGCAAAAGCAACGCCGTGCCTGCGCACGGCGTTTTTTATCGGGCGAAATCCATGAAATAAAGGAGAAAATCATGCAAAGCAGAGTTGCCGTAATGTCGATCATAGTCGAAAACGTCGACAGCGTCGAGGCGCTGAACGCCATCCTTCACGAGTACGGCGAATTCATTATCGGGCGTATGGGAATCCCGTACCGCAAGCGCGCCATCAACATCATCTCGGTCGCCGTAGACGCCGATCAAAACACGATCTCGGCGCTGTCGGGAAAGATCGGGAAGCTGTCCGGCGTCAGCGTCAAAACGGCGTATTCGGGAGTAACCGATCAGACTGCCGATGAATGACGCCGCCTCGATAACAGACGCGCTGTCGCACGGACGCGGCGGCGAGCTTTCAGCGGACGATCTTGCTGGATTCCTCGACGAATGCGAGCTTGACGGCGGCGCTATTGACGGTGCGCTCGGAGAAGCCGCGCGCGCCGTCACCGAACGCATCTATGGCAAAAGCGTTTATGTGCGCGGGCTTATCGAGATATCGAACATCTGCAAAAACGACTGCCTTTACTGCGGCATCCGCAAAAGCAACAAAAACTGCGTCCGCTACCGTCTCGACGCGGACACGATCGTATCGTGTGCCGACGAGGGATACGAACTCGGCTTCCGCACGTTCGTTTTGCAGGGCGGCGAGGACGTGTACTACACGGACGAGGTGATGTGCGATATAATCGGGCGCATCAAATCCTCCCATCCCGACTGCGCCGTCACGCTCTCGCTCGGCGAGCGCAGCCGCGACAGTTACCGCAGAATGCGCGACGCCGGCGCGGATCGGTATCTTTTGCGCCATGAAACGGCTAATCCCGATCACTACGCACAGCTGCATCCCGCGTCAATGTCGTATGAGAACCGCATACAGTGTCTTTACACGCTGCGCGAGCTTGGCTATCAGGTCGGCTGCGGGTTCATGGTCGGCAGCCCGTATCAGACGAACCGCCATATCGCAAACGATCTGTGCTTCATACGCGATTTTTACCCCGATATGTGCGGGATCGGTCCGTTCGTGCCGCATCACGAAACGCCGTTTGCGTCGTTTCCGTCGGGAACGGTCGAGAAAACGTGCAGGCTCTTGTCGATCATAAGGCTGCTGTGTCCGCGAGTGCTGCTGCCGTCCACGACGGCGCTCGGCACGATCCATCCGCGCGGACGCGAGATGGGAATACTCGCCGGCGCGAACGTCGTCATGCCGAATCTGTCGCCGGTCGGAGTGCGGAAGCAGTATGAGCTGTACGACAACAAAATCTGCACGGGCGAGGAATCGGCGCAGTGCCGCGATTGCCTTGAGATGCGCGTCCGCTCCGTCGGCCGCGAAATAGTCACCGATCGCGGCGACGTAAAAAAGTAATACTTGCAGGGAAAGTTTTGAGGGGTTCGGGGCAGCACCCCGATAATGCGGTGTTCGCGCTCGCGCGACTACTTCGCCCTTGCACGAACGTGCGATGCAGCGTTGAACACACTCGCTCTGCTTACACCCGTAATAAAAGTTTTGAGGGGTTCTTAGGGGAACTTTTGAAAAAGTTCCCCTAAGTCAGGGTTCGGGGTGAAACCCCGAATATCAACAGAAAGGATAAAAACATGGCAAACTACAATCCGAAATCGATGCACGCGGAAGAATTCATCAACGACGGCGAGATACTCGAAACGCTCGAGTATGCGGAGAAGAACAAGCACAACGCCGCGCTGATCGACGAGATACTCGAAAAGGCTCGTCCGAAAAAGACGGCGACGGGCTGCGTCTGCGCGGGACTCACGCACCGCGAAGCGTCCGTGCTTTTGGCGTGCGACATCCCCGAAAAGGTCGAGGAAATTTACAAGATCGCGGAGGAGATCAAGCTCGCGTTCTACGGCAACCGCATCGTAATTTTCGCGCCGCTGTACCTGTCCAATTACTGCGTGAACGGGTGCCTCTACTGCCCGTATCACATGAAGAACAAGCACATCGCGCGCAAAAAGCTCACGCAGGACGAGGTCCGCGCCGAGGTCATCGCGCTTCAGGATATGGGCCATAAGCGGCTCGCCATCGAGGCGGGCGAGGATCCCGTCAACAATCCGATCGAGTACATACTCGAATGCATCAACACGATCTATTCGATCAAGCATAAAAACGGCGCGATCCGCCGCGTCAACGTAAATATCGCCGCGACTACCGTCGAGGAATACGAGATGCTGAAAAAGGCCGGCATCGGCACCTACATCCTGTTCCAGGAGACGTATCACAAAAAGAGCTATCTCGAGCTGCATCCGACAGGCCCCAAGCACGACTACGACTACCATACAGAGGCGATGGACCGCGCTATGCAGGGCGGCATCGACGACGTCGGCCTCGGCGTTCTGTTCGGGCTTGAGCTGTATAAGTACGAATTCGCCGGCCTCATCATGCACGCGGAGCATCTCGAAGCCGTCCACGGCGTCGGGCCGCATACGATAAGCGTGCCGCGCCTCAAGCGCGCCGACGACATCGATCCCGACGCGTTCGACAACGGCATCGACGACGAAACATTCGCAAAGATCACGGCGTGCATCCGTCTCGCGGTCCCCTATACGGGGATGATAATCTCCACGCGCGAGACGGAGGCCGTCAGGCAGAAGCTGCTCCGCCTCGGCATCTCGCAGGTCAGCGGCGGCTCGCGCACGTCCGTCGGCGGATATACGGAAGAAGAGCGTCCGCACGACACGGAGCAGTTCGACGTCTCCGATCAGCGCAGCCTCGACGAGGTCGTCTGCTGGCTGATGGAGAACGGCCATATCCCGTCGTTCTGCACCGCCTGCTACCGCGAGGGACGCACCGGCGACCGCTTCATGAGCCTGTGCAAGTCGGGACAAATTCTCAATTGCTGCCATCCGAACGCGCTCATGACGCTGTCCGAATACCTCGAGGATTACGCGTCGCCTAAGACGAAGGAAGTCGGTTATGCGATGATAGAGCGCGAGCTTGCGCGCATTCCGGGCGACAAGGTCCGCGCGATCGCGGCGCAGAACATCGCCGACATCAGAAACTCGAACCGCCGCGATTTCAGATTCTAAAGGCCGGAGGCGCATATGAGTCTGCACGAAACTGTTTCCGCCGAGCGCGTCCATATCGCGTTTTACGGCATGAGAAACGCGGGCAAATCGAGCCTCGTCAACGCGGTGACGGGTCAGGCGCTGTCCGTCGTCTCCGAGGTGAAGGGGACGACGACAGACCCCGTGCGAAAGGCGATGGAGCTTCTTCCGCTCGGTCCCGTCGTGATAATCGACACGCCCGGCCTCGACGACGAGGGCGAGCTTGGCGGGATGCGCGTGCAAAAGGCGCGCGAGACGCTCGATAAGACCGATATCGCCGTGCTTGTCGTCGACGGCACGGTCGGTTACAGCGACCGCGACCGCTCGATCTGCCGCGTTTTCGATGAAAAAAACATTCCTTATATAGTCGCGATCAACAAAGCCGATCTCATCGCGGACAAAAAAGCGCCGGACGCGCGCGAGCTTTACGTCAGCGCCGTCACCGGCGAGGGCATATTCGAGCTGAAAGAGCGTCTCGGCGCGTTCGCGAACGCGGCGAAGGCGAAAAAGGACGAGAAATTCATTGTCGCCGATCTTCTGCCCGACGGCGCGCACGTCATTCTCGTCGTTCCCGTCGACGAATCGGCGCCGAAAGGACGCCTCATTTTGCCGCAGCAGCAGGTAATGCGCGAGCTGCTCGACACGCACCGCACGTTTTCTGTCTGCCAGCCGGAAGAATTGACGCGCACGCTGTCGTCGCTTCATGAGCCGCCCGCGCTCGTCATAACAGATTCGCAGGCGTTCGAGCGCGTCGCGCGCGACGTGCCGGAATCGGTGACGCTGACGTCGTTCTCGATCCTGTTCGCGCGCTACAAGGGCGAGCTTGACGCGCTCATCGCGGGCGCGGACGCGCTGTCGCGGCTCTCGGACGGCGACCGCGTGCTGATCTCGGAGGGATGCACGCATCATCGCCAGTGCAACGACATCGGCACGGTGAAGCTGCCGAGGTGGATCGAGTCATATACGGGCAAAAAGCCCGCGTATTCGTTCACGTCCGGCGGCGAGTTCCCCGCCGATATGTCGGGATACAGCCTCGTCGTCCACTGCGGCGGCTGTATGCTGAACGAGCGCGAGATGAAATCGCGCATCGAGCGCGCCGCAGCCGCGGGCGTGCCGATCGTCAATTACGGCGTCGCCATCGCGCAGATGAAGGGCATCCTCGCCCGCAGTCTCTGTGTGTTCGGATAACGCACCGCGCGGGGGAGGCAAAGGCGGAGCCTTTGCGAAACCAAGTTTTACTTATCATAAACTTTTATAAAAGTTAAAAAAGAGTTAAGAGTCTCTTTGCTGGCCGGCAAAGAGGTGCCTGCTCAAAGGATTTTCCTTTGCGATTCTATCATTGCCTTTCTGCAAACTTTAGAAAGTTTTTAAATTATGTTAAGGGCCTCTTTCTCGCAAGAAAGAGGCCCTTAACGATCCCGAAAGAGGCTCCCGTGTGGCGTCGATGTTATTCAATCGGCGGCAAAAAGCGTTTGGGGCGTAAACCGCGATATTATTTTGGCAAACAGCTTTGTTCCTCCGCGCGGCGGGTCGAGATCAATGCGTCAGCGTCGCAAACGGGATGAAGCTGACAGCGTCAGTTTCCGCTCGTGTCGTGCGAACAGCTCCGACTCACAATGAGATACGAGACGATTCGTGCCGGTTGGCGCGCAGTTTTGTGCATCCGTGAGTGTTTATGTCAGTGCGACCGCGATATCGTATTGGCAGAAGCGTCAGGACGGCGCAGCGAACGGGTCGATATTAAGGCGTCAGCGTCGTGGTTGATCGATTATGGTAGCATTAGATTATCCTCGCGCAGTGCGAACAAACGGAACGCACAAAGGGGAATGCCAGTTTTGTTTAGGTGGGTGTAGGCAAAGCAGGGCAACCGGCGATTGATTGCTTTTCGGCAAGGAAACGGGCGATGCGTTTCTTTTCTTGAGGGTGCGCGAGGGAGGTTCTTTTCTTTCTCAAAGAAAAGAAGCTCACCTCGTAAAAATAGGTGGCGTCGGAATGTTTACAGTTCGGTGAACGAAGCGCGTTAATCGAAGCAACCGCCCCGCGATGAGCTGTTCGCACCCAGCGAACGCGCGTTGTTCTTTTGGAGAGGGAGTATGGGGGAGGACCCTTTCTTTTGAAGAAAGGGTCCTCATCCCAGACCGCATCTTTGCAAGAAAGGGTCCTCATCCCAATTCAGCGCTTTACAATAAAAGAGAAATTTAGATATATTTGCAAAGATTTTATCGGGGCGCCGCCCCGCATATCACGCTTATGGCTGCGGTTTATACGCCGCGATGCCGCGGCGGAACGCCGCCGTCGTCTCCGGCGTCTCATCGAGCATATACGGGCGCGCCACGGTTTTATGCTCCGGATCGGCGCTGTCATAATCGCAGTGGTTCCACCACACCGCAACCTTGATCTGCCCGTATCGCGGCATCGCCGCGAACATATCGTCTATCCACGCCGCCTTATCGCCGCCGATGCCGCTGCACGCAAATTCCGGTATCATCAGCGGACGGTCGTAGCGGATCGAATACGTCTTCACAAGCTCCGAATACAGCTCGTCGAACGTGTGCCAGCTCTCGCCCTTGTAATACGTGCCTGTGTTGTACGCCGTCATGCCGACAACGTTCACATATTCGTCGCCCGGGTAGTAGCAAAGCTCGCTGTTCCATTTGTAATCGGGAAACGAACGCGAATTCGGATTGAACACCCATATCGCGTTGTCGGCGCCCTCCGCCTTGAAAACGGAGAACACGTATCTGTAAAACGATATAAACAGCTCCGTGTCGCGGCACGTTTCGAGCGCGCAGTACGTACACCAGTCCGCGTTCATCTCGTTGCAGAGACGGAACAGGACGGGACGTCCGTAGCTCGCCACATCGGCTGCGTAATCGTGCAGGAATTGATCGTATTTGCCGTCGAGAACGTCGTATATCATCAGATCAGTATCCTGCGGATACGTCTGGAGCGTCAAAAGCGGCGTTTTGCCGGCGGGACACGTCGACGTCAACAGCTCATACAGTCTGACGCCGAGTACGATCGGCTTTCCGTCGCCGCCGACGTTGAAGCCAGAATAAAAGACATATATCGGGAACTCGAAATCTATCGATTCCTCGAGGCTGCGGACGGCCTGCGGATCGGTCATATACGGCGTGAAAACGCCCCACGTCAGGGACGCGGAATCCGAAAACAGCCGCTCGTAGAGCGCAGACGCTTCCGCGTCGAGCGCCGGCCCCGGGCGCGCGCCTAACTTCGTCGGCGTATGCGGCGAGGGATCGCCAAGCACCTCGAGGCTTTCCGCAACGGGGATTATATCGCGTTCGAGATCGGCGGTGTCGTCGAATTTGAACATCATCGTTATGACGGAGCCGCCGCATTTGACATCATAGCAGGCGTATCTGTTTTTGTCGTTTTCGATCAGCGACAAGGGACGGCGCGTCCATATATTGCGAACGGCCGGAAATCCCGCGACGGTCAGCTCCCCGCTCTCGACGAGCGTCACCCCGCGCGATTCCTTCAAAAACGAGTTTGAATATGAAATGTATCCGTCGCCGCCGTCGCCGGTGATCTCGCGATAAACGCGGAGGCGGACGCCGCCGTAGCTGATCACGGTCACGACCTCCGACATCGACGAATCGATCACGGCATCCCTCGGCACCGTCAGCGCATATCCGTCCGTGGCGTTGACGCAGCGCTTGACGGGATCAGGCTCCGGCGGTTCCGTTTCGGGCGGATCCGTTTCGGGCGGATCGGTCTCGGACGGATCGGTCTCAGGTGGGTCAGTTTCGGGCGGATCGGTCTCGGGCGGATCAGTCTCGGGCGGATCGGTCTCAGGCGGATCGGTCTCAGGCGGATCGGTCTCCGGCGGATCAGTCTCGGGCGGGTCGGTTTCGGGCGGATCAGTCTCAGCCGGATCAGTCTCGGGCGGGTCAGTCTCAGGCGGATCGGTCTCAGGCGGATCGGTTTCTACAGGTTCCGTTATCGGATCGGTCGCGATATCACTGTAAACGGACGCGTTCACGAGCGCGTCCGCTGTCGTTTCATCGTTTCCCCCTCGCTTTGCGCATCCCGCAAGCGCGATCGCTATCGCGGCTGCCGCCGCGATCACAGCCGCGGCCGTATTCGCGCGCGATCGCGGCGTTTTTCCGGCGCTTTGTCTATACATAATCTATCATCCGTCTCTTAAATCGTAAATTTTATATCGCGTATATTATATACTATCTCACGCAATATGTCAAATAAACGGCCCGCCCGCGCTTTATATGTCGGAAAATAGTCTCATGCCGTGAAAAATCGCCCTTCTCCCACTTGCGCGCGGCGCGCGAACGCTATATAATATATCCGTCAGCTATCACAATTCGACAATAAAAGGACAAATCAAATGACAGATCGCATAAATCTCGACGCGCTCGCAGTGAAGGCAGAATCAGCGCTCGCGCCCGTTTTCGCGCGCTTCGACGCCATATCGCAAAAGCGCACCGCAGACGTTATCGACGCGTTCCGGCGCGCCGGAATGTCGGAGGCGTGCCTGTACGGCACGAGCGGCTACGGTTATTCCGACAAGGGGCGCGATACGCTCGACGCCGTATATGCCGATGTGTTCGGCACCGAATCGGCGCTCGTCCGCCACGGATTCGCCAACGGCACCCACGCGATCGCGGTCGGACTGTACGGACTGCTCCGCCCCGGCGACACGATGCTGTCCGTCACTGGCGCGCCATACGACACGCTTTCGCACGTCATCCACAGCCACGGCGGCGAGGGTTCGCTTGCCGATTACGGCGTCAAATATGAAGAGATCGAACTGCGTTCGGGCAGGATCGATTACGACGCGCTCTCCGAAAAGCTCGCCGGAGGCGAGTACAAGGTCGTCTACGCACAGCGCAGCCGAGGCTACGGCGACAGACGCGCGCTCACCGTCGGCGAGCTTGACGAGCTTGCCGACTTCGTCCACGCAAACAGCGGCGCTTATTTCGTCGTCGACAACTGCTACGGCGAATTCACCGACTACACGGAGCCGCGCGCCGATCTTTTCATGGGTTCGCTGATCAAAAATCCGGGCGGCGGACTGGCTCGCTCCGGCGGCTACATCGCCGGCGCCGCTCGCGCCGTCGAGCTTGCGTCGTACAGATATACGACTCCCGGGGTCGGCTCCGAGGTCGGCGCGTCGCTCGGCGAGAGCCGCAATATGATACAGGGATTTTTCATGGCTCCGCACACCGTCGCGCAGGCAAAGAAAACAGCCGCGTTCGCCGCGTATCTGTTCGGCGCGCTCGGATTCGACGTTTCGCCGCGCTGGGACGAGGACCGCTCCGACATCATCGAGACGATCCGCCTCGGGAACGGCGACGCCATGTGCGCGTTCTGCCGCGGCATACAGTCCGGCTCCCCCATCGACGCGAACGTCACCCCCGAGCCGTATGTGATGCCCGGTTATGACGACGCCGTCGTCATGGCCGCCGGCACGTTCGTGCAGGGCGCGTCGATCGAGCTGTCCGCCGACGGTCCGATCCGTCCGCCCTACATCGTCTATCTTCAGGGCGGACTCACATATGAATCGGGACGCTACGGCGTCATGCGCGCGGCGCGCGCGCTGCTCGATTCACAGATTTGACAATCGCGCGCGATTGTTGTATAATATAAAGTGATATTTTTCGCAAGAAAGGACGACGCGGCCATGAAAAAAGCTGCATTCATACTCGCCGTATTTATACTGTCCCTGTCGCTTTTCGCCTGCACGCCGAACGATCCCACGATCCCCGCCGGAATGATGCGCGTCACGAACGACGTCATCAATTTCAATCTCTACGTTCCCGAGGGATGGACGGAATCGATCTCGACGGGCGCAGTCGGCGCTTACTGCTCGAACGAGGACCCCACAAACGCCACCGTGATGGCGTGGAACGTCGATCAATCGACGACGCTCGACGGCTGGTGGGAGAGCTATAAAAGCGAGATCGAGCTTGTATTCGACGAGGTGACGCTGACCTCGCAGGAATCGACGACAGTTCGCACCGCCTCCGGCGGCAGCGTCGCCGCGATGAAGTACGCGTATACGGCCAAGCTCGGCAGCAACGAGTACAATTATGTTCAGTGCGCCTCGCTGCATTGGGGGATGATCTACATCATCACGATCACGACGACGCCCGCGCATTACGAGGAGCATACCGAGGACATCGCCAACATACTCCAATATTTTGAGTTCCATTGATATGATCTATCTCGACAACGCCGCGACGACAAAGCCGTGCCGCGAGGCCGTCGACGCCGTCGCGGACGCGCTCTGCGAGCATTGGGGCAATCCGTCCTCGTCGCACCGCGCGGGGCTTGACGCGTCCAAGCTCGTCGAATCGGCGCGCGCCGCCGTTCTGTCGTCGCTCGGCGTGCGCGGCGCGCCGCGCGCCGACGGCGACGCCGTCGTTTTCTGCGGGAGCGGCACCGAGGCGAACAATCTCGCCATACTCGGCGTATGCAGATCGAAATCGCGCCGCGGGCGCGTCATCATAACCGAGGGCGAACACGCCTCTGTCGAAAACGCGGCCTCGGAGGCCGCGCGCGAGGACTTCGACGTCGTGCGCATCCCGACGCGCGGAGGCGTTATTGACGCGGACGCGCTCGCGTCCGCCGCAACGCCGGACACGGTGCTTGTGAGCGTCATGCTCGTCAACAGCGAAACGGGCGCGCTCTACGACGCCGCCGGCGCGTTCCGCGCCGTGCGCGCCGCCGCGCCGAACGCGATATGCCACATCGACGCCGTTCAGGCGTACATGAAAACGCCGTTTTCCGTCGGCGCGCTCGGCGCAGATTTATGCACCGTCAGCGCGCATAAGATTCACGGACCGAAGGGGATCGCGGCGCTTTATGTGAGCCGTTCGGTGCTTCGCTCGCGTTCGATTTCGCCCGTCATATTCGGCGGCGGGCAGGAATACGCGCTCCGCTCAGGCACCGTCAACGTGCCGGCCGTGGCCGGATTCGCCGCCGCGATCGCCCGCGCGTCGTCAACGCGGGACGCGGACGCGTCCCATATGCGCGCTCTGCGCGAATATTTGATTCATGCGCTGCCCGAGATCGGCGCGCGTCCGAATCTGCCGCCGAACGCGGCGCCTCACATCCTCTCCGTCACGGTCCCCGACATCAAAAGCGAAACGATTTTGAATTATCTTTCGTCGCGCGGAATTTGCCTGTCGAGCGGCTCCGCCTGTTCGACGCATTCGCGCACCGTCAGTCGCGCGCTGCTCGCGTTCGGGCTGACAGAGCGCGAGGCCGATTCGACCGTGCGCGTCAGTCTGTCGCGATCCACGACAGAGGATGAATGCCGCGCGCTCCTCGACGCTCTCGCGGACGCCGTCCGGACGCTCGCCAGGATGAAGTGATCGCTTCGGGGCAAGGCCCCGAGGCCCCGCGCACTAAGGTTGAGCATTCGTGATTCTCCACATTCCTCATCTATAACTTTTGCAAAGTTAAAAAAGAGTTAAGGGTCTCTTTGCTGGCCGGCAAAGAGACCCTTAACAATCCCAGAAAACGGCGTGCCGGTGGCGTCAATCCCGCTCCAGTCGGCGGAAAGAATTGCTTGGGGCGTAAACCGCGATATTGTTTAGGCAAGCGTTTTCGTACCTCCGCGCGGCGGGTCGAGAGCGAGGCGTCAATGTCGCAAACGGAATGAGGCTGGTATCGTCAGATTTCGCTCGTGTCGTGCGAACAAATGGGATTCACAACGAGATACAAGACGGCTCGCACCGGTTGGCGCGCAGTTTTGTGCATCCGTGAGGGTTTATTTCAGTGCGAACGCGATTTTATTTATTGCTAACAGCTCCCACGCGGACTTATCGACTGCGCCGTCTGGAATGTCGCGATCGATCGAACGCTGGCAGCGACGGATATCGCACGCGCGTTGTGCGCGCAGATGAGGCTGGAAAGCCTACGGCACAGGGGCGTATGTGCGTCGATAGAGGGAGCGCCCCGCGATGAGTTGTTCGCACACAGCGAACGCGCGTTGTTCTTTTGGAGAGGGGGTTCGGGGGAGGACCCTTTCTTTTGAAGAAAGGGTCCTCATCCCTAACAGCATCTTTGCAAGAAAAGGGTCCTCATCCCCAACCGCATCTTTGCAAGAAAAATTCTCATCCCTAACCGCATCTTTGCAAGAAAGAGTCCTCATCCCAGACCGTCTTTTGCGTAAAAAGAAAATGAAGATAAACCAACGCCTTTTCAAACTTATATCAAAATAAGTTCAAATCGCACATCAAAAGGGAGGCGGCAAGCCGCCTCCCTTTTAAATTATTCTCCGATCGCGTCGGAAGATCAATACGTGTGGAACTGAACGAGGTTATCGTCGAGGTACAGGATCGCGCCGGTGGAGATCAGCTCAACACGGATGTGCTGCCATGTCTGATCAATGATACCGGCTGCAACGCCTGTCTGATCAGGAGTCTTGTTGCCGCCGATGATCGTCTGGAATCCGCACTGCTTCGACCAGCCGCCGAGGTTGTAGCAGAGGTAATCAGCCAGATGGCCGTTTGAATCTACCGTATCCTTGACGTCCCATACGCACGGGAACGCCTCGCCGCCGCTCACGACATAACCGTCATAAGTGAACGTGTACGTACTCTTGCCGTCGCCGATATTGCCATCGAACAGAACTGTCGGTCCGTTGCCGCACGATGCCGGAATATGAAGCACGTGGTTGCCGCCCTCGATCTCGATTATCTCGATATCTGCGGGATTGATCGTCCAGTTGCCTCCGTTGCGGATACCGAACGTAGCGTTTGTGAGGAAGTCGCAGTCGCCCTCGAAGTCTTCCTCGAAGAGGACCTCGCCGGTTTTCGAGTCGACGATCTTGACGTTGTCGAAATAAACGTCCGTCGACCATACGCTGAAGCCGAATTTGCCCGCGTATACGTGTTCTTCAAGAGCCTCTCCGACGTTGAAATAATTCTCGCTGTTGATATAAACCTCTGCGCCGTCAAGGTCGACCGTCACGGACATCGGGAACATTTCGTCAGCCTTAACGCCGATCGGGATCGTGTTCAGCTCCTTATCGGTGCCGTTTTCGATCTGGTGAAGCGAAACTGTCGTTTCGGTAGCCGTCGCGTAGTAGAGGTTGTTTTCGTCCTTGACGCAGAAGTAGAGACGAGCTTCGCCGCCGGCAGCAAGTTTTACCTTTGCGGTGACAGTGTACTTACCTGTCCATTTGTTGTTGCCTACCGTGAGGACGGAATCGCCGGAACCCTTGTATGTAAGGGCATGGTTATCGCCGTCTTCTGCGATCTGCCAGTCGGCGACAGCGCCGCCGAATGTGGTGAACATTCCGTCGGGCAGAGCCTTGCCGTCTTCAAAGTCGTATCTGAATACTTCGTCCAACGTACCCATACGGACGCGGAAATCGTCGAACAGAACGCCCGCCGTGCCGGATATTCCGACCTTGCCGGAATATTGAGCGTCGTCGTTGGGCATATAGTCCTCGAAGAATTCGCGCGGGAATCCGTACTCGTTCGTTTCTACGGGCGCTTCCGTGTCGGGAGCTTCCGTACCTGCGGAAGCCTGCGTGCCGCCGGGCTCGTTTGCATCGCCTGTTCCGCCGCCTGCGGGAGGAGGAGTGCTGCCTTCGCCGGAGCAGGATGTGGCTGCTACCGACATAAGGATGAATGTCATCGCCAGAAGCAGCGCGAGTAGTTTCTTTTTCATGTGAATGTCCAGCTTTCCCAAAGATTCCGTCGACGGCACTTATTATAGGGTTAGTCAAAATGCAATCAATCGGTAACTAAATGATAACATATTTCGTTCAACGTGTCAACAGTAAATCGGGAAATATTCGTTCAATTTTTGTGTTTTTAATAAAACCGCGTCTTTGCGCAAAGCTTTATTCGCCGCCTCCGGCGGCGTTCTTTAATAAATGTGCAAGCTCGCCGAATCCGCCGTGCGGATATTTGCCTATATCTTCGCCGCGCTTGTTTATCATGCAGTCGGTGAGAAGGAACACTCCCATCCCCGTCGAGGCGGCCGTCATGTCCTCGCCGACGTCGTTTCCCACCATCAGACATTCCTCGGGCGCAAGTCCGATCCGCTCCGCGACGCGCATAAAATAGCGCGGATTCGGCTTGCAGCAATCGGTGTTTTCATACGTCGTGTAAAATTCAAAATCGTCCGGCGACAGTCCCGCCCATCCGATCCGCGTCTCCGTCGCGATCGCGGGAAAGATCGGGTTCGTCGCGAGCGCGACCCTGAAGCCGAGCGAGCGCGCGAGGCTCACGACCTCGGCCGCGTCCGGATTGAATCCGCAGAAGCGCTGCGCGCCCTTGAAGTCGACGGCGTAAAATTCCACAAATATGCTTTTATGCTCGTATACGCCGTCCCCGAAGATTTCGGCGAATCTCCGCCAGAACGCCTCCTCGTTCGTGCGTTCGCAGTCGTTTTTCACCATCGCCGCCGTCCCCGACCAGATCCCGTCGATAAGGCGTTCGGGATCGTATCCGAACGGCGCCATTTTCCGCACGAGCAGCCCGAAATACCCCTTTGTGAATTCGTCCTGATCCATCGGCAAAAGCGTGCCGTCCAGATCGAAAAGCACCGCTTTTATCTTATTTTCCATGATTGCTCCCCTTTTTGCTTTTTTGTGATTTTACCACGCCCCGCCCCGCGTGTCAAGGCTCGGGGACGTGAAAAGCCCCGCGAAAGCGGGGCTTTTTCTTTCAGCGTCTGCGTTTGAGCCGTCTGCCGCTTGCGGTCGCGGCGCGGCGGCGCAGTATCGGGATCGCGGTCAGGACAGCGCCCGACATCGAGATCGCGAACATCGTCGCCCAGAATCCGAGGTGACTGTCGTCGCCGGTTTTCGGAATCTGCGGCTCCTTGTGGTTGGTGAATCTTGCCTCGGCAGTGGAATCTGCGGGGATCACACCGCTGTCGCCGGTGGAGGACGTGTCGTAATCGTCCATGTTAGCTTCCGCTTCCGTCACGGTGTACGTTACGCCCGCCGGAAGGTTCGTCGCGGTTTTGCTCTCGCCGTGCTTCAACGTGAATTCCGCGATACCGTTCGTGAACGTCATGTCGCCGTATGTGCCGTTGATCGTTGAATCGGACAGCGTCACGGTGAAGTGCCATTCCTTATCCAGATCGCCGATGCCGGTGACGGCCTTCGTAACCGTCAGATTGCCGAAATGCTCTTCCGGAGGCGGCGGCGGCTCTCTATGGTTCGTGAATCTCGCGTGCGCGGTTCCTCCGTCGGGGATAATTCCCGTCGCGTCGACTGCGTTCGTCGTGTAGCCGTCGGTCGCGGCTTCCGCTTCAGTTACGGTGTACGTCACACCGGCCGGGAGATTCGTCGCCGTCTTGCTCTCGCCATGCTTAAGCGTGAATTCCGCAACGCCGTTTGTGAACGTCATGCCGCCATATGTGCCGTTGATCGTCGTGTCACTGAGCGTAACGGTGAAGTGCCATTCCTTATCCAGATCGCCGATGCCTGTCACGGTCTTCGTCACGGTAAGGTTACCGAAGTGTTCTTCCGGCGGCGGAGGCGGTGGCTCCTTGTGGTTCGTGAACCGTGCGTGCGCGGTTCCTCCGTCGGGGATGACGCCGGTCGCGTCGACTGCGTTCGTCGTGTAACCGTCGGTCGCAGCTTCCGCTTCAGTCACAGTGTACGTGACGCCTGCCGGCAGATTCGTCGCCGTCTTGCTTTCGCCATGCTTGAGCGTGAATTCCGCGACGCCGTTCGTGAACGTCATGTCGCCGTATGTCCCGTTGATCGTCGAATCGGACAGCGTCACGGTGAAGTGCCATTCCTTATCCAGATCGCCGATGCCGGTGACTGTCTTCGTCACTGTCAGATTGCCGTAGTGTTCTTCCGGCGGTGGCGGCGGCTCCTTGTGGTTCGTGAATCTCGCGTGCGCGGTTCCTCCGTCTGGGATGACGCCCGTCGCGTCGACAGCGTTCGTAGTGTATCCGTCAGTCGCAGCTTCCACTTCGGTGACGGTGTAAGTTACACCGGCCGGAAGATTCGTTGCCGTCTTGCTTTCGCCGTGCTTGAGCGTGAATTCCGCGACGCCGTCCGTGAACGTCATGTCGCCGTATGTACCGTTGATCGTCGTGTCGCTGAGCGTCACGGTGAAATGCCAATCTTTTGTCAGATCACCGATGCCGGTGACGGTCTTCGTCACGGTGAGATTGCCGAAGTGTTCTTCGGGCGGCGGAGGCGGCGGCTCCTTGTGGTTCGTGAATCTCGCGTGTGCGGTTCCGCCGTCTGGGATTGTTCTCGTCGCGTCGACTGCGTTCGTCGTGTAGCCGTCGGTCGCGGCTTCCACTTCGGTGACGGTGTAAGTCACGCCGGCCGGAAGGTTCGTTGCCGACTTGCTCTCGCCATGCTTGAGCGTGAATTCAGCCACGCCGTTCGTGAACGTCATGTCACCGTAAGTGCCGTTGATCGTCGAATCGGACAGCGTCACGGTGAAGTGCCAATCCTTATCCGGATCGCCGATGCCTGTGACCGTCTTCGTAACCGTCAGATTACCGAAATGCTCTTCCGGCGGTGGCGGCGGCTCCTTGTGGTTCGTGAATCTCGCGTGCGCGGTTCCGCCGTCGGGGATGACGCCCGTCGCGTCGACAGCGTTCGTCGTGTATCCGTCGGTCGCGGCTTCCGCTTCCGTGACGGTGTACGTCACGCCGGCCGGAAGGTTCGTTGCGGTCTTGCTCTCGCCATGTTTGAGCGTAAATTCAGCCACGCCGTTCGTGAACGTCATGTCGCCGTATGTGCCGTTGATCGTCGAATCGGACAACGTCACGGTGAAGTGCCATTCCTTGGCCAGATCGCCGATGCCTGTGACTGTCTTCGTCACTGTCAGATTACCGAAATGCTCTTCCGGCGGAGGCGGCGGCTCCTTGTGGTTCGTGAACCGTGCGTGTGCGGTCCCGCCGTCGGGGATGACGCCCGTCGCGTCGACTGCGTTTGTCGTGTATCCGTCGGTCGCAGCCTCGGTCTCAGTCACGGTGTACGTCACGCCGGCCGGCAGATTCGTCGCCGATTTGCTTTCGCCATGCTTGAGCGTGAATTCCGCGACGCCGTCGGTGAATTCCATCTCGCCGAATTTGCCTGTGATCGCATCGTCGAGCGTGACGGTGAAGTTGAACAGCTTCTCCTTGTCACCGTCGCCTGTGACTGTCTTGGAAACGGTGAGATCGCCGACCTTCGGCTTCTCTTTGTGGTTCGTGAATTCGACCGTGTCTTTTCCGTTTTCTTCGATCGTACCCTTGCCGTCGGTTGCCACGTCGTCGTTATCCTTGATCGAGGTCTCGTAGTCATCCGTACCAGCCTCGGTCTCGGTTACAGTATACGTGATGCCGGCGGGCAATCCCGTCGCGGTGGCATGGGCGTTGTGCTTGAGCGTGAACGATGCGATGCCGTTCGTGAACGTCATCTCGCCGTATGTGCCGGTGATCGTTTTGTCGCTCAGTTCAACCGTGAAATGAAACTCCTTATCCTTGTCGCCGGCGTCGCCGGTGACTGTCTTGGAAACTTTCAAATCGCCCGTTTTGCGCTTGTTCGTGAACGTCGCGGCCGCGTTACTTGTCTCCGTCGTTCCGTCTTTCGTGTAAACGCCTGTTGCCTCGAGATGTTCGCCGACCTTTGCGACCGTGACAGTCAGCGTCCATGTGCTGGTGTCATAGACGAAATCTGTCGAATCGTCGACGGTCTCCTCGGTGATCTTGTACACGTATGTCCCCGCGTCGGAGAAGGTGATGTCTCCAAAGGATGCAGAATATAATTTTTCGTTATCATCAAGCGTGATCGTGACGGTATCCTCGGCCGGTATAGGCGCTCCCGACGTCGAAGCTTCAATTTTGAACGTGAAGGTGACGCCTGCTTTCGGCGTTCCTTCGATCAGCTTCTGAACGGTGGGGATATACTTGCCGGCGTCGGGCTTTCGGTTCGTGAATTTTGCCACGGCTGGCTTGTCGGCATCAATTATGCCGTCAGCGTTCTCGAATGTCGTCGTGTAGCCCTCGGACGTGTAGTCGTCCTCGGTGACGGTATAACCGACACCCGCGGGCAGGCCCGTTGCGGTCTTGCTTTCGCCGTCTTTGAGCTTGAATGTAGCGACGCCGTTCGTGAATTCCATGTCGCCGAATTTGCCGGTGATCGAATCGTCGTTGAGCGTGACGGTAAAGTTGAATTCCTTATTTGGATCGCCGTTTACGACGGTTTTAGAGACGGTGAGATCGCCGACATTCTTCGTGTTGGTGACGGTCACCGCGCTCGGGACGAGATCGATCGTGCCGTTGACGCCGGCCTCATAGACAGTGCCGTCATACTTCGTCGTGTAGAAATCGCCGCTGTAATCGTTCTCCTTGACCGTGTACGATGTGCCGATCGGGAGGCCGGTGACGGTCAGCTTCTCGCCGTCCTTGAGCGTGAAGGTGAGGATGCCGTTCGCGCCAAACTTGAGCGTATCGTCCGCTGTGCCGTTCTTGCTGATCACGACATCTTCGGGCATCTCCACTCTCTCGGGCAGAGTAACCGTCAGCGTGAAAGCGAATTCCTTATCCTTCTCGCCGCCGTTGCCCTCGACCGTCTTCGTGATCGAAAGCTCGCCCGTCGTTATGACTTCATTGGTGAAGTTCAGAACGTTGATGTAATCATCGCTCGTATACGGGTCTCCGTTGACGGTCACGCTCGTGCAGGTAAGAACGTCTGTGGTCTCGTCCCTGCCGATCTTGATCACGATCGTGTAAACGGTATCGTCGTACTCGATGTTCTCGTCTGATCCCTTTACTTCATGGAGCGTGTACGTGTACGTCCCCTCGGCAGTGAAGGTGATCTCGCCGAAGTCGATGATGCCGTCGGCATCGTTCCGCTGAACAGCCTTACCGCCGGAAGACGGAACATCCGGCAGAGGCGGCAGCGTTGACTCTCCCGCATCGATCGTTGCGACCGCCGCAGGTTCATACTTTTCCGCAACCAGCTCAAATGTGAACTCGCCAGCGTTCAGCGTGCCGTTATTCAGCACCTTTCTCGCCTTGATCGGTACGGTGACTTCATCCTCATTGTACGGGTTGTCGAACGAAACGGTTTCGTTCGGGGTAATCGTTACCGTCGCTTTCAATTTACCCGTATAAACTG
>CANRFY010000013.1 GCA_947630015.1 uncultured Clostridia bacterium
GGCGTAGTCTGTCGGCGTCGGCGTGAAGAATTCCTCGAGGATGCGTTTCGCGTCCGCCTCCGTCATGCCGGACGCGGCGTCCGCGTCCGTTCCCGCGTCCGTGTCCGCGTTCGCGCCCCCGCGCGAACACGCCGCCAGCGTCAGCGCCATCGCAAAAGCGAGGATTAGGGCGATCGATCTTGAATGTTTCATTTTTTACCTCTTTACTTAAAAGAATATAAATATCCAATTTATATTTTACACGATTATCCGTATGAGTGCAACCGTCAACGTAAATGTTTTGATATTTCATCATATGAGATAATATTTTAACGCGACGCCTCGGCGATGCGGCGCGAAAAAAGCCCGTACAGCTTCGGCTGTACGGGCTTTCCCCATTTGTTCGTCACGCGTTTTTCTCCGCCTCGAGCGCCTCCCGCAGCGCGATCGAAAATTGATCCGCGCACGACGTCTGTCTCGGGCCGCACGTATTTCCGGCAAGGATCGTTATGATCCGCTCCGCGTCCTGTCCCTCCGACAGCTTCGCGATCGCCTTGAGATTGCCGTTGCATCCGCCCGTGAACACTACGTTGTGTATCACGCCGTTATCAAGCTCGAAATCGATCTGACGGGAGCAGGTCCCCTTTGTAGTGAATGTGTGCTTCATCCGTTGTTTTCCTCCGTTCCGTTTTCTGGATTTTCATTTTCGTTTGTGTCAGCCCCGCCGCCCTCGTCGGTGTCGACGCCTCCCGTGTCTTCACTTTCCGGCAGCGGCTCGCTCTCGTATATGACGATATCGCCGGACGGCGCCGTTATGATCGCACGCTTGCCCGTGTCGGCTTCATATGAATATTCGCTCCCCTTCGATTCGCCGAATACCATGATATCGCCGCGGCGCGCCGCGAGATGCGCGCTGAATCCGTCCATATCGGGCAAAAGTCCGATCGATACGTTCATGCTGTCGCCGGAGATGTCAAGCTCGCCGAATTTGAATCTGTTCACGTTCACGTTTCCGTCGCTTATGACGGCGCTGAGCTTGCCGACGGACGCGTCCGTCATATAAAGACTGCCGTCGCCCAACTCCGCTGTCACCATCGACGTCGTCTCGAATGTGGCGAATACGGCGCTGCCTTCCTTGATATTGACCTCGACGTCGATCTGCGTGTCGAAGTTTGCGACGCTGACGTTGCCCTTTCCGAGCGTCACCTTTATGACGTTGACCTCGCTGTCGGACGGCAGATAAAGCCTTATCTGCTTTTCGGCCTTTTCATTCCCGCCGTGGAAATAGTCGCGCAGGCCGCGGAATTTGAAGCCAGATTCCCAGAATCTCACGATCGACATCAGATCGATTGTCGTGTCGACCGTCACGCTGCGGTTCGACGTCGTCATTCTGTACGAGCCTTCCTCGAAATTGACGAGTTCGAGCGCCGGCGTCGGCGATCCGCCGAGGATAATGATATCGGCCTCGTCGACGACAAGCTCGAATTTGTTGAATACCTCGTCCGCGCCGAACGCGACGCTTTTGACGGTGTTGTTCTCGTTGTCGACGGCGGATGCGAATATCTGCACGCCGTCGGCCTCCGCGCGGGTTTCGGCGCTGCGGCACGTCAGCCATCCGACGAGTATCACGATCAGCGATATCAAAAGGAATATGATAGATGTCGGTTTCATAAGTCTGCGCACGCTCCCTTCACGCGGTAATAAAGCTCGACGCATTTATGCACCGTATACGTGAACAAGTCGAGTTCCTTGCGTATCAGATACGGCAGAAGCCTGACGGCGGTGTTGTATACGACGATGCCGCCGAACATGACCCATCCGCCTATCATGACGCCGAGGCCGATCTCATACATCCCGATCGGCGCATATTCAAACAGCTGCGTTATGCCGTATATGATCCCGACGAGCGCCAGCACCGTTCCGGCGGCGACGCCGATGAAGAGCGCGCCGATCAGTCCCACGATCGCGGCCAGCATACCGAGCAGCGCGAATGCAAACAGGCCGAGTATGCACAAAGCGAGGAATCCCCAGATTGGACACGTACACCAGAAAATGATATAGAACCGCTGATAATCCGCGTTCGGATCGGGCTTATATATGACGCGCTTTTCCGTATTCTGCGCCTGCGCGCGCGAACGCGAAGACGTGCTTGTCGACGACTGCGTATGACGCGGCGCGGACTGGGTCTGCGGCGTCTGCGGCTGCGCCTGACGGCGCGGCTGCTCCGCCCTCTGCGGCGCGGGACGGACGCGCTGACGCGGGGACAGCATCGCGTCCGTGTTGTCGTCGTCGTCATAGTGATCGATGAGATGGGCGGGCAGTCTGCGCACCTGCCCTATCGGCTGTGCCTGACGCGTCCCGCCGTTCGGCTGCGCGTTCTGCGCCGACTGCGCGGGCGCCGTCTGCGGACGGCGCATTACCTGTGTCTGCTGCGCCGGCTGCTGCATCTCCGCCGGCTGATTCTGTTCCGGCGTCGGCCTCGTCCGGCGCGGCCTTGCTGCGTTTTGTTGTTCGTTCTGTATCTGTACGGGTCGAGGCTGGGCGGTCTGGCGCGGCTGCGGCTGCGGCGGCTGCTGCGGCTGCATCTGCGCCTGCGGGATCTGCTGCTGTGAGGGACGCGCGCCGTCGGCGCGGCTGCCTACCGCGCGCTTTTTGAGCGACGATACGATCCTGTTCATTGCATCGTCGCTGCGTTCGCACAGATCCGCGATCTTCGCCGCCTCCGATTCGGGCAGCGACCCGATAAACGCACGGCTGTGGCGTATCGCGGATTCCCTGTCCGCGCCTTCCGCCTCGAGCCGTGCGGCGAGTACGCCCGTAAATCTGTTTATGTCCACGAAATATTCCCCCTTTTTACGGGTTTTCTTATGGCAAAAATCGATCAATTGTGTTATACTTGTTGGGCGGATAGACCAACACAGTTTATTGTACCAAAAGTAAGGAAAGATTTCAATATGAGAATGAGAAAAAAAAAGAATTCGAGCGCGAGGATCGAGCGCTGCGCGCAATATCTCGTGCGCGATCCGTCATCGATTTATAACGACGCATACGCGCCGTTTCCGGACGAGCTGCGCGGCGGGCGCGTTTATCTCGAACTCGGATGCGGCAAGGGCGATTTCATCTGCGGGATGGCGGCGCGCGATCCCGACGGCGTTTACTACGCCGTCGAACGCATCGACAGCGTCATGATGTTCGCGCTCGAAAAGCGTCGCGCCCAGCTCGAATCCGACGCTTCGCTCCCCGACAACGTCCGATTCATAATCGGCGACGCGTCCCGCGTCGGCGAATGGTTCGCGCCCGGGACGCTTTGCGCAATATTTCTCAATTTCAGCGATCCGTGGCCGAAAAAGGGCTACTACAAGCGCCGCATGACGTATCGCGGATTTTTGTCGGAGTATTCAAAAATTCTCGTCCCGGGCGGCGAGCTGCGCGTCAAGACCGACAACGTCGTGCTTTTCGATTTCACGCTCGAGGAGCTTGCGTCATCCGATTTTGACATAATCCTCCAGACGCGCGATCTTCACAACAGCGAATATGCACAGGGCAATATCGAGACCGAATACGAGCGCAGATTCGCCGAGGCGGACGTCCCGATCAACGCCGTTTGGGCGGCGAACAGGCGCGGCGCTGACATCTCCGGCGGGGGCTGCGCGCAAAGTTCCTACACACAGTCATAAAAATTTCAAAATTCACTTGACATTCGCCGCGTCGAGTGTTATACTAATTGAGCTGTCGCGGATAGCGGCGGCAGATCGGGGTGTGGCTCAGTCCGGTAGAGCGCTTGGTTCGGGACCAAGAGGCCGCTGGTTCGAATCCAGTCACTCCGAACGTGAGAAAGGACGCTGCAGCGTCCTTTTTCATTTTCGGTTTTCGCATACAGAACCGCGAAGAGGAGCCGTTACAGGCTCCTCTCCGTTCTACGCATAATCAGGCGAGCGACGTCATAATTATATTGTGTCACCCTCGGCCGGGTTTATTCCTCGGCCTCGCTCTTCAAAAACAGCTCCTGTATTTCGTCGTGGCAGGCTTTGCAGATCAGCTTGTCATTGTAGCGCACGGTTTTGTCTGTACTGCCGCAGAAAACACAGGCCGGTTCATACTTGCGAAGAACGATCGTATCGTTGTCCATATAGATCTCAACGGGATCTTTCGTGTTTATATTCAAGATCTTACGCGTTTCGATCGGAAGTACGATTCGTCCAAGCTCGTCGATCTTTCTTACGATTCCGGTCGCTTTCATGATCCGTGACTCCTCTCATATTCAGTTTTTTTCGCCGATTCCGCCTAAACGCGGCGTTCGGTATATTTACAATATCAGTATATCATGATATTTTGCCAATGTCAACACATTTCGACGTCCATCTCGTCAAAAGGACATCGATTTTTATTTTGCGACTTCGCGGCCATGCTGCGGGAAAGGCGTTTTTCATGCTTGGCAAGTGCTTCTCCGTCATAACGATCCTGTCGTTTATCTATGCGGCGTTTACGAACAATATCGGCGCGCTGTCGGGCGCAATCCTCGACGGCGCTGAAAAAGCCGTCGCACTGTCGTATTCGCTGCTCGGCGTCATGTGCCTTTGGGGCGGGATAATGTCGCTGATGACGGCCGCCGGAATGATCCGGCGGCTGTCGCGCGCGCTGCGTCCCGCGCTCCGTCTCGCGTTCCCGTATGCATTTTCGTCCGGCGTCGGCGCGGATGAAATCACGGCGTGCGTCAGCGCCAATATGCTCGGGGTCGGCAACGCCGCGACGCCGCTCGCGATCTCGGCGATGAAAAAGCTTCAAAGCGGCGGCGAGGACGCGTTTGACGACATGGTGACGCTCGCCGTTTTGGGCGCTTCCCCGCCGAACATTTTCCCCTCGACGCTGATCGCGCTGCGGCGCGCCGCAGGCTGCGCCGATCCGTATGCCGTCATCATCCCGATCTGGATCGTATCGGCGTCGTGCGCGGTACTCGCCGTGACGATATGCCGGATCGTGCCGCGTCTGTTCCGCCGCCGCGTATGAGCGCCGTCCCCGAATACGTGCTGCCGTCGATACTGTTTATCGCGGCGCTTGCGGCGCTCCGATCGGACGCGTCCGCGTTCGACGCGTTCCTTGACGGAGCCGGCGAGGGACTGCGCACGACGGCAAAGCTTTTGCCGTCGCTTTGCGCGCTTATCGTTGCAACGTCGATGATGTTCGCGTCCGGCCTCGCTGACGCGCTGGCGGAGCTTTTATCGGGAGCGTTTGCCGCGCTCGGGCTTCCGTCCGCGATCACGCCGCTGCTTATCACGCGTCCGATCTCCGGCTCCGCCTCGACGGCGGCGTACACGGAGCTGATCTCGCACAGCGGTCCCGACAGCTTCGTATCGTTTCTCGCGTCCGTCATAATGGGCAGCTCCGACACCGTCGTCTACGTCGTATCGGTGTATTTTTCATCGGTCGGCATAAAGCGGACGCGTCACGCGATGCCAGCCGCATTCGCGGTGATGATATTCTGCATACTGTTTTCTGCGTTCATCTGCCGCATATTCTACAAGGTGTAAGCTTCCTTTGCCGCAATATAGTATACATTGCGACAATAATTTACAAAACTATGTTCAAAAAATCCGTGCATTTTTGCGTTTTTTGTGTTATAATAAATACCGCGATGTCAAAGTCGCCGCGGTGCGGCGGCGACAGTATAAGGAAGTGCTTATTGAAACATAAATTTCAATTTTGTTGAATGTCGCCCGTCGGGCGACGAGGAAAATTAAGGTAGAAATTTCTGTTTTAATAAACACCGCGATGCGCTGTTGCTTGGCTGTGAGTTTGATGTTGACAGTCTACGCAAAGCGCGCGTGCGAACAAGCATTTTTGTATGACCGATGCGGTTTTGCTTTGCTGTGGATTTGATATTGATGGCTTATACAAATCGCGCTTGCGAGTAGGCATTTTTGCATGACCGTTGCGGTGTTGCTTTGATGTGGATTTGATATCGAAAACCTATGCAAATCGTGCTTGCGAACAAGCATTTTATAGAAGTGCTGCGATATTGATGCTGACGCTGTGGGGCGGCAGTGAAAACGCAGATTTTATTGATTTTTCGTCCTGCGGACGACTGAAATATCTGTTTTATTCCGTGCGGTGGCGAGGGCGGAACCGGCGCCGCGCGCGTTAAATATACGATGGAGCGCCGACTGAAGCATGAAAATCCTGATTACGACAGACCTCTTTACAACGAACACGAACGGCGTTGTGACGTCCGTCACAAATCTCTGCGACGAGCTTGTCGCCAAGGGACACGACGTAAAAATACTGACTCTCTCCGACACTATGAAAAGCCGCCATGAGGGCAACGTATACTACATACGCTCGATCCCGACGAGGATATATCCCGACACACGGATGCCGACGTCGTTTCGCCATAAATATCTGCGCGAGCTGATCGAATGGCATCCCGACGTGATCCACAGTCAATGCGAATTTTTCACGTTTTTCTTCGCGAGCCACATATCGAAAGCGACGGGCGCGCCGATCGTTCACACGTATCACACGCTCTACGAGCAGTATGCGGCGTACATAATTCCGAGCAAACGGATCGGCAGATTCGTCGTGCGCGTATTCTCGCGGCGCAGGCTGCGCAATGTCGACAGCATAATCGCGCCGACGCACAAGGTCGAGGATGCGCTTTGCAGCTACGGACTTCACAACGATATGAGCGTCATACCGAGCGGGATCAGTCTCGAACAGCACAAGCTCCGTCTGTCGCCCGAAGAGCGGCTCTCGATGCGCCGTTCGCTCGGGATCGCGGACGATAAGCTCGTTTTGATAAATCTCGGACGGCTCGGCATCGAGAAGAATTTGGACGAGATGCTCTCCATGTTCGCGAAGGCGAAAAAGGTCTACGATCAGCTTGTATTCCTCATCGTCGGCGACGGACCCGCAAGGGACGAGCTTGAAAAGCGGACGGACGAGCTTGGGATCTCGGATTCCGTGATCTTCACCGGTATGGTGCCGCCGTCGCGCGTGCAGTATTATTATCAGCTCGGCGACGTCTTCGTCAGCGCGTCCACGAGCGAAACGCAGGGGCTTACATACGTCGAGGCCGCCGCGAACGGACTGCCGCTGTTGTGCCGCGAGGACCCGTGCCTCGTCGATGTGATCGAGGACGGCAAAAACGGATTTGAATGGACGTGCGAACAGGAATTCATGACCGAGATCGGCGAGATCGTGCGCGATCCGGAATGGCGCGCCGTCGCCGGCCGTTACAGCGAGCGGATCGCGAATGCGTTCGATAAGGAAAATTTCGGCGACGCCGTCGAAAAAATATATTATTCCGTCGTCAGCGCGCACGGTTAATATCGATATACGCCAAAACGGGCGGCCACTCGGCCGCCCGTTTTTGTTGCAGAATGATAATATGATCCGTCGCAACCCGCGCAATCGTTGTTCGCGCTCGCGCGACCGCTTCGTCGACACATAAACGCGCGATGCTGTGGCAAGCACACTCGCCCCATAACCCTTATCAGGAAAGTTTTTGAAGGATTCTTAGAGGGGGGTAGCTACGAAGCATCTGCCAACTTTCCGCTTGCGGAAAGTTCGACTTTCTTTAAACGCCACCCTTAAGTCAGGGTTTGGGGTGAAACCCCAATTTACTGCTGCGGCGGGGGCGGGGGCGGAGGCGTCGGGCCTTGCCCGTCCGCGCCGTGGCGCTGCGCCATTTCACGTTCGCGGCGTTCCTCCTCCTGCTGGCGGAGGCGTTCCTTGCGCTCCAGCTCGGACAGATACTGCCGTCTGCGCTCGTTTTCCTCTTCGCTGCGGCGGCGCTTCTCCGCCACCATCTCGTCAAGCTGCTCGTATGTGACGCCTTCCTGCGTCATCGCGGCGTCGAACTGATTCTCGTCCATGATCTCGTTCGCGATCAGGTATCCGGCTACGAAATGGAGCTTGCCTATATTCTCCGTCAGGATACGCTTCGCTTCCGCGTATGCCTCCTCGACGATCGCCTTGATCTCGTTGTCGATCTTGTACGCCGTCTCCTCGGAATAATTTCTCGTCGCCGAGAAATCGCGGCCGAGGAACACTTCGTCGCCGTCATGCTCCGCGCCGTATACGATCGGGCCGAGTTCGTCGCTCATTCCGTACTTCGTCACCATGTTGCGGGCGATCGACGTCGCGCGCTGAATGTCGTTGGACGCGCCGGTCGAAATATCGTCGAATATGATCGCCTCCGCGACGCGGCCGCCGAGCAGCGTCACGATCTCATGCTTCATGTCGTTTTTCGACATATACGCCTTGTCGTCCTTCGGCAGCGACAGCGTGTATCCGCCGGCGCGGCCGCTCGGGATTATCGATATCTGATGAACCGGTTCGTCCGGCTGTATGAATTTCGTCACGATCGCGTGGCCTGATTCGTGATATGCCGTCAGCCGCTTTTCCTTGTCGCTTATCACCTTCGAGCGCTTCGACGGGCCGACGATAACCTTTATCATCGCGTCCTCGAGATCGGCCATGCCGATCAGGGTCTTTCCCTTGCGCGCCGCCAAAAGCGCCGCCTCATTTAAGAGGTTTTCAAGATCGGCTCCCGTGAAGCCGACCGTCGTCTTTGCCACCGTCGCAAAATCGACGTCTGCCTCGAACGGCTTGCCGCGTCCGTGTACCTTCAGTATCGCCTCGCGTCCCTTTACGTCGGGATAGCTTACCGTGATCTGCCTGTCAAAACGGCCCGGGCGCAAAAGCGCCGGATCGAGGATGTCGGGACGGTTCGTCGCCGCCATCACGATCGTGCCGGAACCGCTGCCAAAGCCGTCCATCTCGACGAGCAGCTGATTCAAGGTCTGCTCGCGTTCGTCATGACCGCCGCCGAGGCCCGCGCCTCTGTGGCGTCCGACCGCGTCGATCTCATCGATGAATATGATGCTCGCGGGATTCTTCTTCGCCGTCTCGAACAGATCGCGGACGCGGGACGCGCCGACGCCGACGTACATTTCGACGAAATCGGAACCCGAGATCGAGTAGAACGGCACGCCGGCCTCGCCGGCGACAGCCTTCGCCAAAAGCGTTTTACCTGTGCCTGGAGGGCCTACGAGCAGAACGCCGTGCGGGATGCGCGCGCCGAGCTTCGTGAAGTGATCGGGATCGCGGAGAAATTCCACGATCTCGCGCAGCTCCTCCTTTTCCTCGTCTGCGCCCGCCACGTCGCGGAACGTGACCTTTTTCTTATCGTTCGTCACAAGACGCGCGCGGCTGCGTCCGAAGCTGCCGATGCGTCCCCCGCCGCCGCCGGACGTCTGATTTATCATATACATCCACGATACGATAAACAGCGCGATCACTATCAAATACGGCAGGAAGCTCACCCACCACGGAAGCTCCGTCGGAGGCGGAAAATCATAATTGTCGATCACTCCCGCCTGCTTCTGGGCCTCGACCGTATCCTTGACGTCGGTGTAGAACATATAGTAGTCCCTCACCTTGTACGTCTCGCGCATTACGGCCGGATCCTCCGGCGACGCCTTCGCGCCCTCCTTGAGCGCGCCGGCTTCCTCGTCCCAGATATCGCCCTCCGCGCGCAGCTCCATCGTCAGATTGTTGTTTCCGTCGACGACGAATCTGATGACGCGTCCGTCGCGGAAATATCCGAGTACGTCGCTGTACGTTGCCTCGCTCCTGTTCGCCGCCGAGAACAGCGACGCCGACGCGATCACGATGACGGCTATCAGCACGATGTAGAAAATGATGACTTTCAGATTGCTTTTTTTCATGTTTTCGTTTACCCCTGCCGCGAAAATCACCGACCGCGGCACTCTTTCATTTTATTATATAATGCGTCTTTATCCCGTATTATTATTTCTCGCAGAACTCCGGTTTAAGCACGCCCACAAACGGCAGCGCGCGATATTTTTCGTCGTAGTCGAGTCCGTAGCCGACGACGAATTCGTCCGGTATCTCAAATCCCCTGTAATCAGGCTCGAAATCGACGACGCGCCGCGACGGCTTGTCGAGCAGCGTCACCGTTTTGACAGACGCCGCGCCCTTGAGCTTCAGATAATCGACGAGATACGACAGCGTTCTGCCGCTGTCGATTATATCCTCGACGATGAGGATATCGCAGTCGGAGATATCGTTGCGCTTCAGATCGAGCAGGATCGTAACGCTGCCGCTCGACGTCGTCCCGCCGCCGTATGACGAGACCTTCATAAAATCGATCTCGACCGGCAGCCGGAGCTGCTTCATCAGCTCCGCCATGAAAACGACCGAGCCTTTCAGTATGCCGAGCAGGACGAGCTTTTTGCCCGACGATCTGTAATCGGCCTCGATCAGACGCGCAAGCACGCCGACGCGCTCCGCGATCTCGTCCTCGGATATAAGCACTCTTGCGACGTCGAGCGCCGCCGCAGTCGGCAGCTCGCGCCTCGTCTTTTCAGCGTTGTCCATCGATAGCCCCTCCGCTTTCACTGTCATTTCTGCGCGCCGTGCGCGTAATATATGTGTACCATGCCGCCGTCGCCGTCCGTATCGGCGCCCGCGTCGCGGGACGCCACCTTCGGTATCCACAAGATCCCGTCGTCGTCGCAGAATACGGGCAGCACCCCGCGCAGCTCGATCGGAACCTTCATTTCGCAGTACAGCTTTTTCGTATGTTTGTTCATCCCGCCGGAGAATATCCTGTCGCCGGCTTCGCGGTTCCTTATATAAAATTCGCCGCGGATGTCGCGTCTTCTCACCGCCAGATGCTCGACGGAGCCGTATTTGAGCCTGCATTCGATCTCGAATCCGAGGTCCTCCTCGCCGCTTATCATTATGACGGCGTCAAGCTCCGATATTCTATGCTCGCCCTCGTCCATCCTGATCTTGAACTCCGGCGCGTAATTGTATTTCGCCTCGTATTCGTCCTCGCCGATGAGGAAGAATTCGTCTCCCTCGACGGCGGCGCATATCCTGCCCGGCAGCGATATGCGCGAATGCGCGCTGCCGCACAGAATGATCCGCGTCACCGCTCTGACATGATCGAAGTCGAGCGACATATAACGCCTCGTGCGTCCGTAGAGCGCGTCGGCGGCGCGGTCGTACATATATCGCACGATCCGCGACAGAAGCGCCTGATCCTGCCCCGCCAAAAGGCTGCGCGAACACGACGCCGCGACCTGATGCTCGTTCAAAAACGCGTTCGCCTGACGCTGGATATAGACGTCGTCGTTGCGCAGAAGCGTGCAAAGCTGCGATATCGCGATCTCGGGGGACGGATTTATCCGCGCGAGGCGCGGAAGAATCTCCGATCTGATATAGTTGCGCGTATAATCGATATCGCTGTTCGTCGTATCCGTCACATACGGTATATCGTTCGCTATGCAGTAGCCGATGATCTCGCTTTTCGTGCAGTAGATGAGAGGCCGTATTATGCGGTCGCCCCTGACCGGCGGTATGCCGGACAGGCCGCGGATGCCGGTGCCGCGGCACATATTGAATATTACGGTCTCCATGTTGTCGTCGGCGTGATGAGCGAGCGCGATATGGCACAGCTCCGGATGGGAATCGATTATGCACCGATACGTGCGGTAACGGACGTGGCGTCCCGTTTCCTCGAGTCCCTTTCCCTCTTCTCTCGCGAGCGCCGGAACATCGACGCGTTCGACGAACAGCTCGATGCCGAGGCTTTCGCAGACGTCGCGGCAGAACTGCTCGTCGTGATCGGCTTCATCCCCGCGAATGCAGTGATTGACGTGGCACGCCGCGATATGGATGCCATGCTCGCGCGAATATTTATGCATATAGGAGAGCAGCGCGCCCGAATCGGCGCCGCCTGAATAGCCGATCAGCACGCCGTCGAGCTTCTGCGCCATGCCGAAGTCGATGATGGCCTGGCTGATCTTCTGCTCAACCATTCTCGTTATGCCTTTTCTGTCCATTCAAAATAAGCCCCGCGAATCTATGCTTTTCATATTATACCACTTACTCAAATTTTGAGCAACACAATTCACCTAAAAACCATAAAAATAATAGCTGATTTTCACTTTGGAGGAAGAATCTGCCGCAAAATCGGCCAAAAACGGCGCAGGCGTGGAGGGGCCGCCCTTAATCGGGCGTCCCCTCTCCCGCCCCGCCGTCAAGCTCAGCGCGTATTTTTTCCTCGCGGTCATATAAGTCGTAGAGCTGATTTTCAAGCTCCATCTTTCGATCGTCAAGCTCAGATGCGCGGATGTAGTCGCTGGCGGCGTCGCCGTACAGCTCCTGTTCCACCTCGATCAGCTCCTTTTCCGCGCGCTCCGTATCGGCCGCGATCCGTTCCAGCTCGCGCTTCAGCTTGCGGAGCGCCGCGGCCTCCTGCTTCGATGCGAGATATTTTTCCTTATTCGTCGACGGCGCCTGCGCCTCCTCTGCGGCGGCCTCGGCCGCCGTCCCCTCGAGATGCGCCGTATAATCGGCATATCCGCCCTCCCAGACGGAGGACATATGACGTTCGAGCGGCAGGATGCGCGTCGCGAGCTTGTCGATGAAATAGCGGTCGTGCGACACCGCGATCACGGTGCCTTCAAATTCCGCGAGCGCGTCCTCGAGCGCCTCGCGCGATTTGATGTCGAGATGGTTCGTCGGCTCGTCGAGGATGAGCAGATTGACCTTTGACAGAATCAGTTTGCAGAACGTAAGCCGCGCGCGTTCGCCGCCGGACAGCACCGACACGGGCTTTTCGATATCGTCGCCGACAAAGAGGAACCGCGCGAGCGCGCCTCTCACCTCCGTCTGCGTCAGCGACGGATATTCGCCCCATATCTCCTCGATGACGGTGTTCGTCTCCGTCAGGTTCTGGTTTTCCTGATCGTAGTAGCCGACCTCGACGTTATAGCCGTATTCGACGACGCCGGAGAGCGGCAAGAGCGTTCCCGTCAGTATTTTTATCAGCGTCGATTTGCCGCATCCGTTCGCGCCGATTATGAACAGTCTGTCGAGCCTGCGCACCGAAAACGACAAGTCGGAAAACAGCGGCTGGCCGCCGAATCCCATCGTAAGTCCGCGCACGTCGAGGACCTCGTTGCCGCTGCGTCCCGATGATTCGAGCCTGAATTTGATCGATTTCGGCAGCGCTTCGGGCTTATTTATAAGCGTCATATGCGCAAGATACCGTTCGCGGCTCTTTATCGTCACGAAATTGCGCTCCTGTCCCCATCTGCGCTGCTGCTCGATTATATCGAGCTGGTGCTTGATCTCCTTTTGCTGCTGCGCATAATGGCGTTCGTCGGCCTCGCGCTCGCGTCGCTTCTGCTCCGCATAGCCCGAATACGGCGCGTCGTACAGCTTCGAGCGCTTGTGTTCGATCTCGAGCGTCTTATTCGTGACGCGGTCGAGGAAATAGCGGTCGTGGGACACGACAAGCACCGTCTTTTTATATGTCGACAGAAATCCCTCGAGCCATACGAGCGAATCTATGTCGAGATGGTTCGTCGGCTCGTCGAGCATAAGTATATCAGGCTCGGTCAGGATCAGACGCGCCAGCGCGAGGCGCGTCTTCTGTCCGCCCGACAGCGCCGATACGGGCAGCGAATGAAAGCTTTCGTCAAATCCGAGCTTAGACAAAACTGACACGCACCGCGAACGGAAATAAAGTCCGCCGCCGTCGCGGTATTCCGCCGTCAGCTCGTCATGCTCGCGCAGCGCCGTCATGCAGCCGTAGCCGCCGGGCGGCAGCACTGTTATCATGCGTTCCAAAACCGACAGTCTCGACTCTATTTCGAGCAGGCGCGGGAACGCGCCGTACATCTGCTCGAGTACGTTATCCGCGCACCCGGGCGCGCTTGAGAACGCGTCGTTCTGGCGCAAAAGCCCCACCGTTTTGCCCTTCGCGACGTAGACGCCGCCCGCATCGGGCGCGATATCGCCCGTTATGATCGATAAAAGCGTCGTTTTGCCGCTGCCGTTCACGCCGACGATGCCGAGTCTGTCGCCCTCGTTTACGGTGAAGCTTATGTTTTCGATTATCGTATTCGCTCCGTATGAAAGCGACAGCGAATCCACATTTAAAACAGTCAAGAATTACCGTGTGAGGGGAAACCTTTTAAGAAAAGGTTTCCCCTCGCCCTCCTTCATGATTACAGCCGAATTATTGTTTGAGATCCTTTATGTCAAGCAGCTTTGTCTTCAGTTCGGATTCGATCCTTGCAAGCTCCGCCTCGGATTCGCGGCGCTTCGTGCGTCCCTCGTCCTGGATGCGGATGACCTCCTCGAGTGTCGATACGAGCTGCTGGTTCGTATATGTTATCGTCTCCATGTCGACGATGCCGCGCTCCGATTCCTTCGCGACCTCTACCGTGCTTGTCTTGAGCGCGTCCGCGTTCTTCTTGAGCAGCGCGTTCGTCACCTCCGACACCTCGCGCTGCGCCTCCATAGCCTGCGACGCGTGCGACAGTCCGAGCGCGATCACCATCTGCGATTTCCAGAGCGGGATCGTATTCGCGAGCGTGGACTGGATTTTCTCCACCATCATCGTGTCGCTGTTCTGGATCAGTCTTATCTGCGGCGCCATCTGGATCGAGATCATGCGCGTCAGTTCGAGATCGTACAGCTTCTTCTCGAATCTGTCGCAGAGATCGGAGAAATCGCGGGCAGCCTGCGCGTCCTCCGCGAGTCCCGACTGCTTCGCCTTATCCGAAAGCTGCGCAAGCGTCGTTTCACGCTCCTGACGCAGGCGCTTTTTGCCGGCGAGGATGTACATCGTCAGTTCCTTTTGATACGAGAGATTGACGCCGTACAGCCTGTCAAGCGTGGAGATATCCTTGAGCAGCTGGATCTGATGATCGCGCAGAGCGCCGCATATCTTATCTACGTTCGCCTCGGCGCTGTCGTATTTCGCCTTGAGCGCCTCGATCTTATTGTTCTGACGGCGGAACAGTCCGCGGAAGCCCTTCTCCTCCTCGTCGACGGAAAGTCCCTTCAGCTCCGTCACAAGATCGGTGATCGCGTCGCCGACGGCGCCGAGATCCTTTGTGCGCACGTTTTCGAGCGCCGTATCGGAGAACTGCGAGACCTTCGTCTGCGCCGGCGCGCCGTACTGCATCACGATCTGGCTGTCGGTGATGTCGATCTTCTCCGCGAACGCGTCGACGGCGGCCTTTTCCTCGTCGGTAAGGATGCTTTCGTCGAGCTTGATGTCGTCGGCGGCGGGAGCCGCCTTTTTCTCATCCGGCAGCTTCAGCTCCGGCGCGACTGCCGCAGCTTCGCCGCCGAGCGAGAGCGTCGGCGTCGGAATATCGAAATATTTGTTGTCGTCCATGGTAATCTCCTCCGAAAATGTATTTTAAATTTTACAGACTTTGTTTATTCGCGCGTCCCGTCGTCCACCATGCCGCACGCGAGGATCATGCGCAGCGCGGCGTAGATGAAGATGCAGAGTATCAGCATCTCGCGCGTAACGTTGACGGCGTCGGGATACGCCCCCATCAGGATGAGCGCCGCGTTCGGGATCGAATACAGCCCCGTCACGATCACGGTCGCAAATCCCGACAGCACATATCGCCACGGGCGCTGCGATCCGACGCGGAACCGTCCCTCGGCGACGAAGAACAGAAGCGAGACCGCGAGCGAGGCGAGCGTCAGCGTCTTGTTCGGATTGTTGATCTCAACGCCCGTGTCGAAGTAAACGCCGACGAGCATCAAAAACAGCCACAGTATCATAAGCACCGAAAGTACGGTCTCCGCTCCCTTGTTTCCTATCGGGAGCGCGATGCCGATCAAACAGTAGAGCGCCGCCGGCACCGACAAAACGAGCGTCAGCGTCGAAAGCGAAATAAGACCTCCGCGCACGCCGCCGATGAAAAAATCGAGCAGCGCGCCGGCGACGATTACGAATCCGAGCAGCGCCGAGACGTATATGACGGCGGGCGAATCGCTGCCCGCGCTCACGCCGTCAAGCTTTCCGCGCAGAATATACACGAACACGCACGCGGCCGCGATCGCGATCAGCGTTATCGTCATAAATGCCGCGGGGAGCTTCGCGCCGTGATCGTAATACGCCGATACGGGATCGAATTCCACAAGCAGTGCGATCGTCCTGATCGCCGATGCCGCGATGGCGGCTATAAGCGTTACTGTAAGTGCGGTCATATATGTCGTGCGCGCGTTCTTCATATCGGGCAATATGTGATCCCTTTCCGAGTGATACTATCATTATAGTCGTATTTGAAGAATTATACAATACGAATATGAAAGTTTTTGCTCCAAAAATCGCATGATTTTTCAAAAACGGCATTATTTTTCGCTTTTGGAGGCAATATCTTCCATGACGAATAATTTTTCCTTGCGGGAAATAGAATATGTACGAATATGATAGGCAAAATGACGCCGCCGTGCGTTATGCATTTGCATAACATTTGCCGATTTTGTTACACAAGCGCCTATTATCCGCGTGAAGGGAGGTATTCGCATGAAGCGTTCGCACGTTATTTCGTTCGGAGGCGCGTTCCGTTCGCTGTCCTTGCTGCTGGCCGAGATGAAGGCCGACCGCATCAACGCGTATGCCGCCGAATCTGCGTTTTTCGTGATCCTGTCCGCGATCCCGCTCGTCACCCTCACAGTCACGATAGCGGGCATCGTAATTCCCGAATCAGTTTCAGCATATATCCACCGTCTCGCCGATCTCGTCCCGGGCATACTCGGTGACTACCTTGAAACAGAATTTTTGTCGTTTTCGGAGTATCCCGCGCCAGCTCCGCTTTCGATCTCGGCGTTCGCCGCGATGTGGGGCGCGTCGCGCGGCGTGCGCGCAGTCAGGCGCGGCGTCCGCTCCGTATGGGGACAGGATGGCGGCGCCGCGATCTCCGAGATCGCGATCGGGCTTCTGTTCACCGCGTCCTTCATCCTCCTCATCGTCGCGCTGCTCGTTTTTCTCGTGTTCGGCGATTCGCTGTCGGCGCTTCTCTCCGCGCGTTCCGCCGCCGTCGGCGGCGTATTCGATCTGCTCGTCACGATGTCGCCCGTATTCATGCTCGTAATGCTGACGCTGTTCTTCGCGCTTATGCTGCGCGCGTTCACACCGTCCGAGGCGAAAATGGACCGCCTGCGCTGCCATCTGCCCGGCGCCGCCGTCGCCTCGTCGGGATGGACGCTCTATTCCTACATCTTCTCCGTCTTCGTCTCCGATTTTTCAAATCTGCCGCACATTTACGGCAGCGCCGCCGCCATCATGGTCCTTATGCTCTGGCTTTATATGATCATGTACATTCTTTTGTTCGGCGCGGAGGTGAATAAATTTTTTATTGAAAGATCGCCCACTCGCTGACGCGCGGAAAATGACATTTCCCGATCCCGTTTATGCGAGTTCCACATCGATCGCGCCGGCCGAAGCGCGCGAATTTGTCGAGATTACTATTGAAAAACGGACGCCGCCGCAATATAATATGAATAAAAATATATATGAAAGCTTCATGAAGCGTAAAGGATCGATATGGAAAACAAGCGCAATCTGACAATGCTGTGCGATTTCTACGAGCTGACGATGGCGAACGGCTATTTCAAATGCGGCAAGGGAGACGAAATTTCGTACTTCGACGTGTTCTTCCGCAACGTTCCCGACGGCGGCGGCTATGCGATCGCGGCCGGACTCGAACAGATCATAGACTACATCAAAAATCTCCGTTTTGACGACGAGGATATAGAATATCTGCGTTCAAAGCGCATTTTCGACGAGGATTTTCTCTCGTATCTGCGCGAATTTAAATTCACCGGCGATATGTGGGCGGTCCCCGAGGGGACGATCATTTTCCCGAACGAACCCGTCATAACAGTTCGCGCGCCCGCCGTCGAGGCGCAGTTCATCGAGACGTTCTTGCTTTTGACGTTCAACCATCAGTCTCTCATCGCCACAAAGTCGAACCGCATCGTGCGCGCCGCCGAGGGGCGCGCAATATCGGAATTCGGCAGCCGCCGCGCCCATAACGCCGACGCCGCCATCTACGGCGCTCGCGCCGCCTATATCGGCGGATGCGCGGCTACGGCCTGCACCGTGTCCGATGAAATGTTCGGCGTGCCGGCTACAGGCACGATGGCGCATTCGTGGGTCCAGATGTTCGACAGCGAATACGAAGCGTTCCGCACATACTGTGAAATATATCCGAATTCCGCAACGCTGCTCGTCGACACATATAACGTGCTTAAGAGCGGTATCCCGAACGCGATCCGCGCGTTCCGCGACGTCCTCGTCCCGATGGGAATCAAAAACTGCGCAATCCGCCTCGATTCCGGCGATATCACATATCTTTCAAAGCGCGCGCGCCGTATGCTCGACGACGCCGGATTCGATTACTGCAAGATCGTAGTTTCAAATTCGCTCGATGAATACCTTATCCGCGATATGATCCGCCAGGGCGCGAAGGTCGACGCCTTCGGCGTCGGCGAACGCCTCATCACATCGACGTCGTCTCCCGTGTTCGGCGGCGTGTATAAGCTGGCCGCCGTCGAGGACGGCGAGGGACATATAATCCCCCGTATCAAGATCAGCGAAAACGTGACAAAGATCACAAATCCGCACTTCAAAAAGGTCTATCGCCTCTATTCTAAGGAAACAGGCAAGGCGGAAGCCGATCTCATCACCGTGTACGACGAAGTCGTCGATACAACCAAGCCGCTCGAAATTTTCGATCCCGACTTTACATGGAAACGTAAAGTGATGAATAATATCGAAGCGCGCCCGCTGCTCGTCGAAATCTTCAAAAACGGCGAGCTTGTCTATGACGTCCCGAAGCTCTCCGACGTCCGCACATATTGCGCCAATGAGGTCGATACCATGTGGGATGAAGTCCGCAGATTCGATAATCCGCATAACTATTACGTCGACCTTTCCCAGAAGCTCTGGGACATAAAACAAAACCTCATCTCCAGCAGCAGATAAGCGCTCTTTTGAGGAGGGGGTGTGGGGAACCCCTTTTCTCTCTGAGAAAAGGGGTTCCTCACTGTTTTTATTCGATAACCCGCATAAGGGAGTGAGCGAAAAAACGGGTACCACGCGAAAAATCCTCGTCAAAATATACGATTCGCACCCAGCTTTCCTCTTTTAGGGAGGGGTGTGGGGAACCCCTTTTCTCTCTGAGAAAAGGGGTTATCCACATATAAATTGCGAGAAAAGGGGTTCCTCACTGTTTTTATTCGATAACCCGCATAACTATTACGTAGACCTTTCCCAGAAACTCTGGGATATAAAACAAAACCTCATCTCCAGCAGCCGGTAAGCGCTCTTTTGAGGAGGGGGTGTGGGGAACCCCTTTTCTCTGCGAGAAAAGGGGTTATCCACATATAAATTGCGAGAAAAGATATTTTGCAAATAAGATTGAGAATAAGAATTTTGCAAATAAAGGTAGAAAGTATGGGTTTTGCAAACAATAATTGATAAGACGATTTCTCCGCATCAGAATTGATAAAAGGGATTTTGCAAAAAACTGAGCATAGGGATTTCGCAAACAAAGATCGAAAATAGGAATTTTGCAAATAAATATCGGGAATAGAGATTTCACAAGTAAAGATCAAGAGTATGGATTTTGCAAGTAAAATCCGAAAATAGGAATTTCGCAAACAATAATTGATAAAAGGACTTCTCCACATCAAGATTTATAAAATGGGTTTTGCAAAAAACTGATAATAGTGATTTTGCAAAGAAGATTGAGCATAGGAATTTTGCAGGCAAAGATTGAAAATAGGAATGCCGCAAACAATAATTGATAAGACGATTTCTCCGCATCAAGATTGATAAAAGGGATCTCACAAAAAACTGAAAATAGCAATTTCACATCAAAATCGGGAGTTCTCACGAACTCCCGATTTTATGTTTCATCCCCGTGCGATTCGAGGTATTCCCTTAGTATAAGCTCCGCCGACATCGTGTCCACGATGTCGCGCCTGCGCGCGCCGTGAACGCCGATCTCGTCCATTATATCGTATGCCTCCACCGTCGTGAGCCTTTCGTCCTGCATCACAACGGGCAGCCCCGTCAGCTCCGACAGCATCGACGCAAACGCCCTTGCCTTCTCGGCGCGCGCGCCCTCCGTGCCGTCCATGTTGAGCGGAAGCCCGACTACGATCAGCTGCGCGCCGCGCCGCGCGGCTTCGTCCGCCGTCTGACGCGCCGCCGATCTCATCCCCTTCGCGCGTATAACGCCGACGCCGCCCGCGAATCTGCCGTCCGCATCCGATATCGCAATCCCCGTGCGCGCGTCGCCGTAATCTACGCCGAGTATGCGGCGTTCCTTCACAGCTTTATCCCCCTTGACTCGATAAACGTCATAAGCTCCTCTTCGGACGGGATCGCGTCGAGCCTTCCGGGCCTCGATACGGCGAGCGCCGCCGCCGCATTCGCATAATTGACCGAACGCATTATATCCCCCGATCGAGCGTATTCCGTCATAAGCGCCGCGTCGAATACGCTGCCGGATGCGGATGTGTCCGCGTCCTGTACGTTGTTCGCGAGTACGACGTTATAATATTTCCCGTCGTAGAGGAACGCGCCGCGCGCTCCCATTTTTATTACATAATATTTGGCGTTGACGAGCGAGGACAGCCTTATGACCGATCGCAGACAGTTCTCCGTCGTCGACGGCGCGATACCGGTGAATATCTCAAGCTCGGTCTCGTCAGGACAGAATATCTCAAACGGGAATAACTTCGACAGCTGATAATCTGCGCGCGCAGGGCCTCCGTCTACGAGCAGCGGGATCCGCTTCCGCGCCGCATATTCGGACGCCGCAACAACTACCCTCTCCGGCGACCGCAGCGATATCACGGCCGCGTCCGGCAGCGCCGTGAACGCCTCCTCGACGTCTGCCGCCGATAAAAGCAGATTCGCGCCCGGGAATACTGCCGACAGCGATTTCCCGCTCTTCTCGGTCATGACGGACGTGAGTCCCGTCGACGCGCGCCTGTCCATGAACATGAAACGCGTGTCGATCCCCATCTCGCGGTATATGGCGCGCAGCCGCTGTCCGCTGCTGTCCGCGCCTATCCTCGCGCATAAGAGGCAGTCGGCGCCGAGCGCCGCCGCCGCGACCGCCATCTCGGACCCCTCGCCGCCAGGGATATAATCGAACGTCCCGCCTACGACGTCTTCGCCCGGGTACGGCAGCGTCTCCATGCGCTGAACGAATTCCACATCCGCCGGACTGATTATGAGTATTCTCGGTTTCATATGCCGAACCCGCCCTCTTTTTTCAATAATGTCTCTTGTACCATTATACATTATATTTGAAGTAAAATCAACATTATTTCGGCAATATATCACGACATGAGGAAAAATCTGCCGCGCGAATCCGCTCACACAGCGTCGGCGCGCGTCATATACTGTCAAAAAAACGAGGTGCCGCAATGCAGATCTACACAGTCGCCGAGGGCGACAGCATTTATTCGATCTCAAAGCTGTTCGGGACGCCCGCGTCCCTCATTATAAGCGATAACGATATATCGGACCCGACGCGATTATCGATAGGACGATCGCTCCTCATCCGCCAGCCGACGGAATTTCATACTGTAAAATCTGGCGATTCGCTTTTTTCGATCGCTGATATGTACGGCGTGACGGTTCGCAGTCTGTGGCAGAATAATCCGACGCTCGGCGGCGGATACGATATTTTCCCCGGCGAATCCCTCGTCATAGACGGCGAGCCGAAGCCGTTCGGCAGGATCGCGGCAAACGCATACATATATCCGTTCGTTTCGCCCGATACTCTGCGCCACACGCTGCCGTATCTCTCCTATGTCACCGTGTTCACATACGGGATCAGAAACGACGGCTCGCTGATCCCGCCCGGCGGCGACGAGGCGGAATCGTCCATAATCGCGCTTGCGCGCGAATACGGCGTGCGCCCGCTCATGATGCTGTCTACGCTGACCGAGGACGGCTATTTTTCAAACGAGCTGGCAGCATACGTCCTATCGGAAAAATCCGTCCGCGACGCCGTCATCCGCAACGTCGCGGATACGATCGAACGACTCGGCTACGACGGCGTCGATATAGATTTTGAATACCTCGGCTCCGACGCCGCCGACGAGTATGCGTCGTTCGTCGCCGATATGAACGACGCGCTCGATGCGCGCGGCGGATATGAGGTGTGGGTCGCGCTCGCGCCGAAATCGAGCGCCGATCAGTCGGGACTTATATATGAAGGCCATAATTACGGCGCGCTTGCGAACGCCGCCGACCGCGCGCTGCTCATGACATACGAGTGGGGATACGCGTTCGGCGAACCGCAGGCGGTCGCGCCGCTCGATAAGGTAAGACGCGTCGTCGATTACGCCGTCACGGAAGCGCCCCCGCAGAAATTTCTGCTCGGCGTGCCGAATTACGGCTACGATTGGACGCTGCCGTATGTAATGGGCGTCACCGAGGCGGAATCCGTGACGAATATCGAAGCGCCAATACGCGCATACGACCGACGCGCGCGCATAATGTTCGACGAGGCCGCCGCGTCGCCGTATTATTCGTATTACGAAAACGGCAGCGAACATATCGTGTGGTTCGAGGACCCGCGATCCGTGTACGCGAAAGCATCGCTCATTTACGATACGGGACTTTACGGCGCGGGCATATGGAACGCGATGAAATTCTGGACGCCGCTGTGGCTGATTTTGTCCGGCCTGTTCGAGATCGATTAAGCGCAGATGCGGCGCAGAGGCAAACACACTCGCCCTGCGCCATCGGCGTTCGCGCTCCGCGCGACTACTTCGTCGGCGCACGAACGTGCAGCGCAGAGGCGAACACACTCGCCCAATAATCCTTGTCAGGAAAGTTTTGAAAAGTTCTTAGAGGGGGCAGATGCGAAGCATCTGCTAACTTTCCGCTTGCGGAAAGTTCGACTTTCTTCAAAAGTCCCTCTAAGCGGGGTGCGGGGCAGCGCCCCGAAGAATCGGTGTTCGCGCTCGCGCGACTACTTCGTCGGCGCACGAACGCGTGATGCAGAGATGAACACACTCGCCGAATAATCCTTGTCAGGAAAGTTTTGCGGGGATTCTTAAGGGGGCAGATGCGAAGCATCTGCTAACTTTCCGCTTGCGGAAAGTTCGACTTTCTTTCAAAAGCCCCCCTTAAGTCAGGGCGCGGGGTGAAACCCCGAATACAATATAATAATTCACTTCTTGCGCTTGCCGTTGAAGGCGAGGGCGGCGAGGTAGCCGAACACGAGTGCGGCGGCGATGCCGGCGGAGGAGGCCGTGATCCCGCCGGTGAGCGCGCCGAGCAGGCCCTTTTCGTCGACGCCTTCGCGGATGCCGCGCGCGATCGTATTGCCGAAACCGAGAAGCGGCGTCGACGCGCCGGCGCCGGCAAATTTCGTGAACGGCTCGTATATTCCGACGGCGCCGAGGATCACGCCGACCGTAACGTAAGCGACAAGGATACGAGCCGGCGTCAGCTTCGTTTTGTCGATCAGAATCTGCGCGACGACGCAGAGCGCGCCGCCGACGGCGAAAACGATCAGATAATGCGCCGCCTGTTCAAAAATTTCATTCATCCGCTTCACCTCCGCCCGCAACTATATGCACAAGATGGCATATGCCCGGGATGTTGTTCCCCTGCCATACGCTCGCGGGACTCATCAGCGCGCCCGTCGCGAGAAACAGTATGTCGCAAAGCCGACCGCCGTCCGGCGGCGGCACGTTCTTTTTTGTAAGTCCCATTCGCGGCAGAATCACAGACGCCAGCACGGATGCGGAGCATCCGCAGCCCGATCCGCCCGCGTGCTTGTCAGTGGCGGCCGTATCGTAGATCAAAAGCCCGCAATCCTCGTGAACGGACGCCGCCGACGGCATAAAATCGCGCAGGATGCGGCTGCCCTCGACGCCGAGATCGCCCGTCAGGATCATGTCGAAGCTGTCCGGCGTCCGTCCGGACGCATCGAGATACCGCTTCAGCGTATCGATCGCCGCAGGCGCCATCGCGGCTCCCATGTTGTTCAGATCGTTTATCCCGCGATCGACGCTCCGCCCGGGCAGAAAATCTACGATCTTGGGAAAGCCCGTCGGCTCCGTCTCCGTCGAAAGGATGAACGCGCCCGCTCCCGTCACCGTCCATTGCGACGTCGGCGCGCGCTGGCCGCCGTATTCGACGGGATATCGAAACTGCCGCTCCGCGGCGCAATTGTGCGAGCTTGACACGGCCGCCGTCGGTCCCGACGACATCCCCGACGCGTATGCGGACGCGAGTATGAGCGCCTCCGCGCACGTCGAACACGCGCCGTATAAGCCGAAATACGGTATGTCGAAATCGAGCAGCCCGTAATTCGATCCGACGCATTGATTCTGCAAATCTCCCGCGAAAACGGCGTCGATGTCATGCTCCGTCAACAGCGCCTGCCCGATCGCCGTCGCGAGCGCGCGGCGCTGCATCTCGCCCTCCGCCGCCTCCCACGTCTCGGCTCCGAATTTGTCGTCGCCTCCGGCGTCGACTACGTCGAACGAGCCGCCGAGCGGCCCCTTGCTCTCCTCGACGCCGCCGACCGACGCCGCCGATATTATGCTCACGCTGCGCGGCAGCGTGATTATGCCCTTCTGCGGCATATTATCACCACCTGTATCCTTCTTCAAAAGACGCCGCCGCGCCTTTTCTTTTTCATATTATGCCTCATTCCCCGCGCATTTATAATAATTTAACTCAAAAAAGCGTTGCGCCACGATTCACGGGGCGCTTTCGGGGTTTCACCCCGAACCCTGACTTAAGGAACTTCTTATAAGAAGTTCCTTAAGAATCTTCAAGAATTTTTATGACAAGGGGTATAGGGCAAGTGTGTTCGCCGCTGCATCGCACGTTTGTGCATCGACGAAGTAGTCGCGCGAGCGCGAACACCGATGGTTTAGGGCGAGTGTGTTCGCCGCTGCATCGCACGTTTGTGTGTCGACGAAGCAGCGGCGCGAGTGCGAACACCGATGGTTCAGGGCGAATGTGTTCATCTCTGCATCGCACGTTTGTGCGTCGGTGAAGCAGCGTCGCGAGCGCCGGCAGCGTGAAAATGATTCTACAACATAAAACGGGGAGCCGCGCGGCTCCCCGTTTTGGAATATGAGATTATTTTTTTGCGTTCCATGTTTGCGGCGCGAACAGGATCAATATCGGGAATATGCCGAGTCTGCCGAGCAGCATATCGAGCGACAGCACGATCTTTGAGATCGGCGAGAATATCGCATAAGTTTCGACGGGTCCGGCGAGGCCGAATCCGGGTCCGACATTGTTTATCGTCGCCATCACGGCCGTGAAATTCGTTTCGAGCGACAGTCCGTCGATCGAAACGATCAGAGTCGAGGCGCAGATGAGCAGCAAATACGAGAAGAAGAACACGCCGCAGCGTCTTATCGTGCCGTTGTCGAGGACCTCGCCGTCCATCTTTATCGCCGTGACGCTGTGCGGATGAAGCAGTTTTTTGATCTCGCCCACGAGCGATTTCCACATTATGACGAGGCGTGAAATTTTGACGCCGCCTCCCGTCGATCCGGCGCAGGCGCCTGTGAACATCAGAATGATAAGCACCTCGTGCGAGAATTCCGGCCACGCCTCGTAATTCAGCGTCGTGCCGCCCGTCGTCGTGATGATCGAGGCGACCTGGAAGAACGCGTGATGGAGCGAATCGCCGAAATTGCCGAAATAATGAAGCGCGTTTATCGTCACCGCCGCGACGGAAAGCGCCACGATCACGATGTATGTGCGAAGCTCGGAATTTTTCCACACGCGGCGGAACTCGCCGAGCAGGAGCATAAAATATATGTTGAAGTTTACGCCGAACAGCAGCATGAATACGGCCAGCACCGTCTGGCAGTACGGGCTGTACGACGCGAAGCTGTCGTTTTTGATCGCGAATCCGCCCGTTCCGGCCGTGCTGAACGACGCCGTCACGGCGTCGAACAGCGGCATCCCACCGCAGAGCAGGAATATGATCTGTATTACCGTCAGCGCGAAATAGATCGCGTACAGTATGCGCGCCGTCAGATGCACCTTCGGCGCGAGCTTTCCGACGACAGGCACGGGGCTTTCCGCGCGCATGATCTGGATCGGCATTCCGTTGCCGTGTCCCGCCGGCGTCAGCGCGAGGATGAAGATCAAAACTCCCATTCCGCCGAGCCAATGCGTAAACGAGCGCCAGTATAAAACGCTCCACGGCTGCGCCTCGATATCGGCAAGCACGGTTGCGCCCGTCGTCGTGAATCCGGACACAGTCTCGAAAAACGCGTCGATGAACGACGGGATCGAGCCGGAGATCATGAACGGCACGGCGCCGAACGCCGATATGAATATCCACGACAGCGCGACGATCACGCATCCCTCGCGCGAATATATCGACTTTTTCTCCGGCTTCGGCAGAAACGCCAGCGCCGCGCCCGCGCCCGCCGCGAGCATCATCGAGAGCGCGAACGACATCACGTCGCGTCCGGTGTCGGAGAATATCGCGATCACGAGCGACGGCAGCATGAACGCCGACTCGAGCAGCAGGATCCTGCCGAGATAATTGAGAATTATCTTATAGTTCACTTTTATTTCGTCCCAAAGATATCCTTCAGATCGTATACGGTCCTGTCGGCCGTCGTAACGATTATGACCGTATCGCCGGGCGTCAGAACGTCGCTGCCGTTCGGGATAATGATCTGGTTCGCGCGCGTGATGCACGCGACAAGCACGTTGCTTTTCAGCTTCAGCTGCGAAAGCGGGATTCCGATATTCGGCGTCTGCGCCGTCACGGCGAATTCGAGCGCTTCCGCCTTACCCTCCACTATCCTGTGCAGCGTCCGCACCGAGCTTTCGCTGCTCGTCACGATCGCGCGGATGTATCTTATGATCTCGTTCGCCGTCAGCTCCTTCGGGCAGACGACGGAGCCAAGCTCGCGATCCGAGAACAATCGCGCGTATTCGACCCTGTCGATCTTCGTCACCGTCTTTTTGACGCCGATCCTGTTGCAGTACAGCGATATGATCAGATTTTCCTCGTCGACGCCCGTCAGCGTTATTACGGCGTCGAAGCTGTCGACGCCCTCAGATTCGAGAAAGCCCCTCTGCGACGCGTTTCCGTTTATGACGAGCGCCTTCGGGAACCGAAGGCTGAATTCCTCCGCGCGCCGTTCGTCCTTTTCGATCACCTTTACGTTGATGCCGGAACGAAGAAGCTCGTCCGTCAGATATTCCGCGATCCTTCCGCAGCCGACGAGCATGACGTCGCGTATCTTCTGTCTGACGAGTCCGAGGCTCTTGATCAGCACAGCCAGATCGACTCTCGCCGCCGTGACCGTGATCCTGTCGCCCGCCATAAGCGTAAAGCCGCCGTTCGGGATCGATACGACGCCGTCGCGCTCTACGGCGCAGATCAGAACGCGCAAGCCGAGGATCGACGACGCCTCGTAAAGCTTTTTGCCGACGAGCGGGCTGTCCTCGGACAGCTTTATCTCGACAAGCTCGACGCGTCCCTTGTCGAACGAATCGCGCTTCAGAAACGACGGGAACTGTATGATCCTGTAAATCTCCATCGCGGCCGCGTGTTCGGGATTGACCGACATCGACAGGCCGAGATCGTTTCTCAGGAACGATATGTGCTTTGAGTATTCGGGATCGCGGACGCGCGCCATCGTATGGCGGCAGCCGAGCTTTTTGGCCGAAAGGCAGCACAGCAGATTCGATTCGTCCGCATTCATCATCGCGATCAAAACGTCTCCCCTGCCCGCGTCCGCGCGGCGCAGAGTATCGATGGCGACGCCGTTGCCCTCGACGGTCAGCACGTCGAGATTTTCCTGCGCCTCGGCAAGCACCTCGGTGTCCGTATCGATGAGGGTGACGTTATGCTCCTCGAATGTGAGACGCTCCGCGATCGAATAACCGACCTTTCCCGCGCCCACAATTATTATATTCATGGCAAATTTCTCTTTATTTATATTTTGACGACTACATCATATCACACAAGGCGGACGTTTTCAAGGTGATTTTTCCGTTTTTCGCGCGCGGGAACAAAAAAGGTTACGCTCCGAGCCAGTCCTCGATCACGTCGTATACCGTCACGGGCGTGACGGTCCCGCCGACGATCAGGCAGAACAGCTCCGAGGCGTCGCCGAGGCGCGACGTTACGTCGCGCACGAATACGACGTCGCATTCGCCGCTTTCGTCGACGGCGGCGGCATAAATGCCGTATGCGTCGCGGCCGTCCTTGCGTTCCTTTGTCAATATGTACGTCACCGCAATCCCGTCGATGAGCGACGTCGCCGTTTCGACTGCTTCGCCGCATATTCTCGTTCTGACTGTACCGTTCATGTTTATTGCCTCCGTTTTGTTTTTGCGTATCAGATTTTATTACAAATTTCGACCGCCTATGCATTAATTTCGCGCCGGCCGGATCAAAGCGGAGTATAATTATTAGTAGAATTGTAATATTTAATATAATTATGCATTATTAACCTGTTTATGACGTGATATTTCCTTTAATTCATTCAAATTTCAAATCATCTCTTCGCCTCGCCGCCCGCATTTATGCCGTTTTCACTCTATTATTATACTATATTTACTAATTTTGCTTTTGCTTCTATTATTATATTATTGCGTGATTTTCCTGTTCAATATATAATAAATACATCCGCATATAGTTTATTATTATCAGAAGCAGGAGCGAATTTTTGATGAAATATTCATTTATACATAATTTCCGCATATCGCGTCTCCATCCGCGTGCGCTGTCGTTTTCGCTGTTCTTCATCGCCTCAGCGCTTTACTGGCTCATCCTCGCCTCGCTGACGAGCGCCGCCGCCAAACGCGGCGTCTACGACTTTTACGCCGCATCCGTCATCGTCCCCGAAATGATACGCTCCGCCGCGTTCTCCGTCCCGCTCGCGGTCATATCGGGGCTTATCATCGACAGCTTTGAGCGCTCCCCGCGCGCGCATGAGTAAATTTCGTCGCCTAATCAAAACTTTTCCGGCACATATTGACATACAATCAATTTTGACGTATAATCTGTTTAAGCGGCGGGGAGTGAACCCATAACAAAAAAACGCGCGCGAAATTAAATATTGCTGTGAGCGGAGGGGAAGGCACCCATGGAAAAAAACGTAACCGTATTCGACAGCGAGGGTAAGATCATAGGGACGACATGGCCGCGTCGAGCGGCAGGACTCGTCAAGAACGGGAGGGCGCGCTATTACGGCGGCGTCGAGACCGCCATTATCCTCGCGCGTTCTCCCGACATAGAATCGTCGAAGGAGGACGAAAACATGAGCAATTTCACAAATGAAGAGCTTCGCGCCAAGATCGAGGAGATGGTGCGCGAGGCGAGAGAAAAGTTAGACGCCGTATGCAAGACCGCGTCAGATGCGATCGACGACCTCGTAGATAATATCGAGGGGCGCGGGAACGACGCGGACAGCGCGGACGATACCGGCAATATCGGCGGGGCGGACGGCGCGGAGCCGCACGAGGACGGCGAGCCGAAGGCTCGCGGACGCATCATCCGCATCTCGGACGAGGACATGGAGAAGCTGCGCGCGAAGATGAAGTCGCTGCGCGATTCGATGATGTCCGCCGCGGACGAGGCGAAGAACGTCGCCGTCAAGGCGGGCGCCGAGATCGGCAGATACGCGGAATCCGTCAAGGCGAAGGTCACGGAGAAGATCGCGGAGGCGAAAGCGAAGGAAGCCGAGTCAAGCGCCAAGCGCGATCCCGAACCCGGCACCGAGGCTTATTATCTTGCCAAGATCGAGGAAGTTCGCCGCGACGACGGCTTTATAAAAGAAGCGCTCGCAAATCTTCAAAACATCAAGAGCTGTTATCCCGGTGACGTCGGCGCGCAGGAGACCGCGGCCGCTATCGGTAATACCGTCACGGCTCGCGAGACGACGAATCAAAAGATGCTCGACTTCTACATGGAGCAGCTGCGCGAGGTGCGCAGACGCAATGACGATGCCGCAAAGCTTGCGTTCGAGGACGCGCGCCGCAATGCGGAATCGCCCGAGGAGCGCCGCGCGCGCATGATACGCGAGGACCCGATGATAGAGCGCATACTGGTCCGGACGGCGGAGCTTAACAAGGACGATCCGTCCGCGATCCACGCCGCGACCGAGTATTTGCATGAGTATATCAGGCAGGCTTACGGTGACAATCCGAATTATTGACACCAAAAGGCGCGCCCCCGCACAAAATGCGGGGGCGCGGCGGTAAATAAACAAAACGGAGGTACATACGATGAAAAAGAATGACGGAATGAAGAAGGAAAAGCCGGCAAAGAAGCATCCGATTCGGGACGCCGTCCGCGACGCAAAAGCGCAGATCAAAAATAAACCCGTAGTTTCGACCGTATATTTTCTTCTGCGCCTGTCGGTCATAGCCGTCATGGTGCTTCAAATCTTCAACGGCAACTACGAAAACGTCTTTCTCTGCATTATGACGCTCGCGCTGTTCCTTTTGCCGACGCTCGTCGAGCATAAGCTCAATATCGCGCTGCCGAACACGCTCCAGATCATAATCCTTCTCTTCATCTATGCGGCCGAAATTCTCGGCGAGATCAGGTCGTTTTACACCGTATTTCTCGGCTGGGACACGATGCTGCATACGCTGAACGGATTTTTGTGCGCCGCGATCGGATTCTCCATCGTCGATATGTGCAACCGCAGCCAAAAGTTCTCCCTGTCGCTGTCGCCGTTCTATATGGCGATCGCAGCGTTCTGCTTCTCGATGACGATCGGCGTTCTGTGGGAATTCTTCGAGTGCGGCATGGACGTTCTGTTCCTCACCGATATGCAGAAGGACATGGTCGTACATAATTTTTCAACGGTGCTGCTCGATCCCACGGGCGGCAATAATCCCGTCGCGATCAAAAATATCACCGACGTGATCGTCGTCTCCGACGGCGTCGAAATCCCGCTCGGCGTCGGCGGCTACGTCGACATCGGCATACTCGACACGATGAAGGATCTGTTCGTCAACTTCGTCGGCGCCGTCGTGTTCTCCGTGATCGGTTATTTCTATGTGAAGAGCCGCGGCAAGGGCAAATTCGCAAAGCGCTTCATCCCGCAGGTCAACACAGGAGCCGACGTGTCGGACGCTCGCGACGCGTCCGATACCGAGACGAAATAAACGCGCATAAATAAAAATACAGCCGGAGCATTCGCTCCGGCCGTATTTTTGTCGCATAATTTATGATGGCATCGCGCCGATTCGGTGTTCGCGCCCCGCGCGGCTGCTTCGTTATCGCACAAACGTGCGATGCAGGGACGAACACATTTGCCCCATAATCCTTGTCAGGAAAGTTTTGCGGGGATTGTTAAGGAAGCTTTCCGCTTGCGGAAAGTTTCCTTAAGTCAGGGTTCGTGGCGAAACCCCGAATATCAACAAATCTCACACGCCGCGAAGCTCGACGGTCGGGATAGTGCGGCGCAGGATATCGGCGAAGCATTCCATTTCCTCGCGCGAGGGCGGCGTCATTTTGACCGGGCCGCCGCCGAGCAGCTGACCGGAATCGCGGAACTGCTGCAAGAAATACCGTTTCGCGCCGCTCATCCATTCGCCGATCAGCTCGAAGTCGTGAGCCTCGTGAAAGCCGTGGACAACGGTCGTGCGGAATTCATAATCCGTATCGCCGGAAATCAGCATCGCCGCCGACTCCGACACACGCGCGACGTCGACCTTGACGCCGCACGTCAGCGCGTATTTCCCGGGTGAATTTTTGACGTCCATCGCTACGTAATCGACCGCGCCCGCGTCGATCGCGCGCCGCAGCCGATCGGGGAACGTCCCGTTCGTATCGAGCTTCACCGCGAATCCAAGCTCGCGCACGCGCAGGGCGAATTCGACGAATCCCTCCTGTATCAGCGGCTCGCCGCCCGTAAACGCGACTCCGTCGAGCGTCCCCGTCCGCTTCTTCAAAAATGCGAAAAATTCTTCCTCCGTCATCGCCTCCGGCGCGCCGCCCCTCACAAGCCCCGCGTTGTGACAGAACGGACACCGCAGATCGCAGCCCGCCGAAAATACCGTACACGCTACGTGCTGCGGAAAATCAAGCAGCGTCAGCTTCTGTATCCCGTTTATCTTCATACGTCCCTCCTGTGGCTGTGCATTTTTGGGGCTTTGCCCCAAACCCCACTTAGGGAAACTTTTGGAAAAGTTTCCCTAAGAACCTTTCAAAACTTTCCTTACATGGGTTATGGGGCAAGAGTCTGCGGTCAGTTTTTCGCTCCGGAATCGACCTCGATGCCGTTTATCACCTTTATGGCGTCGCTTATTATCTTCTCCGGCGTATCGATGAGGACGTAGAACTGGCCTTCCCCGTTTATTGTCAAAAGGCACCGTCTCGTGCTGTATCTGTAAAATCCGTACTCGGTCACGTTTCCGCCGTTCGTTGTGACGGTGAATTTGAGGATGCAGTCGTCCTCCGTCACCTCGATATCCTCCGGCGCATAATCCATTATCTGCGTCAAAAGCAGCGTTTTATAGAAATTGCGGAAATTCGGGATATCGGTGATCTCGCCGCAGTTGTCGCCGATGACGATCAGATTCGGATCGTCGTTCGGATGGTGATACAGTCTGAATACCTCGCTGCACTGTTCGCTCTCGATCTTGATATTGTTCACGAACTGGATGCCGCGCATGAACACGCGCGATTCGATCCATTGTGTGAGGTCCCATTTGAGGAACGAGAAATCCTCCTCCGACACCTTTACGATATAATCGAAAATAGATGTTCCGACGTAGTACCAGCCGTCGACGGGTTCGCTTGCGACGAGTCTGAATTTGATCCCCTGATACTCGTAAGTGATGACGTAAGGCTCATCGGCAAGGCCGTATTTTTCAAGATTTTCCTCGGTCAATCCGAGCGCGACGATGCTGTCGCCCTGATATGTCGAAAGCAATTGCAGCACATTGTCATGGTAATACGACGTCGAATACTCGGCGGGATAATCAGTGACGATCTTCACCATTGCGTTCGATTCGGATTCGGCAAGCTCCTGCTGTGAAAGCGAGCGGAACGAGACGAATTTCTCGCCGTAGTGATAGATAGCCATATTCAATATCGAGTAATATTCCGTTTCGGAGACGCCCGCCGTCAGAAGCGGCGAGATCATATCCTCGATGCGCGCGAGGATCGTTTCCTCGAGCGACGCGCCCAGGATATAGATCGCCGATCTTCCGTCGCACATAGCGTAGAAGCCGCCGCCGGAGATAATCTTTTTGCCGATCGTCACCGTATGCGACGTCCCGTCGCGCTTCGTCAGCGTATAGTATGCGGGATCGTCCTCGTCGCGCAGTCCGTATTCGCGGAGCTGATCGTCCGTCGCGTTGTCCGTGATCTTAGATATCGCGAGCGTCGTTCCCGTGCTGACGACGAGGCTCGAAAACTGTATCGGGTTGAACGCGAGATTCGGATATCCGTCGAGGGTGAAGTCGTCACGCTCCGGATCGTAGCTGAAGCTGTACGTGCCGTATGAGTTGTGGACCTCGATCTTTTGCATATCCGCGCGTTCGATCTGCTCGAAAAGATAGATCGTATCGCCGACCGGCACCTCGCCGGGCGCCGCGTCGACAGTTTCGGCGCCGGTTTCGGCCGGCTCGGCCAGCAGCGGACGCAGAAACGTGAAATATGCGATCAACAGCGCCGCAAACACGGCTATAAATACGATTATCAGAATACGCTGACGTTTGATCATTTATATTTTCTCCTGACGCAGACGAATATCGCCGCCGCCGCCGTGCATACGGGCAGTATGATAATGAGCGCGCGCGTCCACGACGCCGCCTGCGCCGTCGTGATATCGAGCGAATAATCCGAGAACACCTTAAACTGGATGCCGGCGGGGACGTTTTCCTTGCCGAGCGCGATCAGGCACGAATGAAGCACGTCGCGGTTCGAGTAAACGCTGCTGATCAGGTACTGAGCCGAAACGAAATCCGGCGTGCCGGACACAAGCACATACGAGGTGAAGTCCTCGTTGTCGATGATCTTATGCTCCTGCGTGATCGTCATCAGGCTGAACGGACCCTTCGTATCGAGCGGGACGCCGCCCGAATAAAGCCGCGCATCCTCGGACGCGGAAAACACGTCGGATACGACGCGGTCGCCGTAGTCCTGCATCGAGTGCATATCGTCGTCCCAGATATGAGTGATCGGTGTCGCCTCGCGGAAGATCGCCTTCGGCTGGCTCGACATCTCCGTGATCCGTCTGTATATCGTCGAGCCGAGTTCGTTTTCGTCAGTGTTATACTGTCCGACGACGGAGAAGCCGTCCGTCGACACCGAATTCTGCGTATCGCAAACCGTCACGCCCGGGTTGAACGAAATGCCCCACTCCTCGATGAATTCGGACAAATTATCGAGCTTGCCGACGTTTTCCGGCGATACGAACACCATCATCGAGCCGAATCCGTCGAGGAATTCGTCGATCTTTTCGATCTCGGATTTTCCCGCGCTCTCGTTCTCGTAGCCGGCGAAATCGTATTTCGGATCGTTTATGATGAGCAGCCGCGCCGCGGGATCGATATCCTCGCGAGACAGATCGATCGTGCGGACGTCGTAGCCGGCGTCGGCGATTATAGTCACGAACGCGGTCGCCGCTTCGTCGTCGTCATGTGTATATTCGCCGTGTCCGACGGTGAAATATGCGATCGGCATTTCATCCGCCGTCACCGCGAGTATCGCCGAGGCGAACGTATTCTCGCCCTGATACGCCCACGGCGCCGTATCGTTCGAGTCGGCGATGAAGAACGCTGGCGAATTATATTTGCGGTACTCGGTGCCGCTTGAGATTATGACGCTCGTCGTATAGACGAGGTCCGTCGACGCGGTCGAGAAGCGCTGCAAATAGTCGTAATCGGTGAGCGCGTTTCTGTAATCGATCGTTATGTTGTCAAAGCGGTCGGCGAGCAGCTTCGCCGTATTGTGTACGTAAAACAGCGCCGAGTTTTCGTCCACCTTGTCCTTATCCATGCAGAACGTGATGACGACGTCGTCCTTGACGCCGGAAAGCGCGTTCACGACCTCGTCGGAGAGCGTGAACATCTGCTCGCGCGTCATATCTATATACCACATATATCGCTGCGCGAACGCGGTGAATATGATGTTTATGACTATTATGAGCGCGACGAACGCGATGGTGAACGCCATCGCCGTCGAGCCGTAGCGGAGCTTTTTGCCCCGCAGAAACGAGTTCATATTTTTCTTCATTTCTTCCGAAGTGCGGTCACCGCACCCTTTCCTTTTTATTTATTCGCCATACCGCCGTTTCGGTATCAGCCCCATCTGCGCTTTTCGTATACGCGGACGGTGAGGAATATCCCGACGGCTGTGATCGACAAATAGTAAAGCACGGCCGCGAAATCGAATATGCCGTTTGTGAAGTTGCCGAACCGCGCGAACACCGATATCCACCCGAGCATCGTGCGGATCACGGGCGAATTGATGTAGCTGTTGGCGAACGTCGCGACAAGGAAAAGGAGGATAATTATTATCGTTATGACGCACGATACCATCTGGTTCTCGGTCAGCGACGAGATGAATATCCCGAGCGCCACAAACGCGCTGCCCGCGAGCAGAAGCGCGATCATATCGCCGATCAGTATCGCCGTTTCAGGCTCCGCGTACTGATAAAGCGGCAGGTAATAAAGCCCCGTCAGGAGTATGACGCCCGCCATCATCGTCATGGCCGCGAAATATTTCGCCATCACCATCGACCAGAGCGACACGGGCGAGGTGAGCAGCATCTGTTCGGTGCGCGTCCTGCGCTCCTCGGAGAACGATTTCATCGTCAGCACAGGCACAAGCACTATGAACACGAACAGCGTCAGGGTGAAATACTGCATCGTGTTCCACGACTGCTGCCACAGCGTCGTCAGCGAAAACGCGACGGCGGTCAAAAGCAGCAGCGCCCCGACGAAAATATAGCCGACGGGCGTCGTGAAATACGCCCTCATTTCCTTTTTATATATTGCTCCCATCGCTCATTCTCCCTTTCGTTCGATATCGGAATTGTCGATCACGGGGCGGCGGCGTTCGCGTCCCTGCTTTTTTACGTCCGATCTGTCGACGAGCTTGATGAACACGTCCTCGAGATTTTCGCCGACAGGCTCGAGTCCGACGAGCGGCCAGTTATTCTGCGCGAGCGCGAAGAACAGCGTCTTTCTGATATCGACGCCCGGGTCGGATTCGATCACATAGACGTGAGCGTCGCCGTCGCGTTCCGCCGTCCTCTCGACTCTGCGCACGCCGCTGCGCGAGCGCAGCATCGCCGTGACCTCGCGCGACGGCCCGCATATCTTCGCCGTATACGCCCTTCCGTCCTCGGCCACGCGCACGATATCCTCTTTCTTTTCGTCCGCGATGATCTTGCCCTTATTTATTATCACGATCCTGTCGCAGACAGTCTGGACCTCCGACAAAATGTGCGTCGACAAAAGCACCGTATGATTTTCGCCGAGCGCGCGGATCAGCGAGCGGACCTCAATTATCTGTTTCGGATCGAGTCCCACCGTCGGCTCGTCGAGGATGATGAGCGGCGGATTGCCTACGAGCGCCTGCGCGATGCCGACGCGCTGCCTGTAACCCTTTGACAGATTCTTGATGAGCCGTCCGCGCACGTCCGCGATCTTCGTGACGGAGCAGACCTCGTCCAGATGCTTTTTGCGGTTGTATTCGCATCCCTTAAGCTCATATGCGAAATTCAGATATTCGTCGACCGTCATATCGACGTAAAGCGGCGGCTGCTCCGGCAGATATCCGATCAGGCGCTTCGCCGCCGTCGGCTCTTCAAGCACGTCGTGGCCGTCCACCCTGACCGTTCCCGCCGTGCTGGACAAAAATCCCGTTATCACATTGATCGTCGTCGATTTTCCGGCTCCGTTCGGGCCGAGGAATCCGACTACCTCCCCGCGCTTCACGCGGAACGAAATGTCGTCGACAGCGTATTTCTGCCCGTAACGCTTCACGAGGCCGTCGACCTCGATCATGTATTCGGCGCCGTCGACGCGCGCGTTTTGCTCTTTATCCATGAGGCACTTCCTTTGCATTTTATGTATTGCTCTATTGTATCACAAATCGCACAAAAAATCATCCGTTTCGTCAGTTTTTTTCGCGAAAACTGTGTGACGTCTTTGTGAAGGGCATATTTCCCCGTCAGATCATGATGGCTGACGCCATTACGCCGCGCGCGTCCCCGTCGCGTCGGTGCGAATAGAATTCGCCGCCGCGCTCCTTTGTGCATATTCCGGCGACGTCGATGCAGCGCTGATGCACGCCGCACAAAACGAGCAGCCGCTCGTTTATCGATTGCAGATCGCACCGCAGAACGCCGTCGCCGCCGCGCGATATGAAATCGGATATCATGCCGGCGGCGCCTACCCGCATTCTGTGATGCGGCGACGTCGACGCGATATCGGCAAATCTGTCGGGGAAATCGTCGCCGACCTCAAAGCAGCCGGCGCATATCGACGGCCCGATCGCGGCTCTTATCCTGTCGCGCTTCGCGCCGAGCCTGCACATCCTCTCGACGGCGACGCCCGCGATCCCCGCCGCGGTCCCGCGCCATCCGGCGTGGACGGCGGCCGCGACGCCCGCGCCCGGCTCGTAAAGCAAAATCGGCACGCAGTCCGCACTCTTCACCGCGATCGGCACGCCAGGCGCGTCGGTCAGAAATCCGTCGCACTCGAAATCGGCGTCCGCGTTCGACGGGGTGACGTATTCGATCCGCGGCGAATGTATCTGGCGCGCGAAAATCACGCGCCGATCACCGAATCCGCACGCGCGCGCAAAGCGCGCTCTGTTTTCCGCGACTCTGCCGTCGTCGTCGCCGCGTCCTTCCCCGACGTTCAGCGACCGCAGCGCGCCCGTCGAGACGCCGCCCTCGCGCGTCGAAAATCCGTGCGCGGCGTCCTCCAAGATCGTCGAGCGATATATCGCGACGCCGTTTTTCTCGATCCTTTCAAACATAGCTCCCCCGATTAAAAGCGCGGCGCGCGCCGCGTTCTTCGTCTCAGACGCGGAAAAATTTGACGGCGCGCATCCCGCCCGAGCTGATCTCGCCGAGCGCAAAAAATCCGCCGTCGTCATAAAGGCGCACGCGTCCGTCCGCGCAGTCGACGCTGACGGCGGCGCCGTTCTTTATCTTTTTTTCGTTCGCTCCCGCAACTCGCATCTGCGGCAGCGACGCAAAAAGCGTCTCCGTCGGCAGCAGATACGACGACGGGTCGGCCACGATCTCCTCTATCGTATGCGCGTCCGCGATCCCGAAGCCGCACGTCTCCGTCCTGCGAAGCGACGCCATGCAGCCGCCGCAACCGAGGCGCGAGCCGATATCGGCGCAAAGCGTCCTTATGTATGTTCCGGCGGAACACGAAACAGAAAGCGAATATTCGTCGGCGCGGCCGGTAGGCCGTGCTTTTATCGAATAGATTTCGACGCGGCGCGGCTCCCTTTGCACCGTGATCCCGCGCCGCGCGAGATCGACGAGCTTCTCGCCGCCGCGTTTCAGCGCCGAATACATCGGCGGCGTCTGCATATATTCGCCGGCGAACGACTCCGCCGCTGCGATCACCTCGCCGCTCGGCGGTACGGCCTCGCCGCTCGTGACGATCTCGCCCGTAACGTCCTCGGTGTCCGTCGTCATCCCGAGCCTCATAACGGCATCGTAACGCTTGACGCCGGCGGTCACATATTCGGCCGCTTTTGCGGCACGTCCGATCAGCACGACGAGAACTCCCGTCGCGTCGGGATCGAGCGTCCCCGTATGCCCTACGCGGCGCGTTTCGTATATGCGCCGCATTTTTGCAACGACGCCGAACGACGTTATCCCCGCCGGCTTATCGACGACCGCGACGCCGCACGCGCCGTCACAGCGCTTATCGTCCGCCGCCGTCATATTCGTAAATCGCCCTTTCAAACGCCTCTGCAATGATCGACGCTGCCTCGTCCGCGTCGGCGGCAAAAACGCTGCATCCGGCCGCGCCCCTGTGGCCGCCGCCGCCGAATCCCGCGCATACCTCGGCGCAGTCTATATCGACGTTCGCCCTCGTCGACGCCCTCCATTCGCCCGCTTTCGTCTCGCGCAGCGCGACGCCGACGTAAACGCCGTATATCGAGCGCATCTCGTCGGCCTCGGAAAAATCGGACGGTCCGAATCCGCCGTTTTTCATGTCGTCGAGCGACGCGTAAGTCAGGGCGAGCTTTCCGCCGCAGAAAAATTTCATGTGTTCGAGTCCGACGCGGCGCGCCAGCATCTGTTTTTTCATCTTGACCGCGTGAAGATTGTGCGCTATGTAGACGGTGTGCGCGCCAAGCTCGTGCAGGCGCGCCGCCGTCATATGCGTCGCCGACGTCGTATTTGCGAATCTGAAGCTGCCCGTATCGCTGCTGATCGCGGCGTAGATCGCGTCGACAGCCTCCACCGGAATGCGATATCCGTGGCAGTCGCGCAGTATCTCCGCCACGCGGAATACGATTTCGCCGCAAGCGGCGGCATTCCCCTCCACCAAGCCGTCGGCGAACATCTCGCCGCGTTCGTGATGGTCTATCATCATAAGAAACGAATCGCACCCCGCCGCAAACGCGCCGAGCTGCGACGCCGACGCGACGTCTACGGATATTTTGCAAACGCCTCGGCGCGGCTTATCGTCGATCTTGACGCCGTCGGTCAAAAACAGCAGATACTCCGGCACAGGATCGCAGCATTTGATCTCGGCATCGGCGCCGTTCGCCCTCATGATATAGTATAGCGCGGCGGCGCATCCGATCGTGTCGCCGTCCGGCGACGCGTGGCAGTATATATCGGCGGCATCAAGTCCCGCTATGATGCGGGCGGCGTCCGCCTCCGTCAACGATACAAACGCGCGCGCACTCATTCGCCGTCCTCCTCCGATTCCCCGTCATCCGAGGCGGCGGCGCGTTCGTCCTCGAGGCGGCGCAGAACCTGCGCTATGCGCGCGCCGTTTTCGATCGAGCTGTCGGCCTCGAACGTCAATTCGGGCGTTACGCGCAGATTAAGTCTCTCCGCGAGCCGCGAACGGATGAAGCCCGTCGCGGAGCGAAGTCCTCTCGCGATTTCGGCCTTATCGCCCGTCAGCGACGAATAATAAAGCCGGCAGTATTTGAGATCGGGCGACACGCGCGCCGCCGTCACCGTCACAAATGAATCCGCAACGCGCGGGTCCTTTATCTCGCGCAGTATCGACGCCATCTCGGCCACGACCGCGCTGTTCACTTTATTTTGTCTGTAATTTGCCATTCCCGTCCTCCCGAAAGGCGTATTTTACCGTCCGGTATCTATAATATCTTGCCTCAGCGATTATTATACAGCATTTCTCGGCGCGTTTCAAGCCGATGCGGATATATTATGCGCTTTGCGATACAGAAAGCGGGGAGCCGAGGCTTCGGCTCCCCCTATGTCGCACTCGCGCGTCAGAACGGCAGATACTCGTTTGCGAGCTTGTCGCGTATCTTATCAAGATCAGGCACAAGCACCATCATTTTGCGGATCACGGCGTCTTTGTACGCGCCCGAGAACGGCACCGCGTAAGTCTTTACCTCGAGCGAGCTTACCATCGGCAGAAGCGTCAAAAGCAGATTCAGTCTGTCGTTCGTCGACATATCGGTCGAAAGCTTCGGCAGTATCTCGTCCGCGATGTTCTTCAGCTCGATCACGCCGGCGTCCTTGAATTTGTTGAACAGCGTCATCAGTATATTGCGCTGGCGCTCCGTGCGCTTGAAATCGGAGTCGATCTTGCGTATGCGGGCGTATGCGAGCGCATTCTCGCCGTTCAGCACCTGCGTGCCGGGTTCGAGTCCGAGATACGCGGCCTCGCGGTCCGTCAGCGTTATTTCGACGCCGCCGAGCATATTGATTATATCGATGAAATCGAAGAAATCGCACTCAAAGCAGCCGTCTATCGACACGCCGAAATTGTATCTCATCGTCTCCTTCAAAAGCGTCAGGCCGCCGAATCTGTAAGCCGTGTTCAGCCTGTTGTCCGCGTATCCCTCGCGCGGGATATGGACGTACATATCGCGCAGAAACGAGATGAGCGAGACCTTTTTCGTCTCCGTATTGATGCTGACGAGCATCATCGAATCCGATCTCTGATCGCCCTGTCCGGCGCGTCTGTCCTGTCCGACGATCATGATATTCAAAAGTCCGTCGTCGTCGATGGGATTTACGCCGTTGATCGTCAGATCGTCCGGATCGATGACGGGCGGCATCGTCTCGGCGCTCTCGCCGCCGGTCGGATCGTCCGTATCGGGCGCGCCGCCGCCTGTTCCGTCCGTATCGCCGGTATCGCCCGTATCGCTGCCGCCGCCGATAGGCTCGGTATCGATAAAATCGGTCTCGAACTGCTGATCGAGCGGCGGAGCCGTTCCGTGCGTGCCGTCCTCCGGCGGTATATATTCGATCAGATTTATATAATGGTACACGACGCCGACGACGGCGATCGCCGCGATCAAAACGACCGCAAGTATCGACACCGCGACTGTCAGCGCTATTCTTTTCCCCTTCTTCGATTTGCTTTTTCCCTTCGATTTTAAAGGCTCGATCTTCTCGGATTCGTCCTTTTCTTCCTTATCGTTTTCCGACATAAATTATCCTTTCGCCAGTATCCCGCATCAATCGGCGCGGGCCGTTTTGTGTCCGTATTATACTATTCCCCAAAGAAAAAGTCAACACATGAATTGTAAACATTTTGTGACGCAAAATCGCCGGCGGTACTTTACAAACGCGCCTTTTTGTGTGATAATAATGACAGCGATTTTTCAAAGCCGGAGCCTGATTATGCAAGAGCTTGAATATATAGACATCAACTCTCCAGACGAAGAAAGCCGGTCTGCGGAAACTGACACGGAAGCTTCCGTCCCAACCGACGCAAAGGCGGACGCGGAAACGGACGTATCCCCCGTTATCCCCGCCGCCGCGCCGACGCCGCCGTCCCCGTCTGTCGCGAGACTCGTTTACAGCGCCTATTCCGGTATGCAGCCGCCGCCCGATTCAAAATACGCACCGCTCGGTCTCGGCCGCTGTATGCTCATACTGTTTTTCACGTCGATCCCCGCCGTGGGCCTTCTCGGCGCGATGGTGATCGCGCTTTCTTCAAAAAAGGTCGCCGTTCACCGACTCGCGCTTTCAGTCGTGCTGCTGCGCACCGTCTTCTGGGTCGCAGCCGCGATCGCAGCCGCCGTCGCCGTCTATGCGTTCCACATCGATGTCTTCGGCTGGATCTATCAGCGATTCCTCGTCTGGGACGCGGCGTGACAGCGAATGATTCGAGAATCTGCCGTCGCCCGTCACCTCTTTTATGACCTTTATCTGCGGGGGCAGCTCGAATATCTCATCCTCGTCCTCGACCTCAACCTCCATCACCGCCACGCGCTTCCAGAACGGATAAATATCGATCTCGAACGTGTGTCCGCCGTATGGGAGAAGCACCCGCGTCTTTTCGACGACCGAACCCTCGATCTCCCGCTCGGACAGCAGCCGATCGTATTCGGCGCGCGTGATCACGCGCTCGTCCTCCTCGCTCGACATCCCGTCGATGCGCCGCTTGATCGTATGCGTATACTCGACGCGCACGCCGCGCATCCTCTCGCGCACCCTCTCCGCTCCGCGCTCGGACACAAGATACGTCTGCGCGATCGCAGAGGCGTCGAGTCCCGACAGATCGCGACTGTCGGGCATTTTTATGAGAAATTTATGTTCCCTTTCTATGTGCGTAAATATCACCCCGATTTTGAAATTATAAATAGATTTTACCGCGATCGCGCGGTCAATGCAACATCTTTTTGAAAAACGGAGGCGCAAAATGAAGCGTTTTTTCGCAATTCTGATCCTATTTTCGCTGCTTGCGCTGCAAGCCTGCTCGTCGTATTCGTATAAGCCCGTGTGGTATGAAACGTCAGAACTGATGCAAAGCGAGCTTCCGTTTTCGATGATAAACGTACAGTCGCCCGATATCGTGCGCGCCATCGCATACGGCGTTCTCGACGGTAAGCTCGGCGAGATCAGATACGCCGTCGAGGTCGGCGGCGAGGGCGGACGGACGGCAGTTTTGCGCGTCCGCAAGGCCGAGACGGGATACGCCGAAAATGAAGGCTTCATTGAGGCCGGAGGCATGACGGACGGCGTTATGACGCCCGTTTCGTCCGAGCGTCTCGGCTCCGCCGAGGTATCGTATTTCGCAGACGCGAACTCGGCCGCGGCGTCGTATACGCTTGACGATTTTTCATACGCGCTGATTTTGACGTTCGATTCCGCCGACGAAACCGCGGTGCGCGAGGACATATACAACTTCGTGCTTGCCGCGCTTTCATCCGGCAAATGACGGCCCCGGGAGCCGCCGTATGAGCGAACGGAACATAAATGTTGAAATATTATTCGACGACGGCGACATAATCGCCGCCGTCAAGCCGTCCGGCATTGAAACGCGCCGGATGCCGAACGGCGGCGGGATGGCGGACATCCTCGCAGGCGCGGTCGGAGGCGGCGTTATCCCCGTCGAGCGGCTCGACCGCGAGATCGCGGGCGTCGCCATATTCGCGCGGACGGAACTGTCGCGCGAATTCTTAGCCGACGCGTTCGCCGCCGGACGCGCGTTTATGACGTTCGCCGCCGTCGTATCGAGTCCGCCCGCGCAAAAGTCCGGCGTGCTGCGCGATCTCGTTTATCACGACGCGAGGCGGAACAAATCCTACGTCGTCAAATGCATGAGGCGCGGGGTGCGCGACGCGGAGCTTTCGTATCGCGTCGTCGGCGACGCCGGCGGACGCGCGCTTTTGGCGCTCGAACCGTCCGTCTGCCGCCCGCATTTGATGAGGGCGCAGCTCGCGTCTCATTCGATGCCGGTGCTTGGCGACCGCCGTTACGGCGGCGCGCAGGCGGAATGCATCGCGCTCGCCTCGGTCGAGGTGCGTATGCCGAACCTCGCGGACGGCGGCCCGATCTGCGTAAAATGGACGCCGAGCGGCGGCATATGGCAGGATTTTTGTGATTTTACACGTTTGGTGGTGATGTAATGTGAAGCGCTCGAATGCGCCGCGCATAGCGGCGCTCGTTCTTATCGACGCCGTCATATTCGCGGCTTGCCTTTTGTCGTTCGCGTGGTTCCACCACGCAAAAAGGATGCTCGCGCCCGCCGACGGCGATATCGTGATCGGCGGCGGGATCGGGCCTGCGGCCGTCGATTCCGAATCCGCGTCCGATAATATCCCCGACGACACGGAAGCCGGCGATCCGATCCCCGACGATACGGATTCCTCGACCCTGCCTCCCGTCGAAACGGAACCAGAAACGGAGGCCGAGACGGAGCCGCCCGTGCCGCAGCATAAATTTGAATCGATGTTCGCCGCCGAGGGCGAGTTTTTCGCCGATGAGACGTCGTATAAGAGCCACGACATTTCGATCGAGATGGAGGAGATCACGCGCGAATTCAACGGCTATACGGCGAAATATCTCGTCTTCGACGTCTACGTCCGAAACGTCGGCAATCTCTACACCGTCAATTCCAAATCGCGCTACGATATGACGGAGCTGTGCGAGGCGGGCGGCGCGATCGCCGCCATCAGCGGCGATTTCTGGTATCAGAACGCCCATATCGCCGTCAGAGGCGGCGAGCTTCTGCGGCGGTACGATTCGACCGAGAACGATTTTCTCGTCATGTACACGGACGGGCGCATGGAGACGTTCGCGCCGGAGGCGCTCGACACGTTCGACGTCACGTCCGACATATATCAGATTTGGAATTTCGGGCCGTCGTTGCTCGATGAGGAGGGACACGCGAAAAAATCGTTCGGAGCCAAAAACGATATCGCGGGCGTCAATCCGCGTTCATCGATCGGCTACTACGAGCCGTACCATTACTGCTTCGTCGTCGCCGACGGCAGGCGTCACATCCGCGACGAGGACGGCGACCGCGTCTACTCCGGCGGCGTCAAAATGCGCGATCTCGCGCTCATTTATGAGGAACTCGGATGCGTGTGCGCATACAATCTCGACGGCGGCAACTCCGCCTACGCGTATTTCAACGGCGAGATCGTAAGGCAGCAATACGTCGACGAGGGCAAAAGTCCGCGCAAAATCTACGACATCATCTGCATCGGCGAGATCGGCGCGGCGGGATAAATATAACGGCTGACCGCCTCCGCGAACGCTTTTTAAGCGTTCCGCGGGGGCGCTTTTTCCTTCTGCGGTGTTTTCGGCGATCATATAATTTTTTTCGCACGGTATTGACACGGGCGGTTTCGCGCTGTATAATGTGTAATGTACTATTACGAATCAAACACTCCGCACGCAATCGTATAAGAAAGGATAAAAAGTATGCTCGAAACACGAAATCTGCGAAAAGTATATAAACCCAAAAAGGGCGTTCCCGTCGTCGCGCTCGATTCCGTATCGCTTCGCTTCCCCGAGCGCGGGATGGTATTCCTGCTCGGCAAATCAGGCAGCGGAAAATCGACGCTTCTGAATCTGCTCGGCGGCCTCGACCACAGCGACGGCGGCGAGATCATTATCAAAGGCGTATCGAGCCGCGATTTCTCGCAGGAGAGATTCGACTCATACCGCAACACATACGTCGGATTTGTTTTTCAGGATTACAACATCCTTGAGGAATTCACCGTCGGCGCAAATATTGCCCTCGCCCTCGAGCTTCAGGGAAAGAAAGCCACAGACGAGGCGATCGGGCGCATCCTGTCCGAGGTCGATCTTGCCGGCTATGGCAGCCGCAAGCCGAACGAGCTGTCCGGAGGACAGCTCCAGCGCGTCGCGATCGCCCGCGCGCTCGTCAAAAATCCCGAGATCATCATGGCGGACGAGCCGACGGGCGCGCTCGATTCCGGCACGGGAGGTCAGGTATTCGACACGCTAAAGCGCCTGTCGGCGGAAAAGCTCGTCATCGTCGTCTCGCACGACAGGGAGTACGCGGAGCATTACGCCGACCGCATCATCGAGCTTGCGGACGGACGCGTCGTCAGCGACGTCGAATGCGTGCCGGACGCGGACGCGTCCGAATCGCTCTCGTTCGACGGCGACACCGTGACGGTGCCGGCGGGATACCGTCTCTCCGAGGAGGACCGCGCCGCCATCAACGAATACATCGACCGCAGGCGGTCGGGGACAAAGCTTCGCTTTTCGGGCGTATCGCGGCGGTTCGCCGCGACGGACGAATCAAAGATCGAGCCGCCCGATCCGTCGAAATTTGCGCTGATAAAATCGCGCCTGCCGCTCCATTCGGCGTTTCGGATCGGCGGCAGCAGCCTCGGACACAAGAAATTCCGCCTGTTTGTCACGATCGTGCTGTCCGTCTGCGCGTTTGCGATGTTCGCTCTCGTCGACACGTTCGGCGCATACGATCACGTCAAATCGTGCGCGCGTTCCATCATAGATTCGGGCGTATCGTATCTGTCGGTCGAAAAATCGAAAAAGATCGTCGAGGACGGCGGCTATGTCTGGTGGCGTTCCGGCGGCGTCAAGCTCGACGCGGACGATATCGACAAGATCGGGAACGACGCCGGCGTGCCGTTCGTCGGCGTCTACGTCCCGTCGGCCGGTTCGCTTTCGTTTTATTCGCAGGTGAACGGCGAGACGTCATTATACACGGACAGCGAATACAACATTTATCAGTTTTCGCTGTCGGGTCTTGCCGCCGTCGACGCCGACGCGCTCGACGCGCACAGCTATCCGCTCTTATCTGGGCGGCTGCCGTCCGCAAAGGGCGAGATCGCCATATCCGAATATGTCGCTGGCACGTTTGTGAAGGGCGGCTGGCGCGCCGCCGACGGCGCGGATGAATTCGAGCGGATAAGCTCGCCGTCCGACATGGTCGGGCGCACGCTGTCCGTCGCCGGCAAAACGTACACCGTCGTCGGCGTCGTCGATACAGGCTTCGATCTTGATCGGTATTCGGCGCTGACCGAGGATCCGTCGCGCGATTCAAACGCCGACAGGCTCGTCAAATACGTGCTTTACAGCGAGCTGCGGACGATGGCCTCATACAGTCTTTCCTGCGTCGGAATGGTAAGCGCCGACGAGCTGTCCGAGCTTATATCGTCGGAGCCGCCCGAGATCATGCTGAACAACTCCTATTTTTCGCTCCACATCGAGCCGGATAAGAACGGCGGAGAGTGGATCGAGGTCAACCCGTCCATGCTCGGCAGGCTCGCCGACATCGATATGAACGGCGTCGATATAATCTGGGCCGACGGCGTGCCGAGGACGTCGCTCGGCGAAAACGAGGTCATAGCGTCCGCGTCCGTGATAATGGAGCAGCACTTCGTCAACGACTATTATGTGGAATACGTCAACATCGAACCAGAGGAGTATGACAAGATATTAGATGCCGAATTCACCGTCGACTACGGTTCGTATTACAGCGGAGGCGGACGCCACGGCGATACGTTCCGCATCGTCGGCATCATCGACGACACGTCGACGGGATATGAAAAGAGCGCCGTCTACGTCTGCGATACAATCTATGACGAGCTGACCGCGGACGAGTCGGGGGATTTCACGTTCGCCGTCGCGCCGATGCCGACCGACGAGGCGCGCGTGCGCGATATCGTCGAATGGAGCTATGACGAGTCTGGCGACGTTCGCTACCGTATGCAGAATCAGGTCGTCTACGAGCTTGATTCCGTCAACGAAATGCTCAAGGTGCTGTCGGGAGTGTTCCTCTGGATCGGCGTCGGCTTCGCCGTATTCGCCTCGCTTATGTTCGCGAACTTCATCGGTACGAGCATCTCTTACAAAAAGCAGGAGATCGGCATTCTTCGCGCCATAGGCGCGCGATCCGGCGACGTATTCAACATCTTTTTCGCCGAGGGCTTCATCATCTCGATGATAAACTTCGCGCTCGCCTCGATCGGCGCGTTCGTCGTCACCGCCGTCATAAACGGCTATGTCCGCTCGAATGTCGGCGCGCTCATAACGGTGCTGACGTTCGGCCCGCGCCAGATCCTGCTCGTGCTTGCGATCTCGCTCGCGGTCACGTTCGTCTCGTGCTATATCCCGATCAGGCGCATCGCCTCCAAGCGTCCCATCGACGCGATCCGCGGGAGATAAGAGTTCATCGGTTTTTGGGGCGCTGCCCCAAAAACCGCTTAAGGGGGGCTTTTGAGAAAGCCCCCCTTAAGAATCCCCGCAAAACTTTCCTTACAAAGGATATAAGGCAAGTGTGTTCAACTCTGCGCTGCACGTTTGTGCGTCGACGAAGCAGCTGCGCGAGAGCGAACACCGCCGGTTTAGGGCGAATGTGTTCAACTCTACGACGTCCGTTTGTGCGTCGACGAAGCAGTCGCGCGAGCGCGAACACCGCCGGTTTAGGGCAAGTGTGTTCGCCTCTGCGACGCGCGTTTGTGCGTCAACGAAGCAGCCGCGCGAGCGCGAACACCGCTTTCCCTCTCCGCAAACAAAAGACCCCCATTCGGGGGTCTTTTATTATTCATTTGCGCTGCTGCCGGAGGTGGAGGCGGGCTTGGAATTTTCGACGAGGAACAGTATCGTTTTATCCCAGATCAGGCTCTGGCGTATCTCCTCGACGCCGTAATACTGCTCGAATTCCTCGAGCGACATATTCCGATCCGCCGCGTAATCGGCCGCCATCTCCTCGTATTCGGCGTCCGTCAGCGTGATCCCCTCGAGTGCGATTATGTAGTTCAGCACCATTTCCTCGAACACCTGAAGCTCGCACTGCGAGCGGAGGCTGTTTTCAAACACCTCCATCGTCGAGTTGTTGGCCTGGACGTATTCCTCGAGCGTCATCTGATAGTTCGCGCTCGCGAACGCGGTGTATTCCTGTTTCAGGCTTTCGACTCTCGCTTTGACGACAGGCTCGGGATATTTTATGACGGTCGAATTCGCCATGACCTTTTCCCATACGGCGGACGCGTCCTTGACGAGCGCGTCCTCCTCCGCCTGCTCCGTAAGGACGCCGCGCAGATATTCCTCATAATCCGCCATCGTCTTGTACGTCGTGTTCTCGGCCACGAATTCGTCCGTATATTCTGGCATATTCGGATGCGTGCCGGAGACAACCTCGATCTTGAACGTCGTCAAAACGCCGCCCAACTTCGGATCGTTTTGATAACCCTCGGGTAATGTGATATCGAACTCGAATTCATCCCCGACGTGATATCCTATCAGCGCGTCCTCAAAGCCCGGGATGAACGCGCCGCTTCCGATCGTGACCGACGAGGTTTTTTCGCCCGTCGTCGTGAACACGTAGCCAGCTTTATAGCTTTCGGAGTCCTCCTTGACGGTGCCGGTGAATTTGACCTCCACCGTATCGCCGAGCGCGATCACATCGGACGCCGTCATATCCTCAATATCGGCGAAGCCCGACAGCCATTCCCTGACCTCGGCGTCGATATCGTCCTGTGTGACCGTGATCTGCGTGCGTTCGATCTCGATCCCCTTATATTGGCCGACTGTCACGTATTGTTTGTAATTGTCGTCGCCGTAATCGGCGAGATCGGTGGAGCCGGACGAGCATGAAGTCAGCGCGATCGAAGACGCGGCAAGCACGGCGGCGAGCGCCGCCGAGACAATTCTTTTCATCATCATTCTCCTTAAAATAAAGGACGAAGCGGGAGCCGAGCGACTCCCGCCGTCATTAAGTCTTTATACGCTTTATATTATTATAGTTTACGCGCGTCGCGTTGTCAAGACGTCAGGCAAAAGAATTTGGCCTGAGCCGTCAGTTCGCGAACAGCGCCATCAGGCGCTCGTACACGTCCGGATGCGTATGCTTCAATATGAGCGGCTTCATATCGGCCCCGACGAAGCAGTGAGTGGTGAATCCCGTGCAGCACAGCTCGCCGTTGTCCTTTATGACCTCGTATTCAAATTTCATTCGCACGCCGGTGAAATTCGCGGGCTTCACGATCACCGAGAACCGATCCTCGAACCGCAGAAGGCGCAGATATTTCGCGTATGCGTCCACGTTCGGTATTATTATGCCGCGGCGCTCGAGTTCAAGCGCGTCGCATCCGCGCCGCTTCATGCAGTCGAGACGCGCTTCCTCGAAATAGCGCAGATAATTCGTGTGATGCACGATCCCCATCTGATCCGTTTCGTAATAATTCACCTGCCGCTCGTAACGAGCCGGACCGCATCCGCCGTCCGCGCCGTCCGCGCCGCTTTTGCATTCTTCTATTTTGTTTTCACTGCTTTCCAAAATCAAAAGCTCCTTTCATATCTTACGGCCGAAACGGCCAATCGAACCGCATATTTCGGGATGCTCCCGTCACTTTTGCAGTTCGCGGTAAATGTCGCTTTTCCCCACGCCTCGATCGCGCGCGGCCGCTTTCATTGCCTCCATGCGCGTCATGCCCGATTCCTCATACATGGCTACGTGTTCGCGCACCGTCAGCGCCGACCAGTCGTCGCCGCCGCGTCTGCCGTGCAGCACAAGCACGAATTCGCCCCTCGGCGCAGTCTCGGCAAACAAAGCCGCCGCATCCGAAAGCGTCGTTCTTATTATCTGCTCGTTCAATTTCGTCAGCTCGCGGCAGATCGCGAGCTTCCGATCGCCGCCGCAGGCGTCGATCAGCTCGTCTAACGTCTGCGTCAGTCTGTGCGGCGCTTCATATATGACGTATGTGCGTCTCGCCGTTGAAAGCTCGTCGAGCGCCTCGCGGCGCTGCTTTCCGTCCTGTGGCAGAAATCCCATAAACGTAAAGCTGCGCGTATCCGCGCCTGACAGCGCCAGCGCCGTTACGGCGGCGCTCGGTCCAGGTACGCTCGTCACGGTTACGCCGGCCTCGGCGCACATTTTTACGAGCGTCTCCCCGGGATCGCTGATCGCGGGCATTCCCGCGTCCGTCACGAGCGCGCACGATTCGCCCTCGAGCAGTCTTGACAAAATTCGGCCTGCGGACGCGCGTTCGTTGTCCTTGTAACAGCTCACCATCGGACGCGACGCTCCGATCGACGCCAAAAGCCTCCCCGTGCGGCGCGTATCCTCGGCGGCGATGAAATCGACCTCCGACAGCACCTTGACCGCCCTCGGCGACAGATCCGCCATATTGCCGATCGGAGTCCCGACGAGATACAGCGTGCCGCCCACAACGCGGTTCCGCTCCTCCCTCGCCTCCGCCTCGGGAACAAAAAGCTCTTCCATCGATCCTATCTCACTTTCATGTCGTCGGGGAAGCTCCCCGTCTCGTATATGCGTTTGAAATCGTCCGTTTCCTCGCGCGTGCCGCGCTTGTATGCATAGAGCGGGCGCATGACGGTGAGTCCGGACGCGCCGCCGCGCCTCGCCGATACAAAGCAAAGCGACGGACGCGATTCCTCGTCGGGATATAAAAACGAAAGCGTTTTCGGTTCGAGTCCCGCACCTCTCAGCTCGCTCATAAGCTCGGCAAGGCGCTCCGGCCTGTATACGACGTAAAACGTCCCGCCCGATCTGCAAAGCCGCGACGCCGCCGCGACGAAATCGCGCAGCGTCCCCATGACCTCGCGTCTCGCGATATCGGCCTCGCCGTGCGCGGAGGAGAATCCCTCCCCCGCCCTCATGTAGGGCGGATTCGACAAAACTATATCAAACGTGCCGTATCGGCCCGCGCCGACGTCCCTGACGTCGGCCATGACCGGCGTGATCACGCCGGAGAATCCGTTAGCATCGATATTCCGCCGCATTATGCCGCAGGATTTCTCCTGCACCTCGATCGCGGTGATCGAATCCGCGATTCCGCGCGCCGCAAGCAGAAGCGATACGACGCCCGTTCCCGCGCCAAGCTCGACGGCGCTGACGCGCCGTCCCGACGGACGGCGCACGAACGCGGACAAAAGATATGCGTCGGTCGTGAATTGCAGCCCGCGCCGCGACTGTATCAGCGTTATATCGTCGTTGATCCTGTCGATCCTCTCTCCGTTATCGGTGTCCATGCGTTTTCCTCCCGACGCGTAAAGAAACAGCCGCGGCGAGCGCGGCGTTTCGGTTATGTTCGCTTGTTGCGGTCACACTTAAGATGGTGCGTTAACGGGGCATTCCGGCGCACAGGCGCCGCACTCGATGCACTTTTCAGGATCGATCTCATACTTGCCGAAAAGATCGGCCTTGATCGCATCGGCGGGACATACTTCCGCTCACGCGCCGCAGCCTATGCACTTATCCTTATCGATCTTGTATACCGCATCATCGCTCCACGCAGTTACTCCTGAGCGGGTGCTTCAACGGGGCAGGTACCGGCGCAAGCGCCGCACTCGATGCACTTCTCGGGATCGATCTCATACTTGCCGTCGGAATCGGATGAGATAGCCTCAACGGGGCATTCCGCAGCGCAGGCGCCGCAGCCTATGCACTTATCCTTGTCGATCTTGTATGCCATTTGATTTATCCTCCATTACGTTTTATTTGTAGTAATCTACACGTATATTCTACCACAAATTGCGAATATTGCAATAGCTTTTTTAAAATAAAGTACGATTATTTTTATGTGGTATCAATTTTCAAACGTGCTTCATTCGGCGTCGTCCGGGATCGGCTCGTCGCCGTCGCCGCCGCCTTCGTCCTGCTGCTTTTCGGGACTGCGCCGTCTTCCCATCACCGTGACCTCGTCGCGATGGAACTGCTTTTCCTCGGCGCCGTCCCCGTCACCGAATCTGACCGTGATCCGTCCCGTCAGCGGCTGCGAATCCACGACGACGCCGACGCCGTTCTGCGTCCTGACGACGGTATCGACGCGCGGCGTGCGCTTGATCTCCTCGTCGTAAACGTCGTTTTCATAGCGCAGGCAGCACATCAGACGGCCGCACGTACCGGATATCTTTGTCGAATTGAGCGACAGATTCTGCTCCTTCGCCATTTTTATCGACACCTGATTGAAATCGTAGAGGAACGTGCAGCAGCAGAACGGGCGTCCGCAGATGCCGAGTCCGCCGAGCAGCTTCGCCTCGTCGCGTATCCCGATCTGGCGCAGTTCGATGCGCGTGCGGAACACGGACGCGAGATCCTTCACAAGCTCGCGGAAGTCGATCCTTCCGTCCGCCGAAAAGTAGAACGTGAGCTTGCTGTTGTCGAACGTGTATTCGGCCTCGATCAGCTTCATTAGCAAGCCGTGTTCCTCGATCTTCTTCGCGCATATCCTCATCGCCTCGGCTTCGCGCTCGACGTTGTGCGCGTGGCGTTCGCGGTCAGCGTCCGTCGCGATCCTCACGACGGGGCGCAGCGCCGCCGCGAGCGACGTTACCGGCTCCTGTCTGTTTGCGATCGTGACGTAGCCGAATTCTATCCCGCGCGCCGTTTCGACGATGACCTCCATCCCCTCGCGGCACTCGTATCCCATCGGCGCGAAATAATACACCTTGCCGTTGTCCTTGAATCTGACCCCGACGATCTCGACCGTTTCGACAGGCTCCGATTCAGTTTTGACGTCCTGTTCCTCGTCGAACCAGTGATCAGGTATCTGTCTGTATCTGCTCCTGTCCGCCGCCGTTTCGACCGGCGCGGGGATCGCCGCGGGCGTCGGCTTTTCGTCCGCGTCCGTCGTTATTACGTTGTCGGATATGATGCGCGCCGGTCTGTTTGCGCGTCCGTTTCCGCTGCCGCTGCGTCTGCCGCGGCGCTGCTGGCGCTGAATCTGATCGTTTTCGCGGGCTTCCGCCGCCTCGACCGGCGCATCCGGCGCGGCGCGCCGCGCGTTATCGGCGCTCGTGCGACTGTGACTGCCGCGTCTGCGTCTGCTTTTTGCCGACTGTCTCTGACGGTCGCCGCCGTTATTTATATCTTCTGCCATTTCCATCACCTGTATTTATCTGCTTATCATATATTTCTGATTCTGATCGCGAGCGATAATAGCGACGTCAGAATCGACATATTCGATTCGATCTGATCGCGCGCGTCGCGTATATACTGCGCCGTATTGACGAGCGTCCGCATATTGAACGGCGCCGCCGCCGAGGCTGCGGCCTCGTCCGATGCGAAAAAGCATCTTTCGGGCGAACTCAGTTTTTTTGCCATCGCCATATCGCGCACGGCGCATTCGCACATTTCGAGCATCGCGGACGCCTCGTCGCGCTTCATTTTTTTCGCCGAGACCGTGATCGCCGCCATAATGCCGTCGTCGCGCGACATCATCGATTCTATCGTCGATTCTGCCTCTCGTTTTTTCTCGATCAAGGACGAAAGCGTTCGCTCGTCGAGCAGCGAGATCGCGCGTTCGGCGCTGCCGCCGGACGACACGAGCATTTCCGCCCACATCTCGCCGCACCGGCGCAGCTTTTGCGCTCTTGCGCCGCCGACGCGGAGCGCGTATTCTTCGATCTCGTCCGCGCTGCACGGACGCAGTCTCAGGCACGCGGCCCTTGATCTGATCGTTTCGAGCAGCGATTTCGAGTCCGTACACAAGAGCAGATACAGCACATACGGCGGCGGCTCCTCGAGCGACAGCAGAAGCGCGTTCTGCGCCGCCGGCGTCATCGTATCCGCGTCCTCGACGATATAGACCTTGCGGTCCGACTCGGACGGGATTATATGCGTATCGGCCCGCACCTCGCGGATCGTGTCTACGCCGATCGTGGCGCGGCCGTCGCGGCCGACGACTGTTATATCTGGATGCGATCCCGCCTCGAATCTGACGCACGAGCCGCACGAGCCGCAGGCGTTACCGTCGCGCTGCGACCTGCACAAAACAGATTTTGCGATCGCGTCCGCCAGCGCTCTTTTGTCTGCGCCTCCGGAGCCTTCGATAAGATACGCGTGCGCGAGCGTCCCGTCCGCGATTGCGCGCATCAGCTGCCGCTTAAGCTCGCCGTTGCAGGCGACAGACTCGAAATCCGCCATATGCGCCTCCGTCAGATCGCGAAACTACTCTTCCACGAATCGTATTATATCAAAGTTTTCGCCGTATGTCAACCGTCTTGGCCATCGGTGCGATTTTTGGGGCGCTGCTGCGAGTCCTGACGCTTTCGGGGCGCTGCCCCGCACCCCGCTTAAGGGAACTTTTTGAAAGAAAGTCGAACTTTCCGCAAGCGGAAAGTTTCCTTAACAATCCCTTCAAAACTTTCCTTACAAAGGTTATATGGCAAGTGTGTTCGTCTCCACCTCGCGCGTTTGTGCTTCGACGAAGTAGTCGCGCGAACGCGAACACCGATGGTTAAGGGCAAATGTGTTCGTCTCCACCTCGCGCGTTTGTATGCATACAAAGCGGCCCGAACGCCGATGACAAACAAAAAGCGAGGGCCTGACGGCCCTCGCAATTTTGATTTTTTAATGAACGAGGCAGCGCTCCGTGTCCTTATCGAAGATATGGATACGAGCGGGATCGATCGCGACCTTGATATTGTCGCCTGCTCTCGAGGTCGAACTCGGAGCGACGCGTGCGATGAGGTTCTGCTCCTCGGAAACGAGGTACAGGAATATTTCGGAACCCATAAGCTCCGTGACTTCGACGTCGCAGTTGATGACGCAGTCCGGATACTGGTTGATGAACATTTCCTCGTCGCGGATAGCCTCGGGACGGATGCCTGCGATGACTTCCTGACCGATGTAATCCTTGAGCGCCGGATCGTTGCCCTTTTCAGCGGGCAGCTTGATGGAGTTCGCGCCGTAGGAGATGTATGTATCCTCGCCCTTGCGCTCAAGCGTGCAGTTGACGAAGTTCATCTGAGGCGTGCCTATGAAGCCTGCGACGAACAGGTTGCACGGACGGTCGTAGAGGTTCTGAGGAGTGTCGACCTGCTGGATCAGACCGTCCTTCATAACGACGATGCGCGTTGCCATCGTCATAGCCTCTGTCTGGTCGTGCGTGACGTATACGAACGTCGTACCGACTCTCTGATGTATCTTTGTAAGCTCGGTTCTCATCGTAGCGCGGAGCTTAGCGTCCAGGTTGGACAGCGGCTCGTCAAGAAGGAAGACCTTCGGGTTACGGACGATTGCACGACCGAGAGCGACACGCTGCTTCTGACCGCCGGACAGAGCCTTCGGCTTTCTGTCGAGCAGGTGCGTGATATCGAGGATGCGGGCAGCCTCTTCGACGCGGCGCTTGATCTCTTCCTTCGGAGTCTTGCGGAGCTTCAGACCGAACGCCATGTTGTCGAACACCGACATATGCGGATACAGAGCGTAGTTCTGGAACACCATCGCGATATCGCG
>CANRFY010000014.1 GCA_947630015.1 uncultured Clostridia bacterium
TTTCGGGCGGGAGTCTCGCTGTATCAGGGCTTTTTCATCAATCTTTTGTATATCGTCATGAAGCTGGTATCGGGTATTGTATACCGCTCCACATGGTTCATCGCCATAGCGGTCTACTACATCCTGCTGGCCATGATGCGCTTTCTGCTCATGCGGCGGCTGAATGTGCAGGACGAAGCATCGGAGTTGCGCCGTTACCGGCTGTGCGGGATAATGCTTTTGTTCATGAATCAGGCGCTCGCCGGAATCGTTGCCTTTATGGTACAGCAGAACAAAGGGTTTGTGTACCCGGGCCTGCTCATTTACGCGGTGGCGGCGTATGCATTTTACGCCGTCTCGATCGCGATCGTCAATATCGTAAAGACGCGAAAGCATAAAAGCCCGATCCTCTCGGCGGCAAAGGCGATCAACCTCGTGGCGGCGATGGTGTCGATCCTCTCGCTGACTACCGCGATGCTTTCTCAGTTCGGCGGAGAGGGCAACGCGGAATTCAACAGAACAATGACCGCCGCCGTGGGCGGCGGCGTCTGTACCATCGTGATCGCGATGGCGATATATATGATCGTGCGGGCAAATAAAAATTTGAAAAAAATTCAAATTAACAATTCTCAAACATAACTTGAATATTTAGCAAACAGTTGCCTGGTACAATATCCGCAGAAGCCTGAAAGGAGTAAAGGATCATGGAAGAAAAGAAAGAGACCTTCACTTATACCTATTCCGCAAAGGAGCAGGAAGAAATCAAGAAGATTCGGGGGAAATATACCCCGCCGACAAACAAGGAAACCTCGATGGAGCGGCTTCGCCGCCTTGACAAGAGCGCGACAAAGGGAGCCGCCGTCGTCTCGCTGATCGTAGGGATCGCGAGCGCCCTGCTGCTTGGCGTTGGAATGTGCTGCACGATGGTTCCCGGCTGGGAGCAGTATTTTATTCTGGGCGTCGCGGTAGGTGTGGTCGGCATCATCGGCGTGATCGCGGCGTATCCGATTTACAACCACATGGTAAAACGCAAGCGGGAAAAGCTGGCGCCGGAAATAATGCGGATCAGTGAGGAGCTGATGAAGTGAACAAAAGCGTATAAAATAACGGAGCAGGGTAAAATAGCCCATGCTCCGTTATTTGTATTTTATTGTAAGTAAAGGGGATCGTTGACGTGGTATCCTTAACTATGTGAAACTCCCCGCTCCCATTTCGACACCGCCTGACCCGATATGCCGAGTTTCTCTCCTAACTGCTCCTGCGTCAGTCCCGCCGCGCGGCGCAGCTCGATTATTTTTTGCGAAAATGATTTTCCCATGATCATACCTCATTCAATTTCGATGTTCCGAAGGCCTTCTGACAATATTTTATATTACGCCGCCGACGCAGTCAATAAACCGTTCGGTAAATTCAGACTAAACCGACGGTTGAGAGGAACATGGGGGGCGCATATCCTGCGGCTTGTGTACCCGCTTCTTGTTCTTGTAGGAGATATTGGTTTCCCTGTTGTGAATGCTGTTCCCGATGTAGGTCTCGTCCTTTAGGATGGACTTCACCTGAGCTATCGTCCATGCGTAGGATTTTTCCTCCGGCGCTCCGGCATAGATGTTGGCAAATGTGCCGTACCGTATGAAGTTGAGGTATCCGGCAGTGGGGACTTTCTCAGCAGTCAGGATTTTGGTAATCTTGGCGGTCCCCGCTCCGTGTACGGCAAGATCAAAGATTTTCTCAATGATCCATTTTGTCTTGGCTCGTATCCTTGTCGAACCATTCCTTAGTCAACCTTGCATAAAGCATGACGGGCTGTTTTCTCGGATCATTCTGCCAATATTGCCGAGCTGCAAGCATAAATAATTTTAAATCAGTCAGTGCCGGCTCATATCACTTTTCCTCCAATGTAGGCAAAGAAATTTTCTGATCTTGATATAAAGCATTACTTAAAATTTCTGCGTCATTTTCCGAAAACGCTTTTGCAGCATAATTATCTCCTTGCAGCTGCCACATGAACCATGCCGTCATATAGCCGTCGGCAAAGGTCAGCATATCTCCATGATCTGCACCCGTTCGCCGTGCCATTATCTTTGTGACGGTTTCCGGTATGGAGTCGTATATTTCACGGAGCTGTGTCCCCGATACGACGAGTTTTTCATCGCCGTCCCCAGTACCGGAAACGAGGAAGATCGGAACTGATATCAGACTTGGATCGTAGTCCCATTCCAGCCCGTGTGCCAGTTCCAAATTTGTTGGACTTGCGGAGAAGATTGCCTTTATCATGCCGCCGTTTTTGTTTTCGGTCACAGCGTTGAACACGCCGACTCCGCCCTGAGAGTGTCCCGACACGCCGATGTTTTCAAGATCGACATGACGGTAAAAGGGATTTATCTCCCAGCCTTCTATTTTTTCAGTCTCATTCATCTTCATAATGAACCGCAGGCACATTTCGGATGAAAAACCATTCCACGAGTTTTCTTCCTCTGTTGCCATAACGATAAATCCCCATGATGCGAGGTGCTTCAGGACCGCCGGATATTTTGACGCCATGACTCCGGTGCCGTTGGAATAAATGACAACGGGATATGCAGCATCTCCGCCCGCGATGTCGGCGGGATAGTAGATCTCATATTTCTTGAAATCGTGCATCCCCCTTGTTCAAGATAGGAGACATCATGCGGACCCATTTCAGCGTACTTCGCCTCAATTGCACCGCCGGTTTCTATTTTTTCATTATAATTGTCTGCTACCGCAGGCTGCCTCGAAAGATAAAACAGCAACGCGGCTATCGCAGCAATGAGAACGACAATGACCAATAAGATAATGCCAATGATTTTCAAAACTTTTTTCATAATAACCTCTTGCTTTCTCTGGAAATCCCCGATATAATTTATGTTACGATTGTATCATAATTGTCAAAAGGTTGTCAATGTGTCGGATATCCAATGTGACAACAGGCGGGTAAATGTATCATGAAAATCAAGCGCGAAGCTCTGGTCGGCGAGTATATCACGGATGCGCTGCTACTGTTAATGAAGAGAAAAGATTATAAGGACATTTCAATCACGGAATTATGTGAGAAAGCAGGCGTGACAAGGATGTCCTTCTACCGCAACTTTGAAAGCAAGGAAGATATATTGAAAAGATGGGTAGCTGAAATAACGGACGAATTTCTTGCTGCATCCAAAATCAGTTACAAAAGAGATGGTGACCGAGAATACTTTATCAAGCTGTTCACACATATGGAGCAGTATAAGGACATATGCATGGCGCTGCGTAAAGCTGATTTACTCCATATCGTAAAAGAACAATTTGACAAAGTTTTCCTCACGGTTTATAAAAATGAGTATCATGACTATAAATCTTATTTCCTGTCCGGTGGGATATATAATGTGTTTTTGCTGTGGCTGGTGAATGGATGTCGGGAAAGTCCATCTGAATTGGCTGATAATCTGGCGGATATTTGCGCCAAATAAAATCTATGTTATTGTGAATGGGCGGCTTCAACTCTCCAACAATGATTCTGGCACACAGCGGAACGCTGTGTGCGGCAAAATGAGCAAAAGGCGAATTTTGGCACCGTGGTAGAATCTTGCTCTAAATTTCTTTAACTCTAAATCTCTATCTAAACCTATTTCACAAAACGGTCTTGCTTCATTTAGAAGCAAGACCGTTCACACCGTCACAGATCAGCTTTGTTGTCAGCGCAATGATTTCTTCCAGTGGAATCTTCTTCCCGTCAGCGATCCATTGCTTATAAATTTCAATGGTGCTTTGGGAAACAAAAGCCATGATGACATTTTGGACATATGGATCGACGTGTTTCTCCTTGCCATCGGCACCCCATGTTTCCGACATGATCTCGTTTGTGATTCTGCGGCTGATGTAGTGATAGCTGCCGCTGCACATCAACCGTTCGTGAAGTTGCCCCGCGCCTTCGCTCACCAAAAAGAACTCCCGTGTGATCTTGTCCATATCGCGGGGGCGTTCAAGGTCGCGGGTGCGCTCGATGAAGCTCTTTGCCATTTCGTTTTGCAGTTCCCGCAAAAGGTCGTCCAGCGAATTGTAATGCAGATAAAACGTCTTGCGATTTATCCTCGCCCGCTCGGTCAGCTCTTTTATGGTGATTTGGTCGTAGTCCATCTCGCAGATCATTTCCTCAAAGGTCTTGCGAATGGCCTCTCTTGTGCGGATCACACGCAGATCTTCTTTGCCCGTGTCGTTCATAACGATACCTCCTGCCGTTCAAATCGTTGCTGTCTTAATTATACACCATTCGTGTGTAAAAATCAACCCGTGTGTAGTTACGCCACATTTCTGCACGGAGTGTGGCGTAAACCTCTTTCGCTGTAAAAATGGTGTGGAGGTCAAATCGCGCAAGCGGTATAATACACACAAGAGAATTAGTAGTGGAGGTATTATATGAAAAAATTATTATCATTTCTGCTTTGCGCCTGCCTTCTGCTGACCGTTACGGCTTGCAGCGGAGGCGGCAGGGCAAATTCGGAACCTGCCGGAACAGAGGCTCCCGAAAACAGTCAATCGGATGCAAGTCAGCAGCCCGAAAGCGAACCGGACGAATCCGTTTCACCATCGGAGAACGAACCGGAGCAATCAGCGGATGAAGGTGAAAATGCATTTGGCAGCAACATCCTTGTCGCGTACTTCTCCCTCGCCGGCGAGCAGTACGAGGTGGGCGTGATTGAAAAGGGAAACACCGAGATCGTGGCAGAAATGATTGCCGAGGCCACCTGTGCGGATACCTTCAAAATCGAATCCACCGAGGAATATCCCACTACCTACGACGGCCTTTTGGACATCTCCAGAAAAGAGGAAACCGATCCGCCGGAGATCGCGAGTACCGTGGACAACATGGACGATTACGACACGATTTTCCTCGGTTATCCGATTTGGTGGGGCGACACGCCGACCATCATAAAGGTCTTTTTGCAGAGCTACGATTTCTCCGGCAAGACGATCATCCCGTTCTGCACTCACGGAGGCAGCGGGCTTGCCGGAACGGATAGGACGATTGGCGAGCTTTGCCCCGATTCTACCATCGGAGAGGGTCTTGCCATTCGCGGCAGCACCGCGCAGAATGACCGCGATAGCGCAAAGGAAAGCGTAACAGAATGGCTGTCCGACAACGGATATTAAGATCATGAGTTGAGGAAATCAAGATGAACGTCATGTTGGTGAACGGCAGTCCGCATGAGCGGGACACATCATTGGGAGAAGCGGGATGGTGAATGGTTCGTTGCCAATGAAAAGAAAAGATAGGGAGAAAACAAAAATGATTCTCGACAGAAACGAAAACAAAGAAGTTGTTGTCCTTTTGGGCGCGGGCAGCATGGGATGCGCCATCGTCCGCCGCATTGCTGCGGGAAAAAAGATTTTGCTGGGTGACATCAGCGAAAAGGCGCTGGAGAGGGTATCCCGTGAGTTCACCTACAGCGGGTATGACGTGGAGACGCAGATCGTGGACGCCTGCGATGAGCAGTCGATTCGGGCATTCGCGGCAAAGGCGGCATCGATGGGGCCGGTCATGTACTATATCCATACGGCGGGCGCATCTCCCAGTCAGGCAAGCCCCGAACATATCATCAAGCTCGACCTGATCGGCACATCCTACGCCATTGACGCCTTTGGAGAAGTGATGGCGCGGGGCGGCGCGGGCCTCATCGTATCCAGTCAAACCGGATATATGCCCCATGCGCTCACCGCTGAGGACGAGGAAGCCCTCGCCATGACGCCGACGGCCCAGCTCGCTTCGCTTCCTTGTCTTGACGGAAGCAAAACGCCAAATTCCGGCGCGGCCTATATCGTTTCCAAACGGGTGAACCAGCTCCGCGTTCGCACGGCAGCGGCCACCACTTGGGCGGATCGGGGCGCAAGAATCAACACCATCAGCCCCGGTATCATCGTGACGCCGCTGGCCTATGACGAGTTTGGCGCCCCAGGCAACACTTATCAGAACATGATCGACCGCTCCGCCGTCCGCCGCGCCGGAACATCGGACGAGATCGCGGCGGCGGGCGCGTTCCTGCTGGGGCCGGACGCCGGATTTATCACGGGAACAGACCTTTTGATCGACGGCGGTGTGATCGCATCTTTGAAAAGCGGAAGATTTGAGCTTCGCAGAAGATAAAATAAAACAAGGAGGATATTTATCATGGCAAAAACATTGATCGCGTATTTTTCCCATGCGGGACAGAATTACTCCCACGGCGGTATTCGGAACCTGCCGGTGGGTAACACCGAAGTAGTGGCGAAAAAGCTCCATGCTATGCTGGGAGGCGACCTGTTCTATATCGACACGGTGCAGAAATATCCCGACGATCACATGAAGAAAATCGAGATTGCCAAACGGGAATACGAGCAGAACGCCCGTCCGGAGCTGACGGCACAGGTGGAGAATATGGACGAATACGATACCGTCATCCTTGCGTTTCCGAGCTGGTGGACGACAATGCCCATGGCGGTGTTCACCTTCCTGGAGAGTTACGATTTTTCCGGCAAGACCATCTGTCCGCTCATCACCCACGGCGGTAGCGGCTTTTCAGGTTCTCTGCGGGACATCGCACGGCTCTGCCCCAAAGCAAAAATGGCCGAGGGGCTTGCCATCAACGGCGACAACGCCGCGACCTGCGATAAAGACCTTGAAAAATGGGTAAAGAAAATCGGTTTGAGATAGGAGCGCATGATATGAAGAAGATGCTGATTGTTTACTATTCGTGGTCGAATGGGAACACGGAGAAAATTGCACAGATGCTGCAAAAAGCGACCGGCGCAGATATTGCGAAAATCGAAACGGTCAAGCCCTATGAGGGCAGCTATCAGGACGTGGTGGATCAGGGAAAACGGGAGGCGGACAGCGGTTTCCAGCCGGAGATCAAACCCCTGCCGTATTCCGCCGCCGACTATGATGTGATCGCCGTCGGAACGCCTACATGGTGGTACACCATGGCTCCTGCTGTCCTGACCTATCTGAACAGTCAGGATTGGAACGGAAAAACGGTCGTTCCGTTTATGACGAACGCAGGCTGGCCGGGTCATGTGATCAAGGATATGAAAAAAGCCTGCAAGGGCGCAAATTCCACCTTTGATTTGCAGGTGAAGTTTGACGCGGACGGCGGAAGTCGTATGGAAACACCCGAAAACGAAATCCAAAAATGGATCGAGTGCGTAAAGGGATTATGTGAGTAAGCTGCAACAGGCGGACAGGAGAAAGAGATGAAAGCCAAAAAGATCATAAAAATCATCATAGACACTGCCATGCTCATTCTCCTGCCTCTGCTCATGGCGTATTCACTCATTGGAGAGACGGCGCACGAATGGCTGGGACTTACCATGTTTCTGCTGTTCATTCTGCACCACATCATGAATCCGGCGTGGCTGAAAACGCTTTTCAAGGGACGCTATACGCCACTGCGAACCTATCTTACAGGCGTCAATGTTCTCCTCTTGATCGTTATGGTTTTGCAGCCGGTCAGCGGGATCATGATGTCAAAGCACATATTCCGCTTATCCAGCGTCGGCGGGATGTCCTTTGCCCGAACGGTTCATTTGCTTCTGTCCCATTGGGGATTTGTCCTGATGTCCGTCCATGTGGGCAATCACGCAGGAACGCATCGTGCAGGGAAGAAAAAGGGCGTTGCTGTCCTGTTATGGGCAGTTGCCATTGTTGTGTCGGTTTATGGAGCATACGCATTTGTAACCCGCGACATGGCTTCCTATCTGTTTTTGAAGAACCAGTTTGTTTTCTTTGATTTCGGGACATCGTGCCTGCGGTTTATGGCGGACTACGCCTCCATGATGTGCCTTCTTGCCTGTATCGGCGCTGTTCTATCAAAAGGGCTGAAAATGCTGAATCGACCGAAACGAGGAATTTCAAAAGATGAATAGGTTTTTGAATACGATCACTTCTGCTCAAGGAGCAAAAAGAGCCTGCACAAACTGCGGAAGATGCAAAGCGGCGTGTCCCGCAGGCATCGACATTCCCGCGATAATCACGGGCGAGATAAAACCGTTTTCGGATTTCACAGGACCGGAGGATTGCATCGAGTGCGGCGCCTGCACCGCCTGCTGCCCGAAAAGAATCGCGGTAAAAGACCTCATGCGGGAACTTGCCATGCAGCAGTGCCGGCATAGGAGCCATCCGACCTATGTGAGCGCATTGAGATAGGGGAAAAGAAGGTTTTGGCAGGCTATGGCGGCGCGATCAAGAATATCTCCATCGGTCTTAGCTCAAGCGAGGGAAAGATGCGGATTCACAGCGGCGGAACAGGCGGCAGTATGTGGAGCAGCAATCAGTACGCATTTCTTGAGGCGATGGCGGAGGCGGGAAAGTCCGTATCCGATTACCTTGGAAACGGAGAGAGGATTATCTATATCAATATCCTGAATAACATCTCCATCGACTGCGACTGCGACGGGAACCCCGCCGAGCCGGACATCCACGACATCGGCATTTTGGCGTCCACCGATCCGGTTGCCATTGATCAGGCATCCATAGACTTATGCTTCGCCGCCGAGGGCAGCGAGAGCTTACAGCAGCGCGTGGAACGGCAGAACGGACTTCACACGCTGGAACACGCCGAGGAAATCGGTCTCGGCAGTAGGTATTACAGTCTGGTGAAAATAGATGAATGAGGCGGTCGAAGTCCTGCAGCGGGAGTTCGTCTATGTGTGGTACTACTTTGCTTTGCAGCTCCGACAGATCGCCGGTTACTGGATTCTCGGCATGGTCGTCGGTTCCCTTGTTTCGGTGTTCGCGAAGGACACCATTCACGGAGCTTTCGACCGAATACGGGATAAGAAGTGGGGGCTGTGTGGCGTCGTTCCGGCAAGCCTGTTAGGGATCGCCTAACCGCTTTGTATGTACGGCACGATTCCTATCGCGGCGTCCTTTTCAAAGCACGGAATGCGGCACGACTGGCTGGCGGCGTTTATGATGTCCAGCGTGCTTCTGAACCCGCAGCTCATCATGTATTCCACCGCATTGGGTATGACGGCGCTTGTGATCCGCATTGTGTCCTGCACGGTCTGTGGGATCGTCGCGGGCATCGTGGTACATCTTTTTTACAAGGACAAGCACTTTTTCAACTTCGAGGGCTTTGAGCCGAGGGCAAGCTGCGACACCAACCCAAACCTGTTTCTGCGGTTTCTGTTCAATCTCGGCAGAAACATCAAAGCGACGGGGGTGTACTTTCTGCTGTGCGTCCTGCTTTCCGCCCTGTTCCAGCGATATGTCCCTGCGGATAAATTCGCCGCTCTGTTCGGCGAGGCAAACGAGGGCTTCGGCGTGCTGATGGCTGCCACGATAGGCGTTCCCCTTTACGCCTGTGGCGGCGGGACGATCCCGCTGATTCGGGAATGGCTTATGATGGGCATGAGCATGGGCAGCGCATCGGCGTTTATGATCACCGGCCCCGCCACCAAGATCACAAACCTCGGCGCACTGAAAATCGTTCTGGGCAACGCTGGCGACCGCCGCCGGTGGCGAAAACAGGGAGCTGGGGTTGGCGCAGCGGTCGAAAAATGTCCGCGCTTCAAGCGGAAACATTTTTCGGGTACCGCAAGAGGGCCGAAGCCGCGTCTTTTGCTGTATCTCGCGTTCGTCATGACGTTTTCGCTGGCGACGGGATTACTTGTCAATATCATAATATAAAAAGAAAGAGCCTCGGTTCATCCTGCACATGGATTGACTGAGGCTTCTTTTTTTGCCTGTGAGTGTGGGTTGTCGGTGTGGTATCCTTAACTATGTGAAACTCCGCGCTCCCAGCGCGACACTGTCTTATACGAAATCCCGAGCAGCTCTCCGAGCCGCTCCTGCGTCATTCCCGCCGCGCGGCGGCGCGCCGCTATGTAACGTCCTGTTTTTCCCTTGTCCATGTCTCCACCTCCGCGCATATTTTACCAAAACGCACCCGCCGTGTCCACCCCAAAAACTGAGAATCACCGGACACGGCGCGGTTTTTTGTTAAAATGCGGGGATGGAGGAGAAAAGCGAGGTGCGATCGAGAGGATTTGTTGTTTGAGAAATGTTTACTGTGTTTGACGGTTCTTCACAGCAGGGCGTAACGGTAAGATGTCGAGGAGAGAGGCGCCCCGCCCAATACTGGATTCTCGTCAGCACATAGGCGTAAAGGGTATCATAGCGGACATAATGGGCGGTGCAGCGTCCGCCGCTGTAGTTATGCCGGTCGGGGTGGGTGCAGGCAAGTGCCTGATGCCAGGGAAGTGCTAACGACAAAACCGTTCGCCCAACTCCTGCGCTCGGTCTACGGTTAAATTGTTATCCGATCTGTCCCGTTGGTCAAAGTTGATGATAGGTTGGTCTTCAGGTAAATTAGTTTCTCTGAAGGCTGCAAACAGTTCGTCGCCCGTCGGGAAAATCGTGATAATGGGTCGGACGGAGGTACCCGTAATCTCCTGCCGGACAAACTCTGATTGGCTCATGTCGTAAGCCGCAAACCGCTCGGTAAACAAAGAAGGAAAACAGCCGATTTTTCCCTCTGTAAGCGGCGAAAAGCGGTATCCCCGTATGTTTCCCTATCTGTGGCAAAGATGCCGTTACAATGAGAAAAAACGGTCGAAAATCGACCTCTTATTACGCCATTTTTGGCGAAACCCTTTTCGCAAAAACAAAAATATCCACAATAATCGCAGCGTCGGGAGCAGTTTTTCTGTTCCCGACGCTATTCTTTTCCATAATTTAAAATAGTGTCCGTATTTTTCGGTAAAATATATAGTATACGGCTTTATCAGCCCATTCCGGTTCAAAAAAGATAAAGGAGAACAACCATGCTTGAAATGACATACCTTAACGCCGAACTTATCGATTCCTTCCGTTCCTACCTGATTTCGGAAGAAAAGTCCGAGTTTACGATTGCTAAATATCTGCGCGACGTGGCCTCTTTTGCCGCTTTTCTTGGCGATACGCCGCTGTCGAAGGAAAAGACGCTCGCCTTCAAAACCTATCTCATGGAGCGCGGCGGCTATGCGGATTCCAGCGTCAACTCCATCCTCTCGTCTATCCGAGCCTTCCTTAAATATATCGGCCGCTCTGACTGCGACGTGAAGAATCTCCGCATCCAGGAGATGCCCTTCAATCCCGAAGAAAAATGCCTGACGCAGGATGAGTTTGAGCGGCTGCTCGATGCGGCGAAGGGAGACAGGCGGCTCTATCTTTTGCTGCTTGTGATCTTTTCGACCGGCATCCGCGTGTCGGAGTTGAAGTATTTCACGGTGGAATCCTTCCGCACGAAGCTGGATTCTGTCCGAGTGGCGGTGCGATGCAAAAAGAAAAACCGTCAGGTGCTGGTGCCGGACGGCTTGAAGCGTGATATTCTGGACTACATCAAAGAAACGGGGATCAAATCCGGCCCGATCTTCTGCACCAAGAACGGAAAGCCACTCGACAGGAGCAACATCTGGAAACAGATGAAGCGTCTTTGCGACAAGGCAAACGTCGCGCCGAGCAAGGTGTTCCCGCACAATCTCCGCAAGCTGTTTGCCCGCACGTTCTACGAGCAGACGCACGACATCGTGCAGTTGGCCAGCATTCTCGGACACAGCAGCATCAACACGACGAAGATCTACGTGAAAACGACGGAAGAAGCGGTACGTGCGCGCATGGAAATGGTGATCAGTCCACGATTATTTGAGAGACAAAAAGACACCACATTATCGGCATAATGTTGTACGAAAATAAGATTCCATCGAAACAGCGAAGGACAAAAAAAGCGCATCCGCGTGTGTTTTAAGTATGACGAAAGAAGCCTCACGCCCATATTTTAAGGGCAAAAGCAGCAAGGACTTTGTCATCATACATATGATTTCATAAAAACGATGCAAGTGGAAATTTTGACACAAATCGTTCGAGCAAATGTTCGATTTTTTTGCGCTATATATCTTGAAATTCGGATTGATAAATGGTATAATACTCAAGAATTTAGTTTGCTGTATGCCGCTAAACGATGTATTTACCACATTATGCCGATAATGTGGTACACACACATACCGTATGTGGAAAAATGAATATAAAAAAGAGTGAGAGTGATATAAAACGGTTAGGTGTACGAAGATTGACCTCTGAACAAGTTCCTTAATTGGAAGGGAAATCGTTCTGATGCTTGATGGAGGAAGTCTATGAGATTCTTTGATACCCGCATGGGATGCGCTGTAAAACGCCTGATTATAGCGTGCGAACAGTGCTGTCTAAAACTGTTTTACTTTTTGCCGATAAAGAAACGGCGGATTTTGCTGTGTTCCTTTGGCGGAGATCAGTATTCCGACAATCCTAAGTACATGAGCGAGTACCTTGCGGCGCACTACGGTCAGTCGCTTGAACTTATATGGGGATTCCGGCATCCGAAGAGATTCCGAGATGTGCCGGACATTAAGTCTGTCCGATACTATTCGCCGCGTTGGTTTTACTACGCATTGACAGCCTCTGTATTCATCACAAATACTGGCATCCGAAGACTCATGCCTAAGCGAAATGGGCAGTTTTCTCTAAACACCTGGCATGGCGGCGGCGCTTACAAACGGGTCGGACCGGATGCCTATAAGCTCAGCGAGGCGGAGCGAAGCTCTCAACACAAATATATACAAAAGACCGACCTGTACCTGTCCAGTTCGGAACGCTTTACCCATTATGCACTGCGGCAGGACATAGGCTATCAGGGAGAGGTTCTGAACAGCGGTATGCCGCGGAATGATCTTTTCTTTTCCGCAGAGCGGATTGCTCGGGCTTCCGAAAAAGTACGGCAGTCACTGGGACTCAAAGGCTATGTGGTTCTTTACGCCCCGACTTTTCGCGGTAATAATATGCGAGGTTATAAAATAAATTACCATTTTCCCTACGAGCAGGCTCTGGCCGTCTTGCGGGAGCGGTTCGGGGAATCAGTCTCGATACTGAAGCGGGCGCATAATGGGTGCGTGATGGCAGACAGTTCACCGAAAGAGGTGATAGACGTGTCCGACTGGCCGAATATGCAGGAGCTTCTCTGCGCGGCGGATATGCTTATCACAGACTACTCCTCCAGTATGTGGGACTTCGCGCTGCTGGGACGGCCTTGCCTGCTGTATCAAAACGATCTGGAGACGTATGAGCGGGAACGGGGCATCTGTACATCGGTGGATCAGTGGCCAGGTATTTCTTGCCGGAGCAATAAAGAATTGCTGGATGCGATTCGGAATTTGGATGAAAGGGCCTGCGCAGAAATAGCCGGAGAACATCTGCGGGCCTGCGAGTCTTATGAGACAGGAACAGCCACAGAGCAGGCTTGCCGAAGGGTCATTGCCCATATCGAAGGCAAGCAGACTAAGACACAGCGAATGATCGGCAGGCAGGACATAGAAAGAGAATGAAAAATATAGCAATAATTTTTGCCGGCGGCACCGGCGAACGGATGGGGAACGGTGATGTCCCCAAGCAATTTCTAACAGTGGAGGGCAAACCGATTTTGGCCTATACTCTGGAGTCTTTCCAGCGGCATGAAGAGATCGACGGGATCATTCTGGTGGCGCTGAACGGATGGCTCGATTACTGCCAAGACATGATCAACTCCTGGCATCTGAGCAAGGTACTGGCTGTGGTGTCCGGGGGCATGAACAGTCAGGAGTCAATCCGCATAGGGCTGGAAACGGCGTATGAGAACATCGGGGAGAATGCGATAGCATTGATCCACGACGGGGTGCGCCCTCTGATCGACATTGGAACCATCACTCGGTGCATACGTAGCGTAAAAAAATACGGCTCGGCAGTCACGGTGTCTCCGCAGATGGAGACGATTCTGTACGGTGAGACGGCAGATGGGCCATGTCGAATCATTGACCGAGACAGGTGCCAAGTTGCCAGGGCGCCACAATGCTTTTATCTGGAGGATATTCTGAATGTCCACCACAGGGCATTGCTCGATCATCGGCTCCGTTTCATCGACTCCGCCAGCCTGATGCAGTTCTATGGATATGCGCTCCATTCAGTCAGAGGCCCGATGGAGAACATTAAGATCACCACGGCACTGGATTTTCAGATATTTTGCGCTATTGTAGCTGCGGGGGGGGTACAGTGCTGGATGGCAGAAAATAGAGGAAAGAAAGTATCGGACTTATGATACCCGAGAGTGACTTTGAATCCATCTGTGCAGCAGAATTTGTCCCATGGGAGAGACTGCGCGGCAAAACCGTCCTCATAACGGGAGCGACAGGCCTGATCGGCTCCACTTTGATCGGTGCGCTGCTATATGCCGGTGAAAAGCGGCAGCTTGGGATGGCGGTCCTGGCCCTTGTGAGGGACGAGGATCGGGCTAAGCAACGGTTTGCCGGATTGCCCGTGTCAGCTGCGCCATTGCGATATGTTGTTGGAACGATAGAGAAACTGCCGATCATAGACGGGCCGGTAGATTTTATCATACATACCGCGGCGCAGACAGCCAGCGAGGCTTTTGTCCGTCAGCCGGCGGAGACGATCTCTACCGCCGTGTTGGGAATGCTCAATATTCTGGAGCTGGCAAGGGAAAAGAATTCAGAAGGGGTTCTGTTCACATCCAGCATGGAGGTGTACGGTCATCCGCCCAGAGGTCGGAAAGTGACGGAGACAGACGGGTACGCGCTCTCGCCGCTGGACGTTCGGAACAGCTACCCGATAAGTAAGCTGCAATGTGAGAGTCTGTGCTGCGCTTATGCCGCCGAATACGGCGTACCGGCGGTGATCCTTCGCCTTACCCAAACTTTTGGCCCTGGCGTCAATCCGAATGACAGACGAATATTCGCGGAAGTAGGGCGCTGCGTCCGAGAAAAGCGGGACATCGTCCTGCATACCCTGGGAGAGACTGAACGCAGCTATCTGTACACGGCTGACGCGGCCACTGCCATCCTGACGGCAATGCTCAAGGGGCGTCCCGGCCAGGCATACAACGCCGCGGACGAGCGCACCTACTGCTCCATCGCGGACATGGCCCGAAATGTGGCGGCGGCCAACGGCATCGGCCTGCGGTTCGAGCTGGAAAATGAGACAGCGCACGGCTACCCTGAGTCGGTATACATGAATCTGGACGCCTCCCGCCTGCGGTGGCTAGGATGGCAGATCGGGGAAACCACACAGCATTACCCCCGCTGCTCTGGATGTATGGCCGAATGATTGCCTATATGGCTCCGGAGGGGAAAGGCTGACGGCTTTTTGCCGGGCAGAAATGGCAGTGCGATTCTCTTACAAGCGATTCCCCGCATATTAGGATCGAACGCTCAATAAGGACAGAAAGATATGAATATGGGGATTTTACAAAAACTGAAACAGACAAGACCTGGCAAATGGCTGAAATTTCGCTATTACAAGGACCGCAGACGCCTGCGCTGGTGCCTCCAATATGGCCCCGGCAGAATCAAGGATCTTTTGCCGGGGCGCCTTTGGGTGGATAAGGTGGACGTGTGCATTACCACAAAATGCAGCATGCGGTGTGACGGTTGTGACCATCTCATACCGTATTACAAAGAGCCAGCCCATCTGGATAAGGATCGGGTCATTGCGTCTATACGGAAACTGGATGAGGCGGCAGACCGGATATTTCATCTAAACATCCTGGGTGGCGAGCCCTTTCTGGACCCAGATCTGAAATACATTTTGGAGGCAGTGCCTTCGGAAAAATGCGATGTCGTGCAGATTGTGACCAACGCCACCGTCATCCCCAGCGACCCGGAGCTGATTGACGTGATGCGCCGGAAGAAGGTCGTGGTGCTGATGAGCGGGTATTCTCAGACGGAGAGTTCGTAACGCGTTCATCGAGATGCTGACGAAGGAGGGCGTCGCCTATCAGGTCTACTATCCCGTTTGGACTGATTTCGGCGCGCCACAAGATTACCATCACAGCCGCAGCGAACTGAAGCGGCAGTTCTTTGCCTGTAGAGAGTCCTGCCATAACCTGCGGGACGGAAAGTTATACGCTTGTTTTCGCAGCTCCCACGGCTCCGCCTTGGGACTTGTCCCCTGTGAAAAGGACGAATATGTGGATTTGCTTAATAACACAACAAAGCAGAACAGAAAGGAACTTCGCCGCTTGATTTGGAGACGCAAACCGCTGGCGGCGTGCCAATATTGCTTGCGTGGAACGGATAAAAATGTTGGGATCGTGCGTGGAAAGCAGTTGGAAAAGCAATCGTAATGTCATGAAAGATAGATGGAGAGATCATCTGCCGCCTGCGATCCGCAGGCTGTTAGGCAGGATCAAGTCGATGCTGTTTCATATGCTGTACATCCTTTTTGCCTGCCGCCCTATACAGCCCGGCAAGATCGTGTTTGACAACTACAGGGGGAATGGCTTTGGATGCAACCCGAAATATGTGGCGCGGGAACTGATCAAGCGGGGCGACGCCGAAAAATATGATTTGGTGTGGCTCGTCTCGCGGGCAAATTTGGAGTACAGTGAACTTCCGCCGCAAATTCGGATCGTCCGATACGGTTCTTTGAAGTCTTTTTTTGAACTTGCTACCGCAAAAGTTTGGGTCAGTAATTACCATAAGATATACTTTATACGATGCGGCCTGCACAAGCGGAAAAATCAATTTTTCATACAGATGTGGCACGGCTCATTGGGTATCAAAAAGATAGATGGCGATGTTGCAGCTTTCACACAGGATAAGCGATGGCTGCGTGCTGCGATGAAAAGTTCCCGAATGACAGACTATTGGATATCTAACAGCAGTTTTGAAACTAATGTCTATAAGCGAGCCTTTTGGGACGTCAAGGATGAATCCGTTCTGCTTTACGGTCACCCGCGGAACGATATTTTTTTTGACGCGGAGAAAATGCGGGCTGCACGTCAAAAGGTGTTCGCCGCATATGACACAGGGGAAAGAAAAATTCTTCTTTATGCGCCTACTTTCAGGGAGGATTACAGAACCGACTGCTACGGAATTGATTTTTCTGTTCTCGCCGAGCATATGAAGCGCCGTTTCGGCGGGGAGTGGACGATTCTTGTAAGGCTGCATCCGAGAATTCGTGATTTGTATGACGACATCATACCGTCCGGCGCGTGCGTTGCAGACGCAACAAATTACACGGACATTCAGGAGCTGTTGGCTGCGGCCGACTGCCTTATTACCGATTACTCAAGCTGTGCTTTCGATTTTATGCTGACAAGACGCCCTGTTTTCCTGTTCGCAACAGACGTAAAGGAATATGACATGGAGAGGGGATTTTATTATCCGCTGGAGGAAACGCCGTTTCCGTTATCATTTAACAATGCTGAATTGATGAAAAACATCGATGCATTTGACGAGGCTGCATATCTGCCGAAGGTCGAGGCGTTTTTAAAAGGAAAGGGCTGCATGGAGGACGGCAATGCAAGCAAGCGTGTGGCGGATTTGATAGAACGGCTGGCAAGACCTTCGGAAAGCTGCGATTGCTAAATTAAATATGCGCTAAATATGCGCTAACTAAGATCGGATGAACATGGGGAGACGTATGTGTAAAGTCAGCGTCATTGTACCCGCGTATAACACGGAAAAATACCTTCGTGCTTGTCTTGAAAGTCTGGCAGCACAAACATTGAATGAAATTGAGATTCATCATCACAAAATCGCAGAACCGGCGCGAAATCCGTCGGCTTATGTGGCGGCACAGACCCATTGAAGCCTGTAAATACTGCCAGCGGGGAACTGATCAAGCGATAAAGATACCTCGCGGGAAATAATACGCAGATCATCGAGACGCAAACTTGGAAATTACCCTGCTGCCTAAGGTCATGATGACGGAAAATACTATGGAGGTGGTGAGCGTGAGAATCGGACTCATTTCATATAATACCCATACTATTGATTTGAATTTTGCGAGTCCCTTGCATCTTTATGCATTTCAACAGTATTTGCTTTCACAGGGGATTGATTCCACAATCATTGATTATATCCCTATGGAATACCGACCGCATGATGTTTGCCATCCCTTATTCGATTATACATTAAATCCGAAAAAGAAGAACAGGGAAGATGGATTGCAGAGATGGACGAAACTGTTTTTTGAAAGAGAAAAACGATTTCAGCGAATTCAAGAATTTGCTGATCGGTATTTTATTAAAACATCGGATACTTATACGCTGGAAACGCTTCCTAAAATTGCACAAGATTTTGATTGCTTAATCTGTGTATCCGATGTTCTCTGGAAGTATTACCCTGGTGTTGGATTTGACAGAGGTTTTTTCTCGCGTGCGATGCTTTTTCGGGAAAAAAGAAAATATCCTATGCTGTAGGACGTGGCGGATCAAAATATACATTAGATCAGGAGAGGGAGTTCTGTAAATATATAAGTGATTTTGACATAATCTCGGTAAGAGAGAATAGTTTTAAAATTGTTATCGAAAAAAGAACCAAGCTGAATGTTCCACGTGTTCTGGATCCAGTTTTTTTACAACCTAAAGAGTTTTATACAGACATTGCAGTTTTGCCGCAACAGAAAGGCTATTTACTTCTATATATTGTTTTCGATAAATCGATAGATTTGACGATCAAAGCGATTCATTTTGCCATCAATCACAATTTAAAAATTATTGATTTAAGCGAATTCGCCGAAACAGAAGAATTGTTTAAAGATGTGGGATATGAGCGCATTTATGATATAGGAGTAGAGGATTGGCTCGGATATTTGCTAAATGCAGACTACATTTTTACAAATTCTTTCCACGGTTGCTGCTTCTCAATCATATTTCATAAGCAGTTTTTCGTTGGAGAACGTCCCAGTGATAAAGTTGATCAGATTTTAGAGATGTTTGACCTTTCCGACAGGAGTATCAAAAATAAAACGGATATTCAAATTGCAGAAATGCCGACAATGTCTTTTTCTGGTTCTGATGCTCTTCGCGATAATTATAGAGTAGAATCGACAAGTTATATTCATAATGCAATTCATTCCTTGGAGCAAAGACCTCATCAACCGATACTTCCTCAAATTGACAGCATTCTAAGTGAAATTGACGCAGAATTGGCAGAACTTGAAAAAAACAAACATAGAAGATCATTGGCTCAGAAAACAAAAACATTTATCAAAAAACCAATTAAAAGTCTATTGCGAAAAAATAGATCACTTTTTACAAAGATATATCTCGTGAGCAAAAATCAAAAGACTGTAAAAAGTGCGGGGGCAAAAAAGTATAGAGTAGGAATATAATGTATAAATCCATTTTCTATCTGATCGGTGAAAAGAACAGAATACGCTTTTTTCTTCTCCTTCCCGTCATGCTTCTGGGATCGCTTTTGGAAATGGCGGGCGTCGGCCTTTTGGTGTCCATCTGCGCTCTGCTGATGAACGGTGAACGGTTTCGGGAAAATTCCATCGTTTTATGGATATGCGGACGGTTCGGCCTGCAGTCGGCGAAAGAACTCATTATTTTCATTCTGCTTTGCCTTGCGGCTCTTTATATATTCAAGTTTTTGTATCTGTCTTGGGAAAACTATATCGTATCAAAATTTGTGCGTCTTTCCCGCAGCGATACGGCCGCAAGACTCTTCCGTCAAATCATCCGCGCGCCGTATACATTTTTTGTTCGCCGCGGAACTGCTGAAATCCAGACCCTTTTGGGACGGGACATGGATCAGTTTGGCTCCGGTCTGACTTCATTGATGCAGCTTCTTATAGAGAGCCTTGTGGCTTTCGGAATGGGGATTTTCCTTTTGCTTGTGGATCCGTTAATGACATCGTTCGCAGCCGCCGGAATAATCATTTTACTGCTGATAACACGGCTCATTTTGAATAGAATCATACAGCGAGCGTCGCAGAATCAGCGCGCTGCCAATCGGGCGCGCTGGATATGGATTCATCAATCTGTTGCGGGCATCAAAGATATCAGGATAGGGCGGCATGAGGACTATTTCAGCTGCCGCTTTGAGGATGCAAACGATGTATTTGCCAGGATCGAGTATCTGAAACAATTTTGGACAAAGCTCCCCGCGCTATGTGTGGAAACGATTGTGATCCTTTCAGTCCTCGCATATTTGCTGTTTTTGACATTCGGCGGAGCTGATCTGTCGCATTATCTGCCAGGTTTGTCTGCTTTAGTTCTTGCGGCAGTGCGTCTGCTTCCGTCGTGCAGCAGGATCAATACGAGTCTGACGCAGCTTGGATATGCCCGAACTGCAGTTGAATCCATATGCCGAGCTTTTGAAGAAACTGAACCGAAAACTGACGAACATCAGCAGTGGGAAGTGGATTTCAGCTCCGGGATTTCCCTGAAAGACGTCTCATACACATATGAAGGCAGCGCAGAGACGGTGCTGACTCAAGTGGATATGGATATCCCCGTGGGTTCATCTGTCGGCATCGTCGGACCGTCCGGCACAGGCAAGACGACGCTGCTTGATATTCTGCTCGGATTGCTTACGCCGGAGCAGGGGCAGGTTCTTGTAGACGGAGTCCCCGTTGATCAGTGTTATGAAAGCTATCTGCGAAAAACGGCGTATGTGCCGCAGAATACGTTTTTGCTTGACGGTACGATCAGGGACAATGTTGCTATGGGCGAGGAACCCGCAAACATAGACGATGAACGCGTGTGGTCGGCATTGAGGGATGCGGCGTTGGCTGAGACGGTGCGGCGTCTTCCGAAGGGACTGGACGCTCAAATTGGCGAGCAGGGAATTCGTCTTTCCGGCGGCGAGCGTCAGCGGCTCGGACTTGCACGAGCGCTGTATCGGAATCCGTCGCTGATTGTGTTTGATGAGGCGACATCTGCGCTTGATTTGGAAACAGAAGCGGAGATTATGAATTCGATTTCACGCCTGAAGGGAACGAGGACGCTGGTGATCGTATCTCACCGCAAATCCACGATAAGCGGCTGCGACCGGATCTATCGGGTCGAGGATGGAAAAGCCGTCAGAGAAAGATAAAGCGGTTCACTTCATATACGAGCGTATGCATTTCGCAAAGCGCCGGCAACGGGAAAATGAAATTAAGAGTCAAGCGACAGTGAGCGGAGGGAAAAGCAAATGAAGAAAAGCGATATTCTCGGATGCCGTTTTGGTAAGCTCACCGTGATAGAGGACTCTGGACAGAGAAAAGGCAACAGCATACTTTGGCGGTGCCGCTGCGATTGCGGCGGCGAGGTGCTGGCGATGCGCCATCAGCTCGTCTGCGGTTCGGTTCAAAACTGCGGCTGCATTCCGACACCTACACGATCTAAAGCGGCTGATCTGATCGGCAAACAGTTCGGACATCTGACCGTTGTAGAAGATTCCGGCCTTCGGAATTGTGAAGGCGTTATCCGCTGGCGCTGTAAGTGCGACTGCGGCGGTGAAATTTTGGCAACGCGGCGTGATCTCATAAGCGGAAATGTCACAAACTGCGGCTGTGTTCCGAAACAGTATGCATCCAAGCAGCGAGCCGAAGATCTGACAGGACGAGTGTTCGGCGAACTCACCGCCCTGCGCCGTGTGGAAAACGATAAATCCAACAGTGTCTGCTGGCTGTGCCGGTGCAGCTGCGGCAAAGAAGTGATCGTGCGGGCGTTGCAGCTGAAAAGCGGAAAAACCCGCAGCTGCGGCTGTAAAAAGTATGATATCCCATATAATAAATATGATCTGACCGGACAGCGGTTTGGGCGTCTGACGGCATTATATCATCTCAATAAAGAAGAATATTCCAAGAGCAGTTACTGGCATTGCAGATGCGACTGCGGAAATGAACTTGACGTTTATACAGGAAGCCTGATACACGGCTTGACTCGGAGCTGTGGCTGCTGGAATCGGGAGCAGAGCGAGAAAATGCACGATCATATGCATTATCAGGACGATACCTGCGTTGAAATGCTCAAAAGGGCCTGTTCAACAACAGGTAAGAACAAATCCGGCTTCCGCGGCCTTTTTCTGACGAATAACGGCAAGTACCGTGCGTCTATCACTTTCCAGGGCAAGTATTACAATCTCGGCCATTATGATTCCTTTGACCGTGCGGTTCAGGCGCGGCTCGATGCGGAGAAAGTTCTGCATGAGGGATACATAAACGCTTTTAAGCAATACGAGGAAAAGGCAAAAGCCGATCCCGCCTGGGCGGAGAAAAACCCGTTTTACTATCAGGTGACGAGGGTAAACGGAAGTTTTCAGGTCTATACAAACGGGGAGTGATATAAAAGAAGGTTGTTCTTTGTCTCAGTGATAAAGAACAATCTTCTTTTTTCATATATCCTTATCATCTTCCTTTTGAGGAAAGGCCGGCTAACTAATTCCACAATTATTCAGACTAAACCGGCGGTTGAGACGCGCCGCTGCACTATATGCGTTCTTTTTGCGCGCGCGCTCTTGCTATTTGACGCGGGATGTTGTATAATAAAGGGTGAAGTTTGATTCAGAAGGAAACGCATAAGGTGAAAATAATAGACAAAGTATTCGGTACGTACAGCGACCGTCAGATAAAAAAGATACGTCCGATCGTGGACAGAATAGAATCGCTCGCACCCAAATATTCAGAGATGTCGGATTCGGATATGCTCGCCGAAACAGCGCGCTTCAAATCGATGCTCGCCGACGGCAAAACGCTCGACGATATTCTGCCGGAGGCGTTCGCGCTCGTGCGCGAAGCCTGCGACCGCGTGCTTGGCAAGCGGCCGTTCAACTGTCAGCTTCTGTGCGGCGTGCTGCTCCATCAGGGACGCATCGCCGAGATGAAGACGGGCGAGGGCAAAACGATCGTCGCGACGATGCCGTCGTATTTGAACGCGCTGACGGGCAAGGGCGTACACGTCGTGACCGTCAACGAATACCTCGCGCGCAGCCAGGGCGAGGAGATGGGACGCGTCCATGAATTCCTCGGCCTTTCGACGGGACTTATCGTCCACGGACAGTCGACGAAGGAAAAACAGGCAGCGTACAACTGCGACATCACGTACTGCACGAACAACGAACTCGGATTCGACTATCTGCGCGACAACATGGTGAAATATAAGGAATACCTGACCCAGCGCGGCCACAATTTCGCCATCGTCGACGAGGTCGACTCGATACTGATCGACGAGGCGCGCACGCCGCTCATCATATCAGGCCCGGGCGAGGAGCCGTCCGATATGTACGCGCGCGCCGAGGAGCTTGTGTCGCGTATGCGTCCGTTCGTGATAAAGGAGCTTGACGCGAAAGAGGACGTCGAGGACGTCATCGCCCGCGAGGGCGTCGATCCCGACTATATCGTCGACGAGAAAAAGCGCACGACGACGCTGACGGCGAAGGGAATCGAAAAGGCGGAGAAATATTTCGGCATCGACAATTTCGGCGACGGCGAGAACGCATCGACGGCGCACTATGTGTATCAGGCGCTCAAAGCGCACGGCATCATGCACCGCGATATCGACTATATCGTCAACGACAGCGGCGTCATGATAATCGACTCGTTCACCGGCCGCATGATGCCCGGCCGCCGCTTCAACGACGGACTGCATCAGGCGATCGAGGCCAAGGAACACGTACAGATACAGAGCGAGAACCAGACGCAGGCGACGATCACGTTCCAGAATTTCTTCCGTATGTACGGCAAGCTGTCTGGCATGACGGGTACGGCGCTGTCCGAGGAAAACGAATTCCGCGAGATATACAGTCTCGACGTCGTGGAGGTCCCGACGAACAAGCCGATGATACGCGTCGATCACAACGACGTCGTTTACAAGACAGAAAAGGCGAAATACGACGCCGTGATCGCGGAGATCAAGCGCTGCCACGAAAAGGGACAGCCCGTCCTCGTCGGCACCGTATCGATCGAAAAATCGGAAGCGCTCTCGAAGAAGCTCAAGGGCGCGGGGATACCACATACGGTCCTGAACGCGAAATATCACGAGCGCGAGGCGGAGATAGTTGCGCAGGCGGGCAAACTCGGCGCCGTGACGATCTCGACGAATATGGCCGGACGCGGAACCGATATTCTGCTCGGCGGCAACGCCGAATATCTCGCAAAGGCGCAGATGCGCCGCGAAAAGAACGAGGACGGCAGCGACAAGTACGACGAGCGCATGATCGCGATGGCGACAGGCTCTGCGCAGTCCGTGTCGGACGACGTGCTTGCAGCGCGCGCGGTCTATCAGGAGCTTTATAAAAAATTCCAGAAGGATATCGAACCCGAGGCGAAAAAGGTGTGCGAGGCGGGCGGACTTTACGTTATCGGTACGGAGCGCCATGAGAGCAGGCGAATCGACAACCAGCTCCGCGGACGTTCCGGCCGTCAGGGCGACCCGGGCGAGTCGAGATTCTATATCTCGCTCGAGGACGATCTGATGCGCCTATTCGGTGGGGACAGACTTTATAACATCGTCGACAGGCTGAGACTGCCTGACGACTTGCCGATCGACGCGGCGATACTGTCGAATTCGATCGAGACGGCGCAGAAGCGCATCGAGGCGCAGAACTTCAACAGACGCAAAAACGTCCTCGAATACGACGACGTCATGAACCAGCAGCGCACCATCATCTATAAGCAGCGCGCGGAGGTGCTTGAGGGACTCGACGTCCACGACAAGATCATGTCGATGATAACAGGCACGATCGGCGAGGACGCGGTTATCCATACGACGGGCGACACGCCCGACGTCTGGACGCTCGACGAGCTTCTCAACAATTACGCCGGCGTTCTTTTCGCGCGCGGCGACGAGAGATTTTCCAAGGAAGCGCTGTCGGCGATGAAGCCGCAGGAGATAAAGGAAAAGCTGACGGACAAGGCGCTCGAGATTTACAATGCGAAAGAGGCGAAATACGGCGAGGAATGGATGCGCAACGTCGAACGCAACGTGCTTTTGACCGTCGTCGACCGTCACTGGATGGAGCATCTTGACGCGATGGACGATCTGCGCGACAGCATCAATCTCGAAGCATACGCGCAGCGCAACCCGCTGACCGAGTACCGCATCGCGGGCATGAATCTGTTCGATCAGATGACGGACGACATACGCCGCGACACGACGCGAATGATCCTGTCAGCTATCCCGCGCGAGGAATACGAAAAGCGTCGTCAGCTCACGTTTGCGAGAAACGCGATCCACGGCACGAACGGCCCCATTTCCACGGGCGAGAAAAAAACGCCGGTGAAGAAAACGGCGGCGGAGAAGGTCGGAAGAAACGATCCGTGTCCGTGCGGTTCTGGGAAGAAATACAAGAACTGCTGCGGAAGATGAGCCGCGCGTCGGCTCGTCTGCGGCCGTTTGCCTGACGGTAAAAAATAATTGCGTTTGAAAGGTCAGTCAAGGTGGGACTCGGAATTCTGTTTTTCGGATACGTACTCGTTTCGGTGTTCACGCTCGCGCCGACATATTTCATCACCGATACGATCGGCGCATACGTCATTTTCATCGCGCTCGGAAAGCTGCGCCGCCACGCGCCGCGGTTCCGCTACGCGATCGCGGCGAATTACGCGTTTTTCGCCGTCGCGGCGGTGCAGACCGTGTACTATTCACTGCGATATATAGGCGTCGTCGATCCCGTCTCGATATTTGAAAACGCGCTTGAGATCGTGAGACTGTCGATCCTGTTCATATTTACGGCGGCGCTGTTGTTGTCGCTGTCGCAGCTTGCGTCGTCAGTCGGTGACGAAAAGCTCGCCTACAAGGGCAAGCGCAACATTTGGTTTTTTGCCGCGTCGTATATCCTCATGATCGCGCTGTCGCTCGATTATCCGTTCCTGACAGATTTCAAAGCCGCGTTTTCGGCGTTCGGCCTCATATTCCGTCTGTTTTGCGCACTGCTCAACTGCGTCTATATTTACAGCTGCTATATGTGGATCTGCCTCGAATCGGATCACGATATGACGAAGATATCGGCGATGGACAGATTCATCGGCAGGGCAGTTCCGAAGAAAAATAAAAAAGAACCGGACGCAGAGGCGAAGCCCGCGCCAGAAAAGCCGAAAAAGCCGGAGCCTGCGCCGATAGTGCATCATAAGCGCAAGAAAAAATAACGAAAATGCAATAAATAATAACCGTCACAGGGAGGGGGAATCTATGTCGATACTGTTTATGATGTTGTCGGCGGTCATTTTCGCGAATCCGTTTGCGGCGACGCTCGACATACTGCCGGACGCCGTCGGATGCATACTGATGTGGTTTTCGCTCAGACGCGCCGAGCTGTTCTCGCCCGAGCTTCAGACGGCGCAGAGATCGTGGCTGCGCCTTTTGGCGCTGACGCTCGCCGATATGTTCTGCGTTTACGGAAACGTATTTCAAAGGGACGATCTCGTCGGCGTTTTGATAATCGTGTTCGTGTTCCGCATATCGGAGGGAATACTGCTTTATCTCGCGATCATGCATACGATGGACGGCGGACTTTATCTCGGCACGAAATTCGACGCCACGGGGATATATCTGCCGTATTCGGGCAAAAAGCGTCTCGCGCTCGAGGCGCGCGAGGCCGCGCGCGAAGAAAAGCTCGATCTGACGCTTTCGCGCGAGCGCGAAAGATACGAGTGCGAAACTCAGCCCGGCGTGTCGGCGCGCAGACAAAGATATGCGACGGAGCGCTATCGCAGAAAGACCGCCAAGCTGTCGTCGATGATGCACAACATCAAAAGCGGCGACAGACTCGGAGCGCTTTCGCGCACGACGCTGACGTTCATCATCGTGCGGACCGCGGCGTGCGTGCTGCCCGAATTCTCAACGATCGCGTATATATCGACGCTCCGCCCGGGCGTTCAGGTGGCTCTGGCCGATTTCCGTGACCTGTTCGTATATTTCGGCATTATGATCTCGCTCGTGTTCGGGATCATATGGCTTTGCAAAATGCTCGATTACATAAACAAGATCAGACGGGACAAGCAGTTCATTTCCGACATCAACGACGCATACGAGGAGCATAGGCGCGGCCACGCCGAGCTTTACGCGTGCAAAAGCGCGTCGTTTTCGATGATACTGTTCGCCGCGGCGGCGATACTGACCATCGACCCGTTTATCGACGATAAAAACTATCTGCCCGACTATCTGTCCGCCGCCGTGTTCGTCATATTCTTCCTTTTCATGTGGCACGAGAAAAAGCTCATGTTCACCGGCATCGCAGCGTCGATTTTGTACGGCGCCGCCGCGCTTATCGAGGATATGACCGTCAGGGGATACATAAACGAATTCAAGGATTTCACCCGCACATACATAGACCCCGACGCGAAAACCGCGCATATGTGGTGTTCGATCGCGACGGCGGCGACGGAGGCGCTGTTCATCGCCGTTTTGATCCTTGTCATAGCGTCGTGCAGGAAAGTGATCGAAAAGCATACGGGATATGATCGCGAGGACGGCGGACGCGACGACGGAACCGTCGAGCTTCGCGAAAAGCTGAGACATGAAACCGTCGTGACGTTCATACTCGGCGCGCTGTCGGCGGCCTGCTCGGTCATATACATGATCTCGCTCGGCTTCAACGAACGCGTCATAGTCAGCGACGAGGGCTTCAGCGACGTTCCCGTCTACTATCCCACGTTCCCGCAGGGATGGATGCTGTCGCTCATAATGTCGATCATATTCTTCGTATACGTGATAAAATTCGTCGCCGATCTGCGCGACGCCGTCGGAAACAAAGCGGCGCTTCTGTAAAATACAACAGTCAAAGGCGCGGCAGTCATACGGCTGCCGCGCCTTTTTTTATGCGGTTTTGTATCCGCGCACGCTTTATTTGTGTCTGCGCTTTATCAACAGAAGCGCGAGATATGCGGTGAAATACACGATCGCGCCGTCGACGATGATCTCGCCGTATGAGGACAGGATCGCGACGGCATCGCCGGCCGTCATGTCGAAGCCGTATTCGATAAGGCCGCGAATGTTTGCCGTCAGCTCGTTTATTATCGACGGCGCGACGCGCAGAACAGCCGCCGCTATAATCCCGACCGACAATGCGTGCCGATGCGAAAACAACGGTATCGGCGGGGTATCCGGCATCGATTTTGCAAACAGCCGCAAAAACGCGACGAGCAGCGCGTACATCATTGCGCGCGCGAGCAGATTCAGGATCAGATAAAGCGCGGCGACGATCTCAAGTCCCGACGAACTCGCGTTGCCGAGGATTATATCCATCAAAAGCGATGTCGCATAGTCGACGGCAGTCAGCGCGACGACGAGTCCTGCCGCCGCCGATGCGCGCCTTACGCTGCCGAACTGTGAGATCACGGTCGCCGCGCCGCACGCGAATATGGCGGAATCGAGAACGAATATGACGATATAGAGCGCGCGTCCGAAAACGTCGTCGGGATCGGCAAGCTCCGCTGCGACGACGGTGACGACGCGGGCGATAAGCGTCACGACGAGCGTGATCGCAATTCCGCGTATTATCTCGATGTATTTTTTCATAAAATCGCCCGTGGCGCTCTGTTTTATCATCTATGGATCTTCTCCGACAAATATTTTTACAATTATAACACACTCGCCCGAAAAAATAAAGAGTTTTCTATTATATGATCGGCTCCGCGCTCATATAATCGTTATTGACGGAAGAAAGCGAGGTTACAGAATGGAAAAGCTGAATTTTGACGCGGCCGTCGTGCCGCTCGACGGAGACGTCGATCACCGCGCCGTCGGCGCGTTCATCGACGCTATGTGCGAAAGATACGATTTTATCGAACGCGTCGTCGTGGGACAGTCTATACGCGGACGCGAGCTGTACTGCGTGCGCCTCGGCGCGCGCGACGCGCTGCCGGTCTTATACATAGGCGCGCATCACGGGATGGAACGACTGACATCCGCTATACTGCTGCGGTTCATAAACGAATACTGCGAGGCCTGCGCCGCCGATTCGCGCATATACGGGATGGCGGCGCGGTATCTGTTCTCCGAACGGTGCATATACGTTTTGCCGATGCTGAATCCGGACGGCGTTGAAATATCGCTTCACGGCGCCGATCCGTCGGGGCCGCTGTACGACAGGATATGCCGCATGAGCGGCGGCGATTTTATGCACTGGCAGTCGAACGAACGCGGCGTCGATTTGAACCACAATTACGACGCCGGATTCACCGAATACAAAGAGATCGAGCAAAAGCTCGGCATATACGGCGGCCCGGGCAAATACAGCGGGGAATATCCCGAATCCGAGCCTGAAACGGCGGCGCTCTGCAAGCTCGTGCGTACCTCTGAGCCGCGTCTTGCGATAACGCTGCATACGCAGGGCGAGGAGATATTCTGTACGAGCGGCGGGGAGTGTCCGGCCGCGTCGAGACGCATAGGGAAGATCATATCGGAGCTGACGGGGTACAAACTGTCGATGCCGGACGGCACCGCCGCCTACGGCGGATTTACCGATTGGTTCGTCGCCGAATTCGGCCGCCCGTCGTTCACGATCGAATGCGGACGCGGGGAAAACCCGCTTCCCGCAAGCGATTTTTTCGCCGCATACGCGCGGGTGCGCGAAACTCTGTTCCGCGCGCCGGTGCTTGTGTGACGGCCGCATATCGCCGATAAAATGAATCGGGGAAGCCGGCAAGGCTTCCCCGATTCGCGTTATAATATGGTCAAAACAGTCTGATCCATTCGGCCGCAAGCTCGATCCATTCGGCGACGCGCGCGTCCTCGAGTCCCGCGTTGCCGCACGACGTCTCGCGCGTCGCGAGCGACAGACCGTGAGGCCCCTTCGGGTAGACGTGAAGCTCGAACATGATATCGTGCGCCGACAGCGCCGAGGCGAACATGAGCGAATTTTCGACAGGCACGGCGCCGTCCGAGGCCGTGTGCCATAAAAACGCCGGAGGCGTTTTATCCGATACGAGATTTTCGAGGCTGTGCGCGTACAGCTCGTCGTCGTCGGCAAGCGCGCCGAGCGAGATTTTGATCGTGCCGCGATGAGCGAATTCGCCCGCCGTTATGACGGGATACGCGAGGATCATGCCGTCCGGCCTGTTCTCGCCGTATTCGATATCGATCTCGTCGCGGATGAAATCCTCGAACCAGCGCACGCCGAGCATCGCGGCGATGTAGCCTCCGGCTGAAAATCCCGCGACGAATATGCGCCGCTTGTCGATGTGATATTCGTCGGCGCGGCGGCGCAGATGCGCGACCGCCATCGACGCGTCGAGAAGAGGCAGCGGGAAGTGGCCGAATTCACCGATCGAATACCGCAGAACGAACGCGTTGCAGCCCCTTGCCAAAAACGACAGCGCGACAGGCTCCGCTTCCCGCTCCGACAGAAACGACAGTCCGCCGCCCGGGAAAACGATCACGGCGGGGCGCGGCTTTACGGAAAGCTCCGGCGAATCGGCGTGGAGATACGCCGTCATGGTGACGCGTTCGTCGCCGTCGTATACGTTTACGGTGAATGTTATCATAACACACCTGCCAGCATCAAAATTTACCATAATATAATGATACCATATATTTGCTTAAAGTACAATATTTTTTCAAAAAATCGTACAGTTTATAATATATCTGCTCAAATCGCGGAAGAGATACGGAATTTATCGAAAAATTTCACTAAAAAAATATATCTTAGGCACAAAATTATATTGCAATTTTCCGCTGTGCGGAGTATAATGACATCGTAAACGAATGAAAAATAGACTGGAGCGCATTATGAAAAATAAGCTTTTGCGATTTGTATGTTTGATCTGCGCCGGATTGTTCGTATTCTCCGCGTGCGGCCCCTCAGCCGCCGGCGGAGACGAAACCGACGGCGCGGGAACTGTTATCGAAACGGAGGCGGAGACCGACATGGATGTTGAAGAGGTTCAGAACGGACGCGCCGTGGAGGCGCTCGGACGCGGACTCACCGCTGTCGCCGTCAAGGACGGCAATCTCGTGAGCTGGCGTTCATTCGGTACGGAATCGTATGATACGGTATATGAGCTGTACCGCGACGGCTCGCTTATATATACAAGCGAGAGGGGAATGGCGACGTGCTATCTCGACGAGGACGGCACGGCCGATTCGACGTATACCGTCAAAACGGGCGGGGTCGAATGCGATGCTGTGAAGCCCTACGGCGACAATTTCTTTGAGATACCGCTCGACGTTCCGGACGCCGGAAAGACGAAGGCCGGCGAGGTTTATACATATTTCCCGGGCGACTGCTCGTGCGGCGATCTTGACGGCGACGGCGAATACGAAATCGTCGTCAAATGGGACCCGTCAAACGCGAAGGACAATTCGCAGAGCGGGATGACGGGCAACGTGCTGCTCGACGCGTACAAGCTCGACGGCACAAAGCTTTGGCGTATCGATCTCGGCGTCAACATACGCGCCGGCGCGCATTATACGCAGTTCCTCGTATACGATTTTGACGGGAACGGCAAGGCGGAGCTTGTATGCAAGACTGCGGACGGCACCGTCGACGGCGTCGGCGACGTTATCGGCAAGGAAAGCGCCGACTACAGAAATTCCGGCGGATACATCCTGTCCGGCAAGGAATATCTGACGATATTCAACGGCGAGACGGGAGCCGCGATCGAAACGATCAATTACGAGCCTCTGCGCGGCTCGGTCGGGTCATGGGGCGACGACTACGGCAACCGCGTCGACAGATTCCTCGCGTGCGTCGCGTATCTTGACGGCAAAACGCCTGCGATCGTGATGTGCCGCGGCTACTACACGCGCGCAGTGCTTGTCGCGTACTCGTTCGACGGCGAGCATATGAATAAGATCTGGACGTTCGATTCCAATAGTAAAGGCAACGCGGCGGCGGCAGGACAGGGCAACCACAATCTCTGCGTCGCCGACGTAGACGGCGACGGCTTCGACGAGATCGTATACGGCCAGTGCTGCATCGATCACGACGGAACGCTTCTGTGGTCGACGGGACTCGGACACGGCGACGCCGTTCATGTCGGCAATTTCCTGCCCGACCGCGACGGCCTTGAGATCTGGGGCTGCCTTGAGGGCGGCAAGGGCGCTTATCTCGCGGAGGCCGAAAGCGGCAAAGTTCTTCGCCGCTACAATACGGACCGCGACTGCGGACGCGCTCTCGCCGACAATTTCGTGACGGGCAACGATTCAGCCGAATTCATGTGCGCGACGACGTCCGATGTGTTCACGGGAGTCGACGGCAAGCTGCGCGGAGCTTGGGGCGGCGGCATCAATTTCGCCGTATGGTTCACAGATAAGCTCGAACGCTGCGGACTTGACGGCACGCGGGTGTTCTCATACGAATACGGCGACGTCTTGAACGCGCCCGGCTCCGTTTCGTGCAACGGCTCGAAATCGACGCCGTGCCTGACGGCCGATCTGTTCGGCGACTGGCGCGAAGAGATCGTATTCGCGAAATCGAACGGACGCGCGCTCCGCGTGTTCATGACGGAATACGATACGGAATACAGACTTCCGACGCTGATGCACGATACGATGTATCGCTGCGGCGTCGCGGCCGAGAACGTGGCGTACAACATCCCGCCGCACACGGAATGGTTCCTCGACACGGACTATCCGCTGCCCGATTATCCCGAGGTCTACATGGTAAGGGCAAAATAATCGGCAAACGAACATAAAAAAGCCGTGCGGCTCCCGCCGCACGGCTTTTTGTGAATTTATGAATCGATTATGAACAAACTGTGAATATGTGAATTTTTTGTCTCGCGGGAAAAAGGGTATGGAAATATTTCCGACAATGTGATATATTTATAGAAGTTTGGTGTTTTCGGAAGATTGGTAGGCGAGATGCAAACTTATTTTAAGTATTTAAAGCCGTTTTGGGTAACGATGACGGTAGGACTGATCATCAAATTCGCGGGGACTATATTCGATTTGCTGATCCCCGTCATGCTGAAAATCATAATCGACGATATCGTTCCGACGAAAAACGTCGCGCAAATCTACATTTACGGCGGCGTCATGGTCGTCTGCTCGATACTTGCCGTCGTCGGCAATATCGTCGCGAACAGGATGGCGTCCCGCGTCGCGAGTGAATCGACGCGGAAGCTGCGGCACGATCTGTTCGTCAAGACGCTCCGTCTGTCATGCTCGCAGACGGATAAATTCACGATCCCGTCGCTCGAATCGAGACTTACGTCCGATACGTACAACGTGCATCAGTTCACCGGCATGATGCAGCGAATGGGAGTGCGCGCGCCGATCTTGCTCGTCGGCGGGCTGATTTTGACTTGCATTCTCGATCCCGTGCTGACGCTCGTTCTTGCCGCGATGCTGCCCGTACTCGGCGTGTCCGTATTCTATATCGCGAGAAAAAGCGTGCCGCTTTACAGAAAGCAGCAGTCGGCGACGGACGATATGGTGCGCACGGTGCGCGAAAACATAGGCGGCATACGCGTTATAAAGGCGCTGTCCAAGACTGATTTTGAAAAGCGCCGTTTCTCCGGCGTAAACGCCGCGCTGATGAGACGCGAGGAGGTCGCGGGACGCGTCGTATCGGCGACGAACCCGCTGATGAATTTCTTTTTATACGTCGGCCTGACAGTCGTTATCGTGATCGGCGGCTACCGCGTGAACGTGGGACTGTCGCAGCCCGGGACGATCATATCGTTCATGTCGTACTTCAACTATATCCTGAACGCGCTTCTGTCCGTTTCGCGTATGTTCACCGTCTATTCGCGCTGCTCGGCGTCGATGGGACGTATCGAGGAGGTGCTTGAGTCGAAGGAGGAGCTGCGCGTCGTGACGCCTGCAGATGAAGGATACGACGGCGCCGTCGTCGAAAACGCGCCGCATATAAGCTTCGAGTCGGTAAAATTCTCGTATAACGGTAAAAAGGACAATCTCAAAGACGTGTCGTTCGCGCTTCAAAAGGGACAGACGCTCGGCATAATCGGCGCGACTGGAAGCGGCAAAACGACGCTGATATCGCTGCTTTTGCGATTCTACGACCCCGATTCGGGTACGATCCGCATCGACGGGCGAGACATCCGCACGATCCCGCGCGAGGCGCTTTACGCGAAATTCGGCGTGGCGCTCCAGAGCGATTTTCTGTTCTCCGACACTATACGCGAGAACGTCAGATTCGGACGCGGCGTGACGGACGACGAGATAGCGGAGGCCGTCGAATACGCGCAGGCGAGCGAATTCATATCGGAAAAAGAGGGCGGGGAGGACTTTATGCTCGCGATCAAGGGCGCGAATCTGTCCGGCGGACAGAAGCAGAGGCTTCTGATCTCCCGCGCGCTCGCGGGGCATCCCGATATACTGATCCTCGACGATTCGTCGAGCGCGCTTGACTATAAGACGGATTCAAATCTTCGCGCCGCGATCGCGCAGGGCTTCTCGTCGTCGACGAAGATCATCATAGCGCAGCGCGTAAGCTCGATAATGTCGGCCGACATGATACTCGTCATGGACGGCGGAGCCGTCATCGCGGCCGGAACGGATTCCGAGCTGCGCTCGACGTGCGAGATATACCGCGAGATCGCGGAATCACAGATGGGAGGTGCTATCCTTGACTGACGGCGGAAAAAACGCGGCGTCTGTCGGCGCCGCTGTGAAAAAGCATAAATTCGCGGTATTCTTCCGCATATTCAAGTATATGTTCGCCTACAAATGGCTCGTTCTTATCGCGTTTGTGATCATGGTCGCGTCGAACGCATTGTCGCTTGCTGGTCCGTACTTGTCGGGCAAGGCGATCAAGGCGATCGAACCCGGTCCCGGAGCGGTCGATATCGATACGATGCTGTTCTTCTGCGCATGGATGGCGATCTGCTACGCGCTGTCGTCCGCGCTGTCGTACATACTGTCGATCACGATGATACATCTGTCGAGAAGCATCGTGGCAAAGATGCGTCAGGAGGTGTTCGACAAGCTGATGAGACTGCCCGTCGGCTTCTTCGACCGCAACCAGACAGGCGACATAATCAGCCGCATATCGTATGACATCGATACGATCAACGCTTCGATCTCGACCGATTTTCTCCAGATATGCACGAGTATCATCACGATCGTGGTATCGCTCATAATGATGCTCATAATCTCGCCGCTGCTCGTGCTTGTGTTCGTCATCACGATACCTATGTCGATACTGTTCACGCGCTACAAATCAAAAAAGATCCAGCCGCTGTTCCGCCGCCGTTCGGCGAAGCTTGGCGAGCTGAACGGATACACGGAGGAGATACTGTCCGGCCACAGGACGATAAAGGCGTATAACCGCGAGTCGACGATGATAGACAGATTCGACGGCCACAACGACGAGACTGTCGAGGCGTATTACAACGCCGACTATCAGGGCGCGATGATCGGACCGACGGTCAATTTCATCAACAATCTCTCGCTTTCGTTCATCAGTATGTTCGGCGGCGTGCTGTATCTGTACCAAATGATACATCTCGACGCGATCTCGACGTTTATTCTGTATTCGCGCCGATTCTCCGGCCCTATAAACGAGATGGCGAACATCATAAGCGAACTTCATTCGGCGGCGAGCGCGGCGGAGCGCGTATTCAGACTGCTCGACACCGAAGAGGAACCGGCCGACGCGCCGAACGCAGTCGCGCTCGAACGCGTCCGCGGCGACGTCGACGTTGAAAACGTCCGCTTCTCATACGATCCCGAGCGCGAGATTCTGCACGGAATTTCGTTTGCCGCGCCGGCGGGGAAGACGATCGCGATCGTAGGCCCGACAGGCTCGGGCAAGACGACAATAATAAACCTGCTGATGCGGTTCTACGATCAGGACAGCGGACGCATACTGCTCGACGGACGCGAATCACTGTCGATAACGCGCGAGAGCCTTGTCAAGGCGTATACGATGGTGCTTCAGGACACGTGGCTGTTCGGCGGCACGATCGCGGAGAATATCGCATACGGCAAGGAGGGCGCGACGCGCGAGGAGGTCGTCGCCGCGGCAAAGGCGGCGATGATAGACGATTACATCGAGAGTCTGCCTGACGGATACGATACTGTCATCACCGAGGACGGAGTCAATCTGTCAAAGGGACAGAAGCAGCTTTTGACGATCGCCCGCGCGATGCTGCCGACCTGCTCGATTCTGATCCTCGACGAGGCGACGTCGAACGTCGATTCGCGCACGGAAATAAAGATACAGTCCGCGATGGCGAAGCTGATGAACGGGAAAACGTCGCTCGTCATAGCGCACAGACTGTCGACCGTCCGCGACGCGGACATGATACTCGTCGTGCGCGACGGAAATATTATCGAACACGGCACTCACGACGAGCTTTTGAAGTCGCGCGGCTTCTATGCGTCGCTTTACAATTCGCAGTTCAACTGAGTTTTTCCCTCATGTATTCAAAGATCTTCTTTTCCTCCCGCGATACCTTGACCTGCGACAGCCCGAGTACGCGCGCCGTGCGCTCCTGCGACAGATCGTGATAGTATCGCAGAGAGATGATCTTTCGCCAAAGCTCCGGCAGACTTGACGTGACCTCGCGCAGCGCGATTTTATCCGCATACGACTCCGTCGTATCGGGGGACGGCAGCGTATCCGACAGCGTCTCCGTGCCGTCGTCGTGCGCCGGATCGTAGATCGATCTGACGGGATACGACGAGGCGAGCGCCTCTGCCGCCGTCTCGGCGTCGACGCCGACGGCGTCCGCAAGCTCCGATATGCGCGGCTCGCGTCCGTTTTCCGCCGAGAACCGTTCCTTTTCAAATAAAAGCATAGAGCCGAGACGCTTTTTGTCGCGGCTCACTTTTATTATCCCGTCGTCGCGCAGAAACCGCTTTATCTCGCCCGCGATCAGCGGCGTCGCATATGTCGAAAACGCGCATCCGCGATCGGGATCGAAGCTCCTTATCGCGCGCAGCATACCGATCATGCCGAGCTGGCACAGATCCTCGTATTCCGCGCCTCTGCCGAGAAATCTCTGCGCGATGCTGCGCACAAGTCCTTCGTTTTCGCGCAAAAGCTCCTCCTCGGCGCGCGGGTCCCCGTCGCGCACGCGGCGTAGCCGCGCTAAATTTTCGTCGCGGAACGCGTCATTTCGCATTACGCTCGCCGAGTGTTTTTATCATCGTCACCTTTGTTCCTTTCCCGGGACGGCTTACGACGGACAGTCTGTCCGTGAAGCTCTCCATCACGGTAAAGCCCATGCCGGAGCGTTCGCCCTCGCTGTCGGTGGTGAACAGCGGCTGCATCGCGGCCTTTACGTCCTCGATGCCGCAGCCTTTGTCGCGCACCTCGATCCTGACCGTGCGCTCGTCGAGTATCTTTACCGTTATGTACACGATGCCGAAGCCGTCCCGATAGCCGTGTACGATCGAATTCGTCACGGCCTCGGATACGGCGCATTTTATGTCGCACAGCTCCTCAAACGTCGGATCGAGCTGGGAGATGAACACAGAGACCGCCGAGCGCGCGATCCCTTCGTTGATCGAGTACGACGGCAGCTCGATCCTGATCTCGTTTTTTAGATTTTCCGGCGGCCTGCCGGACTTTCGTTTTTCTGTCGATTCGTTCACTTTGTTTCATTCCTTTCAGCTTTGTTTTATTTCGATCAGCCTGCCGGCTCCGGCAAGATCGAGTATGCGCATCACCTGCGGCGACGGCGATAAAAGAGTCAGCCGGCAGCCGATCTTTTCGGCGCACGATATGCGGCCGAGGATCAGCCCGAGTCCGGCGCTGTCCATGAATTCTACGTCGGACATATCCAAAACGGCGCGCTTTGGCCTGTTTGTAAACAGATTGTTGTCGATCTCACCGCGCAGGCGCTTGGCGCTGTGATGGTCTATATCGCCGAACAGCGATATTATCATCGTATGGCCGTCGATCACGGTCGTGACCGCCGCCTTTGAATTTCGTTTCATAAAGCCTCCTTCGGCAACTCGATTATTGTGATTTTATTCTATTCCCGACGGCGTGCAAAACCTGTCGCATTCGGCTGTCGAAACAAAAAAATAAATAAGCCTATCGCGTCATAACGAAAAAGCGGACGCGGCAGCCGCCGCGTCCGCTTTTCGCCGTCAGAACGCCCAGTCGGATACGTTCTGCATCATCGTGCCGACGGCGTCGAGCGCCTTTCCGGCGCTCCGTCTGAATTTGCTCTTCTTCGGCTTCATCATCGTCGCCGTGACGGCGCCGATCGCGCCGCCCACCATAATACCCGCCATGACACCCTTGGCCACCTTCATCGTCGTTGACTGCATCGTCATTATTTCGCACCTCCGCGTTATTTTGTATGCAGATATATTATTTGCAAATCCGCAATAAAAATATACCCGCGCGGGAATGAAAATCGGACGCAGGCAAAAAAGGGGACGCGAAAGCGTCCCCGTTGTCATGTTCAGTTGTTTTCGTATGATTCCGTCGGTCGGAACAGAAGCGTCAGACACCACAGTCCCGCAAGCGCGACGAGCGTATATATGATGCGCGCGATCATTGTACCCTGACCGCCGCATATCCATGCGACGATATCAAAGCTGAACAGGCCGATGCTTCCCCAGTTGATTGCGCCGATTATGACGAGCGCGAGGGAAATCTTATCCATTATCATTTCATTTTTCTCCGAGAAATAGTTGTATAAAGCGTCCGCTCGGGCGCTTTATATATAATATCCGCATTTACGCGGCTCAATATTTTAAATTTACATGGTAAGTTATGCCAATTTGTGTGTCATCTTCCGCAAAGAGTACATATAATAAGCTTAAGGATCATTTTTTGTCGGGGGAGATCGGCGATGCTTTTACATAAATTATTCGGCGGGCTGATTTGCGTATTTCTAAGCGTATCGAACGGGCAGAGCTTTCCGCCGCCGCTGACGCCGGAGGAGGAACGCAGAATGTTTACCGAATACGCCGCCGGCAGCATGGAGGCGCGCGCGGCGCTGATCGAACACAATCTGCGGCTCGTTTCGCATATAGTCCGCAAATATTATTCGTCGAATAAGAATCAGGAGGATCTCGTCTCGATAGGCTCGATAGGACTCGTAAAGGCGATAGATTCGTTCAACATGAAAAACGGCGCGCGGTTCGCGACATACGCCGCCAAATGCATCCAGAACGAGATATTGATGTATTTCCGCTCCCAGAAAAAGCTCAACTACGAGATATCGATGAACGAAACGATCGACACCGACCGCGACGGGAATCCGCTCACATACGGCGATATCATCTCAACCGAGGACAATATCGCCGACGATATCGACACAAAGCTCCAGTGGAAGCGTGTTCGGGACTACATAAACCGCCGTCTCGGCGAGCGCGAGCGCCGTATAATCGTTTTGCGCTACGGTCTGTCGGGACAGCGCGCGCTGACGCAGCGTGAGGTGGCGGCGGAACTCGGGATATCGCGCTCATACGTTTCGCGCATTGAAAAAGCCGTGCTTGGCGAACTTCGCGATTATATAAGCGGACGCACGACTTGATATTGACAATCGCACATAAAATTATGTATAATAAATGTCGTGCGGATAACGGCGCAGGAGGATTGCTTAAATGGTACGCATCACAGGTGTTGACAAGCGTTCGCGCGCACAGCGCGCCGGTATACGCCCGGGAGACGTGCTTTTGGCGATCAACGGCCACGAGATCAACGACGTGCTTGATTACGGATTCTATCTCTCCGAAAAGCGCGTCACGGTCGCCGTCGAGCGCGGCGGGGAGCGCTTGGAATTCCCGATCAAAAAGGATACGTATGACGACATCGGCCTTTGCTTCGAGTCGGCGCTGATGGACAGCAAGCACCGCTGCGAAAACGGCTGCATCTTCTGCTTTATCGATCAGAATCCGAAAGGTATGCGCCCGACGATTTATTTTAAGGACGACGACTCGCGCCTTTCGTTCATACACGGCAACTATATAACGCTGACGAATCTGTCGGATCGCGATATCGACCGCATAATCGAAATGCATATAACGCCGATCAACGTCAGCGTCCATACGACCGATCCGGAGCTGCGCGTAAAAATGATGAAAAACAAGCGCGCGGGGCAGGTTTTGTCGTACATGGACAAGCTTGCGGCCGGAGGCTGCGAGCTGCACTGTCAGATCGTTTTGTGCCGCGGGATCAACGACGGCGACGCGCTTGCTAAGACGATGACGGATCTGTCGTATATGTACCCGGGCGTCACGAGCGTTTCGATCGTTCCGGCGGGGCTGACGGACCATCGCGACGGACTTTATCCGCTCGAACCGTTCACGCCGCAGGAATGCGCCGATATCGTGCGTCTCGTCGACGATTACGGCTCGATGTGCGCCGAAAAATACGGCTCGCGCATATTTTACGCGTCGGACGAGCTTTATATAAAGGCTGGACTTCCTATCCCGACGGCGGACTATTACGGCGAATACGATCAGCTTGAAAACGGGGTCGGGATGATAAGATCGTTCCTCGACGATATCGACTCGGAGCTGGAATTCATCGACACATACGATATCGATTTCGATAAGCCGCGCCGCGTGTCGATCGCGACGGGCGAGGCCGCCGCGCCTTTTATCAAGAACGCCGTTGAAAAAATCAAACGCGTGTGCTATAATCTTGATTGCAGCGTATACACTGTAAAAAATAACTTTTTCGGCGGCGAGGTGACCGTCGCGGGACTTCTGACGGGAGTCGATATGGCAGAGCAGCTTTCGGGACGCGATCTCGGCGATGAGCTGCTGATACCGCCGTCGACGCTGCGCGCGGAGGGCGATTTATTCCTCTGCGGGCATACGCCCGAATGGCTGTCGGAAAAGCTCGGCGTGCGCGTCAGGACGGCGGGGAGTTCGCCGTCGGAATTCATATCGGCGCTGCTCGACTGTGCCGATCCGAACAAATCGGAATAACGAAAGGATCACATAATATGGCGGGTAAAAATAAAAAAACGAACGACAACACATCGATCGTGATCGCGCTTCTTCTTTGCTGCGCGGCCATAATAGTGCTTGTCGCCGTGCTTCATCCGTTCGGCGGCGGAAAAAATAACGACACGGGCGCGGAAACTGACGGCAAACAGTCGTCGTCATCGTCCGGAACAGACACGAAAGACGAGCCTGACGGCACAGCCGCAGGCACGGACGGCACGACGGCGGATACGCCGTCAACAGCCGGCACGGAGCCGTCGACGGACGACGTCACGGACGATACGCATAATCCTCCGACAGGAATGCATATAACGACAGAGCAGTCGACGTTTGATGAAAACGGCTCGCATATACAGATGATATATCCGACGGTCGTAAGCCACGGAAGCGCCGACGAGATAACAAAGACGCTCCGCTCCGAAATGGACCGCAGACGCGTGGAGGAGCTTTTGGGCTTCGCCGGAGGCGAATCTAATTATAAGGTCGAAAACGTATCGGTCGAGCTGTGCAGGCCGACGTTCGTTTCCCTCGTCGTGACGGGCTACTGCTACGTGAGCGAGTCGTCGCATCCCGAATATTTCGCGTATACGATCAACTACGACGTAAATGCGAAAAAGCTTCTGACGGGCGAAGATCTGATAAAGGACTTCGACGCCGTGCGCGAAAAATTCACAGGCGGGGGCTTCCGCACCGTGTACGGGCAGGCCGGGCTGCTCGACGAGATGTCGTATGAAGATATGATAACGGCGTATCATGCCGAATACGGCATTTACCCCGAGGTATACTATACGAGCGACGGCTTCGGCATCGCGGTCGAGCTTGTGTATACGCTCGGCGGATACGCGCTGTTCGAGACGACGCAGTCGTCGCTCTCAGGCGCGATATATGCGCCGCAGATCTGAAAGTGAGTTGATAAACAATGTCAAAACCGATAATCGCTATCGTCGGCAGACCTAACGTCGGCAAAAGCACGCTGTTCAATAAGCTGATCGGCGAACGGCGCGCCATCGTCGAGGATACGCCCGGGGTGACGCGCGACCGAATTTACGGCGAGACCGAATGGCGCGGGCGCAAGCTCGTGATCGTCGACACCGGCGGCATCGAGCCTAAGACGGACGATATAATCCTGTCAAAGATGCGCAAGCAGGCCGAGGTCGCGATCGACACCGCCGACGTCATAATTTTCATGTGCGATATAAGGGCGGGACTCGTCGCCGACGACCGCGAGATCGCAACGATGCTGCGAAAATCGAAAAAGCCCGTCGTCGTATGCGTCAATAAAGCCGATAAGATCGGCAGCGTCGAGGATGAATTTTACGAATTTTACGAGCTTGGCTTCGACCGCGATCCGATCGCGGTGTCGTCGCTGCACGGCAGCGGCTCCGGCGATCTGCTCGACGCCGTGATCGAGGCATTGCCTGATGATATCGACGACGCCGAGGACGACGACGTGATCAACGTCGCCGTGATCGGCAAGCCGAACGCCGGCAAATCGTCGCTTGTAAATAAAATGCTCGGCGAGGAGCGCCATATCGTATCGGATATAGCCGGAACGACGCGCGACGCCGTCGATTCGCTCGTCGAAAACGAATACGGGCGATATAATTTCATCGATACGGCCGGCATCCGCCGCAAGAGCAAGGTGAACGACAGGATCGAAAAATACAGCGTGCTGCGCGCGCAGATGGCGGTCGAGCGCGCTGACGTGTGCGTCATATTGATTGACGCCGTCGAGGGCGTGACGGAGCAGGACGAGAAGATCGCGGGTATCGCGCACGATGCGGGCAAGGCCTGCATCATCGCCGTGAACAAATGGGACGCGGTCGAAAAGAACAACGATTCGGTCAAAGAATTCACAAACGACATAAGAACGGCGCTGTCGTATATGACATACGCGCCGATACAGTTCATATCGGCGAAGACGGGACAGCGCGTCGGCGGACTTTACGAACTGATAAACAAGGTCTACGCGTCGGCAAATACGCGCATCACGACGGGTCTTTTGAACGATATGCTGTCGGACGTCACGATGCGGGTGCAGCCGCCGTCCGACAAGGGCAGACGGCTCAAGATATACTATATCACGCAGTCGTCGACGGCGCCGCCCACGTTCGTTATTTTCTGCAACCGCGCTGAGCTGTTCCATTTCTCGTACCAGCGCTATATTGAAAACAATCTCCGCGAGACGTTCGGATTTTCCGGAACGCCGATCAAGCTTATAATCCGCGAACGCGGCGAGGAGCAGGGATGAGGTGATCATTCATGGAAACATTCTGGAACATCATACATCAGGGACTTCTCGGGATGTATCTCGGCGGCAGTCACGGACTGTCTGACGCCGCATTTACGACGCTTCTGATCGCCGGTCATCTGTTATGCATGGCGGCCGGTTATCTGCTCGGCAGCGTAAATACGGCGATAATCCTGTCCCGCATTAAATACGGCGCGGACATACGCGACAGCGGCAGCGGCAATGCCGGAATGACGAACGTCCTTCGCACATACGGTGCCGGCTCAGCCGGCGTCACGCTGCTCGGCGACGCGGCGAAAACGCTCGTCTCATACATAATCGGCACGCTGCTATTAGGCATACGCGGAGCGTATTTCGCGTGCTTCATGTGCGTCGTCGGCCATATTTTCCCGCTTTACTACAAATTTCAGGGCGGGAAGGGGATCGTGTGCGCGGGCATGATGATCCTGCTTTTGAACCCGCTCGCGTTTCTCATAATCCTCGCCGTGTTCATAATCGTGCTTGTCGGCTTCAAATTCGTGTCGCTCGCCTCGATCATGGCGGCGATGATATACCCGATGGCGCATTCATGGACGATGGCGTATATGCCCGACAGGCTGTGGCTCGGCTCTCCCACGTTCGCCGTTTTGACGGCGGTGCTTGTGCTGTGGCGTCATTATCCGAATATGAAGCGGCTGCTCGCGAAAAAGGAATCGAAGATCGATTTTTCCAAGCTGTTCGGCAAAAAGAAGAACGGCGGTGACAAATCGTGACCGATGAAAGACGCGAAAGTTTCGTTTCGCTTTTGTGCGACGCCGCAAAAGAGGGCAAGCTGACGCGCGCGACGTTTTCGCGTCCGAATCAGTCGGGCGACGGATTCGTCAGAGCGTCGGCGACGCTTTATCAAAGCGGCGGCGGATTGTTCGTCAGGATCGATACGGCGCTTTCGGACGGCAAGGTCATTCGCAAAAATTACGCCCCCGCGGACGCAGGGCCCGTATTTGACGAGCTGTCAAAGCGGTGCCGCCAGTGCAATCTTACCGCGTGCGGCGCGAACGCGCAGTATATGGTCTCGAAAAAGGGAAAAGAGACGATCGTCGGCGAGCATTCGGTCAGGGAAGCGATGCGCGTGGGCGGTCCCGCGCCGACAACGGCGATCGGCAACGACGAGGAGAAGCGCTATTTCTGGCACGGGGACGAGGATTGGCTGATCGCGCTCGGCATCAGCGACGCTGGCGGCCGCGTCCATGACAAGCGTCAGTCGAAATTCAGGTAAATAAACCGCTTCACGGAGCTGCTCGACGACGTTTACTCCTCGCTTCCGGCAAACGGCAGGCTGACCGTATGCGATCTCTGCTGCGGCAAAAGCTATCTATCGTTCGCCGTCTATGCATATCTTACATCAGTACGCGGACGCGATGTCGATATGATCGGCGTCGACCGCAAAACCGATGTTATCGCGTACTGCGAGGATGTGGCGCGCAAAATCGGCGCCGACGGGCTGTCGTTCGTCGCCGCCGACGTATCCGACGACGACGTCTACAAGCGATTCGGCGGCGTCGTCGATCTCGTCGTATCGCTGCACGCGTGCGATATCGCGACCGATATCGTGCTGCGGCGCACCGTGAAGCTCGGCGCGCGCGTCATACTGTCGACGCCGTGCTGCCATCACGAGCTGTACGGCAAGCTCCGCGCGCCGGAGCTGTCGTTTATAACGTCACATTCGATGCTGTCGCAGAAGCTAAACGACGCAGTAACGGACGGACTTCGCGTCAAAATGCTCGAGGCCGAGGGCTACAAAACGTCGACGGTCGAGCTGATCGATCCCGACGAAACGCCGAAAAACGTCATGATCCGCGCGGTTAAAGCGCGCGGCCGCGACGAGCGCCGGATATCGGAATACAATGCGATCGTCGATTTTCTCGGCATCGGCGGCTCATATTACGACATATACAGATAAATCGCCGGCGCTTTTGCGCGCCGGCGATTTTTATATGATGCGTTCAAAGTACAGCCGCCGCAGCTCGAGCGCCGCGCCGATCACGCCGTAACCGGCGGACGGTCTGCATACTGACAGCCTCGGCGACGCGTCGGGCTTGACGCCGTATACGGACGCGAGCGTATGATTTATCGTTTCGACGGCGAGGCGCGGCGCCGAAAACAAGTCGCTGATTATAACGACTGAGTCGGGATCGAAGTTTACGATTATGTCGTACACTGCCGCCGCAAGCTCGACGCTGATCTCGGCACCGCAGCGGCTGTGCGCGATCCTGAAATCGAGCGTCTCGCCGCATTTGCCGCGCAAACGCCCGAATCTGCACGCGCGCCCGTGCGCGCCCGATATAATATGTCCGCGATCGCATACGATCCCCTTGAGCGCGTCGCCGGTGTAAACGTATGCGACCGTTTCGCTCCCCGACGCTCCTGAATCCCGCGCAAACGAAAGGCACGCCGACGCGTCCTCGCTCATTATAAGATCGACGGGCTGCCCGAGAGTTTCTTCCGTAAGCTCGCGCAGACGCACCGTATCTATCTCGGGCAAATCCGCGCTCGTCGCGCGGTCGGCAACGGGATCGTAGCCGTCCGGCACCGTTATCGCTATGCCGAAAGCGCCTTTGGCGCATCTGTCGACGAGATCGACCCGCGCGTTTTTCAAAAACAGAAGCAGATTGTCAAAAAACGTGTATTCGTCGCTCGCCGCATACGATACGGAATCAGTCACGCGCATCGACAGATCGACGAACGACATTTTGTATTTGCTCGGCGATATCGATATAACGGCGGCAAGGCTGCCGTCGCTGATCGTCGATACGCCGGCGCGCCTGCCGACGACGCCGGACCGGCGCTTCTCTTCGGCTATGATCCCGCGTGCCGAAAGCGCGTCGATCACCTTTCCGACCGTCATACGCGAAAGCGAGAGCTTATCTGACAGCTCGCCGCGCGTTATGCCGCCGCTGTCGGCGACGGCTGTAAGCACACGGCGCGCGCAGACGCTGCCGACCCCGTCGATATGTAAAAGCGGCGCGCCGCCGCGCTCGGAGAATATATACGTTCCTACGTCCATAGATAAAACTCCGCAATTATTCGGCAATTATATTACATTTATTTTAGACGTCCGCGCCGCCGTTGTCAAGAAACATGATGAAATAAAACTGTCGCCCGCACTTGCAAAATACGCGCGTCCGTGATACAATAAACCGTAAATATCGAATAAGGGGGAAAGGCGCGCGTGATCGATAAATATATCAGACCCGACTTTATACTTGACACATTTGCGGACGTTACGCCCGAATTCTGCCGCGATCACGGTATAAGCGCGCTCATCTGCGATATCGACAACACGCTCGTGACATACGACGATCCCGTGCCGACGGACGTCGTGACCGAATGGTACCGCGCGCTGGACGGGGCGGGGGTTAAGCTCTCGTTCGTGTCCAATAACGACGAGGAGCGCGTTATGCGCTTCGCGGAGCCGCTCGGCGTTCCGGCGTTTTATAAATCGGGCAAGCCGTCGAGGCGCGGGGTGAGACTTGCCGTCGAGGCGATGCGGAGCGATCCGTCGTCGACGGCGTTTCTCGGCGACCAGCTGCTGACCGACGTCATGGCCGCGAAACGATACGGCATACGCGCGATCGTGGTGCCGCCGATCAAGGATAAAACGACGCTTCTGTTCCGCGCAAAGCGCGCGATAGAGCGGCCGTTTATGAATAAATACATAAGCGAGGAGCAAAACAGATATGACAAGACTTGACCGCGCGAGAGCAAAGCTCGCAAAGACCGATTACGACGCGCTCTACGTTACCTCCGAGGTGAACCAGCGCTACATGACCGATTTCGCATTCACCGACGGGACCGTACTGATCACGCATGAGAAATCGTATGTCATAACGGATTTCCGATATATTGAGGCGGCAAAGGCGAACGTCGTCGGCGATTACGAGATCGTGACGAACCGCTCCGGCGATTTTCTTTTGGAGCTGTGCCGCGAAAATCACGTAAAGACGCTCGCGTTCGAGGAGGACTCGATGTCGTATGCGCGCTACAAATCGCTTTCGGCAAAGCTGTCGGGCGTCACGCTTTGCGGCGTCGGCGGATTTGTCGAGGAGCTGCGCCTTTATAAGGAGCCTGCGGAGGTCGAAAAGATCGTCGCGGCGCAAAGGATAGCGGAGCGCGCGTTTTCAGAGCTTGTGCCGGAAATAAAGCGCGGGATGCTCGAGACCGAGATCGCGGCGGAGCTTGAATATAAAATGCGGAAGCTCGGCGCGGAGGACAAGAGCTTCGATACGATCGCGGTATCCGGCTCGGCGTCGGCGCTGCCTCACGGCGTGCCTCGCCGCCGTCCGATCGAGAACGGCTTTTTCACATTCGATTTCGGCGCCGTCGTCGGCGGATATCATTCTGATATGACGCGCACGATCGTGATCGGCAAGGCGGACGACGAGATGAAGCGCCTCTATAATACGGTGCTGGAAGCGCAGCTCGCGGCCGAGGCTGTCATAACGGAGGGGTATCGCAACTGCGACGCCGATACGACGGCGCGCGATATAATCGAAAACGCCGGATATCACGGCTGCTTCGGCCACAGTCTCGGCCACGGCGTCGGACTCGAGATCCATGAAAGTCCGCGTCTGTCGCAGAATACGGGCGATTTGACGCTTGCGGCAGGGCAGATCGTGACGGTCGAACCGGGCATATATATCGAGGGAAAATACGGCTGCCGGATCGAGGACATGATGCTCATAACGGAGGGCGGCGCGCGTATCCTCACCGACTGCCCGAAGGAGCTGATCGAACTCGATATCTGATCGCGGAATCCGCGCGGTGCGGCAGATCATAAATTTCCCGTATTTTCCGATAAAATGTGAAAAACGATTGACAAGTACGCATTTTAGTATTATAATCAATAAGTCAGACATATCGAAAGGATAATAATAACATGGTAACAGCAGGCGATTTCAGAAACGGTATAACTTTTGACGACAACGGCGTCGTCTTACAGGTCATCGAATTTCAGCACGTCAAGCCGGGCAAGGGCGCGGCATTCGTCCGCACCAAGCTCCGCAACGTAATGACGGGCGCCGTTATCGAGCGCACGTTCAGCCCGACGGACAAATTCCAGGACGCCCGCATCGACCGCAAGGAGATGGAATATCTCTATAACGACGGCGATCTGTACTATTTCATGGACACCGAAACATACGAGCAGGAGCCGATAGGCGCGTCTCTTCTCCCCGATTCGTTCAAATTCGTCAAGGAAAACGACAAGTGCAAGCTCCTTTCCTATAACGGCAAGGTATTCGCAGTCGAGCCGCCGATGTTCGTCACGCTCGAGGTCACCGATACTGAACCGGGCGTAAGAGGCGATACGGCTACGAGCGCGAAGAAGCCCTGCACGCTCGAAACGGGCGCTGTGATCAACGTGCCGCTCTTCATCAACACCGGCGACGTTCTCCGCATCGACACGAGAACGGGCGAATACATCGAACGCGCGAAATAATTATTGAGGTGCTGTAATGACGATCAAGGAAAAATGCGCATACATCAAGGGCCTGTCCGAGGGACTTTCGCTTGACGAATCAAAGCCCGAGGCGCGTCTTATCTCCGAGCTGATCTCGCTCGTCACCGACATGGCCGACGAGATCGAATCCACACAGGACGACGTAGACGAGCTGACCGAATACGCAGAGGAACTCGATCACGATCTCGGCGACGTCGAATCATACGTGTTTGACTGCGATGACGACGACTGCGACTGCTGCGACGATGACGATGAATACGACGACGATGACGACTGGGACGATTGCGACGGCGACTGCGACGATTGCGACGGATGCGGCGACGAGGATTACTTCGAGGTCGAATGCCCGCACTGCGGCGAGACCGTCTGCTTCGACAACGACATCGAACCCGAGAAAATGATCTGCCCCGCGTGCAATAAAAAATTCTCCGACGTCGACTGAACCGTATAATGAAACGATCCGAAAGCACCGATTTTATCGGTGCTTTCTTTTTGCATGATGAAATCTGCCTCCGTCTGACAGCGCGCACTGTCAATAAATCATCGCACCCATAATCGCTTTACACTCCCCTTGTAATAAAAGTTTTAAAGGGGGCGCGGGGGGAACTTTTTCAAAAGTTCCCCCCGCATATTATATTAAATTCTCCACCCGACTTGCGCGCGCGGCGCGCGTATGATAAAATAAAAGAAAAGGGGGCGCATACAAATGGAAATAAACAATAAGCAGTACCATATCGCGTGCGGCGAGGGCGACGTCGGCGGATACGTCATAATCCCCGGTGACCCGGGGCGGTGCGCAATGATCGCGAAATATCTCGACGGCGCGCGGCAAATCGCTTATAACCGCGAATTCAACACGTATACAGGCACGCTCGACGGCGTGGCCGTAACGGTCATGTCGACGGGGATCGGCGGCGCGAGCGCGTCGATCGCGATGGAGGAATCCGTGATGCTCGGCGCGCATACGTTCATACGCGTCGGCACGTGCGGCGGCATCGATATGTCTGTCGTATCGGGCGACGCCGTGATCGCGTCCGGCGCGGTGCGCGCCGAGGGGACGAGCCGCGAATATGCGCCGATCGAATATCCCGCTGTCGCGGATTTCGACGTGACGCGCGCGCTCGCCGACGCCGCCGACGCGCTCGGCGTGAGAAGGCACGTCGGCGTCGTACAGTGCAAGGATTCGTTCTACGGCCAGCATTCGCCGGAGCGGATGCCCGTCGCGGACGAGCTTTTATACAAATGGAACGCGTGGAAGCGGCTCCATGTGCTTGCAAGCGAGATGGAATCGGCGGCGATATTCACTGTCGCGGCGTCGCTCGGCGTCAGAGCCGGCACGGTGCTTACGTGCATATGGAACCAGGAACGCAAATCGGCGGGCATTGACGATCCCGACTGCCACGACACCGACGGCGCGATCAGGATCGCGATCGAGGCGGCGCGCCGCCTTATCGCCGCTGACAAGGCGGTGATGAGATGACGGTCAGACGCGCAGAAACGCGCGACATCGGCCGTATAGCGGAGATACTGTACGAGGTCGCGGACGTACATCACAGACTGCGTCCCGATCTGTTCCGCGCAGGCGCGCGAAAATATACGGACGACGAGCTTTCGGCGATAATCGCCGACGATATGCGTCCCGTATTCGTCGCGGAAACGGACGACGTTGTGAGCGGTTATATTTTCTGCGAGATCGAGGACTTGCACGGCGACAACGTGCGCTGCGACTGCAAAACGCTTTATATCGACGATTTATGCGTCGACGAACGGTCCCGCGAGGGCGGGATAGGGAAGTCGCTGTTCGACTATGCCGTCGAATACGCGCGCGGCATCGGATGCTACAACGTGACGCTCAACGTCTGGACTGGCAACGACGATGCCGAGCGGTTTTACAGGCATCGCGGCATGAAGCCGCTCAAGACGTGTATGGAGCTTATACTTTGATATTATCGGGAGGTCAAAACGATGAAACGATGGGTGACCGAGGACTGGCAGTTTGAATTGACCGTTATTGACGGCAAAGCGGGACATTGCAGGCTCGGCCTCGAAAAGGGCGATAAATTCGTATTCTCATACGAATGTCCCGCGGGAATGTGTCCGCGCGTAATGACGGAGCTTTTTACGTGGTGCGAGGTCATTCGATGCGGCGGCGACTTTACATACAGGGGCAACAGGGAAAAGTATGAGCTTGATATCCCGTGTCCGTGCAGATGCATAAGGTTTTATCTCAAAGCGATCCCCATCAACAGAGACGAAAACGGCAAGCCGCTGCCGAACGGTCCGCGGCCGGAGGACTGAGCCGGCTGCGCAGACGATGTCAATATAATAGTCTTACGCGGTTCGGCCGACTGTCGGACGCAATAACAAAAAAGCATGGACGCTTCGGCTCCATGCTTTTTATATGCGCTTTTAAATTTCCCGACGCCCTTCGAGCGCGCGGTTTAGCGTCACCTCGTCGGCGTATTCGAGATCGCCGCCGACGGGGATGCCGTATGCGAGACGCGACGTCTTTATGCCGAGCGGCGAAATCAGCTTCGATATGTACATCGCCGTCGTTTCGCCCTCGACGTTCGGGTTCGTCGCGATTATGACCTCGCGGACGGAACCGTCCGCAACGCGGCGCATCAGCATATCGATCGTGAGATCGGACGGCGATATGCCCGCCATAGGCGAGATCACGCCGCCAAGCACATGGTACAGCCCCGTGTATTCGCGCACGCGTTCGAGCGCGACGACGTCGCGCGAATCCTCGACGACGCAGATGACGGAGCGGTCGCGATCCTCGTCGGCGCAGATCGCGCATATATCGGAATCTGTCATGTTGCCGCATATGGGACACATACGGATGCTCGATTTAGCGTCCGTGATCGCGTCCGCGAACGCGCGCGCGTCGTCCTCCGAAAGCTCGAGTACGGCGAACGCCATTCGTATCGCCGATTTTTTCCCGACGCCCGGCAGCCGCCGGAACTGCTCCGCCAGACGTTCTATCGGTTCGATATAGAGCGACATCAGAACATACCGGGCAGGGAAATGCTGCCTGTGATCTTCTGCATCTCGGAGGCGTTCGTCTCGTCGACCTGCTTGATCGCCTGATTGACTGCCGCAGTGATGATGTCGGCAAGCGTCTCGGGATCGTCGGGATCGATTATTTCGGGTGCGATCTCGAGCGAGGAGACGACCTTCTGACCGTTTATCTTCAGCTTTACCATGCCGCCGCCCGCCGATATTTCATATTCGCGCGCGTCGAGTTCGGCCTGTTTTTCCTCCATCTGCTCCTGCATCTTCTGAGCCTGACGGATCATTTGATTCATGTTGGCGGCGCCGCCGCCCGCGTTCGGTATCCTTGCTTTCATTTTTATGTCCTTTCCGTATTGTTATTACAGATTATCGAGATCGGCGCGCTCGCGGCCCGTCTTTGCTTGGGCGGTGACAACTTTGACCTCGCCGTCGGATACGATCCTATGCTCGAATATCGACAAAAGCTCCGTCAGCATCGTCTTGTTGTCGACGCATATGTTTTCGGTAAACGGATTGTCGCATTCAAGCTCGAAGCCGTCCTTTGTGCGGTATCCCTTGATGAACCGCCTGAACCCTTCGATAAACGGATTTTTCTCGACTGCGCGCGAGATCAGCTCGCCGAAATACGGCAGCTCTTCACGTACAAAAGGCGCGTCGGCGTCGTCGCCGGCGGCGATCACGGCGTCCTTCGGAGGCTCGGGATCGGGCGATTTCGGCTTTTTATCAGGCTGCTTTTTTGATCGTTTTGCGATCATATCCGCACCGCCGCCAGCTTCAAGCAGCGCAAGCTTATCCTCGAGCGACGCGATCCGCGCCGACAGCGCGTCGGGATCGGAGGACAGCTCCGGCGAACACATACGGATGAGCGTCATTTCGGCGCACAGCCGCTTGCTTTTTGATTTGCGCGCCATCTCGGCGGCGGCCGTATCAAGAAGTCTGCATTGATAGAGCAGCCCGTTCATATTGTATAAGGCCGACGCGTCGAGAAGCGCGCGCATCGACGACTCGGACAGATCGAGGAACCGCTCCGGCTCGCGCGCCGATTTTATGACGAGCATATCGCGATAGAACGACGACAGCTCGTCCCAGAAGACGGAGATATCGCGTCCGGCAGCGGACAGCTCGCTCACGGTCGAAAATATTGCGTCGTAATCGCGCTCGGCGACGGCGCGCGCAGTCGATGCGACGCGTTCGTAGCCGAGACGGCCGAACACGTCGGCGACGAGCGCCTCGTCGATTTTCGTATGACGTCCCGCGCACAGCTCGAGATGCGATATCGCGTCCCTCATTCCGCCGTCCGCGATCCGCGCGATCTCCTCGAGCGCGCCGCGCGTGGCGTCGAAGCCCTCCGCCTCGGCGATAGTCGACAGCCTGTCGGCGATCACGGACGCCGTCAGCCTGTGAAATTCAAACCGCTGACAGCGCGATACGACCGTTTCGGGCAGCTTGTGAAGCTCAGTCGTTGCGAGGATGAATATGACGTGCATCGGCGGTTCCTCGAGCGTTTTGAGCAGCGCGTTGAACGCGGACGGCGACAGCATATGGACCTCGTCGACGATATAAACGCGATAGCGCAGCTCCGCCGGCGTGAACATCACCTCGTCGCGTATGTCGCGTATGTTGTCGACGCCGTTGTTGCTCGCGGCGTCCATTTCCACGACGTCGACGGCGGAACCGGAAAGGATCGATCTGCACGAGCGGCATTCGTTGCACGGATTGCCGTTTACGGGATGCTCGCAGTTGACGGCGCGCGACAAAATTTTCGCGCACGACGTTTTGCCGATCCCGCGCGGACCGGAGAACAGATACGCATGGCTCACAAGATTGTTCGCGACCTCGTACTTCAACGTCGAGGTTATATGCTGCTGACCTGCGATATCGTCAAAATCGCGGGAGCGCCATTTGCGGTATAGAGCGAGATGCAACGCGTTTCACTTCCTCTTTTTTGTCTTGGATTATAATATGAAGTGCAACAAGTGAAAAAGATATAGCAACTCAGAGAGAAATCCTTTATAATGG
>CANRFY010000015.1 GCA_947630015.1 uncultured Clostridia bacterium
ATTTACCATTATAAAGGATTTCTCTCTGAGTTGCTATATCTTTTTCACTTGTTGCACTTCATATTATAATCCAAGAAAGAAAGTCGAACTTTCCGCAAGCGGAAAGTTTCTTAAGAATCCCTTCAAAACTTTTTATCACAGGGGTTATGGGGCAAGTGTGTTTGCCCTCTGCGCCGCGCGTTCGTGCAAGGGCGAAGTAGTCGCGCGGAGCGCGAACACCGATATTCTCGGGGTTCCGCCCCGCGCTTATAACATGGCAAGCGCCCGTGGATGGCGATCCGCGAGCGCTTGGAAGATATGTTTTTGATTTGGCGTGGTTATTTTACTTTTACTATCCAGCCGGCCGGCGCTTCTTTTTTACCCCATTGGATGCCTGTCAGCTCGTCGTAGAGACGCTGCGAGATCGGGCCGATCTCGCCTTTATTGATGATGATATCATGCTCCTCGTCGACAAGCTCGCCGATCGGCGAGATGACGGCTGCCGTGCCGGTGCCGAACGCCTCGTCGAGTCTGCCCTGCGCGTGCGCTTCAAACAGCTCCTGTGCCGAGACCTTGCGCTCCGTCACCTTCATCCCCCACGAACGGAGAAGATCGAGGCACGACATACGCGTCACGCCTGGCAGGATATTGCCCTCCGTCAGCTCCGGAGTCACGACTTCGCCGTCGATGACGAAGAACACGTTCATCGAGCCGACCTCGTCGACGTATTTATGATGGACGCCGTCGAGCCACAGCACCTGCTCGCAGCCGTATTTTTCGGCTTTATCCTGACCGATCAGCGACGCCGCGTAGTTGCCGCCGCACTTCGCCTGACCCGTGCCGCCCTTGACGGCGCGGACGTATTCCTTCTCGACGAAAATCTTGACGGGATCGAGTCCGCCCGCGTAATAGCTGCCGACTGGCGACAGGATTATCATGAATATATAGTTGTGAGCCGGATGCACGCCGAGCATCGCGTCCGTCGCGATCACGAACGGGCGGATATAGAGCGACGTTCCCTCGCTGTGCGGCACCCAGTCGGATTCGTAATCGACGAGCGTTTTTATTGCTTGGAGCGCGTCCTCGGCCGGTATCTGCGGGATGCAGAGACGGCGCGCCGTATTATTCATGCGGGCGATATTGCGGTCGGGACGGAACAGCTGGATCGCGCCGTCCTTTGTGCGGTACGCCTTAAGTCCCTCGAACATCTCCTGCGCATAATGGAACACCATTGCGGACGGTTCGAGGCTGATCGGCCCGTAAGGGACGATGCGCGCGTCGTGCCAGCCCAATTCAGTGCTGTAATCCATCATAAACATATGATCCGTGAAGTATTTGCCAAATCCGAGCTTGCTGTCCTCGGGCTTCTGTTTGAGCGTTTCGGCTCTTTTGATCTTGATATCGAGCATTTTTATTCTCCGTCGTATTTATTTATATGCTTCTACATGATTATACACCAGCGCGGCGCGATATGCAAGATTTCAAATCAAAAATTTCAAAAATAATTCTGCATATGACGCCGAAACCGCGTCAACAATCAGGATGAAAATCTTTTTTGTAAAAGGGGTCGTTATATGAAGCTGCCGCGATATGGGAAAAAATATGCCTCGGGCGGCGGCGCTGTCGCCGCCGTATGCGCCGCGCTTTTGATTTTCGCCGCGATTTCGCCGTTTTTTCCGGCGCTGTCCGATTTCGGACTTTACGACAATGTGATCCGTCTGCACGTTATCGCGAATTCTGACACTGACGAGGATCAGGCCGAAAAGCTGCGCGTTCGCGACGCTGTTCTCGATTTCGTCGACGGCGCGCTCACGGCGTCGAACAAGACCGACGCCAAGGATGAACTCGAACGGATCCTGCCCGAGATCGAAAGCGCCGCCGGCGCGATCCTCCCCGACGGCAGAGCCGTCAAGGCCGTGATCACAAACGAGCGCTATCCGCGCAAATCATACGGCGCCGTGACGCTGCCCGCCGGAACGTACACGTCGCTGCGCGTCATAATCGGCGACGGCGAGGGACACAACTGGTGGTGCGTGCTTTTCCCCAAAATGTGTACGCGCCCCGCCGTGAGCGGCGAGGCGCTTGAGCGGGAATTTGTTGACGCCGGCTTCACGCCGTCCCAGTACCGCATAATCACAGATTCGAGCGACAGGCGGTACACGGTCAAATTCCGCATAATCGAGATAATAAAATCACTGTTCGGCTGATCCGCCGCGCGGCGTCACCGCTTTATCGACGAGCTTTATGAGCTTATCGATGCGGAGCAGACGGAACAGGCATATGCGCAGCATCTCCACGGCGGACAGTACAAGATAGATCGCGCACGCCGCGCCGATCACGAGCGCGCAGAACCGCAGAACGCCGCCGCCCGCAAATCCGACGGCGAAATCCTTCATATAAAGCCGCCAGATGAAATAGTTCACGTGGATTATATATACGCCGAGCGCCGCCGGTGAAAACAGCTTTATCGTGCCGACGGCGAATTTGTTTTTTATGTTGAGCTTTGAAAACATCACGCACAGCGCCGCCGAGCCGACGAACACGGTCGGCGAGATATAGCTGAACAGCGCGACGCTGCCCATGAGCCTGCTCACGCACGTCGTTGTCGTCATGAGCAGAAATATTAGCAGAAGCGACCATTTCGGCATATCGGCGCCGACGCGGAACCGCGATATCAGTCCGCCGAATATATAGCACGTCATTAGCCACAAAACGCTGTATCCGCCGGCAAGGCCGAACGGCGTCATATCGAGCGACTGCGGCAGTATCATGAACAGCACAAACGACGCCGACGCGAACACGGCGGCCTCGCGTCCCGTGACGCGCGCGATGCCGGCGTTCAAAAACGGCGCGATCATCATCGTGGCGATATACGCCGTTATATACCAGTAATGGCCCGTAAATATGGGGAAAAACGAATATCTGAGCGCCTCGTCCGTCGCCGCCCAAAGCCCCGTCGGTATGAAGATCGCCGCCAGTCCCAATGTGTAGAACATGACCTGCACCCACACCGACAATATCCGCGACGGACGCCATTTTCTGTTCCATCCGACGTATCCCGAGATCAGCGCGTATGAATCGACGGCGCCGTAGGCGGCCGCCTCAAGGAACCATGCGGCGGCGTTTTCCGCCGATCCCGACGCTGTCGCGGTGAGCGCGCCGCCTCTGTTCAGAGTATGAAGCGTCACCACCATCAGCATCGACACGCACCGGAACAGATCGATCCCGTAATTGCGAGCGCCGGAGGCGCTTTCGTTTGCCATTTTCGATCCTCCCTCAGACTGCAGATCAGCTCTCCGCGTCCCGCAGATAGCGCATATACATCGTGCCGTCCTCGCGCTTCATCATCATCGCCGAATACGATGCGGAGCCGCCCGAGCCGTCCGTCAGCGTAAACGATACGCGGTACGTATGCTCCGTTTCGATGCAGGACGAAAGCTCGATCTCGACCGTGACCGTCAGCGGCTGTCCCGTCGTCGTATACGCGCGGACGCGCGGCAGATACTTGTACCGCACGCTGTCCTCGTGTATGACGCTTGCGTCGCCGCCGAAATATCTGTACACGGTGCTTTCAAAATCGCCCTCGGGGATCAGCGTCGTTATGTTGTACTGCGGATATGCCTCCGCGGCCTCGGCCAAAAGCTCGCTGTTGCCGTTATACGCCGCGTATCCGAAATTGAGCATATAATTCAGTATCGCGTCGCGATTGCCCGACGACGCCTCCCTCGGCGTCTCGAACGGCGTCACGCGCGCGCTGTCGACCGTCAGCATACCGATTATGCGCTCGATCTCGCCGCAGACCTCGTCGTCGGACGGCACGAACCGCGTCATCGGCTCCGACTCATAATTGTTCATATCAAATCCGAGCGCCGTCATCAGCTTGTAATAGGCGCTTCCCTCTCCGCCGGAGCAGGCGGCGAGCGATATCGCCGCGATAATGGCGATCAACGCCGACGCCGCGCGTCTTACCGCCGTCATCGCACAGCCTCCCTTATCGCCTCCGCGGCCTCCGCGTACAGATACAGCGAGCCGAACACGAGCATCGGCGCGCCATACGCCTTAGCGTCCGCGACAGCTTTTTTCACGGCCTCGATCACTGTGCCGCACGGCACGGCGTCTGTTCCGTGACGCCGGAACGCGTCCGCGTAATCGACGGCGGACAGCGCGCGCGGATTGTCGGGACGGACCGTATACACGCGCGAAATATACGGCGACGCGATCCCGATCGAGGCGTCGTAATCCTTATCCGCCATAACTCCCGAGATGGCGACGACGCGCTTATTCGGGAAATACGCCTTTATGCTCTCAAACGCCGCGCCGACTCCCTGCGGATTGTGGCCGCCGTCGTATATTATGACGGGATCGCGCGACAAAAGCTCGAACCGCGCGTGCCATACGGCGCTCGCGATCCCGTTCTTCACCGCAGAATCGGGAATATCGTATCCGCAAAGGCGGAGCTGTGCCGCGGCTTCGATCGCGGCCGCCGCGTTGCGCGGCTGATAAAGTCCCGCGAGCGGGACGTGATATTCCGCGCCGCGATAGCTGAAATCGCTGCCCTCGACCGACGACGATGTCACGCGCAGCGCGCCGTAATCAGGCGTCGCAAACGGCGCGCCCGCGCGCTTTGCCGCATCCAAAACGACGCGGCGGGCGTCGCCGTCCGTGCCTGTGAACAGCACGCGCGAGCCTTTTTTTATTATTCCCGCCTTTTCGCCCGCGATCGCCTCGACCGTCGAGCCGAGATACGCCGTATGATCGAGCGCGATCTCCGTTATGACGGCGAGCGCCGGCGCTTTTATCACGTTCGTCGAATCGAGTCTGCCTCCCATGCCGACCTCGCATACGACGATATCGCACGCCTCGCGTTTGAAATACTCGAACGCGATGGCCGTTATAAGCTCGAATTCCGTCGGCGGGTCCGCCATTTTGTCCGCAAACGATTTTACATATTCCGTACATTCGGCGAGCTGCTCTTTGCCTATATCGCGTCCCGAGACGCGCATACGCTCGGTGAAATCCTTCACGAACGGCGAGGTGAACAGTCCCGTTTTATATCCCGCCGCGCGGAGGATCGATTCGAGCATACACGAAAGCGAGCCTTTGCCGTTCGTTCCCGCAATATGCACGAATGATAGGGAATCCTGCGGATTCCCTATCATCTTTGTAAGCTCCGTTATGCGCGAAAGGCCGGGGCGGCTCCCGCGCCAGCTGATCGAATGTATATATCCTATCGCTTCTTCATACGTCATCATGCTGCGTTTATTTCAAAAACTCCGATATCTGTTTGTTTTTTGCAAGCGCCATTATTATCGCGAACTCTGCGGCACCCGCCAGCGCCGAAAATCCGAGCCCGATGAATATCCCGTACCACGGCATACCGAAATAGAGCATCTTGCCGACCGATTTGATCAGCACCTGTCCGAACAGATGCGCGATCGACACAGCCGCCGCGTACCGCAGGGCCGGCTTTTTGTTTTTCAGCAGCCGCGCGACGAATCCCGACAGAGCGCCGACCGTCAGGGCGCCGAGGCTGATTATAGGATTGAGCTGCGGATTCGTCGACAAAAGGCAGCTGATCGCGTCCGACGCCAAGCCCACCATAGCGCCGGCGGCCGGTCCGAAGAACACGCCGGCGGCAAGCACGCCGATATTTTCGAGCGTGAAGCGGTAGTAGAACATGAACGTGAACGCGTCCTTGCAGAAAATGCCGACCACGACCGATATTGCCGTCAGCATTGCGAGCGCCGTTATCCGGCGCGCGGTGTGCGCTTTTTTTGTTTTTCCGTCGTTTGATTTTTTGTCCATCTTAAGCCTCCCTTTCCGCACGGTGCAGTCGGGCGGCTCGTCATGGCAAATGCGCGGCTCGCTTCCCTATGCAGCAGCGGGATGCGGCGTGCGCACCGCGATCGCTCTTCGTTCCGCTGGCAACTCCCCGTCCACCGGACACTTTACGCGCGCACGCCTACTCTGTGCCTTTCTTTTTTAATTAAATTTTATCATAACCGCGTCGCCGCGATATGACCGTTGATCATTGTGCCGGATATTTCAGCCGGCGCTGATTTTTTTAAGTCCCTCCGTCGGCGTCCACGACGTTTTATACTCCGACTCGAACATCTCAAAGCCCGCTTTTATCGCGGCATTCTTTGAGCTTTCGTTTTCGGGCGTGCCGTATGACGCGAATTTGCCCTCGCCGCAGATCTCGCAGGCGTAAAAGCTTGCAAGCTCCGTCGCTATGCCCTGTCCGCGCATATGCTCCGATGTATAGACATACGAAATATCCCAAAAATCTCCGTCTAACGTGTCCGCGATGAGGTAGCCGAGTATTGCTCCCGCACCGTCGAAGCAGCCGTAGACGCGGCAGTTCCCGTCGCTTGTCTTTACTCTCGTTTCATATGCGTTCCGCAGATTATCCCTAAAGTCCGTATGCGGTTCCTCAAACGCGAGTACCGCCGCCTCGTCGTTTTCCGTGAGCTGTCTTACGGCGTATTTATACTCGCGCTTTTTCGGCGTCGAAAACATTCCGTACTGCTCGTAATGACTTATATCATGCTTGCCGAAAAGAGAGACGAACTTCGGCTCTGCAAACAGCTTTTCGTCGTCGGAGGATAGGACATATTCTTTCCCGCCGCTCATCTCGTCAAAGACGGCGTCGTATATCTTCCTAAGATTGTCCGTGTCCGACACCTCAAAATATATATGGCATCCGCCGAACCAGTAAAGCGATACTATGACAATATCGTTCCCGATCTTATATCCGTATTTTCCCGTGACCGCCAGCCGCGGGTCGCCGACGTTACGCAGCTCATACAGCTTAAAAATGTATTTCTTCGGGTCCCTCGCCAAAAGCGTCCTTTCAAGCTCCCCACCCGTCAGTTTTTCTATCATTACCGTTACCGTTTTATCTCCTTTATCATCAGGTACATATTGCGCTGTGTGCCGTCTTTGAGGCGCACAGCGTTCGGGTGAATTCCCGCGATGCGGAAACCCATCTTCTCGTAGAGGTGACGCGCCCTGTCGTTGCCCTCCGTAAATTCAAGCTCGATCTGCGTGACGCATTCGCGCGCCTCTGCGAGCCGTATCATCTCACCGAACATTCGCGTCCCGATGCCGAGTCCCCAGAATTCCTTCAAAAGCGCGATCCCTATGACAGCGCGGTGACGCGTCTTGAGCGGCTTAAAGAAGGTGATCTCGCAGTTGCCCGCGACTTTGCCGTCGACGACGCATACCATCATCGCCTCGTTCGGCGACGCGTTCATCTGCTCGAACAGCTTCTTTTCTCCCTCCGGCGTATACTTGCCGCACTCCTCCGGATAGCGTATGATAAATTCCGTCTCGCCCGCCGATTTATAAAGATAATCGAGCGTGCCGTCAATGTCCTCGTCCGTGGGACTGCGCAGAAGCGCCCGCCGTCCGTCTTTAAGGTCGAACCATATATCGTTTATTGTCATAACTTCCGTCGCACCCCTTTACATACCGCGAGCGCCCTTGCCGATCTTACAGCAGTCCGCCGACGTCGCCGCCGTAGACCTCCGTCAGCTTCTTGTTGAATTCCTCCGCCGTATTGTATCCCATCTTCTTCTGGCGGTTGTTCATCGCCGCGATCTCGATGACGACGGCGAGGTTGCGTCCCGGGCGGACGGGAAGCGTCGTCGTCGGCACCTTGATGCCGAGAATGTCGGTGAAATCCGTATCGAGGCCGAATCGGTCGTATGATTTTCCCTTCACCCACGTTTCGAGCTTTATTATCATGTCGACGCGCTCCGTCTGCTTGACGGCGCCCATACCGAATATTCTGCGCACGTCGATGATGCCGATGCCGCGCAGCTCGATGTAATACTGTATAAGCTCGGGCGAGCTTCCTACGAGCGAAACTGCCGACACGCGCTTTATATCGACGGCGTCGTCCGCGATCAGACGATGGCCGCGCTTTACAAGTTCGATCGCGGTCTCGCTTTTGCCGATGCCGCTGTCGCCGAGGATCAGAACGCCCTCGCCGTATACCTCGACGAGTACGCCGTGGATCGTAATGCGCGGCGCGAGATGAAGATTCAGCGACGCGATCAGCGCCGCCATGAATTCGCTCGTGAGCGAATCTGTAAGGAGCAGCGGGACCTCGTAGTATTCAGCCATTTCCGTCATCTCGTCAGACGGCTTGTTGCCGCTCGTGATTATGACGGCGACGGGACGGCGCGAAAAATAATCCGCCAGCATCTGCTTTCTCGCGTCAGGCTCGAGCGACGCGAGATACGCGTGTTCGACGATCCCGACGAGCTGTATGCGAGCAGGCTCGAATCTGTAAAAATATCCGGCGAATGCGAGTCCCGGGCGGTTGACCTCCGCGATCGTTATTTCGCGTTCGCGTCCGTCGTCCGGCATATATGCCGCCGTAAGATGAAAATCGTCTATGATCTTGCCGAGTTCAACTGTCGGTTTATTGAGTCCCATAAAGTACGCCCCCGATCGTGATTTTGTCATACCTGTAATGAATTGTATCATATGCGCGGTCGCATTTCAAGAGCGCGGGACAATTTCTTTCAAATTCGCGCGTTGCCGCCGCGTTTATTGCGAATAATTTATCAATAAAGCCGTTATTGTGCTTGACCGGCGGCGTCTGTTATGCTATACTTGTGACTGCGCGTGCGCGATATTTGTAAAATCAGGTCTTGATATGCTCGAAAACATTAAGTCCCCCGACGACGTAAAGCGGCTTTCGGCCGCAGAGCTTGTCGTGCTTCGGGACGAGATAAGGAAAGTTATAATAGATACCGTGTCGAAAAACGGCGGTCATCTTGCGTCGAATCTCGGTCTTGTCGAGGCGACGCTCGCTCTTCATCGCTGTTTTGACTGTCCGCGCGACAAAATAATTTTCGACGTCAGCCATCAAAGCTACGCGCACAAGCTCATAACGGGACGTTATGAAAGGTTCGGCACTCTGCGCAAGATCGGCGGGATATCGGGCTTCTCGTCGCCCGCCGAGAGCGAATACGATACAGTTTACGCCGGTCACAGCGGCAGCTCGATTTCGACCGCTCTCGGCATCGCCGCCGCCAACAAAAGACGCGGCAGCGACGACTTCGCCGTCGCCGTCGTCGGCGACGGATCGTTCACGAACGGAATGATATACGAGGCGATCAACAACTGCGCCGAGCATCGCGATCTCAATCTCATAATCGTACTCAACGACAACGAAATGTCGATTTCGCAGAACGTCGGCGGGATCTCGCGCTATCTGTCCCGCGTCCGCACGAGCGGCGGATATCTGTCGCTGAAGCATACGCTCGACGATTTCCTCGTCGGCATACCGCTCGTCGGCCGCCATATAGCGCGCGCGCTCAAGTGGATAAAGGACAGCTTCAAGCATATCTTCATCCGCGATACGCTGTTTGAAAATCTCGGCATCCCCTACGTCGGCCCCGTAAACGGCCATGATATCGGGCGGCTCGAGACCGTATTCGCCGAGGCGAAGCGCCGCGGCGGTGTATGGCTCATCCATATCGTGACAAAGAAGGGACTCGGCTACGCCCCCGCCGAGCAATACCCCGAAAAATATCATTCGGTGGGGCCGTTCGATCCTGAGGTCGGCGTCGTCTGCGGCGCAGAGCGCACGTTCACGTCCGAGTTCGGGCGGATCATGTGCGAGCTTGCGGAATCGGACGAATCCGTATGCGCCGTTACGGGCGCGATGCGCGACGGCACGGGACTGACGCGGTTTTCCGAGCTTTATCCCGACAGATACACCGACGTCGGCATCGCGGAGGAACACGCCGTCGCGTTCTGCGGCGGACTTGCGCTGTCGGGGATGAAGCCGACGGCGGCGATATATTCTACGTTTTCCCAGCGCGTATACGATCAGGTTCTGCACGACGTATCGCTCCAGCGCTCGCACGTAACGCTCGCGCTCGATCACTGCGGCATCGTCTCCGGCGACGGCGTGACGCATCAGGGCATATTCGACGCGGCGCTGTTCTCATCGATCCCGAACGTGAAAATCTGGTCGCCCGAAACATACGCGGAGCTTGAGTCGTCGATGAAATCGGCGCTCGCCGCCGACAACGTCTGCATCGTTCGCTATCCGAAGGGGAGCGAGCGCGTCTATGACAGATCGGGCTTTGCCGATCTCGGCGAAATGACGTATCTTGCGCCGCGCGGCGGCAGTCCCGACTGCGTGATCGTCACATACGGCGTCGTCGCCGAAGAAGCCGTAAAGGCGGCCCAGCTTCTGTCAGAATACCGCGTCGGCGTTCTCAAGCTTTTGAAGATATACCCCCTTGACAAAGACGCGATACTGCCGCTCCTTGACGGCGTCGGCCTCGTTTACGTACTTGAGGAGGGCGTCATGTCCGGCGGCATCGGCGAGAAGCTCGCCGCTTTGGCGGCGGAGCATTCAGGCGGCGCGCGCGTCGTGATCCGCGCCGTCGACAACGAATACATCCCGCACGGCGACCGCGAATCGCTTCTGCGGCTGTTCCGCCTCGACTCGGAGCAGGCGGCGGATGAAATACGCAGTCTTTTGCGCGGGGCCTGAACGCGTGCGGCGAAATTTTTGAAAAATTTCGCTTTTGCCGCTTGACACGGTGATGTTTCTGTGCTATTATAGTTAAGCTTGGAACAAGCTTGCGCCCTTAGCTCAGCGGATAGAGTGCCCGGCTACGAACCGGTAGGTCGAAGGTTCGAATCCTTTAGGGCGCGAAAAGCTCCGAAGTTTATAACTTCGGAGCTTTCCTTTTGCAGTTTTTTCAGTCAAATTCGCGCATAAACGGGATCGTATCCGTATCGATCGCGATCTCCCGCCCGCGCAGATACGACAGCGCCCCGTCATATCCGTCGAGGGTAAATATGATCTTATACGCGCAGAGCGCCTGCGAATCATAGCCGCGCTTTCTGTCGGCGGCGTTTTTTCCGTATCTGCCCTCTCCGAGCAGCGGATGGCCTATATGCTCCATATGCGCGCGTATCTGATGCGTTCGTCCCGTCAACAGCTCTATCTCGCAGAGCGACAGCTCGCCGCCGCGCGTGCTTTTCAGCACGTGGTACCGCGTCGCGATCGATTTCGCGCCGTCGACGCGCGAATCGTACACGCGCACGCCGCCGCCCTCGCGGCGCAGCCATCCGTGCAGCTCGCACGATCGCGGCTCCGGCACTCCGTGGACGGCGCAAAGATAAAATTTGCGTATGCCGCGGTTTTTGATCACGTCGTTCATCTCGCGAAGAGCGCGCGCGTTCTTCGCCGCGATGACGAGGCCGCGCGTATTGCGGTCGATGCGGTTGCAGAGCGCGGGCGAAAACGTCGCCTCCGCGTCGGGATCGTATTCGCCGCGCCTGTAGAGATATGCCTGTATATGTCCGATGAGGGTGTTTCTGTCGTCCGATTTTTCGCCGTCGGCGTCGCCGGAATGGACAAGCACGCCGACGGGCTTATCGCAGACGATAATGTTTTCATCCTCGTATACGATGGTCAGCTTCGGCACGATCCCCGCGATCACGGACGCGGCGTCCGCGCCGCCGTCGAAAAATTCATCCGACACGTACATCGTGACGACGTCGCCTGTCGAAAGAATCGCGGACGCCTCGGCGCGTCTGCCGTTCACCTTAATGCATTTTTTTCGGATATACTTATACAGAAGCGACTGCGGCATCCCCACAGTCGCTTTCATTATGAATTTATCGAGGCGCTGGCCCCCGTCGTTTTCTCCGACAGTTATCGACCGCATATCAGAGCGTACCGAAGATCCTGTCTCCGGCGTCGCCGAGTCCGGGAACGATGTATTTGCGCTCGTTTAAATGATCGTCCATCGCCGCGATATAGATATCGACGTCGGGATGGCGCTCCTCCATGAGGCGCGCGCCCTCCGGCGCGCCGACGAGGCACATCAGTCTTATATTGCGGCATCCGTTCTCCTTCAGCATCGACACGGCGTCGCACGCGCTTCCGCCAGTCGCGAGCATCGGATCGGTCACGATGACGAGACGCTCAGATATATCCTCCGGCATCTTGTAATAATACAGCACCGGCTGTGCCGTTTCATGGTCGCGGTAAAGTCCTATATGGCCGACGCGCGCCGCCGGCGCGATCTTGAGAAAGCCGTCCGCCATGCCGAGTCCGGCGCGGAGTATCGGAACGACGGCAAGCTTTTTGCCGGAGATCATATGGCCCGTCGTTTTGCAGATCGGAGTTTCGATCTCGACGTCCTCCAAGGGCAAGTCGCGCGTGATCTCGTATGCCATCAGCATCGATATTTCGTAAAGCAGCTCGCGGAAGTCCTTTGTTCCCGTGTTTTTGTCGCGCATTATGGTGAGCTTATGCGTGATGAGCGGATGATTGATTACATGAAGCATATTGCCGTTCCTTTCGTTTGCCGTGCCGTTTTTTTGCGGGATCGGCGCACGCCGATCGTCCTTTTTTTGTATTTTATCACGATTCGGCGCCGATTGCAAGCGATTTACGCATTTGATGATGTCGGGATGCGCTTTTTGCAGTTTGACGGCGTCCGGCGCCGCCGCGCGCTTCAATTTTATGGCGATTGTTGCTTGCGCGTGATATTCGGATATGGTATAATATCTTCACAGAATCGCTACGCGATTCTCCGAAAGCTTACGCTTTCTACCGCAGCTACGCTGCGGGTTCGATATTGACGGCCTCGCAAAAATGCCCTTGCAAGCAAGCATTTTTGCTTCGTTGTATAATAAATGCTATGAATGTCAATGTCGCCGCGCAGCGGCGACGACAAATTAAGGTAGTTTTTATTGAAACATAAATTTCAATTTAGTTTTATGTCGTCCTACGGACGACGAGAAATTAAGGAAGAAATTTCTGTTTTAATAAACGCTGCAAGTGTCGATGTCGTCCTGCGGACGACAAGGAAATAAGGTAGAAATTTCTGTTTTAATAAAAGCACTGATGTCGCAGCCGCCACTTACGCGGCGCGACCGTATAAGGCAAAATTTCTGCTCTAATAGCATCCCACGCCTTCTGTGATCCGCGCGAATTCACGGCGCGGGCGGATCGCGTCTATTACTATCGCATTATCCGGCATAATATCATAATATCATATCATCAACGTACAAAACTCGATCGAAAGGAAGAAACGATTATGAAGAAACTGCGCGCAGGCATCGTCGGCGCGACCGGAATGGTCGGCCAGCGGCTCGTCACCCTGCTCGACGATCACCCTTATTTTGAGATAGCGGCGCTCGCCGCAAGTCCGCGTTCGGCGGGACGCACATATGCCGAGGCCACGAGCGGCCGCTGGCGCATGACGACGCCGTGTCCCGAGCGCATCGCATCCATGACTGTTCTCGACGCGTCCCGCGTCGAGGACGTCGCCGGTATGTGCGATTTCGTATTCTGCGCCGTCGACATGGACAAATCTGCGACGCGCGCGCTCGAGGAATCATATGCGAAGGCTGAAACTCCCGTCGTATCGAACAATTCCGCGAACCGCTGGACTCCCGACGTGCCGATGATAATCCCCGAGATAAACGCGTCGCATCTCGACGTGATCGAATATCAGAAAAAGCGTCTCGGCGTCGCGCGCGGATTCATCTGCGTCAAGCCGAACTGCTCGATACAGAGCTATGTTCCGCAGATCACGCCGCTTTTGGGATTCGGTCCCGAAAAGATCGTCGTTTCGACGTATCAGGCCATATCCGGCTCCGGCCGCACGCTCGACGAGGTTCCGGAGATGCATGACAACGTCAAGCCGTTCATTTCCGGCGAGGAGGAAAAGAGCGAGCGCGAGCCGCTTCGCGTCTGGGGACGCGTCGAGGGCGGGCTGATAGTCCCCGCGTCGTCGCCCGTCATATCCGCGCACTGCGTCCGCGTTCCCGTCTCCGACGGGCATCTCGCGTCCGTATTCGTATCGTTTGAGAAAAAACCGTCCCGCGACGAGATCATCGAGGCATGGCGCACATTCTCGGGTCTGCCGCAGAAGCTCGCGCTCCCGAGCGCGCCCGAGCATTTCATCACATATTTCGACGAGGACGACCGTCCTCAGACTGCTCTCGACCGCGATCTTGAGCGCGGGATGGGAGTCTGCGCCGGCAGGCTCGTCCCCGACACTATCTTCGATTACAAATTCATCGGACTGTCGCACAATACGCTTCGCGGAGCCGCCGGAGGCGGCGTTCTGTCGGCGGAGCTTCTGTACCGTCTCGGCTATATAGTCGAAAAATAAATCGTCCGCGCGTCAAAAAGGTGTTTACTTTGACGGCGATTTATGGTATTATAGTTGTAGGAAAACGGCGTGCCACCGGCGCGCTGCCCGCGCCGCGGCGCCGTTTTAAACAATCGAAAGGCGGTAAAGACACATGAAAACAACGATAGTCGGCAAGCAAATGAACGTCACCGAGGACTATAAAGAGCTTGTTAACAAGAAGCTCTCGAAATTCGACAAATTCTTCCGCGAGGGAGCCGAGGCGTTTGTGACCTTTAACCGCAGACACGGAGAGGAATGTCTTGAAGTTACGATCTCGGCGAACGGTACGCTGTTCCGCGCCGAGAAAAAGAGCGAAACCTTCAGAAACGCGCTCGACGAATGCATCGAATCTATCGAGCGTCAGATCAGGAAGAACAAAACACGCCTTGAAAAACGTCTGCGCGAGGGAGCGTTCGATACTCCCGACAGCACCGAAAAAGTCCCCGAGGTCGAGGAAGAACGCGAGCTTATCATCAGAACAAAATCGTTCAGACTCAAGCCGATGACGCCCGAGGAAGCGATCCTTCAGATGAATCTGCTCGATCACGAATTCTTCGTCTTCATCGATTCCGTATCCGAGACGACGTGCGTCGTCTACCGCCGCCATGACGGCAATTACGGACTCATCACCCCCGAAAAGTGATCGCCCCCCTATAATCAAATATCATCCCTCCGACACCTCCCGTGTCGGAGGGCTTTTTTATTATATTAAATTTCGGGGTTTCACCCCGCGCCCTGACTTAAGGGGAACTTTTGAAAAAGTTCCCCTTAAGAATCCCTTCAAAACTTTCCTTACAATAGTTATTGGGCAAATGTGTTCATCTCTGCGCCGCACGTTTATGCGCCGACGAAGTATTCGCGCAAGCGCGAACACCGCCTTGCGGGGCGCTGCCCCGTACCCCGCTCAGGAAACTTTCCGCAAGCGGAAAGTTTCCTAAGAACCCTTCAAAACTTTCCTTACAAGGGTTGTGTGGCAAATGTGTTCACCTCTGCACCTGTCGTTTGTGAGCCGATGAAGCAGCAGGCAAGCGCGAACACCGATGATGCAGGGCGAGTGTGTTCACCTTCACGTCGCGCGTTCGCGCGAGGGCGGCGCTGTCTGAACACACACGTTTGCAATGTGCTGCGGCGGGTATTATGCCCGATATTTTTGCAATAAAAAATACCCGCGGACACTAAATCCGCGGGTATTTTCGGTTATTTGTTATGCGTTATAGACTTCGACGAGTTCGTCGTTGATGTAACCGAGTACATAGTTATCGCCGACGACGAGCTTGATATGATACCATTCGCCGAGCGCATAGTTGGACGTTACGCAGTCGGTTCCGCTGCCGTTGCCCTTTACGTCGTTGACGGTTGCCTGATAGCACGTCTTGGTGTTGCCCCATCCGCCTACGTTCCACATGATGTAGTTCGTATCGTTTTCGATGCCGACGTAGATCAGCCAGCCCTCGTTAGCCACGTCGATGCGGGCGTCAAGCTCGAGGGTGTAGTCGGTCCAATCCTCGTTGCTCTTGGATTCCGTAAGCACAAGCACGCTGCCCTCGAGAGTGTTTGTGTTGTTCATCAGAACGCCGTCCGTGATCGACCAGTTCGTATTGATATTTTCAGCGCCTTCGATCTGAGCCGTCTGATCGTTCGTACCCTTTGAATACTGATGGGCCTCGAAATCTGCGGTGATATCCGTCATCGTCGAGAAATCGTTCTCATAAAGGACGGAGCCGTCCGAATTCTTCGTGACCTTGATGTTGTCGAACGAGTTCTTCGTCAGCCATGTGCCGAAGCCGATGCCGCCGAACAGACCCTGCGATTCCTCTGCGTAAACCTCTGCGACCTGGCTGCCGTTGATGTAAATGCTGCATATTTCGGTTCCGACAGTTACGGAGAAGCTCGTGAAGCCCTCTTCCTTGAGCGGGCAGACTACGACGGGCTTCTTGCTGCCGACGCGCGTCTTAACGCCGTCGACGACGGTGTAAACGGAGATGTTCTCGCCGCCGGATTCGCCGTAAACAAGCTCGTTATAGTTATTCTCGTCGATGACGCAGAACAGGATCGATACGCCGTCGCCGATATCGCTCACGCTGATCTTAGCGTTGAACTGAATGTTGTTGTAGTGCGAATCGCCGAACCATGCCATCGCGTTGCCGGCTGCCGCAAGGACGTCGTTGCTTTCGTCGCTCGCGGACTTCTGGACCTTGAACGCGGATTCGCCGTCGCCGGAATATGTCCAGCCGGCTGTCGGAGCTTCATCGGAGAAGCTGATGTCGTACATCGTTTCCTTGTCTACTTCGTTTCTGATCTTGAGATCGTCGAATTCGACAGTCGCGCCGTGTACTGCTATACCGACCATGCCCGGATGCTTGCCTTCGGGATTCGGTTCATAGATGTACGGTCCGGACGGGCCTTCCGTGTCTGCCGGTCCCTGCGTGTCGTTGCTGCCGCCGGGAGCGTTCGTTCCGTCGCCGCCGGAAGCGTTTGTCCCGCCCGACGGAGGCGGGGGCGTCTGCTGACCGCCGTTATCGCACGATGCAAGCGCGAACGGTACGAGCATCACAAGCACTAAAAGCAGCGCTGTAATTTTTCTCATTGTAATTTCCTCCAAAATAAACGTATTGACGTGTGCTTCATTCGGCACTTTGATAGATACATCTTATCACAGCCGTTCGTTTATGTCAAGTATGCACGCGCGATTTTTTCAAAAACAAAACAAATCTCCGGCATCCGCCGGAGATTTTTGTCAGTCGCTGTCCGCGCCCGCGCGGCTGCTTCGTCGTCGCACAAACGCGCATCGCAGAGGATAACACCATCGCCCTGAACCGTCGGTGTTCGCGCTCGCGCGACTACTTCGTCGGCGCATAAACGCGCATCGCAGAGGCGAACACATTCGCCAAATAACTCTTGTCAGGAAAGTTTTGAAGAGTTCTTAGAGGGGGCAGATGCGAAGCATCTGCTAACTTTCCGCTTGCGGAAAGTTCAACTTCATTATAAGAAGTTCCTTAAGCGGGGTTCGGGGCAGCGCCCCGAATATGACCGCCCTACGCCATTACTGTTCGCTGTCGGGGACGTAGCCTTCGGGGTATTCAAACAGCGCGATGCGTCTGAAGGCGTCGACGTGATCGTCATGGAGGCGTTCGTATTTCTTTTGTCCTTTGAACACCGACATCGACGAGATGCGTCTGATGCAAAGCACCGTATCCTCGGACAGATTGCCGAGGGCTGTATAATATTTCGCGAATTTCGTCGAGCGCAGATATATGCCCGAATTGCCGTAAAGCTCGAGCGAGGCCAGCTCCTCCTCGGTGAAGATCTCGCTCATCGGCACGAATCCGCCGGCGGCGTCGACTCTGTCGAACAGCCACGGATCGAGCAGACAAATAACCGATTCCCCCGCGAATATCTCGGCGTCGAACGACTTTATGTTCTGCATATTCGCCGATCTGTCGACGTAGAATTCGCGCGTCTCTTCCCGCGCCGCCTCTTCCCTTTCCGCGATCTGCTCGTCGGAAAGACACGTCAGCGTCGTCAGCATTATGCCGTGTTCGCCGTCGCCGTTGTAATCGTCGATCACGGCGCGGAACGCGTTCCTCATCCCGTCGACGCCCGTCACGTTCAGATACGATTCGCCCGCGTACATTATGTATACGTCGGGATTCTCGCGCCCCGCAAACTGCGCGATCACTATGATCGCAACGACGAGAAAGAACGCGCCGATTATGACCTTCCACTTATTATAATACCAGAAATTTTCAAGCTTTTCGCCGACACTTATGCCCTGATATTCGAGTCTGTCACGGTCGGAACCGTTATCTTTTTCGGACATGATCCGCCCCCGCCCAATAGTTTCGCGCGCAGACGCGCTTTTCTCCATATAATATACCGCAAACGCCGCGCGCTGTCAATACGCCGAAAGCGCGAAAAATTTCGCGCCAACCGTTGATATGGCGGCGCGTTTGTGATAAAATACATTCATAAAGCCTCCCCGCGCCGCGTATACATTTTCCGTATACAAAAGATCAGGGGAGGCGGATATGACGTCGATCAACAACGCGCCGAATGTGCCAAGATGGACCGCCGTCGCCGCGTCTCTTGCATCAGCCGCGATCGGAATCGCGGCCGCCGCGGCCGTTCACGCCGCCTGCGGCGGCGCTCTCGCCTCGTCGACGGCGCGAGCCGCCGCCGACTTCTGTGGTTTGTTTTCCACGCGGCGCGCCGCCAAGGAATCGTTCGGCCTCGCCGTCGCGCTCTCGCGCGCCGATTTTGCATGGCTCGCAATAGCGCAGCTTTTCCCGTGCCTGTCCAAGATTCCGGCCCGCGCCATGACGGCGTCGTTCGCAGCCGCCCGCGCGTTTCTGTTCGCGATCGCGGCCTCGGCCGCGGCGTCAGTTTCATCGAGCGCGTCGATCGCCGCCGTTTGCTCGATTTTGTGCGGCGAGATCGCCGCCATCGCCGTTTTCGACCGCATTTTCGCCGATATAGGACGGGAAAGATCGGCAAAAACCGCGTTTTTCGGAATAATATACGCGTGCGCATGGTCGGGCGCGCTGATCGTGTGCAGATTTTTGATACTGCTTGCGTGCGGGCGCTGACGCGCTTTCGCACCGGAAAGGAACGTTTAAATGAACGACAACAGACACAGCCGCATCGACGACGACGTCGACGAGCCTAAGCAAAAGAAAAAGAAAAAATTTAATTGGTTCGGGATGTACGATCTCGACGGTAAAGGCGTCGAAAAGGGCGAACCCACTTTCCTCGAGCATCCCACGTTCGGCAATTTCTTCCGCCTCTTCGGACGCAAATGGCAAAAGCTGATCTCGGTCAACCTTCTGTTCGTGTTCGGCAATTTCCCGATATTCTTCTACTTCATTTATCGCGCAGGCTATTTCGGCGTCGAATCGACGGCTCCGTATTATCTGCAATTCGCGCCGCTCTACGGCGCGGCGATGTTCCGCGACAACTTCGCCGTCTCGGCGCTGTACGGCATTTTCGGGATGCAGGTGCCGATCTCGGCCAACACGCCAACAACGCTCGTATTTTTCGGCCTCACAGCGCTTTTGCTGTTCACGTTCGGACCCGTCAACGCCGGAGTTACGCATATAACGCGTTCGATGCTGCGCGGCGATCCCGTATTTCTGTGGCATGATTTCACTCATACGATAAAAAAGAACTGGCGTCAGGCGATCCCGATGGGGATAATCGATCTCGGCGCGCTGTTCCTGCTCGGATACGACGTCCGCTACTTCTGGTCGAATCTCACCTCGGTGTGGATGTACGTCATGTTCTACGTGTCGCTGTTCATGTTCGTCGTGTTCTTCATGATGCGGTTCTATATGTACCACATCATGATCACGTTCGATCTGTCGATATTCAAAATCCTCAAAAATTCGCTGATCTTCGCCATCCTCGGCATAAAACGAAATCTCCTCGCGCTGCTCGGCATAATCGTGCTGATCGCGCTTAATCTGCTGCTGTTTGGCACATACGTCCCGATCGGCATAATCCTGCCGTTCGTCATTGTACCCGCCATCATGCTGCTGATAGAAACTTACGCCGCATATCCGAAAATCAAGGAATATATGATCGATCCGTACTATCCCGACGATAAAAGCGCAGAGAACGGCGGCGAGGATGCCGACGGCGGCACGGAATCTGATACAGTAAGCGAATAACTCATACGGGGGACGAAAGTCCCCCATTTTTTTGTCATTCAATCGGCAACGCAGAGACTGCACATTTGCCCTGCACCATCGGTGTTCGCGCCCCGCGCGACTACTTCGTCGGCGCACAAACGCGCGTCGCAGCAGCTGATACACTTGACCCAAACCATCGGTGTTCGCGCCCCGCGCGACTACTTCGTCGGCGCACAAACACGCATCGCAGAGGTGAACACTCTCGCCATATAATCCCTATAATAAAAATTCTTGAAGATTCTTAAGGAACTTCTTATAAGAAGTTCCTTAAGTCAGGGTTTGGGGTGAAACCCCAATTTAATTATTCATTCCCGCCCGACGGCGCGTCTGAAGATGCGGCAGAGGCCGTATGCGGGCAGAGTCAGGAAAAGCCACAAAATCGAGAACGGCAGGCAGATCTGGCCCCACAGATTCGGATGCAGCCGGCTGTAATCCCATACGCCGAGGCCGAGCCACACGTTGCAGATAAGTCCCGACACAAGCTCCGCCGACGTGATCACCCCACACCCCAAAAGCGATTTCTGCCATATTCTGAGTCCGCGTATCATGTCTATGCGGTAGAGCGCCGCAAAGCATACGCCGCCCACGATCAGCATCGACGGATGCGTATGGCCGCGCGCCGCCGTTTCGAGCGCGCCGTACATAACGCCGCCGAAGATCGACGCCGCCGCGTATTCGGATAATGTTCTGACAAATATAAAAATCACCCCCGACGGAGTGTTTGCCGTCGGGGGCTTCTTTTATTCGCTTTACGAGAAATTCACGTTTCCCTCTTTTTTGGCCTTGATGAGATGGTTTATCGTCTCGACCGTCCTGTCGACGTCCGCACCCTCGCTCACCGGTATCTCGATAAACGTCGAGCCGTCCTCGTTTTCGATGATGACAACCTGATAATCAAGCGTGACGCTTCCCTTGCCCTTGTCGTTCGACATGACAAATCCCGCCTGCCGCTTGTCGATCCAAGCCTTGCCGAGTTCTTCGTAGCGAACAGACTTTTTCGTCTCCTCCGATTCGTCCTCGGTCAGATAGAACCTCATCATGTAAACGTGCAAAAGCTCCTGCGCGAACAGTATCTCCGTCGCGGAATACTTGTTCGTGCGGTATTTGTTGTCGTCGCCGCGCCTGATAAGGAATCTGCCCGCGTCGTTCTCGACGCCAGTCATGTCGTAATTTTTGAATCCCGTCGGCGGGAACGCCTTTATAAGCCGCTCGCGAACGTCGATATCGTGCTTCGCCGTGTCCTCGAGGTCCTTGACCTTTTTCGCGATCGCATCGTCAAGCTGCTCGTCGGACGGACGCGCCTCGCGCACGAATACGATGACGCACAGCCCCCCAACGATCAGTAAGAAGCCGAAAAACATCATAAAACCGCCGATGATGACGCCGACCGCGCCGAGCGCGACGATCACGCATCCTATTATCTTCGGCAGCTTGCTGTGCGGCTCAAAATACTTGCGGAATCCGTTGTAATCAAGTTTTGTCTCCATTTCATTCTCCTTTGCGCTTGTCTTTCAAACTTATATTTTAGCCCGTTTTTCGCCCCGTGTCAAGTGTTTTGCGATTTTGCCACGCCGCCGCTTTCAAATTTTTTCCGATTTACTATTGACAAATACCCCGTGGGGGTATATAATGCCATCGAAAGGGAGTGATAATAACATGGGATGTGAACATTGCGGCAAAACGACGGCGCGCTCCGAGGACGAACGCCGCCGGCTCATCAACCGCCTTTGCCGCATCGAAGGACAGATACGCGGCATCCGCGGCATGATAGAGCGCGACGCGTACTGCAACGATATACTGATCCAATCGTCCGCCGTAAGCGCCGCCATGAACGCCTTCAACCGCGATCTTATCGCGAATCATATACGCGGCTGCGTCGCCCGCGATCTGCGAGACGGCGACGACTCCGTCGTCGACGAGCTTGTTTCGACGCTCGAACGGCTCATGAAATGAATAAATAAGAGGGTGATCTTTTGGTACAGTACAAAGTGACCGGAATGAGCTGCGCCGCGTGCAGCGCGCGCGTCGAGAAGGCAGTCTCGGCCGTCGACGGCGTCGAATCATGTTCGGTCAGTCTTTTGACAAATTCGATGGGCATCGAGGGGTCCGCGTCCCCCGACGCTGTGATCGCCGCCGTCCGCGCCGCCGGTTACGGCGCGTCGCTCAAATCTGACGCCGCGGCAGTCGGCGCGTCGGCTGCATCCGCATCGGCGGGCGCCGACGAGCTTGCCGATACGGAAACGCCAAAGCTTCTGCGGCGGTTCTGCGTGTCGCTCGTGTTCCTCGCGGCGCTCATGTACGTCTCGATGGGACACATGATGTTCGGCTTTCCGCTGCCGCCGTTCTTCGACGGCGATCACGTCTCGGTCGGACTGCTTCAGCTGCTCCTGACCGCGATCGTTATGGTGATCAATCAAAAATTCTTCATCTCCGGCTATCGCGCGCTCTTCCATCGCGCGCCCAACATGGACACTCTCGTCGCGCTCGGCGCGACGGCCTCGTTCGGGTACAGCACCGTCGCGCTGTTCGCAATGGCGCACGCCGTATCGGTCGGCGATCATGCGGCCGCGTCGGCGTACATGAACGAGATGTATTTTGAATCGGCGGCGACGATTCTGACGCTGATAACGCTCGGCAAAATGCTCGAAGCTCGCTCGAAGGGCAAGACGACAAACGCGCTACGCGGACTTTTGTCGCTGTCGCCGGAAACGGCGACGGTGGTGCGCGACGGCGCAGAAACGGTCGTTCCCGCATCCGATGTGGTGATCGGCGACACATTTATCGTGCGTCCCGGCGAGCATATCCCTGTCGACGGCGTTGTGACCGGCGGCGTGTCCGCCGTCGACGAATCGTCGCTTTCGGGCGAGAGCATTCCCGTTGACAAGGACGAGGGCAGCGTCGTTTCCGCCGGAACGACGAATGTATCGGGATTTCTTACGTGCCGCGCGACGCGCGTCGGCGCGGACACGACGCTTTCGCAGATAATAAAAACCGTCAGCGACGCCGCCGCGACGAAGGCTCCGATCGCAAAGGTCGCCGACCGCGTGTCGGCGGTGTTCGTCCCCGCCGTGATGGCGATCGCAGCGATCACGATCGCGGTGTGGCTGATCGCTGGCGAGAGCGTCGGATTTGCTCTCGCGCGCGGCATATCCGTACTCGTGATAAGCTGTCCGTGCGCGCTCGGACTGGCGACTCCCGTCGCGATCATGGTCGGGAGCGGCGTCGGCGCGAAAAACGGGATTTTGTTCAAGACCGCGGCCGCGCTCGAAACGACCGGCCGTATCAAGATCGCGGCGCTCGATAAAACAGGCACCGTGACTGCCGGCGAGCCGCGCGTCACCGACGTGATCCCCGCCGACGGCGGGGATGCGGGCGATCTTGTCGCCTCGGCATACGCGCTCGAACGCAAAAGCGAGCATCCGCTGGCACGCGCCGTGACGTCATACGCGGCAGAGATCGGCGCGGCTGCGCCCGATGCCGACGAATTCCGCGCGATCCCGGGACGCGGGCTGTGCGCCGTCGCGGACGGCGACACCATTGCGGGCGGCAACGAATCCTATATCGCGGAGCTTGCGGATATTCCCGAGGCGCTTCGCGCCGCGTCTGCGGCGCTTGCCGCCGACGGCAAAACGCCGCTCTATTTCGCGCGCGGCGGCAGATGTCTCGGCTTCATCGCCGTCGCCGACGTCGTCAAGGACGACAGCGCAGACGCCGTATCGGAGCTTAAATCACTCGGGATCCGCGTTGTGATGCTGACGGGCGACAACGAGTGTACCGCGAACGCGATCGGCCGGCGCGCCGGCATCGATCAGATCGTATCGGGCGTGCTTCCCGACGGCAAGGCGGCCGAGATCGAACGTCTGCGCGGCTCCGGCCGCGTCGCTATGGTAGGCGACGGCGTCAACGACGCGCCGGCGCTGACGGCCGCCGACGTCGGCATCGCGATCGGCGCAGGAACGGACGTCGCCATCGACTCCGCCGGAGTCGTTTTAATGAAGAGCCGCTTATCAGACGTTCCGGCCGCGATCAGGCTCGGACGCGCGGCGCTTCGCAACATTCACGAGAATCTGTTCTGGGCGTTCATCTACAACGTGATCGGCATTCCGCTCGCGGCGGGCGTATTCATCCCGCATTTCGGGCTGCGGCTCGATCCCATGTTCGGCGCCGCCGCGATGAGCCTGTCGAGCTTCTGCGTCGTCAGCAACGCGCTCCGCCTCAATTTCGTAAGACTCCGCAAGGGTGTCGATAAATCTAAAAAATCATCGGAGGAATCAAAAATGGAAAAAACGGTCAAGATCAACGGTATGATGTGCGCGCACTGCGAGGCGCGCGTCAAAGCTGCGCTCGAGGCGGTCGCGGGCGTTTCCGCTGCCAACGTCAGCCACAAGAAGGGCGCGGCAAAGCTCACGCTTTCGTCCGAAGTGTCCGACGACGCGATCCGCGCCGCCGTAACCGGCGCAGGCTACGAGGTGACCGGGATCAAGTAAGGAGTTATTTATTATATTCGGGGCGCTGCCCCGAACCCCGCTTAAGGAACTTCTTATAAGAAGTTCCTTAAGAATCTTCAAGAATTTTTATTACAGGGGATATAGAGCGAATGTGTTCGCCTCTGCGATGCGCGTTTATGCATCGACGAAGTAGTCGCGCGAGCGCTAACACCGATGGTTCAGGGCGAATGTGTTCGCCTCTGCGTTGCGCGTTCGTGCGTCAACGAAGTAGTCGCGCGAGCGCGAACACCGATGGTGTAGAGTGAATGTTTTCGCCTCTGCGATGCGCGTTCGTGCGTCGACGAAGTAGTCGCGCGAGCGCGAACACCGATGGTATAGGGCGAATGTGTTCGCCTCTGCGATGCGCGTTCGTGCGTCAACGAAGTAGTCGCGCAAGCGCGAACACCGATGGTATAGAGCGAATGTGTTCGCCCCTGCGATGCGCGTTTATGCGGCGCGCGGGGCGATCGCAAACAAACACGGCGCGGCGGATCATATGATCCGCCGCGTCATTTTCATTTAAACGCGCATCGGGGGAGAAGCACCGCCCCGCTGCAGACGCGGCGTGTTTCTCCCCCGATACGTTATCTTTTATTTCCGATTTTTTCTGAGTTTTGCGTCTGCGATCACAACCGCGAGCGCTGATGACGATATCATCAGGATCAGAACGAGCGTGATGGGATCGAACGATCTGCCCGTATCCGGCGGCGTTGCGACGTCGCCGTCAGGCTTCGTTTCGGGTTCGCCCGTCTCCGGCCCCGCCGTCGATTCATCCGTGCCGGTCGTGACCTCAGGCTCGCCTGTGGTCTCGCTGTCGGCAGGTTCACTGCCGGTCGTTTCGCTGCCGGCGGGATCACTGTCTGCGGGATCGCCGCCCGTAGATTCATCGCTGGTCGATTCATCGCCCGTCGAGCCGCCGCCGGACGGTTCGCCGCCGGACGGTTCGCCGCCTGACGGTTCGCCGCCCGTAGATTCATCGCCGGTCGATTCATCGCCCGTCGAGCCGCCGCCGGACGGTTCGCCGCCGGACGGTTCGCCGCCGGACGGTTCATCGCCGGTTGAGCCGCCGCCGGTTGAGCCGCCGCCGGTCGAGCCGCCGCCGGTCGAGCCGCCGCCTGTCGATTCACCGCCTGTTGAGCCGCTGCCTGTGATCGTAATGGTTATAGTGCCAGAATTTGTTGACGCCGTCGTCGCGCCCGATATTGTCGTCACGCGCAGGAAATATTCGCCGGAATCTTCCTCTGCCGCATTTTCGATCGTGAGCGTGGGCTTCGTCTGTCCCACAACTGCGACTTCATTGTCGCCGACTTTGCGGAACCACTGATACGTGTGCTGACCTTCGGAGACTTTCACCTCTACGGTTATTGATTCGCCGTTTTCGCCATCGATAGTTTTATTATCGATCGGGTTGATCGTCGCCGGTTCAGCTTTCACTTCGACAGGTGTTTCATTTTTAACGACTGCGGTTTCAGCCATGAACTTCACGTCGACGATTGCCGCCGTCTTTTCGTTGATTTCATCGTATGGAATCTCAAGCACCAATTCATTCTTGCCGGTGCTGTCCTTGACGTTTTCACCGTTTGACGTCAATGTGTCGATCACATAACCTTCTTCAGCCGTGATCGTGATTTTAAGCGTTCCGTCCTTTTCCACGACGACGGCGCCGCCGTTTTCTATCATTTTTGTGCCGCCCTCGGTCGTAAAGCTGCCGCCCTTGCTCGACGTGATGATCACGTTTCTCGCGGTGCTTTGCGTCTCAGCCGTCGTTTCCACGGCCGCGATCTCGAACGGGCTGAAGCTGTCAACGAGGAGGATCAATCCGTACTCGGTCACGATGCACGGGATTTCCTCAACGCGCGTGATCTTGCCGTCTGGATCGGTTATGAAGTGGTATGCCTTGAACGTCACGCCCGCGTCGTCGGGGCCGTAGCCGTCGGGGAATCCGAGCGATATGCGCAGGCTCTGGCCCGTTTTGGGTACGTTTTTCTTGCACGCATTGAGGCTGATGTTATATGTCTGGCTCCCCAAAATCTTGTCGTTTTGCGTTTTGGGATTCGTTTCAAGCGCATTTTCCATCGCGTCGTTTTCTTCCGTCGTCGTCGGAATTGCGACGAGCGTAAGGCGCGCTCTCAACACTTCTTCAAGATTTTCCTCGGTCACGTTGTCGTCCATCAAAAACGGCTTGCCGAATCCGTTCCAATCGATGCCCTGACTGCTGTACTGATGGATCGCGCACGGATGGCTTGCGACATAGGAGAACTCGATCGGGAGCTTGCCGCTCTTCTGACCGACAAGTCCTTCGATGTAGAACGTATACACGACACCGTCGTCCATGAACATATTACTCGGCGTGAAATCAAACGTCGTCGTTTTGTCGCCGTCCCATTTGAAATTCTCGATCACGCAGTTATCGACCGCAGACTGGTTATAGACGCGCTTGTCGCCAAGCCAATGCTCCGCATGGACTACGATCTTCGGATCGCCCTTTGCGTTCGGAGTGCGAACGAGCGTGTCGTCCCAAACGATCTTAATTTCGTATGTTCTGCCGTCGATGTCGAGGTTGCCCTGCATACTCGGCGTGGAAAGCTTGAGATCAGGATACGGCGGAGCCTTATAGCCGCCGCTGATGTTGTGGAGCGGTTTTTCTGTTTGAGCGATGATGTCGTCCGCTGTGCCGTTAAACTTCATGATATTCTCGAACTCTTCCGGCGAGTAAGTCTTATCGGGATCAAATTCCCATTTGATCTTTGTGACGCCGAATTTGATCCAGTTTGTTTGGGCAAAGCGGAAATCGCTGTATCCCGCTTCGTCTACTATACCGTAAACGTCTTCATCTATATAGCTCCACGGAGTCATCACGACAGCTCCGTTTTCATCATACTGGTCGATAATGTCCGACAGTCCGTTTTCATCCGGTTCCGTATATGTCGGGATTCCGAACTCTCCGATAAGATAGTAGCCCTGTTCTTTTGCCGCTGCAACGCCCATATCGACGCCGTCGACATTTATGCTGACTATGTACTGACCCGCGATCGTGTCGCCGTCGGAGAGGCTGTACGGATTATATCCGATCTTGAGTATGACTGTCTTGTCCTTGCTCTCATATTCGGTATACGTCACGCCGTATCCCTCGATCGCAAGAATGGGGTAATCAAACTCGAAATTCGATGCGGAAACGACGCCGTTCGGGATGTGGTTGCGCGCCATGAGCGAGCTGCCCGCAAGCAGATATTCCGTCGTGGGATGATTTTCCCCGTTCTCATATTTCGGGTCGTCCATCGTGACGTCGACTGCGTACCAGCCGCCCGTCTCGCCCTCGGCGATCTCCTTCAGCTCTGTTTTATCAGAAGCGTTTTCTCCGTCACCCACTGTACCGACCTTTTCAACGATCGCTATCGGATCGTTGAGATACACATAGTTCCATATGTGCAGCTCGTCGACGCCGTCCTCCGAGCCGTGCTTATCGTCGTTGTGGCGGTATACGCCCTGCACCATCACGCACGGGATGCCGAGCTTATCCATAACGGCCTTGAACGCGCGCGTGTACGCCTCGCAGACGCCCTCTTTGCAGACGAGCGCACCGTATGCGGTGCGGATAAAGCCTCTGTTTTCTTCCGTGCATTCGTTATCGAGCTTGTAAGTCACGAGATCTGCAAGCTTATCGTGTGCGTATTCGACCTCGGCGTGCCGGAGCGTTTCCTTTTTCGCGTCGCGCGCGCAGTTAGCCTTTACATCCTCGACGAAAGCGTCGAGCGCTTTGTTATATGCATCGATCGCGCCTCTGACGTCGCTTTCGGTCTTAAATCCTTCCGTATAGTATGTATCATATCTGCCCGTGCCGAGGTAAAGATGATATCCGCCGCCCACGTCCGTCGTCGCGCGGAGCGAGAGCGCGGAGAAATCGACGTAGAACACATCGGGATGATCGAAGTAGAACGCGTCGCGCGCCGCGCCGAATTCGGCGATCAGGTTCTCTCTGCCGCTCGCGTCATTTGTGACGTCTTCGGCGGTGAAATAACGTTCCTTGATCAGATCGAGCGACTCGCCCTTTATGAACATTTCTTCGTCGAGCATTTTCTGCATCGCGCTGTAGAACTGCTTCTGGGCGTCCGTGTTGAGCTGGTCTTTAAAATAATGGCTCACATCGATTTGTCCGGCGTTTTCGTTTGCGGCGCTTACTTTGAAGTTTGCGATGCCGAACGACGCCGTGAACACTGTCGCCATTATGAGAATGACGGCGGCGGCCATTATGTGCTTTTTGTATTTCATGATTGCATCCTCCCTGCGAGGTCATATGCCGCGATCGGATCGGTTTCCCTTTCCAATTTCGGCAAACATATAATATCATTGATAATAGGCAACTGTCAAGTCCTTGTCGGAAATTTGGTGATAAAATTTTCGAGTTTTTTGTCAGATGCCTAATCGCGCGCGGGAAATCTCATTTCGTCGATAAATCTGCGCTCGAATTCGCGCGAGCCGGAAAGCTCGATATATACGGCATCTTCCGCGATCATGTCGGATTTTTTTCGCCATTCGTCCGAGATCAGCATCAGCTCCGCGCCGGTTATTGCGCCGTTGCCTAAAACGACGGTTTTTTCGGCAATTGCCGATGGTATCAGTCCTATCCGCGCGCACGACGCGACGTTGAGCGTGCTGCCGAATCCGCCCGACAGATACATCCTGTCGACATCCCCGCCCGTCGTCATATCGATCGCGGCGCGGAGCGCCGCTTTCGCAAGCTGAAGCGCTCTTACGTCGCCGCGCGTCATGCGCACCCCGTCCGCAAGCTCAAAATCAAATCTCATGCCGCCGTCCGCGTCGATCACGCCCATATCGAGCAGCGCCGCCGCCGCGTCGATGAGGCCGCTGCCGCATATGCCGGCGGGCGGCGCGTTCCCTATTGTTTCCACATCCGGCGTCCCGCCGGCATCACACAGGCGAACCGCGCACACTGCGCCCTCCGTCGCCGTCATGCCGCACGCGATCCCTGCGCCCTCGAGCGCCGGTCCCGCGGCGGCGGCGCTCGCCCTATACGCGCCGTTGACGCGCGATATTATCTCGCCGTTCGTGCCGATATCGGCGACTGCGCCGTCGTGATCCGCCAGTCCTGCCGCGATCGCGCTTGCGACCGCGTCCGCGCCAACGTAAGCCGAAACGCATCGCGGCACGTATGCGCCGTTTACGGTTCGGCCGAATTTATCCGGCGTCGAAAACGGCGCTTTCCCAAGCGGCGACGGATCGATACCCGCCCATATCGTCAGCATCGTCGTATTTCCGACGACGACGGTCTCCGCGTCGTCGGGGATGAAAAGCTCGCGTCTCATCTCCGATATTGCTTTCGTAAGCGGTTCGCGCAGCGCGTATGTGCCGTATTTTTCGGCCGCCGCGATGCGCGAGATCACGTCCGCGCCGTACACGGACTGCGGATTTCTCCTCACGCGTTCCCCGACGCGCGCGCCCGAATCCATATCGACCGCCGTCACCGTCAGCGTCGTTGTGCCGATATCGACGGCGGCGCCGAGCCGCCTTTGTTTCCGAATAATATCTGTGCCGTCTGGATTATTGTTCTTGTCCCGATCCCGATCACGATCATGATTCATATCATTTCCGTCCCGGACCGTGACGGCTGCGTCGCCGGTGGCGAATGCTCTGCACGCAAGTCTGACGCCGCTCGCGATCTCCTCGTCCGTAAGCCGCTCGCGTTCCGCCTCCGTGAGCGGTGAAAGCGCGCCCGTCGCCGCGACCTTGCATTTCCCGCATCTGCCGTCGCCGCCGCACGGCGCGTACACTGTGACGCCGAGCCTCCGGCACGCGTCGAGTATCCCGACGCTGCCGTCAAATTCCGCGCTTTTTCCGTTTACAGTGATTCTCACTCGCGCGCCTCCTTTGTTTTTTGGGGGGAGATTTTTTTGGGGGGCTTTTAAGGAAAGCCCCCCAAACCCCCAAACCTTTTTATATATGGGTTATTTTTATATGTTGGTGTGATCTGTACGATGCACGTTTCATGGCAGAGCGGAAGTCTCCGCACATTTATAAAGTCTGTACAGGTCGTTCGATGCTCGACTGCGTCTGCGCCGGATGCGGCAAAGGGGCGACAGCCTGTGTGCTGCACGATTGATGACAGGACGGAAGTTTCTGCACATTTATGAAGTCTGTACAGATCGTTTTCCGACTGCGTCTGCGCAGGATGCGGCACAGATTTTCCCACAGCGCCGGCAAGGCCGCTCATATCATTTCGGCGATATCATAGATGAGGCGTTCCGTTTTCTCCCAGCCGAGGCACGGGTCCGTGATCGATTTGCCATAGACGCATTCGCCTATCTTCTGCGCGCCGTCCTCGATATAGCTTTCGATCATGAAGCCCTTGACGAGACGTTTTATATCGGGATTGATGCGGCACGAATGAAGGACCTCCTTCACGATGCGCGGCTGTTCGGAAAACATTTTCGATGAATTCGCGTGATTCGTATCGACGATGAGGGCGGGATTTTGCAGGCCGCTCTTTGCGTATGTCTCGCACAGATCGCGCAGATCCTCATAGTGATAATTCGGATGCATTTTGCCGTAGCCGTCGATGTAGCCGCGCAAAATCGCGTGCGCGAGCATATTTCCCTGCGAGTGTACCTCCCACCCGCGATACAGAAACGTATGCTTGTGCTGCGCCGCCGTGATCGCGTTCATCATGACGGAAATATCGCCGCCTGTCGGATTTTTCATTCCGACGGGGATATTGAGTCCGCTCGCGGTCAATCTGTGCTGCTGATTCTCGACCGAACGCGCGCCGACCGCGACATAGGCGAGGATATCGTTTAAATATCTGTGATCCTCCGGATACAGCATTTCGTCCGCGCACGAATATCCCGTTTCCTCGAGCGCTCTCATATGCAGACTGCGTATCGCCACGATGCCCTTGTACATATCGGGCTTCTCGTTCGGATCGGGCTGATGCAGCATCCCCTTGTATCCGTCGCCCGTCGTGCGCGGCTTATTCGTGTATACGCGCGGGATGAAGAATATCTTATCTCCCACCTGCTCCTCGATCTTGCGCAGACGCCATATGTAATCGATCACACTGTCGGCGTTGTCCGCCGAACACGGTCCGATTATGAGGATCAGCTTGTCGCTCTTCCCCTCGAATATGTCCCTAATCTCGCGCGTCCGCCGCTCTACCGTCTTGATACCGTTCTCCGATATCGGAAACAGCTTCTTTACCTCCTGCGGAATCGGCAGCTTCCGCTCAAACACCATATTCATAGTTTAATTCCTTTCTTTGCGAGGGAGCTTTTCCTTCGGAAAAGCTTCCTTGCGCTCCCTTTTCAAAAACTTTTATTACTATTCTAATATTATATCTTTTCCCGAAAAGTTCTTGCGGGGTGCAGGGGAGCTTCTGTAAAGGAAGCTTCCCTGCATTTATTTAAATAAACTCACTTTTTATCGAACTTGGCGCGGCGTTCGGTGGAATATCGCATCATTTCGCGCATACCGTCGACGTCGCCGTCTTTTATCATTTCCTTGAGCTTATCGAACTGCGCCTCGAACAGCTCCATTTGACGAAGCAGCGCGTCCTTATTTGCGATGAACAGCTCGCTCCACATCAGATCGTTTATACGCGCAATGCGCGTCAGATCGCGGAACGAATCGCCCGTGAATTTTTCGATATGCTCCTCGTCGTTGCACGTCATGAGCGTCACCGCGATGCAGTGCGTGAGCTGGGAGACGAAGCCTATCATCTCGTCGTGTTCCTCCGGCGAAAGCTCCGCCACCTGCGAAAATCCGAGCAGAAGGCCAAGCTCGCGGCAGGTCTCGATCGCGTCGGTCGTATTCTTCGCGGTCGGCGTGACGATGTAGTTCGCGCCCGCGAAGATGCGCGACGTGCTGTTTTCGACGCCGTAGACCTCGCGCCCCGCCATCGGATGCGCGGCGATGAATTCGACGTCGGGACGCAGCATTTCCTGCACCTTATATACGACGCTGCATTTGACGCCCGTCACGTCCGTGATCAGCGCGCCGGACTTGAAATATTTCTGATTCTCCGCGATCCAGTCGATAAAAATGTGCGGATAAAGCGCGAATACGACGAGATCGGCTTTGCCTATCATCTCCGGATCGACGCCCTCCGCGCCCTCGTCGATGATACCGCGCTCAAGCGCATAATCGATGGAGCTTTGACGGCGCGTCAGCGCCGAGATGTGGAAGCCGTAGCGGTGCAGCGCCTCCGCGTAGCTTCCGCCCAAAAGTCCGAGTCCTACTATAAGTATGTTGCGTCTTACGTCGATTATCATTTTTCCTTTTCCCTTTCGTGATTCAATGTCAAATTGCGTCCTGCCGGATGATTTGCCGTCGTGGCGTCACGCCTTGAGCTTTACCGACGCCCCGAGCTTTTCTATAACGTCGAAATACGACGGAAAGCTCTTTTTCACATCCTCCGCGCCGTCAAGCTCGCCGCCCGTCAGAGTCAGAAGCGTCGAGCAGGCCATCACGATCCTGTGATCGCGGTGTCGCTCGATCGGCGACGACGGCGCGTGAAGCGCGCAGCCGCGGATGTAAACGTCGTTTTCGCCGACGTCGGCGGTCACGCCGAATTTCGCAAGCTCATGCGCCATCACGGCGGCTCTGTCGGATTCCTTTGCCGCCAGCCGCCGCGTACCCGTGAAATGTGCGCCGTTTTTCGCCGCCGCAAGCGCGAACAGCACCGGCGCAAGATCGGGCGTGTCCGATACGTCTATCGTCGGCGCGCCGCCGTCGAGCATATCGAAATATTCGCGGTAAGCTCTGTCGCCCTGAGTCGTGGACTCGTCGAGTCCCGTCACCGTCACGTCCCCGCCGATGTGATTAAAAACGTCGAGGAACGCCGCGTTAGACCAGTCGCCCTCGACATGGCAGTCGACGCCGTGAAGCTCGCCCGGCTCAATTTTTATGCGATTGCCTATAAAAGTTATGCGGGCGCCGAATTTGCGGAGCGCAGCGACTGTCATTTCCACATACGGCCTGCTTTCAAACGGCGGTGTCACGTTTATGACGCCTCCCCGTCCGCGCCCCGTGAGCGCGAACGCAAGCCCCGTTATGAACTGGCTGCTGACGCCGCCCGATACGGTGATCTCGTTTTCGCCCAAGTCTCCGCTCACAATTATGCAATTGTCTTTTTTCTCAAATACGATCCCGCGCGCGGACGCGATCTCTTCATATGACGTCTGCGGCCGCTTTAGCAGCCGCTCCGATCCCGTAAAAACGTACCTGTTCCGGGACGATCTCATGCACATCGGGATGAAGAATCTCAGCGTGCTGCCGCTTTCGCGGCAGTCGAGTACGGCTTCCCCGACCGACAAAAATCCGCCGCCGTTTATGCGCACCGTATCCCCGTCGCATCTGATGTCGGCGCCGAGCGCGCGCGCGCACGATATCGTCGCCTCGATGTCGTCGGAATATTCGACGCCGCGTATCACGCTCTCGCCCCTCGCCAGCGACGCGCCTATGATGAGGCGGTGTCCCATCGACTTCGACGGCGGTGCCGCCGTCTCCCCCGACAGCCGGCACGGCTCAAATACAGCCCTCATGACCCCGCACCCGCCAGATACGCGATCGCCTCGAGATAGCCGTCGACGCCGTGTCCTATTATGTGATGCTCGCACGCCATGCCGGCGTAGCTTATATGGCGGAACGGCTCGCGCTCGTTCACGTCCGATATATGCACCTCGACCGCGCGTATCGACACCGCCTTGAGCGCGTCGAGGATCGCGACGCTCGTGTGCGTGTACGCGGCGGGATTTATCACGATGCCGTCGAATTTCCCGTATGCAGACTGGATCTTGTCGACAATATCGCCCTCGTGATTCGACTGATATATCTCGACCTCGACGCCGTTTTCGGCGGCGTAATCCCTGATCTTGCCGCAGACGGATTCATACGTCGTCCGCCCGTAAATGTCAGGCTCGCGGATGCCGAGCATATTCAGATTCGGTCCGTTTATCACAAGTATTTTCATTTATTTCATATGCTCCTGTTCGATCAGCCTTGCCGTTTTGTTTTTCGAGTCAGTCGGCGGCGAGATCACGACGTCCGACGTCGATATGTATCTGTCATGGCGCTCGTAATATCGCTTTCTGATCGATTCCGCGTCGCTTGCGAGCGGTCGATCCCGCGTCGGCGTCAGCCAAGAAAGCGGTCTGTCGATAAAATATATGCGCCCGTTGCGTTTGAGCGCGTCGACATTGTCGTCGCGCAGAACGACGCCGCCGCCTGTCGCGATCACGCATTCCGATTCGATCGCCGTCTGCCGCACTATCTCCGCCTCGCGCAGCCGGAATTCGCCCTCTCCATGCTCGGCGAAAAATTTCGATATATCGCCGTATTTCGACACGAAGATCGCGTCCGTATCGAAGAACCGCCTGCCTGTGTTTTCCGCGATGCGCCGTCCGATCGTGGATTTTCCAGACCCCGGCATCCCCGTAAGCACGATGTTCTCTTTTCGGCGCGACAGCTTTTTGTATATTTCGTCCGCCATAGATGCGGGATATTTCGTCTCCAAGAAATGCTCCGAGGCGTATACGGCCTGCGCCACGAGCATATAGAGTCCGCCGACCGCGTTGACGCCGCGCTTTCTCGCCTCGCTGACGAGCCGCGTGCGCTGCGGATTGTATACGGCGTCGACGACGGCCTCCGCGCGCTCAAATCGCGAGATATCGATCGGAGCTTCCTCCGTATGCGACGGATACATCCCCGACGGCGTCGTATTTATTATGACGTCCGCGTCCGTGTGGCGCGCGTATGCCTCCTCATACGTGACGGCGCCCTCGCGCCCCGTTCTGCTCACCCGCAAAACCTCTCGCGCGCCGAGATCGCGCGCAAGTATATTCGCCATATGCGAGGTGCCGCCTGTGCCGAGGATGAGCGTCTTTTTGCCGGAAAGCTCGATCCCCGCTCGCGCGATCAGATCGCGCATACCGAAATAATCCGTATTGTAGCCGTAAAGCTCGCCGTTTTTGTTCACGATCGTGTTGACGGCCCCCATTTTTTCCGCCGCCTCGTCGATGTGGGACAGATACGGGATCACGTCCCGCTTATACGGGATCGTCACGTTTATGCCGAGAAAATCGCGCTTTTTCATGAATTCGTCGAGCGCCTCCGGCGCGATCTCGCACAGCTCGTATTCGTAACCGCCTATCATGCCGTGTATCTCGCGCGAAAAGCTGTGTCCGAGACGTTCGGCGATACAGCCGTATTTCATATCACATAAGCGGCCGCGCGGCCGCGCTCCTTCCCCCCCGCCGCACTGCGAGTGCGGCCGTTTATTTTATCGCACCGGCAACTCGCATCATGTCGTATATCACGAGCGCCGTAACGCTGTCGGCGACGACGCGCGCCCTGTGTACGATCGCGGGATCGTGGCGTCCCTTAAGCTCGAGAGATGTCGGCTCGCCCGTCAAAAGATCGACGGTGCGCTGCGGCTTGAATATCGACGGCGTAGGCTTGACCGCCGTGCGGAATATGATCGGCATCCCGTTCGATATGCCGCCGTTTATGCCTCCGTTGTTGTTCGTTTCCGTTATGACCGCGCCGCCGCTGTATGAAAGCGGATCGTTCGCCTCGCTTCCGCGCAGGCCGCAGATGTCAAATCCGCGTCCGAATTCGATCCCCTTTACGGCCGGCACGGAGAACATCGCGTGCGCTATCATGCCCTCGAGCGAATCGAACCACGGCTCGCCGACGCCGGCGGGAACTCCCGTCACCGCCGTTTCCAGCACGCCGCCGACGCTGTCGCCGTCGCGCGCCGCGTCCGTGATCGCCGCTTTCATGCATTCTCCGGCGTCCGCGTCAAGCACGGCGAATACAGATTCCGCCAGCGCCTCAATGTCGCGGTCAAGCTCGCCGAAATCGCGGTCGTCGACGCCTCCGCACCGCTTTATATGCGTGCCGATCCTGACTCCGCGCTCTCCGAGCGCGCCGATAACGATCGCTCCGGCAGCGACGAGCGCCGCCGTGATCCTGCCGCTGAAATGACCGCCGCCCCTGTAATCCTCAAAGCCCTTGTATTTTACGTAGCCCGTGTAATCGGCGTGGCCGGGACGCGGCAGTCCGCGTTCGTAATCGCCGCTTTTCGTGTTCGTGTTCGGGATTATGATCGTAAGCGGCGTTCCCGTCGTCATCCCCTCGAACACGCCGCTGACGATCGAATATTCGTCGCGCTCGACGCGCGGCGTCGAGATGACGCCCGACGGCCGACGGTGTGCAAGCTGGCGCTTTATAAGCTCGTCATCGACGCGTATCCCGGGTTCGAGTCCGTCAAGCACTGCGCCTATACAGGGGCCGTGGCTCTCGCCGAATATCGTGACTGTAAGCTCGCATCCGAACGTATTTTTCATTTCGATGTCTCCCTAATATAGCGGCGAAGATGCGCGTCCAGCTCATCGTACCGCATCCGTCTTATTTCATAGCTTCCGATCTTCTCGACGAAAACGACGCTGACGCCGTCGCCGTCCGATTTTTTGTCGTGCATCGCCGCCGCCATCACGCGTTCGGGATCGAACGTGAACCGCGTCGGCACGCCGAGCGACGTCAGCACGCAAAGAAGTCTCTCCCTCGCTTCCGGCGAACACATCGGCAGCATTCCGAGCGCCACGCATTCGCCGTGGTAAAGTCCGTGCAGCTCCTCCTCGGCCTCGATGCCGTGGCCGATCGTATGGCCGAAATTCAAGACGCGGCGAAGTCCGCCCTCGCGCTCGTCGGCCTCGACGACGCGCCGCTTTATATCGACCGAGCGCGCAATTATTTCTTCAATATTATCAAACGCGTCGCCGCGCTCGAACATCGAAAACAGCTCCTCGTCGAACGTCGCCGCCATTTTGACCGCCTCGCACAGTCCGGCTGCAAGCTGACGGCGCGGCAGCGTGCAAAGCGTGTCCGCGTCGATCAGAACGCGCCTCGGCTGATAAAACGCGCCGACGACGTTTTTGATGCCGCCGAGATTAACCGCCGTCTTCCCCCCTATCGACGAATCTATCTGCGCCAGCGCCGTCGTGGGGATGTTGTAAAAATCGACGCCTCTCATATACGCGGACGCGGCGAATCCGGCAAGATCGCCGACGACGCCGCCGCCGACGGCGACGACGCAGTCGCGGCGCGTAAATCCGTTTTCGAGCATGGCGGAAAGCAGCCGTTCAAACTGCGCGATCGACTTGCTTCCCTCTCCCGCCGGCGCCGTGACGACGGTCGCATGATCGCACGCGTCGGCGACGCGCGCGGCATATTCGGGCGGCACGCCCGAATCCGTCACAACGAGCGCCCGCCGGCGCAGATTCAGATATTCTCCGGCGGAAGCGGAGCTTCCGCGCTCAATAATTATATCGTAGCTGCGCTCTCCGAGCGCGACTTGCAGCTTCATATCCCGTCTCCGATCGTGAGTTTGTTCAGCGTTCGTCCGACAGCGACGGCTCGGCGTCGTAGCCGCCGACGACCTTCAATCTGTCGCAGACCTCGGACAGATCGGCGAGCATTTTCTCGCCGGCTTCGCCCTCCGGACTTCCCTCCGCTTCGATGTAAAAGTAATACTGCCATGCGAGCGCCTTCATCGGACGCGATCTCAAAGCTCTCATATTGAAGCCGTGTTCGCCGATTATGCTGATCGCTCTCGCGAGCGCGCCGGCGACATTTTTGACCGTGAACATGAGCAGGAAATTGTTGTATTTGCTCTGCGAGCTGTTTTTGAGGCGCGAGAACACCGCGAACCGCGTCGTATTAGTATTGCTGTCGTTGATGTCGTGATCGAGGACGGTCAGTCCGTACAGCTCCGCCGTTTCGAGGCTTGCGATCGCGGCGGTCGAAAGATCGCCGCCCTCGGCGACTGTCTGCGCGGCGAGCGCCGTATTAGTCGCCTCGCGCGTTGCGAATTTATGCTTTTTTATGTAGCCCTCGCACTGAGAAAGCGCCTGCGGATGGCTGACTACGGTTTTTATGTCCTCGATCGACGCGCCCTTCGGCGCGAGCAGATGATGCGTTACGGGCAGATCGTATACGCCGTTGACGTAGAGCGTACCGGCGAACATCAGATCGTGTACTTGTCCGACCTCGCCCGCGTAGCTGTTCTCGATCGGCAGGACGGCGAAATCAGATTCGCCTCTGACGACGGAGCCGTATGCGGACTGGAAGCTCGTATACGGGACGATATCGCCGTCCGGAAATATACGTCTTGCGGCTATATTTGCAAACGCGCCCTCGACGCCGCAGTAAGCGACCTTCATTCCTTCCGAGAGGCGGCGCTGGTACCGTTTCGACACCGCCAAAACCGAATCGAAGAACGTCTCGTAATACGGCAAAAGCTGTTCGTCGACATATTCGGAGTTGCGCGCCAGAAGCTCCGCTTCGCGCGCCGTATCCAGAATCGGCAGTCCTCTGTCGCGCTTATAGCGCGCGACCTTAGCCGATTCGTTCATACGCATACAGAAAAGCTCTGCGATCTGTCTGTCTATGTCGGAGATCCTGTCTCTTGCTTCGCTCAGTTCGCTCATATTGCACAGCCCTTTCATAAAAGCATCAATATAAAAATCCACCGCTTGTTGCATGACAATAAGCGGTGGACGCTCTATAACCTTGATCCGATCTCACCGATCGGTTTCGGGTGCATTGACGCAGTCCATCGCGCAGATATAAAAATAAAAGTATAAGCTTTTAGCGCGGCGGCCTGACATATATGCTCTCCGTTTCTCTTCCGTTATCCCGTACATTATACGACGCCGCACCGTGTTTGTCAAGGGGGTTGGGTGATTTTTGTCGATGGAATTGAGGGGGCAAAGGCTTGGCCTTTGCGATCCGCCGCTATTCCGTATAAAACCTTTAGGAAGGTTAGAAAAGTTAAGGCGATTACTTGGCGGGACGCGCAAGTCCTTGTCTAAACTTTTTCAAAGTTAAAAAAGAGTTAAGGGTCTCTTTGCTGGCCGGCAAAGAGACCCTTAACAATCCCAGAAAGCGGCGGTCAGGTGGCGTCAATTCGGCTCCAGTCGGCGGTAGGGGCGATTCGGGCGTAAACCGCGCTGAGATGTCGACAAGCGCGTCCGTGCCTCCGCGCGGCGGGTCGAGAGCGAGGCGATTCTGTCTTGGTTAATCGATTGCTGACAGCGTCAGATTTCGCTCGTGTCGTGCGAACAAATTGGATTCACAAAGAGATACGAGACGGTTCGCACCGGTTGGCGCGCAATGTCGTGCATCCGTGAGGGTTTATGTCAGTGCGAACGCGATATCATCCCTGCTAACAGCTCCCACGCGGACTGATTTGACTGCGCCGCCTGAACCGTCGCAATCAATCCGACACTGGCAGCTACGGACATCGCACGCGCTCGGTGCGCGTAGGTGAAGCTGGAAAGCCTACGGCACAGGGGGTGAGGTGCGTCGGGTGCGTCGAGAGAGATTTCATCTCGATATTGTTGTAAATACTCATGTTGAGGTAAGTTGTACGCACCCTCAAAAAAGCGCGTTGCCGTTTGCTGGTAAAAGCAATCAATCGCTGGTTGCCTTGTTCCACCTACGCCAACCAAAGCAAAATTGGCGTTTCTCTTTGCGCATCCCTTTTGTTCGCACCACGCGAGGAGAACCTGACGCTACCATAATCGATTAACCACGACGCTGACACTTTAATATCGACCCGTTCGCGGTGATGCCCTATCGATTTTGCCGCCACAATCCCGCGTTCGCCCTGACATAAACCCTCACGGATGCACGATATTGCGCGCCAACCGGTGCGAACCGTCTCGTATCTCTTTGTGAATCCCATTTGTTCGCACGACACGAGCGGAATCTGACGCTGTCAGTGATCGATTAACCAAGACAGAATCGCCTCGATCTCGACCCGCCGCGCGGAGGCACAAAGCTGTTTACCAAAATAATATCGCGGTTTACGCCCGAATCGCCTCTACCGCCGACTGGAGCCGAATTGACGCCACCGGCACGCCGTTTTCTCGGATTGTTAAGGGTCTCTTTGCCGGCCAGCAAAGAGACCCTTAACTATTTCTTTAACTTTGTAAAAGTTTTAGATAGTATACATATCCCTCCCAACAAAAATCTCCTTTACCTTCCCCTCCACACCATAAATTTTCCTCAAATTATTGACAAACCTCGACGAAATGAGATATTATAAATAGTAGAATATCACAATATCGGCGTGGCGCTTCACGTCTGAAGCTTAAAGGAGGCATCAATGCGCAAGACGAAGATCATCTGCACCGTCGGTCCCGCCTGCGACAACGAGGAAACTATCCGCGGTATGTGCGAGGCGGGCATGAACGTGGCGCGTCTCAATTTCTCCCACGGCACTCACGACTATCATTTAAAATCGATCGAGCTGCTCAAAAAAGTGCGGGAGGATATGAACATCCCCCTCGCTATCATGCTCGACACAAAAGGACCCGAATACAGAATCGGCACGTTTGAAAACGGCAAGATCACGCTCAGCGACGGCGATATCTTCACGCTCACGTGCGACGACATCGTCGGAAACAACGAGCGCGTATCCGTCAGCTACAAAGGATTGTGCCGCGAGCTGAAGGTCAGCGACCGCGTCCTCATCAACAACGGACTCGTCGTACTCGAGGTGATCGAATCCGACGAGCGCGAGGCAAAATGCCGCGTCATTTTCGGCGGCGATCTCTCCGACCGCAAATCAATGAGCTTCCCGGGCCGTCTGTTCAGCCACGCATATCTCAGCGATCAGGATAAATCCGATCTGCTGTTCGGCATCGAGCAGGATGTCGATTACGTCGCCTGCTCCTTCGTGTCGCGCAAGCAGGATCTCGTCGATGTGCGCGAATTTCTTGACGCGCACGGCGGCGCCAACATCGAGCTGATCGCCAAGATCGAGAACCGCTCCGGCGTGAACAACATCGAAGAGATCGCGTCCGCGTGCAGCGGCATCATGGTCGCCCGCGGCGACCTCGGCGTCGAGATACCGTTCGAGGAGCTGCCGGCTGTACAAAAGCAGCTCATCGATCAGTGCCGTATGATGGGCAAGCTCGTCATCACCGCGACGGAGATGCTCGAATCGATGATAAACAATCCGCGCCCGACGCGCGCCGAGATCTCCGACGTCGCCAACGCCGTCTACGACGGCACGAGCGCCATCATGCTCTCCGGCGAAACTGCCGCCGGCAAATATCCCGTGCTTGCAGTCGGGACGATGGCGAAGATCGCGGTCGAGACCGAGCGCCACATCCCCTACGACAAATGGTTCACCTCGACCGAATTTGAGATTCACAACATGGTCGACGCGATATCGCACGCCGTTTCGTGTATGTCCATCGACATAAACGCGAAGCTGATCGCCGTCTGCTCGCGGTCGGGGATCACGGTGCGAATGGTGTCGCGCTTCAGAGGCCCCGTCGATATCCTCGGCGTCACGACTAACGAGCGCACGTGGCGCAAGCTCGCCCTGTCTTGGGGCGTCACGCCCGAGCTGATGGAGCAGTTCGATTCGACCGACGTCATCTTCTATAACGCAAAACGCCTCGCTAAGGAACACTATAACCTTAAATCCGGCGACAGACTCGTCATCACCGGCGGCCTCCCGAACGGCACCTCCGGCAGCACAAACATCATCAAGGCTGAGATTATTTGATGTTATTGTGTCTTTTGGGGCTTCGCCCCAAACCCCACTTAAGGAACTTCTTATAAGAAGTTCCTTAAGAATCTTCAAGAATTTTTATTACAGGGGGTTATGGGGCAAGTGTGTTCGCCTCTGCGTCGCACGTTCGAGCAAGGGTGAAGTAGTCGCGCGAGCGCGAACACCGATTTTTGGGGCTTCGCCCCAAGCCCCACTTAAGGAACTTCTTATAAGAAGTTCCTTAAGAATCTTCAAGAATTTTTATTACAGTAATGATGGCGGCAAGTGTATTCGGCATGGAGGTATAAAATGCGCATTCTTTTCCTTGACGCGGGGCGGAAATATTTCTCCGTCGAGTCGATCAGCTCGATCGTTGTCGCGATGCGGGACGCGGGATTTTCCCATCTTGCGCTTTATGTATCCGACAATCAGGGCTTCCGTCTCGCCGTCCCCGGCATGACGATCGCGACCGAATACGGAACATACGATCTGACGCCCGCCCTCGGCGACGGCTACAGCGACGGAATTATGACGCCGGACGGCTCGAACGCGTATCTAAAAAATGACGATATGGAAGCCGTCATGTCCTGCGCCGCCGAAAACGGTATCGGCGTGATCCCCGTCGTCAATATGCCCGGACATCTCGGCGCGATCCTCGAACAGTTTCCGCATCTGCGCCGTTACGGCTCGCGCAGCTCGATCGATCTGCAAAATCCGGAATCGATCGCGTTCGCGCACGGGCTGCTCGACAAATACGCGGCGTATTTTGCCTCGCTCGGATGCGAATACTTCCACTTCGGCGCGGACGAATATGCGAACGATTCCGGCATGATGGGCTTTGAGCGCATTTACCGCGACGGCACGATGGGGGATTTCGTCAAATTCGTCAACAGCTGCGCCGCGATCATAAAATCGCACGGAATGACGCCCGTATGCTTCAACGACGGCATATATTATGCAGGCGACGCCGAGACATACGGCAAAATCGACGATGATATCGTCGTCATGTACTGGAGCCGCGGATGGAGCGGCTACGAGCTTGCATCCCCATCGGTGCTGGCGCGCGCGGGCTTCAGGCTCGTCAACGCGAACAGCGAATACTACTGGGTGCTTGGCAGGCCAGATTGGCAGCTTGACGCCGAAAAGGCGTCGACGTTCGATCCCGCCGTATTCTCCGGCGGAGAAAAGATCGGCTCTCCGTTCGGCGCGGCGCTTTGTATGTGGTGCGATAAGGCCGACGCCGACGGCATTGACGGCGGCGCCGCCGCCGCGAAGAAGATCGCGCCGGTGATAAAAGCGTTCGGCGAGAGAATTGCCGGCATATAAGCGAAAAAATCCCCGCCGGACGCGAGTCCTGCGGGAATTATTGATTCATTCCCGAGCCGGCTCCCACGGCTCGTATTTTCCCGTCTCGATTATATCCGCGATCCTGCGGGAGGCGAATCCGTCGCCGTATGGATTCGACGCGCGGCTCATCCTCTCGTATGCGGCTCTGTCGTCGAGCAGCTCCGTGAAATTGTCGCATATCGCACGTTCGTCGGTGCCGACGAGGCGCAGCGTGCCGGCCTCGACGCCCTCCGGCCGTTCCGTCGTATCGCGCATTACAAGCACCGGCTTGCCGTAGCTCGGGCATTCCTCCTGAATGCCGCCCGAATCCGTAAGGCAGAGATAGCATCTCGCCTCGAAATTATGGCAGTCGAACACCTCTATCGGCTCGATAATATGTATCCTGTCGCATCCGCCGAACTCCGCCTCGGCGGCTTTTCTGACGGCGGGATTCATGTGTATCGGATAGACGGCGCGGCAGTCGGGATGCTCGTCCAGCACGCGTCTGATCGCTCTGAACATACGGTGCATCGGCTCGCCGAGATTTTCGCGTCTGTGTGCGGTGATGAAGATGAAACGTCCCCTCTCCGCCCATTCAAGCTCCGGATGCGTATAATCGTCCCTGACCGTATGACGCATCGCGTCGATCACCGTATTGCCCGTTATAAAGACGGAGTCGGGGCGCTTTCCCTCTTTTAACAGATTATCGGCGGCGCGTCTTGTAGGCGCGAAATTATATGCGCTCACGATCCCGACCGCCTGTCTGTTGAACTCCTCGGGAAACGGCGATTTGATATCGTAGGTGCGGAGTCCGGCTTCTACATGGCCGACGGGAATCCCGAGATAGAAGCACGAAAGCGCCGTCGCGAACGTCGTAGACGTGTCGCCGTGTACAAGCACGAGATCGGGAGCCTCTGCGGCAAGGACAGTTCTGATCCGTTCGAGAATGCACGTTGTGATATCGAACAGCGTCTGTTCCGCTTTCATGATCCCGAGATCGTGATCCGGCGTTACGTGAAACGTATCCAGCACCTGATCAAGCATCTGTCTGTGCTGCCCCGTCACGCATACGACTGTTTTGATCCCGACGCGCTTTTTCATTTCGATGACAAGCGGACACATTTTGATTGCCTCCGGCCTCGTCCCGAATACGATCATCACTTTTTTCATACGATCCCCCGCAAATACCGCTATCGGGCGTCCCGCCCGTCGATTCATTATAGTATACGGCCGCCCGTCAAGTCAAGGCGCGCCGCGAAAAAATACGCGCGCGGCGATTCATGCGTATGAGCGAGGCGCGCGTCATTTGCGAAAAATTTGCGTTTTGGCGCAATTTGCTCTTGACAATTGCGCCGCGTTGTGCGATAATGTCAAGGTAACTGAATACGGAGCGGTATCGAAGAGGTCATAACGGGGCTGACTCGAAATGTTGTGCGTCGGATGGAAGGTTTGTACCTTCAAACCGTTGAAACGCTTGACTTTTTTCGGTTCGTCGTTTCTTTCGGATTGCGATTTCTAATAACCATTTCTAATAAATTTAATAAGCGTTGATTCCGCCTTTCGGCGGGTTGACATACACGGAGCGGTATCGAAGAGGTCATAACGGGGCTGACTCGAAATCAGTTTGACGGCAACGTCACGTGGGTTCGAATCCCACCCGCTCCGAGAAACGCGGCTTTGTCCGCGCGATCAAAGCCGCAAGGTTTCCCTTGCGGCTTTTGTTCATCATAAACGCTTATTTACTCGATTAATATAAATTGGTGATGTACAATGAGTAAAATTTCTTTTATCACGTTCTGCATCGAATTATATGCTGAACACATAAACAGAGACAGTACGGAAGTGTATGATGTTTTTAAGCGAGAAGGCTTGCTGTCTTTACTTGAAAATGATTATGACGATCTGCACGGTATGTCTATGGAGTATCTTATGCAATATATTGACGAATATCTGTCCGGAGGAAAACAATGATCCTGTATCACGGCTCAAACGTGATAGTTGAGCATCCAAAGATAATTACATCAGAATACGGCCGCGACTTCGGATTCGGTTTTTACACCACAGATATAAAGGATCAGGCAGTCCGATGGGCAAGACGACGGGCTAAACTATCTCTGAGGAACGGTGGAATTTACGCTCCGTATATTTCAATATATGAATTTGATGATGCGGCATTTGATGAACTTAACTGTAAACGCTTTGATCAGCCGGACACCGAATGGCTGAATTTGGTTTGCGCCTGTAGGAGCGATATATCATTCCATCATGAATTTGATATCGTTGTCGGAAAAATCGCAGATGACAATGTCGGAGAAACGATCTCATACGTTGTTCAAGGTATCATGCGCAAAGAAGACGCTGTTGAAAGATTAAGATTTGAAAGGATAAATAATCAGATATGCTTCAACACAGAAAAAGCGCTGAGTTATCTAAAATATATCGGCTTTGAAGATTGCAGGTGATAATATGTCAAAGGCACTTTACAACTCGACTGTGATCCCGGTAATAATCGGATTGATCGCCGAGAAATACGGCATGACAGAATGCGAGGCGATGGAATGTTTCTATACGTCAGAGACAGCTAAATCGCTTAACGACCCCGAAACCGGCTTATACGGTCAAAGCGCGCTGTATATTTTTTCGGTATATATAGAAGAGGCATCGCGAAAAAGCAATAAAGAAATGTCCTGAATCTTCGGGGCATTTCTTTTTTGACTTTGTAGATATTACTTTATCTCTTTCTTTGCAAACTCTTGTATCAGCTTCAGATACCCCTTGCTTTTTGATCGTTTTACCGCCGTCAGCGATGATGCATATGTGATGAGCGATGCTTTCGAGCAGTATGTCACGTTCCATACCTTTGCGCCGAATAATTTCCCGCTTTCAATCAGGTTATAAAGTCTTATCGGCTGACATGACATGAGTTTAGCCGCATCCTGAACCGGGATCGCATCGGGATATTTCGCCCACTTCTCTGTCAGAAAACGCCCGAACCTTTCACTGTCGCTTCTCGTGAAATCGGCGATCACTTTGTCGATGCGGCTTGCATCATTACTGCTGAACTTGCCTGAAAGCTCCGCGAGAAAATCGGGGTCGCTTGTCATTCGCTCACGAAATGCTTCAGCATCGCATCTCCGCACGAGATAGCGGTGTGTCTTTCTGCCCGTGTCTGTCGTCGGTATGTACTTATTGTCGATGAGGTACTTCATCTTCCGCTTTGAGATGTGCAGAAACCTGTACAGCTCATCTCCGCTCATGTATTCGTTCATATACTGATCTCCTTATGTAAAAATGATGCAGCCGATGTGGCTGCATCATTTCTTTTGATTGAGAATGCCGGACATCACGTCCGCGCTTATCTGCTTGCCCGTATTGTCAAGATGTGCGTATATGTTGGCGGTAGTTGCAATATCGCTGTGACCGAGGAATTTTGATATGTTGATGAGCGGCACTTCCTGATTTATCAGTATGCTTGCAAATGTGTGGCGCAGATCGTGGAATCGTATGCGCCTCAGATTGTTATTCCTCAGAATTATTGCGAAGTGCTGCGTCACATATGACGGTCGGAAAAGATCTCCGAGCTGTGTCACGCACACATAATCGTCGAAATCGTGATTGTAGCTTTTGCCGAACATTTTTCTGTTCATCTCCTGACTTTCACGCAGTGATGTCAGCATATCGAATACCTGATCGGGCAGCGGGAGCGTTCTGCAGCTCGATGAGTTTTTCATTTCTTCGACCGGAATAACGGCTTTTCTGCCTTCCTTGTCATGTTCGATGATCTTCGTGTCGAGCAGTACCGTCTTGTATTTCCAATCTATCCTCGACCATCTTATCCCGAGCGCTTCGCTGCGGCGGAGTCCGAGACATCCCGCAAGCACGATGGCTGGATAGATAGGATCGGTTTTTGCAGTTTCAAGAAGTCGGAGCAGTTCTTCTTCGGAATAATTTTTGCCTATGAATTTGTCCTTTTTCGGGCGCTCTACTCTGTCAAACGGATTTGCATTTATGATCTTATCATCGAATGCCTTAACGAATGCTCTGTGAAGCACCGCATGGTAGTGTATCACCGTATTGGCTGCTACATTTCCTTCCGAAAGGTACTTGTAGAAGTCCTTGATATCTTCAGGTGTAATGTTTCCGACCGTCAGTTCCTCATGCGATGTGAAATACCGCTGTATCTTTCCGTAAATCATGTTGTGATAGCTGCGGTATGTATTGATCTGCAGATTCGGCTCCGCTTCTTTCAGGAACAGACACATATAGTCGAATATGCGCGTTTCAACGATCGGGCGGCTTATTTCCGAGACATTGTTTTCATACTCGTCTTCAAATTTTCCGACGACGTCGCGCAAAGCCTTTTGTATCTTCACTTTGCTTGCGCCTTCGGGAAGGTTGAGCGCACGCCACACGGACTTATGTTTGTCTCCCTGTTTTACTTGGATCACAGCATACAGTCTTCCGTTTTTGGGATGTACGCTCGCTGCGAATGAATTCTTCGGTTTTCCCATTTTGCTTTTCTCCTTTTGTCTTTTTATTTGCATTTCTGCAACAGCAACAATACCACAACAGTTCTCACAAGTCCAGCTATAAATTAGACATTTTCCAAAAATATATCTGTGGGTTCGTATTCATCCGACTTTCGCCCGCAGATAACACATGAGATCGCGTTTGAGGACTCGGCTCTCTCTGCCTATCCTGACTGATGGTATCGTGTTTTCATTTATCAGCTTATATGCCGTTTTGGTGCATATGCGAAGTATTTCCGCCACCTCTTTGACTGTCAGGGCATCCGGATATCGCTTGATATCTTTAACGATCGTATTCCCGCTCATGACTCACCTCAATATTTCTTCCATGCACTTTATTCCAAGCCCGACGATAATGGCGCGGTCAACATCCGCCATCGCGAACTTATTCAGCCTGCCTATGTATTCGTCAAGCCGTGATTTATCGATCGTCCTGATCTGTTCAAGCATTACGGTCGATTTCTTTTCGAGTCCTTCGGCGTCGATGTTTACATACGTCGGCTGTGCGCTGTGCTGGCGTCTGCTCGTGATCGGCGCTATGATGGTCGTGCTGCTGTGTCTGTTGCCGATGTCGTTTTGAAGTATGAGTACGGGTCGGATGCCTCTTTCCTCCGAGCCTACCGTGTCATAAAGATCGGCGTAATATATCTCGCCTCGTTTTATTTCTTTCATTTTGTATGT
>CANRFY010000016.1 GCA_947630015.1 uncultured Clostridia bacterium
CGGGAATCCGCTACGACGATGCGGTACGATGCCTGTTTCTTGGCGCCTGTGCGTCTTAATCTGATCTTGACTGACATGATGTCCTCCAAAAAATGTTTTTAATATAAAATCCCTTGTTTTTACGGCCAGTAAAAGGCGGTGTCACCTTATGCCGAACGGGAGTTTACCGTTGTTCATGCGCCGCTTGAATTTCGCGGCCTGCTTGCCCGTCATCTGCTTCATCATCTTTTTCATCGCGTCGAACTGCTTGAGCAGGCGATTGATCTCCTCGACCTTCGTGCCGCTGCCGGCCGCGATGCGCTTTTTTCGCGACGCGTTTATGATATCGGGCTTTTCGCGTTCGCGCGGCGTCATAGACAGGATTATGGCCTCAACGTGCGCGAGCGCTTTTTCGTCTAATTTTGCGTCCTTGAGCGCCGATTGATTGACGCCGGGGATCATGCCGAGCAGCGATTCGAGACTGCCCATGCCCTTGATCTGATTGAGCTGTTCGAGATAATCGGTCAGGGTGAACGTCTGCTCGCGCATCTTGCGCTCAAGCTCCTCCGCCTGTTTCTCGTCGAACTGCTCCTGCGCCTTCTCGATCAGCGTCAAAACGTCGCCCATGCCGAGTATGCGCTGCGCCATCCTGTCCGGATGGAACGGCTCGATCTGATCGATCTTCTCGCCGGTGCCGATGAATTTGATCGGCTTGCCGGTGATGTGCCGCACAGACAGCGCGGCGCCGCCGCGCGTGTCGCCGTCCAGCTTTGTCAGTATGACGCCCGTGATGTCGAGCTGATCGTTGAACGATTTCGCGACGTTGACGGCGTCCTGACCCGTCATGGAATCGATGACGAGCAGTATCTCGGTCGGGGACAGCGCGTCCTTGATCTCGCAAAGCTCGCCCATCAGCGCCTCGTCGATGTGGAGACGTCCGGCCGTATCGAGAAAGAGCATATCGTGGCCGTGCTTTTTGCAGTGTTCGAGCGCTTCCTTCGCGATCTTGACGGGGGAGACGTCTGCGCCGAGCGAGAACACGGGAACGCCGATCTGCTCGCCAAGCACCTCAAGCTGCTTGATCGCCGCCGGTCTGTATACGTCGCACGCGGCGAGCAGCGGACGCTTGCCCTGCTTTTTGTACATCGCGGCGAGCTTCGCGCAGTGCGTCGTCTTGCCCGCGCCCTGAAGACCGCATACCATCACTATCGTAGGCGGCTTCGACGATATCGTCAGCTTCGAGACGGAGCCGCCCATGATGGCGGTCAGCTCTTCGTTCGTGATCTTTATTATCTGCTGCGCGGGAACGAGCGAGGCCAGAACCTCCTCGCCGACTGCGCGCTCCGTCACGGCGGCGACAAAATCCTTGACGACGCGATAGTTGACGTCCGCTTCGAGCAGCGCGAGCTTGACCTCGCGCATACCTTCCTTGACGTCGGCGGCTGTCAGCTTGCCCTTGCTGCGGAACTTTTTCAGCGCCGCGCCGAGTTTATCCGAAAGACTTGAAAACATCGTCGACCTCCCATGACGTTGTGACCGCTTATCTGTCCGCGAGCGATAATACCCGCGCGGCGTTTTGCCGCAGCTCATCCGCAAATTCGGGCGCGCGGTCCGCGACCGATTCGATCGACGCCGCAATCGCGCCGGCCTCGTGCCGCGCCTCGGCGTGAGATTTCGCGAGTCCGAGTGCATCTTCGAGGCGCAGAAGCTCCGCCTCGCCGCGCTTGATGGCGTCGCGCACGCCCTGACGCGATATCCCCGTGTTCTCCGATATCTCGAAGAGCGACAGATCGTCGTCGTAGTAGAACGTCAAAAGCTCACGCTGACGGTCGGTAAGCGCCGCGCCGTAATAGTCGAGCAGCGTGCAGAACGAAAGATCCTTCTCCATCGCAGCGCCTCCGACTGTAAAGCAAATCACTTTACAGCATTATACCAGAGGCACGATCCTTTGTCAAGTGCAAACGCGCAAAAATTTTGCGCGCATAAAAAACAAAAAACGGGAGCGTTCGCTCCCGTTTTTCGCTTATTCGTCAAACGGATCGATGTCGGATCGGTGACGCCTGACAGGCTCGCTTGCGGGCCTGCGGCTCGGATGCGACATTCGGCGCAGCTCGTAGAGCGCGCGGTCGAGCGATACGCCGAGACGGTAAATGCAGACGCTCGATATCGCCGAGATCAGAAGTCCGAGCGCGAGAAACGCGATCGAAATGGCGACGCCGATCATGTAGGATAAGATGTGGCGGTCGCCTAACTTCACGGCGAGATCAAGCACTACGAGAGCGCCTACGGCATAGACCGTCGCCGAAACGCAGAATAGCACGAGCGATACGGTCTTGGAGTTGTTTTTGCGCACGCCGCCGTGCGCGTCGGGATCATGACTGCTGTTCATTTATCGGGATGCTCCTCTCTTCACAGCGCGGCAAATGAGCCGCGCGGAAATACATGGCTGCAAATCTGCCGGCGGGAAAAATAAAAAACACGTCCCAGAAAGAGACGAATCAAACAGCTTGTTTTCTGTATGTCCGGCATCAATTATAGTAGCACAACCGCCCCGATTTGTAAAGCCGAAAATCCGTCATTAAGGCTGCAAAATCCAACAAAAAAGGGCGCTTTAAAACGCCCTTTTTTCTTAAAAGTTTTGCAATTGTAAAAGAAGCCGTAAACGCGCCGTAAATAAAGCAATTACGGGCATTTTCGCGCCTTGCGCGGACGTTGCTCGGAACGCCGCGAACCCAAAAAATGCGACAAAATTCGCCCAAGACGAAGTCGAGCATCGAACGCCGCGCACAAATCAAAAAATCGCCGCACAGACGAACGATTCAGCCAATATTCATGTCATGGAAAGTTTTTGAAGGAGGGCGCGGGGAGGGGACTGTTTCGGGAAAGTCACATTCCCGAAATCAGCCCAAGACGCAGTCGAATATCGAACGCCGCGCACAAATCAAAAAATCACCGCACAGACGAACGATTCAGTCAATATCCAAGTCAGGGAAAGTTTTTGAAGGAGGGGCGCGGGTAGGGGACTATTTCGGAAAGTCACACTCCCGAAATCAGCGCAGCCGAAGTCGAGCATCGAACGCCGCGCACACATCAAAAAATCACCGCACAGACGAACGATTCAGTCAATACCCAAGTCAGGGAAAGTTTTTGAAGAAGGGATGCGGGGAGGGGACTTTTTCGGAAAGTCACATTCCCGAAATCAGCGCAGACGCAGTCGAGCATCGAACGCCGCGCACACATCAAAAAATCATCGCACAGACGAACGATTCAGCCAATACCCATGTCAGGGAAAGTTTTTGAAGGAGGGGCGCGGGGAGGGGACTTTTTTCAAAAAGTCCCCTCCCCGATAAACTCCACTATTCAATACTCAAACCCGATCCGCAGCGCCTTCGTGTTGCCCTCGACGAGGGCGGAGCGGGAGGCGGGGATGCCGGAGACGAGGTCGGCGAGGAACGCGTCATAGTCGAAGAGGCCGGTCACGCGGAGAAGGTGACCGAGAACGATCACGTTTGCCAGCCCCGCAAGCCCTTCCTCGGACGCGAGACGCGAGGCGGGGATGTAGTGCGCCTCGACGTCGGCGCGCGCGCTCTTTTTGTCCACCATCGCGCTGTCGACGAATATCATGCCGCCCGATTTTACGTGAGGCTCGAATTTGTCAAACGACGGGATGTTGAGCGCGATCAGTATGTCCGGCTCGGGAACGAGCGGCGAGCCGATCTCGTCGTCGGAGATGATGACGGAGCAGTTCGCGGCGCCGCCGCGCATCTCGGGACCGTAGGAGGGAAGCCACGTGACGTGAAGCCCGTTGTGCATCGCCATCTTCGCGAGCGCCTTGCCAGCGAAAAGCACGCCCTGACCGCCGAAGCCCGCGATCAGTATGTTCGTCGTCTTTGCCATTACTTTGCCTCCTTTTCAGCCTCGCCACTGTCGATGTCCTTGTAGACGCCGAGCGGATAGTACGGGATCATGTTCTCGCGCAGCCACGAAAGCGCCTCGACAGGGGACAGACCCCAGTTCGTCGGACACGTCGACAGTACCTCGATGATCGAAAAGCCCTTGCCGTCGATCTGATTTTTGAAGCCCTTCAGGATCGCTTTTTTCGCCGTGCGCACGTTCGCGGGCGTGTCGACCGATACGCGCGCCGCATATGCGACGCCGTCGAGCGTAGATAAAAGCTCGCAGACGCGGACGGGATTGCCCTGGATCTTCGGATTGCGTCCGTATGGCGTCGTCGTCGTGATCTGACCCGGCAGCGTCGTCGGCGCCATCTGTCCGCCCGTCATGCCGTAGATGCAGTTGTTGATGAAGATTATCGTGATGTTCTCGCCGCGCGTCGCGGAATGAACTGTCTCCGCAGTCCCGATCGCGGCAAGATCGCCGTCGCCCTGATACGTGAACACAACAAGCTCGGGATGAGTGCGCTTCATTCCCGTCGCAACGGCGGGCGCGCGTCCGTGCGCAGCCTCGATCATGTCGCAGGCGAAATAGTTGTAGGCGAATACGGCGCAGCCGACGGGCGCGATGCCGACGGTGCGGTCCTCGACGCCGAGCTCGTCTATCGCCTCGGCGACGAGACGGTGAACGATGCCGTGCGTGCAGCCCGGGCAGTAGTGCATGAGATTGTCGGTGAGCGCGTGAGGCTTATCGAATACGATTGACATAGTACAAATACCGTCCTTTCTTACGAACGCAGCCCAAGCTCGGACGCCATGGCCTCGAGCTTCTTTGCAACGTCAGCGGGATTCGGGATAACGCCGCCCGTGCGGCCGTAGAAGTCGACGGGACGGCGGCAGCCGCACGCCAACTTCACGTCGGTCACCATCTGCCCCATCGAAAGCTCGACGGACAGGAATGCCTTTGCTGTGTCGGCGAGCGTGTTTATCGCGTCGTTCGGGAACGGCCACAGCGTTATCGGGCGGATAAGTCCCGCCTTGATGCCCTTCGCGCGCGCCATCGTGACGGCGGTGTGACATATGCGCGCCGTGATGCCGAATGCGACGCAGACGATGTCGGCGTCGTCGGTCATGAACGTGTCGTACTTGACCTCCTCCGCCTCGATCTTGCGGTAGCGGACGTAGCGCTCCTCGACGGTGCGTTCGAGGTCCTCGGGATTCATATAAAGCGAGTTGATGATGTTGTGCTTGCGGGAGCCTCCGTGACCGCGCGTCGCCCAGTCCTTTTCGGGCAGCTCGCGCGGCGTGCGCGCCGAGAAATCGACGGGCTCCATCATCTGACCTATCGCGCCGTCTGCGAGCAGTATCACCGGCGTGCGGTATATGTCGGCGAGGTCGAACGCCTCGCCCGTCAGCGACGCCATTTCCTGTACCGTCGAGGGGGCGAGCACGATCAGGTGCATATCGCCGTGGCCGTATGCCTTCGTCGCCTGATAATAGTCCGCCTGCGACGGCTGAATGCCGCCGAGTCCCGGGCCGCCGCGCTGCACGTTTACGATGACGGCGGGAAGATCGGAGCCGACGAGGTACGAGACGCCTTCGCTCTTGAGGCTGATCCCGGGCGATGACGACGACGTCATCGCGCGCGTGCCGCCCGAGGACGCGCCAAGCACCATGTTGATCGCAGCGATCTCGGACTCCGCCTGAAGGCACAGTCCGCCAACCTTCGGCATACGCTTTGCCATATATTCCGATATTTCCGTCTGGGGAGTGATCGGGTATCCGAAATAGTAAAGACAACCGGCGTTTATCGCCGCCTCGGCGATCGCTTCGTTGCCCTTCATCAATACCTTTGCCATATGTATCGCGCTCCTTTCTTACTGTTCGTCGACGCCGCGCTCGACGCGGATGACGACGTGCGGACACATCAGCGCGCACATCGCACACGCGATGCAGGACATCATGTCTGTGACCGTCGCGGGATGATAGCCCTGCGAATTCAGCGTGTCGCCGGAGAGGGTGAGTATCTTCTTCGGACAGACGCTGACGCAGAGTCCGCAGCCCTTGCAGCGGTCGCTGTTGATAGTAACTCTGTTCATTGTTTGCTGCTCCTTTATGATAAGTGGCTAAAATAACTGCTTTGTGCTGTTTTTCATGACGAGGATTTCGCCCGCCGGCACAGATTCCGGCGCGTTTTCCTCGCCGACGACGGTCGTGTAAACAATCGGCAGACCGGCGAGCGCGGCGACGCGCTCCGCGTATTCCGCCGACGCTTCGATATGGCGCTTTGTCGTCTCGGCGCCGAGATTTGAATTGTTGACGATGCCGGTGAAGCGCAGACGCGAATACTGCTCGATCTCGCGCATACCCGCGACGGCGTCGGCGGGGTCGGCGATCAGCGGGCGGTACATATTCACGACGGCGAGCATCTCATATCCGGCGCGCTCTATGTCCGCGGCATAGACGCCGAGCGCGGACGCGCCGTCGTCGCCGCCCACGTCGAATATGACAGTCTCGTCGGAGCAGAACACGGATGCGATCTCGGCGGGAAGCACGGGAATGTCCACGTTTGTGTTCGCGTATGCGGGAATAACGGTACGCACGCCCGCCGCGTTAAGCTCCGCCGCGTTGTCGGCGGCGCGGAAGTACGGGTTGACGGTGTCGAGGTCGCAGAGGACGCAGCCGCCCGCGTCGTCTTTATGGGCGTGCGCGAGCGCGACGGCGACGTTGGTCTTGCCCGCGCCGTAGTGTCCCGCCACGATGATGATGCGCTTTGCCATGCGTCCCTCCGTTCCCGCGAGCGTGTATGTTTGACCGATTATACCACAAATCGAGCCGTAAATAAAGCGTTTGCGGGAAAAACCGCAAAATTTTTTTGCCGCGCGCTGCCTATATTAAATTTGATCGTGCGCGCCGCGACAATTTATCGCGCCCGTACTTGCAAATAAAGTAATATTATGATACAATAAGAAACGGTTCAATCTTTATGACATCATATTTCGCGGGGAGCCGAAATGGAATCCGTTGCATCGTGGCTCCGTGACTTCACGGAGAATATACAAAGAACGCTGTCGCTTCTGACGTTCCGCGATTCGTTTTTTGAATCGCTCGTCAACATACTCGACATTCTGTTCGTAGCCGTACTGTTTTATTACGTTTTCAAATTCATACGCCGCCGCCGCGCGGGACGTCTCGCGCTCGGCGTCGCGGTGTTCCTGCTCGTTTTGGCAGTCGTGCAGATGCTCGAAATGCACGCGGCGCAGTTCCTTTTGACAAACGTGTTCCAGATCGGACTCATCACCGTGATCGTTGTGTTCCAGCCTGAGCTGCGCTCCGCGCTTGAGATGCTGGGCGGCGAAACGGTGAAGGTGCCGTTCAAGCGCGTCAAGGATACGAGCGAGACTGCGGCCGTGATCGACGAGCTGTCCGATACGCTCGGCGAGCTGTCCGAATCAAAGACGGGCGCGCTGATCGTGATAGAGCGGACGACGCCGCTCGGCGATCACATTATAACGGGAACAGTGATAAACGCCGACGTGCAGCGCGAGCTGATCAAAAACATATTCTTCAACAAAGCGCCGATGCACGACGGCGCGATGATAATCCGCGATAACCGCATTCACGCGGCTGGGTGCCTGTTGCCGCTGACGACGCGCACCGATCTGATCAAGGATCTCGGAATGCGCCACCGCGCAGCGCTCGGACTTTCCGAAAACAGCGACGCCATCGTGCTTGTATGCAGCGAGGAAACGGGAACGCTCTCCTACGTCGTAGGCGGCGAGATCGAACGCAGCTATACGCCTACGATGCTGAAGGCGCGCCTGCGCGCCGATTTGATCGGCCCCGACGACGACGGCAAAAAGCATCCGATCAGACGCACGGTGAAGAACGTCTCCGGCATAATCAAGGCGGAGAAGAAGGGCAAGCGAGGTGAATGACGTATGTCTGATTTGACTGCGGCGGAAAGACGGCATAACCTTATAGCGAAGATAGTATGCCTTCTGCTTGCGCTGATTTTATGGATATATGTGATGCAGGTCGAAAATCCGGACTGGGAGATCACGCTCGAATCCGTGCCTGTCGCGCTGACGGGTACAGACGAGATACGAATCGACAGCGATTTGTCGATCTACGGCGGATATCAGTCGACGATCGATATAACTCTGCGCGGACGGAAGCGCGACGTCGAGAGCATAACGGCGGAGGACGTGTCCGTCACGGCCGACGTAACGACGATAAAGGACGTGGGCGAATACGAGCTTCCGCTCGACGTCAGAGTCCCGCATAACGTCGAGATCATATCCGAGTCGTCGGAGACGGTAAGGGTGCTGGTCGATAAAAACGACAGGATCACGGTGCCGGTCAGGGTCAGAATGAGCGGCATGATGATAGGACAGGAATATTCGCAGGGCGAGCCGCTGCTGTCGCTCCAGGAGGTGACGGTGACGGGTCCGTCGAGATATCTGTCCGAGATAGATCACGCCGACGCCGTCGTGCCTGATCTCGGGCGCATCACGACGTCGCAGACCGTGCGCTGCCCGATCTCGCTTATAAACAAAAGCGGAGGCGTCGTCACGAATCAGTACGTCACGACGTCGAATTTGGAGGCGACGGTGACGATCCCGCTCTATATGAAAAAGCAGGTGCCGCTGACGGTAGGGTATTCGCGCTCCGTCTATGAAAACAGCGGCGCGCGGGTCACGATAGAGCCGTCCACGATCGAGATCATGGGCGAGGTATCGATAGTCGAGAACATATCGAGGATCGAGATCGCCACAATCGACGACAGCGCGATGCTCCAGGACACGAGCTTTGAGGCGATATTCACTCTGCCGGACGGCGTCGAATGTCCCGACGGCATCGAGAAAGCCACGGTCAACGTGACGCATACGGGATCGATGACGCGCGACATATGGATGAACATAACGGAAGATAATCTGACCGTCAAAAATCCGAACGGCGTTACATATATGCTGATGCAGCCGTATGTGACGTTCACAGTCCGCGGCAGCAACGACGATATAAGAGTGCTTTCGGAGGATAAAATCAGCTTTGAGATTGATCTTTCGTCGTATTCCGTCGAGCAGTCAAGAACTGTAAAGGTGCCGGTGAAATTCAAATTCGACGGCTGCGACAGCGTGTTTGAGATAGGCAACTACTATATCGACATTTTGATAAACGGGTCGGATCAGCAGATCTGACTTTGAAAGGCTGAAAATGGCAGGCTCAAAATACAGCAGGGAACAGACGTGGCAGCTCGGAGCCGAACCCGATCTTGCGCTTTCGTCGGAGATATCGCAAAAGCTCGGCGTCTCCGCCGCAATGGGAAGACTTTTATGCTGCCGCGGCTGCGGCTCCGTCGGGGACGCGGAATCGTTTCTGCGCCGCGACGGCGGGGCGCTATACGATCCGTATCTTCTCCCTGATATGGATCGCGCCGTCGAGATCATTCAAAGAGCGGCGGCGGAGAAAAGACGGATCGTCATTTACGGAGACTACGACGCTGACGGCGTTACATCCGTCAGCGTCCTTTACCTTTATTTAAGGGACATGGGAGCCGACGTCTCGTACTACATTCCGAAACGCTCGGAGGGGTACGGGATGTCGAAGGACGCGATAGGTAAGATCGCCGCCGACGGCGCCGGACTTATAATAACAGTCGACACAGGCATCACCGCAGTCGCGGAGACGGAATACGCGCGCTCGCTCGGCGTCGACGTCGTCGTCACCGATCACCACGAATGCATCGACGATATGCCTCCGGCATACGCCGTCGTAAATCCGCAGCGCGGCGACAGCAAATATCCGTTTTCGGGGCTTGCGGGCGTCGGCGTCGTATTCAAGCTCGTATGCGCGCTCGAAACGGCGCGCTGTCCGGATGAGGACCGGCTGACGGCGGTGATGCGCGTGAGCGATAAATATATCGATCTTGTCGCGATCGGCACGATCGCAGACGTAATGCCCGTGCTTGACGAAAACAGACTGATCGTCAGCTACGGCTTATTGAAAATCGAAAACACGACGCGCCCCGGACTGCGCGCGCTTATTGACGCGTCGTCGGACGGCGCGCGCCGAAAGACGCGCGTCCGCGTCACCTCGTCGTATATAAGCTTTACAATAGCGCCGCGAATAAACGCCGCCGGCAGGATCGCGGACGCGTCGCTCGCCGTCGAGCTGTTTTTATCCGATAACGACGCGCGCGCGCGAATCCTCGCCGATAAGCTTTGCGAGGTGAACCGCGAGCGCCAGCTGCTCGAAAACGTCATATCCGAGGAGGCATACGCCAAGATCGATAAAGACGGCGGCAGCGATCCCGTCATCGTCGTTTCGGACGAGGGCTGGCACAACGGCATAATCGGGATCGTCGCGTCCCGCGTTACCGAAAAATACGGCCGCCCCTCGATCCTCATCAGCTTTGACGGGGCGGGCGGCGAACACGATATAGGCAAAGGCTCCGGCAGAAGCGTAAAGGGACTGAATCTCGCGCAGGCGCTCGGCGAATGCGGCGAATATCTCGTCAAATTCGGCGGCCATGAGCTTGCGGCTGGACTGTCGCTCGAACGGTGCCGGCTCGACGATTTCAAGCGCGCAATCAACGACGTCGCGCGCCGCGAGCTTTTGGGCGGCGTGCCGGAGCAGATTATAACGGCCGATATGGAGCTTGCGCTGGGGGAGGCGACGCTCGAATTCGCCGACGAACAGCGGCTGCTCGAGCCGTTCGGCGTCGGAAATCCGACGCCGCTCTACATGACGCGCGACGCGGAGGTGACCGCAGCCGTCGGCGTCGGATCAAATAAGCATACGCGGCTGACGCTTGCGGGCGAGGCGCCGATCACGGCGATGTGCTTTTCGGCGTCGCCGGAGGAACTCGACGTATACGCTGGCGAACGCGTCGACATACTCTATAATATAGATGTAAACGAATTCCGCGGCGAACGGACGCCGCAGCTGATCGTAAGGGCGATCAGAAAAAGCGAGTCCGAGCTTGCGCGCGAAGCGGAAGACGAGGAAATCTACCGCAAAATGCGCGCGTCCGCTGCCGACGCGTGCGGCAACCCCGCATTACATATACCGAGACGGGAGGATTTCGCCGCGCTGTATCGTATACTGCGCCACGAGATCGCAATGGATCGGACGCGCCACACGGCTCGCGGCATAATGGCGCTGACGGCGGGTCTTTTGCCTATGACATACGTCAAGGTCAGACTCGCGCTCGACATATTCGACGAGATGGGGCTATTATGCGTGCGCGCCGTCGACGGCGGCGCGTTTGAGCTGACGGCGCGCGTATGCGAGACGAAGATACGGCTCGATCAGTCGCGGATATTATCCGCGCTTCACGCCGCCTACGGCGGCTGACGCGCGAGCGATGGATTCCTGTAAGGAGCATTTGATATCATGACAGACATTGAAAGCAACGATAATACGGCTGAGGGTACGGTTGACACGCTCAAGGAAGAGCTGTTCACATCGCTTTTGTCATACGGCAAGCCGTATAACATGGAGCGCATCGGCGAGGCATACGAATACGCGAAATCGCTGCACGAGGGACAGACGCGCAAATCGGGCGAGCCGTATATAGTCCATCCCGTCGCCGTCGCGGAGATCGCGGCGTCGCTCGGACTCGATACTGATTCGATCGTCGCGGCGCTGCTCCACGATACTGTTGAGGACTGCGGGGACAAAACAGATCTGCACGAGATATCGGTCAGATTCGGTCCCGTCGTCGCGGAGCTTGTCGACGGACTGACGAAGATGGTGAGCATCAACGTCGAGGACAAAAAATCGCAGCAGGTCGAAAACGTGCGCAAAATGCTGCTCGCGATGTCGAAGGACATACGCGTCATATTCATCAAGCTTTGCGACAGACTGCACAATATGCGCACGCTCGGCGTGAGGGAGGAATCGAAGCAGCGTTCGGTGGCGCTCGAAACGATGTATGTATACGCGCCGCTCGCGCACAGACTCGGTATCCAGAAGATAAAGCAGGAGCTTGAACGGCTCGCGCTGTCATATCTCGATCCGATCGGATACGCCGAGGTCAGCGATTACATCGAGAAAAAATACGGCCAGAACCGCGATTTCATCGAGAGCATACAGGAGGAGATCGGGAAGAAGCTGTCGGAGTACGACATCCGCTTCACGCTCGAGGGAAGAGTCAAGACCGTATTCTCCATCTACAACAAGATGTATAATCAAAAGAAGAATTTCGATGAGATTTACGATTTCTACGCCGTCCGCATAATCGTCGACACGGAGCTTGAATGCTATACGGCGCTCGGCATCATCCACGAGCTTTATAAATCGATGCCGGGGCGGTTCAAGGACTATATATCCACGCCGAAGCCGAATATGTATCAGTCGCTGCATACGACCGTCATAGGCAAGGACGGAATCCCGTTCGAGGTGCAGATCAGGACGAAGGCGATGCATCAGGTCGCGGAATACGGTATCGCCGCGCACTGGAAATACAAGTCCGGCGAGCAGTCGAAGGCCGAGATCGACCGAAAGCTCCAGTGGATATCGAAGCTGATCGAGACCGAGGACGAGACGCGCGATCCCGACGAGTTCATGAACGCATTGAAGATCGACGTCTATCACGACGAAAAATTCGTGTTCACGCCGAAGGGCGATCTGATCGCGCTGCCGCAGGACGCGACGATAATCGATTTCGCATACGCGATCCATTCCGAGGTCGGCCACAGGATGGTGGGCGCGAAGATAAACGGCGTCATAACGCCGATAGACAGCTGCCCGAAGAACGGCGAGATCGTCGAGATTCTGACGTCGTCGGCGGCGAAGGGGCCGAGCCGCGACTGGCTCAAGATCGCGGCGACGAGCGAGGCGAGGGGAAAAATACGCGCCTGGTTCAAAAAGGAGCGCAGGGCGGAGAATATCCTTGTCGGCAAAAACGAGATCGACCGCGAGATGGCGAAATTCGCCCACGAGATCACGGACGCGCAGAAAAACGACATCGTCGTCACCGTCGCGAAGCGCATCGGCATACAGACGGCGGACGATCTTTACAATACGCTCGGCTACGGCGGCATATCGATAACGAAGATCGCGCCTAAACTGCGCGACGAATACGACCGCGTCGCGGCAAAGTCGGAGACGCCGCACGAAAACATCACGGTCGATCAGGTGCAGACGACGCAGAAAAAGCTCAAATCGTCGAGCGGCATCATCGTCGACGGCGTCGCGGGGATGCAGGTCAAATTTGCGAAATGCTGCAATCCGCTGCCCGGCGATCCCGTCATCGGATTCATCACAAAGGGCTACGGCATATCGATACACAAGCGTGACTGCCCGAACGTCGTCGGCGCGATGAGCGCCCCGGGCGCCGATCCGGACAGATGGGTGACGGCGCATTGGGACGAATCCGACGTCCGCCCGAGCGATCTTTACGAGGCGCTGCTGCAAATCTACGCCAAAAACAGCATGACGATCATAGCGGAGATCACGGGCATTCTCGCCGATATGAAGGTATCGCTTCTCCAGATAATGACGAAAAAGCAGACAGAGGACGACATTATAATCAATTTAAAGATCGCGTGCAAGGACATGAGACATTACAATTCGATCGTGTCGCGCCTGCGCGGGATCAAGGATGTGGAGCGCATCACGCGCGGGTATAACTGATATGATCGCGATAGTGGAAAGAGTTCACGGCGCAAAAGTGACGGTCGAGGGAGAGCTTGTCGGCCGGTGCGGCGCGGGTATACTGATCGCCCTTGGCGTCGAGGTCGGCGATACGGAAGAGGACGCGCGCACGCTGTGCGATAAGATACAGAAGCTGCGCATTTTCCGCGACGAGGCGGGCAAGCTGAATCTGTCGGTGCGCGACATCGGCGGGGAGGCACTCGTCATATCGAATTTCACGCTGCTCGCAAACTGTCACCGTGGAACGCGACCCGATTATTCCCGCGCGGCTCCGCGAGAGGTGTCGCTGCCGCTTTACGAATATTTCATAGAGACGATGAACGGCTACGGCATACATACGGAGCATGGACAGTTCGGCGCGCGCATGACGGTAGACATGGCGATGGACGGCCCCGTCATAATCCCGCTCGATTCTCATACGCTGCCGCGCAAGTGAGGCGCGGAACATGAAAACGAAAGGAACGTCCGCAAAAGGACGGCGAAACGTCATATGAAGCTTACGGTCATATCAGACGGGAAGATAAGGGTAAGCGAATATTATTTTCAGACGCTGTGCATGATATTCTGGCCGGGCGCGAAGTTCGGCGCCGATTCAGAGGCGGACGAGGATTCGCCCGGGGTCACGTTCGTCATAACGTCGGACGGCGGCGGCGTCGACGCGCGCGCGACGATCGCGGACAAGACTCGGTTATCGTCGATGCAGCGCCGCGTCGAATTCGACGGCATATACACGCACGAAATGACCGTCAAGCTCGCCGCTGGCGCGGCGATGCTCGCCGCAGGCGAGGATTTTATGCATTATTCGCCGTCGTGGGGCATAATGACGGGCGTAAGGCCGGCCAAGGTCGCGAGCGATTATTTCAGACGCGGATTTTCGGCCGCCAAGACGAGGGCGGCCTTGAGGTCGGATTATTTTCTCTATCCGAAGAAAGCCGCGCTCGTAACCGAGATCGCGCAGCTCGAGGCTAAGATAGCGCAGCCGTATTACAGCGGATATTGCAGCGTCTATATATCGATCCCGTTCTGCCCGTCGAGATGCGCGTACTGCTCGTTCGTCGCGTATACGTCGCGGAAGCTTCTGGCGCTCATACCCGCATACGTCGACGTCTTATGCCGCGAGATCGAGCTTCGCTTCCGACTGATCGGCGAACTCGGACTTAAGGTGGCGTCCGTATATATCGGCGGCGGGACGCCGACGATATTGAACGAGGAGCAATTGCGCCGCGTGCTGGAGACGATATCGTCCTGCACGGATGTGTCGGCGCTTGCGGAATATACGCTCGAGGCGGGAAGACCCGATACGATCACGCCGGAAAAGCTGCTGATCGCAAAGCGTCTCGGCGTCACGCGCGTCAGCGTAAATACGCAGACGATAAACGACGAGGTACTGGCGAGCATCGGCCGCGCGCATACGGCGGAGGATTTCTACCGCGCGTATGATATGGCCGTCAACTCCGGAATCAACTGCATAAATACCGATCTTATAGCCGGACTGCCGGGCGAGAATTTCCTCAGCTTTTCCAAATCCCTCGACCGCGTGATCGAGATGAGGCCGGAAAATCTGACCGTTCACACGTTCACGGTCAAAAAGGCGGCGGATATACTCAAGCACGGCGCGTCCGTATATTCGCGCGTGAATAAGGACGCGGGCAAAAGCGTCGATTATTCGCAGATACGCGCCAAGGAAAAGGGCTACAGACCGTACTACGTGTACAGACAGAAGAACACGGTCGGCAATTACGAAAACGTCGGATTCGCCCTTAACGGCTTCGAGGGACTGTACAATATATTCATGATGGAGGAGATTCACTCCGTGATCTCGGCCGGCGCGGGCGCGGTGAACAGACTCGTTCTGCCGCGCGACTGCACGGGCGGCTACGACGGGGACGGCGGCGCGCCGAAGATAAGACGCATATTTACGCCCAAATACCCGTATGAATATTTACAGAACACGGATACGGACGAACGCGAGCGCGAAATGCTCGCCGTAAACGAAAAAATCAGGGAATTTTACGCGGACGGCGCCGACGGCGGCAACGGATTCGAGATCAAAGCCTGACGGCACGGCGCAAAAAAGGAGGCGCGGTATGAGAAGCGCGGACATCGTAATAAATCCGCAGGATTATGATACGGCGGAAGAGACTCGCGCCTATATCGAGGCGTGCGAGTCGGAATTCGACGCGCAGCTCGGACGCGCCGCCGAAACGGTGCTGTCGTCGGGCGCGCGCACCGTCACGCTGTCGGGACCGTCTTGCTCCGGCAAGACGACGACGGCGTCGCGTCTATGCGAGGCGCTGACGGAGAGCGGACGGACGGTCCACGCCGTCAGCATCGACGATTTTTACCGCGACCGCGATCACGCGGCGATGAAGATCACAAAATCAGGCGAGCTTAAACCCGATTACGAATCGATCGCGTCGATCGATACAGACGCGTTTTCCGATTTCGCGCGGCGGCTCGGCGCCGGCGGCGCGATCGACGTGCCGCGGTTCGATTTTCACTCGGGCGTCAGATCGGGGACGCGGCGCATCTTCGTCGGCGACGGCGATATCGTCATACTCGAGGGCATCCAGGCCGTTTATCCCGAGATCGTCTCAATGCTCGACGGCGGACGGAACGTGAGCGTACACGTATCGGTCGCGTCCGCGCTTCGCGTCGGCGGGGTCGAATTCGCGCCGCACGACATAAGACTTATGCGCAGGCTCGTGAGGGATTATAATTACAGATCGGCCTCGCCCGAAACGACGTTTTATCTCTGGGACGAGGTGCGCGAAAACGAGCTTTTAAACATCGAACCGTTCGCCGAGCTGTGCCGCGTGAAGATAGATTCGCTTCTGCCGTATGAGCTTGGCGTGATAAGACCGTTTCTGCGCGGCGTGCTGTCGCGGCTTTCGGTCGGCAGCAAATACGACGAGGCCGCCGAGGCGGCGCTGTCGTCGCTGCGCGGCGTGCGCGAGATCACGCCGGAATACGTTCCGGAGCGCTCCGTGTTCCGCGAATTCATTTCTATCGGTGACTGAACACACAATTACTACGAAAGGGGCGCGCCGCCAAACCACCGGCGGGCGCGCGGGCTGACACATGAAAGACGGCGCAAACAGCGGCACGGCGGAGAGACGCAGTACAAAACTGTTCTTCTCCGGCGTACTCGTTCTGACTATCGCGAATATTGCCAACAAGATTCTCGGCGTATTCATGAAAATACCGCTCGAGAATATCGTCGGCGCCGAGGGAATGGGGTATTTCAGTCAGGCGTACACTGTCTATACGTGCCTTTTCATGATATCGACGACGGGACTGCCGACGGCGGTGTCGTTGCTCATATCCGAGTCGCGCGCGCGCGGCTCCGTTCGCGAATCAAAGCGAATCTGCTCGGTGACGCTGTGGCTGTTCACCGCGATCGGTCTTCTCGGCACTGTCATAATGATGGCGGGATCGGGAGTGTTCTCGCGTATGTCGCAGTCGCCGAACGCGCAGATGAGCATAATTTTCCTCGGCCCGACGATGTTCTTCATCTGCGTGTCGAGCGCTCTGCGCGGATATTTCCAAGGGTATCAGGTCATGGTGCCGACGGCGGTGTCGGAGCTGATCGAATCGGTCATGAAGGTCGCTGTGGGCGTCATACTCGCGATCTGGGCGATCGATCAGGGCTACGAGATAAAATACGTCGCCGCGTTCGCGATACTCGGCGTTACGATCGGCGTCGCGTTCGGCGCGCTGTATCTCGTTTTGGCGAAATTCTTCTTCCGCGAGCAGAAATACGACGAGGAATACGCGATCAACAAAAACGATCTCGTATCGCCGCGCGGACATATATTGAAGCGGCTGATAACGGTCGCGGTACCGATAACGATCAGCGCGTCGATGCTGAGCGTCGCGGAGGCGATCGATCTGCCCATCATGATGGACGGACTTATGGCGATCGGACACAACGAGGCGACGGCGAACGCGCTTTACGGCAACTGGTGCTTCTGCGTCCGTCCGCTGTTCGATCTGCCGCCCGCGCTCGTATATCCGATCTCGTATTCGCTTCTGCCGCTCATAAAGGCGACGCTGACGGAGGGCGACCATACCCGCGCCGAGACGTTCATGCATATGTCGCTTCGCATCTCGACGATAATGGCGATGCCGTGCGCGCTCGGCTTGTCCGTTATGGCGGAGCCTATAATCCGTATGCTTTACGGAGCCGAGGACGCGGCGGCCGGAGCGCCGCTTCTGACGATCGTCGCGCCCGCGATAATATTCGTATGCCTTTTGTCGGTGACGAACGCGCTGCTCCAGGCATACGGCCATGAACGCAAGCCGATCATATCGATGATAGCGGGCGCGTGCGTCAAGATCGCGTTGACGTACATACTCGTCCGCATCCCGCAGATCGGCGTTTACGGCGTCCCGATCAGCACGTTCTTCTGCTATTTCACGGCGTCCGTTTGCAACGTCTACTTCCTTGTAAGACACGTCGGTGTGAAGCTGGAGATAGGCAAAATGATGCTGAAACCGCTCGCATCAGGCGTAATATGCGCGCTTTCGGCATATGCGGTCTATTACGGGCTGTCGTTTGTCACGCATTATATCATCGCGATGTTCGCGGGGATCGCGGTCGCCGCGATCGTTTATATAGTTCTGATATTCGCGCTCGGCGCGATCTCGGAGCAGGATATAATGCTGATACCGAAGGGAGCGCGCCTCGTCTCGCTCTGGCGGCGCGTCGGCGCGAAATTCGGAATAAAGAAAACGGAGAAATGATCTATGGAAAACGAAAACATCGATGTAAAGCAGAGGGCCGCGGCGCTGTGCGGCCGCGAAAGATACAATTTTGACGATCTGTGCGAGATCATGGAGATCTTGCGCGGGGAGGGCGGCTGCCCGTGGGACCGCGAGCAGACGCACGAGTCGATAAGGAACAGTCTGATCGAGGAGACATACGAGGCAGTCGAGGGGATCGACAACGGCGATATGGCGCTTTTGCGCGAGGAACTCGGCGACGTGATGCTCCAGATCGTGTTCCATTCGGAAATAGAGCGCGAGCGCGGCACGTTCGACGTCGGAGACGTCATAACGGACGAATGCAAAAAGATGATAACGCGCCATCCGCACATATTCGGCGACGCGAAGGCGGAGACGAGCGCCGATGTGCTTGACGCGTGGGATAAGATCAAATCCGAGGAAAAGAAGCGCCGCACGACGACGGAAAAGCTGCGTTCGATCCCGGCGTCGCTGCCAGCGCTGATGAGGGCGGACAAGCTCGGCTCGATCTCGAAAAAGGTCGGCTTTGATTTTGAAAGCGCCGACTCGGCGTTTTCAAAATTAGTCGAGGAGACGGCCGAGGTAAAGGAGCAGATGGGAAAATCCGACGGCGGCGCGCTCGAGGAGGAGCTTGGCGATCTTCTGCTCGCCGTCGTAAATACGGCGCGTCTGTGCGGCGTCGATTCCGAACGCGCGCTTTCGCGCGCCTGCGACAAATACTGCCGCAGATTCGCTCTTGTCGAATCAGCCGTCATATCGTCAGGCCGGCGCATGGAGGATCTCTCTATGTCTGAGCTTGACGCGATATGGGAAAAGATCAAATCCGAGTAAAACAAAACGGCCGCGGGGCGGCCGTTTTACGGTCTGTGTGGAGCGTGAACCCTGAAATCGCGCTCGATTCTAATAAAAAGAGGCAGAAACTTTCGTTTTTCTATTGCAAAACAGATCGCCCTGTGGTATAATCCTTTATAATGACACGCACGGGGAGGTTCGTCTTCCCCTATTACAGGAATATCGAAAGGATATGTAACATGAACAAGAATCAGCTCGTAAACGAGGTCGCGGCCAAGACAAACATCAAGAAGAAGGATGCCGAGGCGGCGGTCAGCGCTGTGTTCGAGTGCATCGGCGAGGCTCTCGCAAAGGACGATAAGGTGCAGGTCGTAGGCTTCGGTACTTTCAAGGTAAAGCACAAGAGCGCTCATGAGGGCAGGAACCCCTCGACAGGCGCCCGCATCATGATCCCCGCGTCCAGCGCGCCCGTATTTACCGCAGGCAAGGCTCTCAAAGAGCAGGTCAACGGCTAATCGAATCATAATAAAAGCTGAATAACGCTCGAAGGCGGTATCCCGAAAGGGATGCCGCCCTCGATGCGTTTTAGGGGAAAATACCCATAATCCGACATGAAAATCGCGTATGCGTCATCGGATTATGTCACCTTTTCTCCCTCGGAGGGACAAGACATTGAGACTTGACAAATTCCTGAAAGTGTCGCGTATCATTAAGCGCCGCACGGTGGCGAACAACGCCTGCGACGCCGATCATGTAAACGTCAACGGACGGCGCGCAAAGGCGTCCTACGACGTAAAGGTCGGAGACGTACTCGAGATCACGTTCGGACAGAAAACGCTGACGGTGCGCGTGCGCGAGGTGCGCGACAACGTCGGAAAAGCGGACGCCAACTCGATGTACGAGGTGATCTCGCAGTAAATCGGCGGGGACGCCGCGATCGAGATGTAATAGCGCCGTCGGCGCGCGCATATATATTCATCAGACGAAACCGAAAATCGGGGGATTTGAATTTGATGGATATGGAACAAAAGGCGCACGCGATAAGCCTCTGCGAGCGCCGCGCGCTCGTTCTGACCGGCATACGGTCGATAGAGGGCTTCGACGAGGAAAACATAATAATGAAAACGGCGGACGACGACGGGCTGTCGGTGCAGGGAAAGGAACTGCACGTCGATAAATTCGACGCCGATACGGGCGATATGGCCGTCAGCGGCGTCGTGGAGGCGATCGTTTATTACGACGTAAAAAAGCGGCGCGACAGATGGCGCTCCGGCAGAAAAAACGGGTAAACTGTTTTGGAAGTCGCGATAAACGAGCATATAACGCTCTTCGTCCGTTCGATCATAGCGGGGATACTGCTCGGCGCGTGCTATGACGTCGTGATGCTGTGCAGATCGTTTTTCGGACTCGGCATCGACTTTTGCGACTCGCCGAGGCTGGCGGCCGTCGAGCTGCCGGTGATCGGCAGACGAAAGCGTCATAACGCCGGCAAAACGAGCCGCGCCGCTAAATGCGCGATACTGTTTATCATAGATTTTTTGTTTATGATATTCGCGTCCGTGTACGCAGTCGTATTTTTGTACGCGGCGTCGAACGGCACGCCGAGATTGTTCGCGCTCGCCGGCGGCGCGTTCGGATTCGCCGCATACATAAAGACGGCGGGCAGACTGACGCGCGCCTTGGCGTCGTACATATTTTTCGCCGTGGATGCCGCGCTGCGATACGCGGTGTGGATCACGGTGACGCCGCTGAAAGCGGCGGGACGAGCCGCCGCCCGCGTCCTCGCTCTCGTATATCGCGCGACGCTCGGACGCATCGCGGAAAAGCGGCGGCGATACAGATCGGAAAAACGCAAAAAGATATATTTTGAACGCGGACTGACGGCGGTGTTTGAAGCGCTTTCATCCGCGGTAGCGGAGGACGGCGCAGAGGGCGTAGGCGTCCGAACGCGGTAAAAAACTTTTTATCGGAGAAAAAAGATGTTTGAAGCGATCACAGACAATATCTTCTTCAAGCTCGCGCTTGTCGTTGTGGCGGCGTGCTGCATCATGTCGCTGCTTTCCGCGAACGCGGAAAGCGAAGCGCTGCGCGCCGAATGCGCCGCGCTCGAGGAACAGATATCGGACACGAACGAACGCATACTTTCGCTTGAAAACGATCTGTCCGCCGAGATGAACGAGGCGTACATCATCAAGGTCGCGCGCGAACGGCTCAATATGCGCCTGCCGGAGGAGATCGTGTTTGTGACCAACATCGCGGATGATTGACCGAACGGAGATTAAGATAAAAGGGACGCTTCACAGAAGCGTCCCTTTTGCGTAAGGAGCGAGGCGTTATTATAAAGAGACATGACGATCACGGATTTTGTAAACAAATAATATTTGCCCGTGCGCCGTATGCAAAATGTGCGGCGACTTTTTCGTGCAGACTTGAAAAAATGCGATGTTTGTGATAAACTGATTACAGTTTCGTTATAGGGAGAATACAGTTTGATGCTGTTATCGGAAGCACTCAAAATGACAACGCAAAAGACATTTTATTCACAAGAAACGTTTGCGAATGAAGTAAAAGCTTCTGCCTCTGCTGTTATAAAAGGAGAAGTCAGAGATGGATGAGACGATAAAATTCATCGATTTATTCTGCGGTGTCGGCGGCATAAGGCTCGGAATGGAGACGCAGGGATTTGAATGCGTTTTTTCCTGCGATATAAACTCAGAATGTCAGAAAACATATTTTGCGAATTTCGGAGAAACGCCGAAAGGCGACATAAAACTGATCGACGAAACAACGATACCGAAGCATGATATTTTGTGTGCGGGATTTCCTTGTCAGCCGTTCAGCATTTCCGGCAAGCAAAAAGGATTTGAAGATACGAGAGGAACGCTATTCTTTGAGATTCGCAGGATCATATCGTATTGCCAACCGAAGGTCGTATTTTTGGAAAATGTAAAGCATCTTGTTCATCACGATCACGGAAACACGCTGAACGTAATAATTACAGAACTTGAAAATCTTGGCTACAAGGTGTCTTGGAAGATACTCAACGCGTCAGACTTCGGGGTGCCGCAGAACAGAGAACGAATAATAATAATCGGTTATTCTAAAAGTAAATTCGACTTCGGAAAAATAAAAAAGGAACCCAGACGAAAGCTGATCGATTTTCTTGATACGACCGGCGAGTTTGAATATCTCGAACCGAACGAATACACTTTATTAGAGACAACTAAGGAACAGCCGAGTTCGGGTCTTATATTTGCAGGATATAGGAATAAATCTATCAGAAAAGTGGGCGTAAGACCGGGTACGGAGCATCTGTCAAGAGTACATAAGCAGCCGAACAGGATTTATTCGGTTTTTGGAATACATCCGACTCTGCCGTCACAGGAATCCTCGGGAAGATATTTTATACTGACGGATGAAAACCGCGTAAGAAAGCTTACATTAAACGAATGCTGGAGGATTATGGGCTTTCCCGAAGATTTTAAAAAGGTCAGCTCGGCGGGGGAACAGTATAAGCAGCTCGGAAATTCCGTCTGTGTTCCGATGATTTCGGCTGTCGCAAGTGAGATTAAAAATCAGTTTTTCGGAGAATCATGATATGACGCATTCGGACGTACTAAATGAGGTATATAAAGAAGCGCTTGAGAAAACGGCAAAAGATGATTATGGAACGGATTTGGACAATTCGACAAAAAATAATATTATATATTTAGTCAGCCGCTCCGAACAAAATAAAGGTCTGATCACCGTTTTGATAACATTGGTTACTCATAAGATCATATCTCCGGCGCAGGATATTCGCTATCATCAGGCGCAGCTGCCAAACGGATTTGCAGGAAGAACAATTGACCAACAGTATATTACGCCATTTATGAAAATGGTCAGATTTCCGGCTATGGCGGAATCGGGATGGCTGACGCGTTCTTTGGAGCAGCCGCATCCTTATGATTTTGATTATCCTGGCAAAATAAAGCCTGAAGATGTGAAGAACGCGTTTCTCACTATCATAGATAAAATCCAGAACGGCGGCGTTCCGCCCCGCAATGTATTAGAATATATGTTCAGGCTTTTAATAAAGCAAAGAGATTCTATGCAAATAGATTTAGCTAAACCCCACAGCTTATCTATTGCATCGATCGTCAAAGTCTTAGAGAAGCATTTTACATATCATTATTCTTGCGCCGGAGCATCGAGACTTCCTACGCTGGCGGTTTATGCGGCATATGAGTGCATGATGGGACAAGTCGCGAGATATGACGGAAAAGTACTGTGTCCGCTTGAATCGCATAATTCTGCCGACTCTCAATCTGGCAGGATCGGCGATATCGATGTTAATAATGTAAACGGAACTGCATTTGAAGGAGTGGAGATCAAGCACGAAATTCAAATAACGAAGCAGATGGTAAAGGACGCCTATGAGAAATTCAAGATTTATAATACGGACAGGTACTATCTGTTGACAACGGCAAATATGGATTCTGCCGACTGGAGTGCAATAGACTCTGAGATAAACAGAGTAGCGCAGATACACGGCTGTCAAGTCATAGTAAACGGCGTATATACTACCTTAAAGTATTATTTGCGTTTGGTAAAGGATCCGGCAGAGTTTATAGATCGATATGTCGAATTGCTAAAGAAAGATGAGACGATCAAATTCCAGCACAAAGAAGCGTGGAATGATATTATCAGCGGCAATATATAAATAATCCCACCGCAAAACTGCGCCCCGTAGGGCGCAGTTTCCGTATCACAGCGTTATTCTTACCTCGTCGCCGTCGGCGGTGAGGACATGGACGATCTCGAGATGGCCGAATTTGCGGCGCGCGCGCCGCAGCTCGCGCGCAAGCTCTTGCGCAAGCTCGCGGCTGATCGGCTCCGACGACGCGCGATCATCGTCATCGTCATCGTCGCCGCTTGCGAGTTCAGGCGCGTGGCGCAGCGCAAACGGGATAAGTCCGTTCGGAACGGGGATGAAAAACGATTTCCCGTCGGTGCGAATGAATATCTTCATTCGACCCAAATCTCCACGTTGTCGCCGTCGGCGGAGTGGACCTCGACTATTTTCCCGAATGTGCCCGCAGATATAACATCGAATATCTGATCGAAGTCGATGTTCCGCAGCGCGTCCGAATTTCCGATCTCGAACGTGCCGCCGCTTTGCATCACTATTTTTGCGATGGCGACGGGCAGTTTTACGTCGACGGTGTCGCCGTCGGAGCTGTCGACATGGATGCGCAGCAGCGCTTTCGATATGTCGACTGCGTTCGTGTCGACGGCGACGGGCGTCGCGCGTTCGACGCCGAGCAGCTCGTCTGTCGTGACGCCGAAAATCTCGGACAGCCTCGGCAAAAGTCCGATATCGGGCGTCGAGATGTTGTTCTCCCACTTCGACACCGCCTGCGGGGTGACGGAGCATTTCTCCGCCAGTTCCTCCTGCGTGAGACCGCATTTTTTCCTGTAATAGGCGATACGCTCGCCGATCGATTGAAGCATTGTTTTTACCTCCCGTGTTTTTCTGTCGATATTGTACACTAAAAACCGCGACAGCACAATGGAATGCGGGTTGAAAACGCTAACTTGTCGGTTGTATTCTTATAAACCGATGGTTGAGCCGGCGTCCCGCCGCGCATTTTTACAAAAATCTGTTAATGCTGAACAGAATGTCGGATAAATGCGGCAGATTTGACGTATGCGGAAACGCGGCGTCTTCGCGGCCGCGCGCCGTGCCGGCGGTTCTTTTTTGATGAGGCACGCCATATGCGTCCGCGGCTCGTTTTTCGGTGCGGCGCGCGATCTGTTTATTGTAGTTCATGATCATCATTTTACCTTCCGTTTTCCCGTCGTTTCTGCCCGTGCGCTTCGAGCGGAAACGACGTTTCTTGATTTGTTTTACATTCGGTCGGCCGGCGCTTTCATCCGTATAGTCGGAGATAAAACCGTCATGTCAGCGCTGTACTGGAAAAAACGGGATGGAAAAACGGAGTGTGAGGCGAAAACGGGATATAATCGTCTCCGTCCCGCTCAACCGTCCTTCATCGATTATATGCAGAATACACAACGCCGGCGGGCGCGCGGCGCGCAAAATATTTCATTTTTTGTCTTGACAACTATATTATGCGGTGATATAATACGTTTCAACAACTATAACGCGATGATGCGGAGCAGTAAGCGGGGAACCCCAGAGTAAAGAGAGACGTCGGTCGGTGCAAGACGTTCGCGGGAGCCTGCCGAACTCACCGCGGAGCGGCCGCCGTGAAATCCTGCAAAGTAATGGCGGACGGGAACTCCCGTTACAGAGTGAGGGCGTGTATGCGCCCGTGAGCGCGTCCGTGCAGGACGAAAAAGAGTGGTACCGCGGAAGCAGAACGATAATGTTTAGCGCGCTTTCGTCTCTTTGGTTATCGGTTGATAGCGCAGGAGACGGGAGCGTTTTTGTTGTCGTTCGGGAGGAGATTTGAATGCAGAATAACGGAAAAACGGCTATGACGGGAGCGAGGATCGTCATAGAAACATTGATAGAGCAGGGCGTGACCGACGTGTTCGGCTACCCGGGCGGTCAGGTACTCAATATATACGACGAGCTGTATCTGGCAAGCGGCCGCATCAATCATGTGCTGACGGCGCATGAGCAGGGCGCGTCCCACGCCGCCGACGGATATTCGCGCGTGACGGGCAAGGTCGGCGTCGTGATCGCGACGTCGGGTCCGGGCGCGACGAACCTCGTCACCGGCATCGCGACGGCGATGCTCGATTCGATCCCGATGGTGGCGATAACGGGCAACGTCCCGACGAACCTCATAGGCCGCGACAGCTTCCAGGAGATCAACATCACCGGCGTCACGATACCGATCACGAAGCACAACTACTTCGTCGCCGACGTAAACGAACTCGCCGATACGATCCGTGAGGCGTTCAGGATCGCAAAATCGGGCCGTCCCGGCCCCGTTCTGATCGACATCCCGAAGGATGTTCAGACGGCGGTGTGCGATTTCGAGCCGCAGGGAGTCGTCGAGCCGTATCCGCAGCCGATCGCTCCCGACGAGGAGATCGACCGCGCCGTCGAGATGATAAACGCGTGCGAGCGCCCGTATATTTACATCGGCGGAGGCGCCGCCGGCGCCGGAATGACGCGCGATATAATGGCGCTCGCCGAAAAGATCGACGGCTATATAGGCTGCACGTTTATGGGGCTGTCCGCGCTGTCGAATTCGTATGACAGATTCCTCGGTATGCAGGGAATGCACGGCCGCTACGCGTCGTCGATGGCGAATAAGGACGCCGATCTCATAATCGGTCTCGGCGTCCGCTTCTCGGACCGCGCGACGGGCAACACGGCGAAATATGCGCGCGGCGCAAAGATAATCCAGATCGATACGGATCTTGCCGAGATCGGGAAAAACGTCCCCGTCGATATCGGCATAATCGGCGATATAGTTTCGACGTTCTCGCGAATCCTCGCGCGCGTAAAACGGCGCGAGCGCCCAGAATGGGGAGCGCATATCGCCGCGCTCAAGGCGGAGGAGGCGAGGATCGACTGCGAGGCCGAAAAACAGGCGGGCGGCGCTATGACGCCGAAAAAGATATTCGACGTCATAAACGAGATCAAAGACGACGATACGATAATCGCGACCGACGTCGGTCAGCACCAGATGTGGACGGCGCAGTACGTGAATTTCGGACGCACGCGCAGATTCGCGTCGTCGGGCGGCCTCGGCACGATGGGATACGGACTCGGCGCCGCGATCGGCGCAGCCGTCGCGACAGGCGATCGCACCGTGCTTATAACGGGCGACGGCAGCTTCGGCATGAATTTGAACGAGCTTGCGACGGCGGTGACGTACAATTCTCCCGTCGTGATCGTGATATTCAATAACGGCGTACTCGGCATGGTGCGCCAGTGGCAGACGCTGTTCTTCGGTCAGCGCTATTCAAATACGGTCCTCGGCAGAAAAACTGATTTCATTAAGCTTGCTGACGCGTTCGGCCTGCCCAGGCGCAGAGCGGAAAACATCGACGAATTCCGCGCCGCGTTTTCCGAGGCGATGAGGCACGACGGCCCGTTCCTCATCGACACGTATATCGACATGGACGAATTCGTCCTGCCGATGCTGCCGCCCGGCGGCTCGATCGAGGACATGATAACGACGAAAGCGAAGGTGTAACATATGCGTAACGTAATTGCCGTTTACGTCGAAAATAAATATGGCGTGCTGACGCGCGTCGCCGGCCTTTTCATGCGCCGCGGCTTCAACATCGACTCGCTGACGGTCGGCGAGACGGACGATCCCGCATACTCGCGCATCACGATTACGATGCAGGGCGACGAGTACGAGCGCCATCAGGTGATCAATCAGGTAAAAAAGCTGCACAACGTAAAGAAGGTGAAGCTGCTCGAGGCAGAAAGCTCCGTCGAGCGCGAGCTTCTTCTCGTGAAGGTGAAAAACACGCCCGACACGAGAGGCGAGATAATGGCGGCGGCGGAGATTTTCCGCGCGAAGATCATCAATTACACGGTCGATTCGCTCTGCGTCGAGGTGACGGGCGAGCCGTCGAAGATAAAGGCGTTCATCGAGGTAATGAAGCCGCTCGGCATAATCGAAATGTGCCGCACCGGCGTCGTCGCGCTCGAACGCGGCGCGACGATACTCGAAAACAAATCGCCGAAATAATCAGTCCAATACAAATTATTATAAATAAAGGAGAAATTTCACCATGCAAAACATTTACTATCAGCAGGACTGCAATCTGCACAAGCTCGACGGCAAGACCGTCGCCATCATCGGCTACGGTTCGCAGGGACACGCTCACGCGCTCAATCTCCGCGACTCCGGCGTAAACGTCATCGTCGGACTGTACGAGGGCAGCAAGAGCTGGGCTAAGGCCGAGGCTGCCGGACTGAAGGTCATGACGTCGGCAGAGGCCGCCGCAAACGCGGACATCGTCATGATACTCATCAACGACGAAAAGCAGGCGAAGCTGTACCGCGAGTCGATCGCGCCGGCTATGACCGAGGGCAAGACTCTCGCGTTCGCGCACGGCTTCAACATCCACTTCGGCTGCATCAAGCCGCCGAAGAACGTGAACGTCATCATGATCGCGCCGAAGGGACCCGGTCACACGGTCAGAAGCGAGTATCAGGCGGGCAAGGGCGTGCCTTGCCTCGTCGCGGTCGAGCAGGACGCGACCGGCGACGCGCTCGATATCGCGCTCGCATATGCGCTCGGCATCGGCGGCGCAAGAGCGGGCGTGCTTGAAACGACGTTCCGCACCGAGACCGAGACCGACCTGTTCGGCGAACAGGCAGTCCTCTGCGGCGGCGTATGCGCGCTTATGCAGGCAGGTTTTGAAACGCTCGTCGAGGCCGGCTACGATCCGAGAAACGCTTATTTCGAGTGCATCCACGAGATGAAGCTGATCGTCGACCTCATCTATCAGAGCGGCTTTGAGGGCATGAGATACTCGATCTCGAACACGGCCGAGTACGGCGACTATGTGACGGGACCGAAGATCATCACCGAAGAGACGAAGAAGACGATGAAGAAGATACTGTCCGACATCCAGGACGGCACATTTGCAAAGGAATTCCTGCTCGATATGTCCGACGCCGGCGCACAGGTACACTTCAACGCGATGAGAAAACGCGCCTCGGAGCATCCGTCCGAGATCGTCGGCAAGGAAGTCCGCAAGCTGTACAGCTGGTCGGACGAGGATAAGCTGATCAACAACTGATCATTCCCGAACGGGAGGGGATTACTGCGTAATCCCCTCCCATACCCCCGACTTTTTTCGATTATTTTTATTTTAGGAGAACATATATGGTAAAGGAAACGATCGTCGACGGGTTCAACAACGCGCCGCACAGAAGTCTTTATCACGCGCTCGGACTGACTAAGGAAGAACTGGAGCGTCCGCTTATCGGTATCGTAAGCTCGCATAACGAGATCGTACCCGGACACATGAACATAGATAAGATCGTGGAGGCCGTCAAGATCGGCGTCGCGATGGCGGGCGGCACGCCGATCGTGTTCCCCGCGATCGCAGTCTGCGACGGCATCGCGATGGGACACACGGGCATGAAGTATTCGCTCATCACGCGCGACATCATCGCCGACTCTACGGAGGCGATGGTGCTGGCGCACGGCTTCGACGGACTCGTGATGGTGCCTAACTGCGACAAAAACGTACCAGGCCTTTTGATGGCGGCGGCGCGCGTCAATATACCGACTATATTCGTCAGCGGCGGACCGATGCTGGCCGGTCACGTAAACGGCAGAAAATCGAGCCTTTCGAGTATGTTCGAGGCCGTCGGCGCATACGCCGCAGGCAAGCTCGACGACGACGGACTCCGCGTCTGCGAGGAAAATACCTGCCCGACGTGCGGCTCCTGCTCGGGAATGTATACGGCCAATTCGATGAACTGCCTGACCGAGGCGCTCGGCATGGGACTGTCCGGCAACGGCACGATCCCCGCCGTATACTCGGCGAGGATCGAGCTTGCAAAGCACGCGGGAATGCAGATAATGGAGCTTGTGAGACGCGGCATCAAGGCGCGCGACATCATGACGGAGGCGGCGATCAGAAACGCGCTCGCGACCGATATGGCGCTCGGCTGCTCGACGAACAGTATGCTTCATCTGCCCGCGATCGCGAACGAGTGCGGCGTCGAATTCAACCTCGACATGGCGAACGAGATAAGCGAACGCGTGCCTAATCTGTGCCATCTTGCGCCGGCAGGGCCGACGTACATGGAAGATCTGAACGAAGCCGGCGGCGTCTACGCGGTGCTGCATGAGCTGGCGGAGATCGGACTGCTCGACACGTCGGTCATGACGTGTACGGGCAAAAAGCTCGGCGAGAATATCAAAAACGCCGTCAACAGGGACGAGACTGTCATTCGCCCGACGTCGAATCCGTACAGCAAGACGGGCGGCATCGCAGTCCTGCGCGGCAATCTCGCGCCGGACGGCTGCGTCGTGAAGCGCTCCGCCGTCGCGCCGGAAATGCTCGTTCATAAGGGACCGGCGAAGGTGTTCGACAGCGAGGAGGAAGCGATCGCGGCTATATACGCGGGCAAGATAGTGAAGGGCGACGTCGTCGTCATACGCTATGAGGGACCGGCGGGCGGCCCGGGAATGCGCGAAATGCTCTCGCCGACGTCCGCTATCGCGGGCATGGGACTCGACCGCGATGTGGCGCTGATCACGGACGGAAGATTCTCCGGCGCGACGCGAGGCGCTTGCATCGGCCATATCTCGCCGGAAGCGGTGCGCGGCGGTCTTATCGCATACGTGAAGGACGGCGACATCATCTCGATCAACATCCCCGAATACTCGATATCGCTCGAGGTGCCGGACGACGAGATCGAATCGCGCCGCAAATCGACGGAAATAAAGGTCAAGACCGACATCAAAGGCGCGCTCGCGCGCTATGCGGCGGCGGTCAGCTCCGCCGACAAGGGCGCAATCATCAACGAATATAAGGGCTGACGCTATGACTGAAACGGAGTACATATCGCTCAAACTCGGGATATATTCGATGTCGGTGTTCGCGAAGGATTTCAACTTTCGCGATTTTGTCACCGATGAATACATCGACCTGTATGACGACATTATATTTTCGCGAAATCTGCCCGAGCTGCACAACAGACTGGAAGCCTGCGCGCGCACCGCGCGTATCCTTGCGCGGCACAGCTGCTCGCTGTCGGAGTACATATGGCGGCGCGTGTGCGAAAGCGAAAACGAATACGTAAAAGCCGTGGCGCGCGGCGGCGATATCCACGCGGCGCTCAAAGCGAATGCGGAAGCCGATCTCGACGCGCTGTCGGCGATGACGGGTCATACGCCCGCGGAGCTTTTCAGGCTTGAAGATTACGGCGGACACATCCCGCAGTTTGAAAACGAAAAGCTCGATCTGCGCGCGATGTATGAAGAACGGCTGCGCAATATATCGAAGGTCGGATTCGGCAAATTCGCGACGGCGACGATGTTCCGTGTCGACGACGACGGCAATATCGAGCCTGTCGGCAGCGCCGACACCATAATGCCGGACGCGTTCGTCGGATACGAGTCGCAGAGACGTCAGGTATACGACAACACGCGCGCGCTCGTGGAGGGACGCCCCGCGGCGAATATTCTTCTTTTCGGCGATGCGGGGACGGGGAAATCTTCGACCGTCAAATCTGCGGCGAATATGTTTGCGGACGATGGCGTGCGCCTCATCGAGCTGCGCCGCGACCAGCTGTTGGCGCTGCACCGCGTGATGAGCAGGATAGCGGAAAGCCCGCTCAAATTCATCATCTTCATCGACGACTTATCGTTCAACAAAAACGACGACTCGTTCTCGATGCTGAAGGCGGCGCTCGAGGGTTCCGCGTCGGCGAAGGCGAAAAACGCCGTCATTTACGCGACGTCGAACAGGCGTCATATCGTGAAGGAGACGTTCTCGGACCGCGGCAACAGCCTCGACGCCGACGACATACACAAAAACGATACGGCGCAGGAGCTTATGTCGCTGTCGGATCGATTCGGCCTGACGGTGTATTTCGAGCGCCCGAACAAGGCGCTGTACCTCGAGATCGTCCATACGCTCGCAGCCCGCGCGGGGATAGAGGTCGACGGCGAGCTTGACGTTGCGGCGGAGGCGTTCGCTCTGTCGCGCGCATCGCGTTCGCCGAGGGCGGCGGAGCAGTTCATAAACAGTCTATTATAATCAACGAAAGAATCAATATTGCATGGATCAGACACTGACACTTGACAACGTATATAAAGCGCGGTACGCGCTGCGCGACGTCGCGATACAGACGGACGTCCTCTCCGCGCCGAAGCTGGCGCCCGGGCTTGAGCTGTATCTTAAAACGGAGAATCTGCAAGTCACGGGTTCGTTCAAGGTCCGCGGCGCGTACTACAAAATGTCGCGGCTGACGGACGAGGAGAAAAAGCGCGGCGTGATCGCCTGCTCCGCAGGCAATCACGCGCAGGGAGTCGCGCTCGCGGCGCAGAAGAACGGCATCAAATCCGTGATCTGCCTGCCGGACAGCGCGCCGATATCAAAGGTCGAGGCGACGAGAAGCTACGGGGCGGAGATATGCCTCGTCGACGGCGTCTACGACGACGCGTACAGACGCGCGCTCGAGCTGCGCGACGAGATGGGCTATACGTTCATACATCCGTTCGACGACGTCGACGTCATCGCGGGGCAGGGGACGATAGCGCTCGAGCTGAACGAGCAGATACCCGACATGGACGCGGTCATCGTGCCGGTCGGCGGCGGCGGACTGATATCCGGCATCGCGTATACGATAAAGAATCTAAACCCGAATATAAAGGTCTACGGCGTACAGGCGGCGGGCGCGCCGTCGATGAGGAATTCGCTCGCGGACGATAAGATCGAAAAGCTCGATTCCGTGTTCACGATCGCGGACGGCATCGCGGTCAAGGAACCAGGCAGCCTGACGTATTCGCTATGTCATGATTACGTGGACGAGATCGTCACCGTCAGCGACGACGAGATCTCGGCGGCGATACTGGCGCTGATGGAGAAGCACAAGCTCGTGACCGAGGGCGCGGGCGCAGTATCCGTCGCGGCGGCGATGTTCGGCAAGCTCGATCTCGAGGGCAAAAAGACAGTATGTCTGCTCTCCGGCGGCAACATCGACGTGACGATACTGTCGCGCGTCATAACGCGCGGACTCTTGATGTCGGGACGCAACTGCCAGCTCAACATTGAACTCGTAGATAAACCCGGGCAGCTGATGCTCGTTTCGCGCATCATAGCGGAGCAGGGCGGCAACGTCGTGGCGGTGCATCACGAGCATTCAAACGAAGGCTCCGACGTCAACGGCTGTTATCTGCGCCTGACGCTCGAAACGAAAAATTTCGATCATATAAGAAGCATCAAAACGGCGCTCACCGACGCCGGCATAAAGATAATATAAGTCTGTAATAAAAGTTACAGGAGTGGGGATCTGGGGGCGAACCCACTTTCAAGGGGGTTCGCCCCCAGAGAGGATAAAATACTATGACCATAATCAAGACAAGCCGCGCGCCGGCGGCGATCGGCCCGTATTCGCAGGCGATCGAGCATGGCGGACTCGTTTACACATCGGGCCAGATCGCGCTCGATCCCGATACGGGAGCAATCGTCGGTACGACGACGGCGGAGCAGACGGAGCAGGTAATGAAAAATCTTTCGGCCGTGCTGAGAGCGGCGGGAAGCAATATGACAAAAATCATAAAAACAGTGTGCTTTCTCGACGATATCGCCGATTTTGCGTCGTTCAACGAGGTATATTCGCGTCACATAACGACGTTTCCGGCAAGAAGCTGCGTCGCCGTCCGCGATCTTCCGCGCGGCGCTAAGGTAGAGGTCGAGGTTATCGCAACTGTAAATTAAAATCAAAGAGGTGATCGGATGTTCAGCGCGTCAAAATACACAAGACAGTTTTACCCCGTAGAGAACCCGCCGAGACGGTGGGCAAACAAAACCTACATCGATAAAGCGCCCGTGTGGTGTTCGGTCGATCTGCGCGACGGCAATCAGTCATTGACGATACCGATGAGCCTCGAGGAGAAGCTCGAGTTCTTCAGCCTGCTCGTAAAGGTCGGCTTCAAGGAGATCGAGGTCGGATTTCCGGCGGCGAGCGAGACCGAATTCACGTTCGTCCGCACGCTCATCGAGCGCAATATGATCCCCGACGACGTGACGATCCAGGTTTTGACGCAGAGCCGCGAGCATATAATCAAAAAGACGTTCGAGGCCGTCGAGGGCTGCAAAAACGTCATCGTCCATCTTTATAATTCGACGTCCGTGGCGCAGCGCGAGCAGGTGTTCAAAAAGTCGAAGGAGGAGATCAAGAAGATCGCCACCGACGGCGCGGAGCTGTTCAACAGACTGGCCAAGGAGGCGGGAGCCAAGTACAGATATGAGTATTCGCCCGAGTCGTTCACAGGCACCGAACCGGATTTCGCGCTCGAGGTCTGCAACGCCGTACTCGACGTATGGCAGCCGACAAAGGAGCTGCCTGTCATAATCAATCTCCCCGTCACCGTCGAGCTGTCGTCGCCGCACGTCTACGCAGATCAGATCGAATATATGTGCGATCACATCAAGTACCGCGACGCGGTCGTGATATCGCTGCATCCGCATAACGACAGAGGATGCGCCGTCGCCGACTCCGAACTCGGCATACTCGCCGGCGCGGACCGCATCGAAGGCACGCTTTTCGGCAACGGCGAGCGCACCGGCAACGTCGATATCGTCACGCTCGGCATGAATATGTACGCGCAGGGCGTCGATCCGCAGCTCGATTTCTCCAATATGCCCGAGATCGCTGAGACATACGAACGCGTGACGAGAATGCACGTCTACGAGCGCCAGCCTTACGCGGGCAAGCTCGTGTTCGCCGCGTTCTCCGGCTCGCATCAGGACGCGATCGCGAAGGGGATGAAGTGGCGCGAGGAAAAAGCTCTCGATCTGTGGACGGTGCCGTATCTGCCGATCGATCCGACGGACGTCGGCAGGGAATACGAGACGGACGTCATACGCATCAATTCCCAGTCCGGCAAGGGCGGCATCGGATATCTGCTCGAACGCACATACGGATATATGCTCCCAGCGAAAATGCGCGAGGACGTCGGCTATACGGTCAAGGGCGTATCAGATCACGCGCATAAGGAGCTTTCGCCCGACGAGGTCCTCTCCGTGTTCCTCGACAAATACGTCAACATAAACGATAAGATCAAGCTTTTGGACTATCATTTCGTCCGCACGCCGGAGATAAACGTGACCGTCACGGTCGAGATCGACGGCGAAGTCCGCGAGATAAAGGCGACGGGAAACGGACGTCTCGACGCCGTCAGCAACGCGGTCAAAACTCAGCTCGGACTGAAATATTCCGAGCTTACGTATGAGGAACACGCGCTTTCGCGCGGTTCGTCGTCGCAGGCGATCACATATGTTAGCATAACGCTGCCGGACGGCAGAAAAGTATGGGGCGCGGGCATAAACGACGATATCATCGCCTCGTCGATAAGCGCACTTTTCTCGGCGCTGAACAGAAGTTTGAACAAATAACATATAAAAAGGAGGAATGAATATGGGAATGACAATGACGCAGAAGATACTCGCCGATCACGCGGGTCTTTCGTCTGTCGAGGCGGGACAGCTGATCGAAGCGAGGCTCGATCTCGTACTCGGTAACGACATCACGACGCCGGTGGCGATAAACGAATTCCGCCGCGCGGGCTTTGAGGGCGTATTCGACCGCGATAAGATCGCGATCGTACTCGATCACTTCGTCCCGAATAAGGATATAAAGGCGGCGGAGCAGTCGAAATCGTGCCGCGATTTCGCGTGCGAACACTGCGTATCTCACTTCTACGACGTAGGCAAAATGGGGATCGAACACGCGCTTTTGCCGGAGCAGGGCGTCGTGACGGCCGGCGACTGTGTGATAGGCGCGGACAGCCACACCTGCACATACGGCGCGCTCGGCGCGTTCTCGACCGGCGTCGGCAGCACGGATATGGCGGCGGCAATGGCGACTGGCAAGGCGTGGTTCAAGGTTCCGTCGGCGATCAAATTCGAGCTGACGGGAAAGCTTCCGAAAAATTGCAGCGGCAAGGACGTCATTTTGTCCGTCATAGGCGAGATAGGCGTCGACGGCGCGCTCTATAAGAGCATGGAATTTACGGGAGAGGGCGTCTCGGAGCTGTCGATGGACGACAGGCTCTGCATCTGCAATATGGCGATCGAGGCCGGCGCGAAGAACGGCATTTTCCCCGTCGACGATGTGACGAAAGCGTACATAAACGGACGCTGCGAGCGCGAATATAAGGTCTACGAGGCCGACGCCGACGCCGAATACGAGCGCACGGTTACGGTCGAGCTTGATAAGATCACGCCGACAGTCGCCTGCCCGCATCTGCCCGAGAACACGCGCCCCGCGAGCGAGCTGCACGATATTAAGATCGATCAGGTCGTGATCGGCAGCTGCACGAACGGACGCATGGAGGACATGGAGACGGCGTATAAAATTCTCGCCGGCAAAAAGGTCGCGGACGGCGTTCGCTGCATCATAATCCCCGCTACAATGGCGATACTGCGCGAATGCGTGGAGCGCGGATATTATACGGCGTTCATCGACGCGGGAGCCGTCGTGTCCACGCCGACGTGCGGACCGTGCCTCGGCGGCTACATGGGTATACTCGCCGCAGGCGAGAGATGCATAGCGACGACGAACCGCAATTTTGTCGGCAGAATGGGCCATCCGAAGAGCGAGGTCTACCTCGCAAGCCCCGCGACGGCGGCCGCAAGCGCGCTGACGGGCTATATAACCGAACCGAAGGAGGCGTAAACGATGAATACAAACGGCAAAGCGTTCAAATACGGCGACAACGTCGACACCGACGTCATAATCCCCGCGCGCTACCTCAACACGTCGGCGGCATCCGAGCTGGCGGCGCACTGCATGGAGGACATCGACGCGGAATTCGTCGGCAAGGTCAAGGCCGGCGACGTCATCGTCGCGGGCGACAACTTCGGCTGCGGCAGCTCGCGCGAACACGCGCCGCTCGCGATAAAGACGTGCGGCGTCGGATGCGTGATCGCGAAGAGCTTCGCGCGCATCTTCTACCGCAACTCGATCAATATCGGCCTGCCGATCGTGGAATGCGCCGAGGCTGCCGACTCGATTTCCGCAGGCGACGAGGTCGAGGTCGATTTCGACACGGGCGTCATCACTGACAAAACGACAGGCAGACAGTATAAGGCGCAGCCGTTCCCGCCGTTCATACAGAACATAATCAAAAAGGGCGGACTGCTCGCGTCCATCAAGGAGGGGTGAGCATGAAGAAGAGAATTACAGTTCTCGCCGGAGACGGCATCGGTCCCGAGATTACGGGCGAGGCGATCAAGGCGCTCGACCGCGTCGGCGAGATATACGGCCACACGTTCGAGTACACATACGTCGATATCGGCGGATGCAGCATAGACAAATACGGCGTGCCGATCACGGACGAGGGCATGGCGATATGCAAGGATTCCGACAGCGTGCTGCTCGGCGCCGTCGGCGGGCCGAAGTGGGACGACTGTCCCGCGTCGATCCGCCCCGAAAAGGCGCTTTTAGCCGTGCGCAAGGAACTCGGACTGTTCGCGAATCTGCGCCCGACGAAGCTGTTTTCGCAGCTTGCGGGATCGTCGCCGCTCAAAAACGTCGGCGGCGGCATCGATCTGCTCATCGTGCGCGAGCTGACTGGCGGCGTATATTTCGGCGAGAAAAAATCGTGGACGGAGGGCGGCGAATCTGTCGCGTCCGATCTGATGATATATTCGGAGCATGAGATCGAGCGCATCGGACGCGTCGCGTTCGAGACGGCGATGAAGAGGAATCGCAGGCTCGCGTCCGTCGACAAGGCGAACGTTCTCGAAACGTCGCGCCTGTGGCGGCGCATAATGCACAGACTGGCGGAGGAATATCCCGAGGTCGAGTACAGCGACATTCTTGTCGACAATACCGCGATGCAGCTGATCAAGAATCCGACGCAGTTCGACGTCATAGTGACGGAGAATATGTTCGGCGACATTCTGTCGGACGAGGCGTCGATGCTGACCGGCTCGATCGGCATGATGCCGTCGGCGTCGCTGTCGGAGGGGACGCGCGGGATGTACGAGCCGATACACGGTTCCGCGCCCGACATCGCGGGGCAGGACATAGCGAATCCGCTCGGCACGATACTGTCAGCGGCGATGATGCTGCGCTATTCGTTCGATATGGCGGCGGAGGCCGACGCGATCGAAAAGGCTGTATCGGAAACGCTCGACGCCGGTATCCGCACCGGCGATATAATGCAGGACGGCTGCCGCCGCGTCGGCTGCCGCGAGATGGGCGACGAGGTAACAAAACGAATAAAATAAAAAACGCCCCCCGTGAGGTAGCTTCCAATAAAACAGTATCGAAACAATACTGATATTGGGTAGCTGCCAAACAGGGGTGCAACACAAAGAGAACAGCCATACTCGGAAAATTTCCGAGTATGGCTGTTCTCTTTGGTGATATTACATCTTTTTGTTGCAATGTAACCGCCCATTGAGGTTGCGTCCTGTACAAATAGCCTAAGAAAAGAGAGAATAGAGGTAAGGGAGGGGTAGTTTTTGGAGCCTCCAAAAACTCCCTTGAGATTTTCAGGAGATGCGGATACAGGGAGGGACCAAGATGCAGAAAGAAGTCATGTCGTTGCGAGGGCGTCAGTGGCTGCAACTATTTCACGAACAGGCACAGAGCGGACAAACGGTAGAACATTGGTGTAAGGAGCATCAGATTGCCTGCTCCACATACTACCGCTGGAAGAAAGCGGTGCGCGAGGAACTTCTGGCACAGATGGAAGCGGAGCAAGTGTGCTCCAGCCAGCCGACAGCCGCAGCAGTTTTGCAAAGTGAGCCGCAGTTTGCCGCACTGGCCATACCTGAAGCGGAACGGAAAGAGGCACCCGCAGCCAGCGGCGCCCAGACAGGCAGCACGGTTGTCATACGAATCCGAATCGGGGAAACCGAGATCGAGGTTCCGGATGGGATCAAAAGCCGGCACTTGGAGATGGTGCTAAAGGCGGTGCAGGATGCTCGGTGACATCAGCAAGGTGGAGAACATCTACATTGCCTGCGGATACACCGATCTGCGGCTTGGTATAGATGGTTTGGCACAGGTGGTACAGCGGCAGTTTCATCTGGATCCGTTTTCCAGCAGCCTGTTTGTGTTCTGCGGACGGCGGCGGGACCGAATCAAGGCGCTGCTGTGGGAAGGGGATGGATTCGTTCTTGTGTACAAACGTGTGGAGGACGGCGCATACCAGTGGCCGCGGAACCGGCAGGAGATGCACAAGATCAGTTGGAAAGAGTTTGGGTGGCTGCTGGACGGGCTGAAACTGGAGCAGCCTACGGCGCTGCGCAGGTCTGAACGGCGAATTTTGTGAGACGGAAAGTTTTCAACAAAAAAAGAAGTGGATTTTACAGCGAAAGGACTAAAAGTTTGGGTTAAAGTTCTCCAGGCAGACAGCTCGCCCAGCGGGCTGTTTTGGTGTATAATAGACGAAGTGAAAGAGATTCGGAGGGCGTCCATGCGTAACACAACACGCAGAAAATCCGCGGCACAATATCCCAGGATCGCCACGGGGTTTGCCGAGCTGCTCGGTAAACAGCCGGTTGGCGAGAAGGAGAAAGACGCTTACATTCAGGAGCTGCAGCAGGCCGTACAACAGCTGTTAGCCGAGGTCAGGAACATGGACGAGTTCCTGGCCCTGCTGCGCAAGAAGCAGTACGGCCGTTCCAGCGAACAGACGCCCAAAGAAGAACAGTTGGGGATGTTCAACGAAGCGGAGGCATCGTATCAGGAAAAGGCGCCCGAACCGGTGCAGAAGAGCAGGCGCGGCTGGAAAAAGCGGAACGCCAAAGATGAACTCAAGTTGGCCGGCAAAGTAGAATACGAAGACATCCAGACAGACCATGCTGTGCAGGAGCGGTGTCCGGAATGCGGCGGGGAGATGAAGTTTCTCACGAGAGAACTGGTGCGGGAGGTTCCCGAAATCATCCCGGCGAAGGTGATCATCCGGCGGTACTGGCGGGACAAATATTTTTGCCCAGCCTGCCGGAAGAAGGGCAAGTTCATCGTAGTGGAATCCAGCGTACCGGCCCCGCTGCTGAATCACAGCATGGCATCGGCATCGGTGGTGTCAGAAGTCATGTACCAGAAGTATGTGAACGCGGTGCCGCTGTACCGACAGGAGGAGATATGGCGCAGCCAGGGGATCGGGTTCAGCCGAACGACCATGGCGAACTGGATCATCCGGTGCAGTGAGGACTGGCTGGAGCCAGTCTGGGAGGCACTGCACCGGGCGCTGCTGAAACGGGATGTCCTGCATGTGGACGAGACGACCGTGCAGGTGCTGAAAGAGCCGGACAAGGCGTCGGACAGCCGGTCGTACATGTGGGTGTACCGAACCGGGAACGACGGGCTCAGGCCAATCATCCTGTTCGAGTACCAGCCGGGGCGCAGCGGCGAGTATGCGGAGAAGTTTCTGGGAGACTTTCAGGGATATCTGCATACAGACGGGTATGCCGGATACAACCGGCTGGGCAAAGTGAGCCGGTGCGGCTGCTGGGCGCATGTGCGGCGCAAGTTTGTGGAGGCCATCCCCAACATGGCCGCTGTAGACGGCCCGCCCACCCCGGCACAGCAGGGGCGCAGGTACTGCGACCAGTTGTTTGCCAAAGAAAACGAGATCATGAAGCTGGAGCCGGAGCAGCGGCAGAAGGCGCGCCTTGAGGAAGAAAAAACCATTCTCAGGGCTTTTTGGTGCTGGCTGGATGAGCTTTCAGCCCAGCCTTTGGCCGGACAGTTGAAAAAGGCTGTGGAATACGCCCAGGGGCAGCGGCCGTATCTCGAAAACTACCTCAAAGACCCGCGCTGCCAGATCTCCAACAACTGGGCTGAGAACGCGATTCGCCCGTTTGCGGTTGGGCGCAAGAACTGGCTGTTCAGCGACACGGTCCGCGGCGCCAAGGCCAGCGCCGTGGTTTACAGTCTGGTAGAGACAGCCAAAGCCAACGGTCTGCACCCAAGGGATTATCTGCGGATACTGCTGGAAGAGTTGCCCGACCTCGACTTCCGTACCTACCCCGAACGGCTGGACTGGGTCATGCCCTGGGGTAAATACGTCAAGGAAAGATTTCAAGAGGCGGCGCCCAAAACTGAATAAGCGATTCCAAACAAGGGATCGAACCCGCCTGCCGAGGCAGAGTCATGTTCTCTGCCCCGGCTTTTTGTATGGAATGCTCGAAATTTTCCGCAAATCTGTAAAAAAGTACATATCCATGTCTGGACTGACATTTTCTGACAAGATACCCTACCTTTGGCAATCGCCTGAACGGCCAAACCAAGGAGGAGTATTGTATGAAGTTTCGCGCCCCAAAACATCCAGCGCTTCCATGGCAGAAATCCCTGGACCTGGATGTACATGCGAAGCGATCTGAACGCGGATTCAGTCAGGAAAGCATGGCGGAATATCTTGAAATCTCTATCGGTGAGTACAAACTCATTGAAAATTACGGGCATGTCCCCAAGACCGGCTATTTCCTGCTTATCTGCTGGAAACTTCGGCTCAATCCGCTTTGCTATCTAAAGCAGGCACTGGAACAGGAGACACGAGATGTATCTGTACTGGGTGAAGAAACAGAAACTGTTTCATCCTGATATTGGAGACTACATGTCATTTGGGATTGGTATTTGGAAGCTGTGTGCAGGCACAAAACCTATTCTCTTTATCTCGGATATCTCCACAGATGGCAGGGCCGTTGCGCGTCTCGCTCTCCGCTGCACCATTGGCGGGCTCGATCCTTCTCAGCTCATGGATATTGTTGAAGATTTCCTCTGCTGAAATTTGTAATTGCATATACCCGAACAGGTCTATGGCAGCATAGGCCTGTTTGCCTTGCCTTTTTATCGCGGGCTCTCTTTTAGCGGTTACGTTGCAATCAATGGATTAAGCTGTTTGAACATCATAAGAGTTTTGGATGCTTAATCTTTAAGGGAAAATCTGAGCCTTAGCTTTTTCTTGCCCTGACATTGTAGACTATAACGCAAAGATATAGCCTTTGAGAAACAAATTCAATCTATAGTGGCTTTTATCCTGTTCAACAGCTTTTCAGGAATGTCCTCCTCAGTGACCCACATAATTGTATTCTTTTGTGCAATGTCAAAGTGGAGTGTTGTTCCTTGTTGGCACAACTGAATAACAGGCTTGCCAAGTCCCATTGCATAACCTTCTTCAAAATAGGCACCGTTATTTTTATGGGTTAAATCCACTACGACAAACTTACTGTCCCGTATATATTTTAATAGTTCGGGAGTAATAAAGTCATTATGCTGTACCTCATCAATAAAAATGGCATTATACTCAGCGCCCTTAATTCCTTCTCTAATAGCCTCACGAAGCTTTTTCGTGTCATCTCCAAACTTCATGGCAACAAGGACATTGCGACCATGGGAGGAATACTTTTGCAGTTCATCCACGCGCTTGTACCCATTAGGGGCCAATGACAAAATGAACGCTTCATTTTCATCCGGTCCATCGGTGTAGTTGATATATGAGCTCTCCTGAAGGTAGTCAAGCATATATTTCATCTCATGCTCGAAATCGTCTTCGTTTCTCACTTTATGTTGCCCATGATTAACTATGCCGTTTTCATAGCGATCAACGAATAATGCTCCGTGCGCCTCGGAAAAACTCCAAGAGATTTCCTGCCCAATGTGAGGTGCGTTTGCATTGATGTATAAAAGAATGTGATCGACCCGCTCTGAGAAAGTTTTTGGATACCAGTTTTCGATTATTTCGGAATCCATATGTACAGGCCAACCATGTCTTCCTGTCCCTTGATTAAACTCCTTTTTATATTGGTCGCAATCGTCCTTGCTGAGAGTGGTATGGTAACGACATTCAAAACCATCATAACAAAACCGATGATACAAAAGATAAGATAACAAGTGATTAAAATTGAGTTTGTTGGTATCATAAACACCTAACTCATAACTGCCACAAACAGGACATCCATAAAAAACTCTGTTCCTATCGTGGTCAATTTGATAAACAGCCTCTGTTCCGCAAATAACACAAGGCATTTTTGGTATGTCCATCATATCCCTCCGAGCTTATAAAACTTCGATACTTCTTTTTCATTATCAGGCACTTTCCCGCTTTTCAATATAGCTGAGGTATTTTTGATAACCTTGTGCCATAAGCCGCTTTCCATATTGCTCCATATAGATATAATCGGGATTGCCTTGACGATCAACCGGCAGCAATATCTTCTGTTTTTCCATTCGCTGGCCATTAAACTTATATCCGTAGGTATACTTCACCTTTTGTTGTAAAATTACTGTTTTCAGAAACAAAAGTATAAACTTATTGTCTGAGTAACCTTTTAGATGCAAGCGTTTAACATCATCTGAAAACACACAGCCATAGGCATGGTAAAAATTCTCAACAACACTCCCGTTATAATTGACACCCAGTACATTCCGGTCAAATGAGGCGTTTGGGGTGGCAATCCAACTCGTAATTCCATTATTTGAATCAGTTGCGCCAATAAATGGTATTGCTCCGCTGTCCATATTGGCTTTTGTCAACCGCTTTCCCGGACTGATAGTAAAAAGGTCGTTAATAAAGAAACCCTTCCAATTTGCCATATCACGGGGTGGCATTACCCCCCCCCGTTTGTGCAATTTGACCAATAAACGTTTTGTACTTCTGTATGAGCTGTTCTTCCCGTTCTTTGATATATTGCTCCATAAAAGCGTAGTCTGGGTCGCCTTTTTCATCCGTTGGTAGCATTACTCTCATTGTTTTAAGCCTGTCTTGACTAATAGAATATCCATGGCTAAAACAAACTCTCTGTTTTGACAAAGCCTGAGCAATGTATAGCATCGCATACCGGCTAATAGCTGTTTTAGCATAAAGTGCATAAACATGGGTATCCAGTAAGAAATCACAAGGCTGGTAATATGCCAACCCCACTCCGCCATCGCCGTCATTATTTAGAGTAATGCAATGTCCTTTATATGTACCACGCCTTGCATCATTAGACTCAAAGAATCCTTTGAGACCATTGTTTATATTTTTTGCCGAAATTAACATGTAATCACCAGACGAAAGCGAAGCCATATTATTTTGATTGCCTCTACGATATTCAAACAAATCAAGCACTCTGAAAATACTCCAATTTGCATTATCCAAGCTGAGCATTGCCATCCTCCTTGAACAAATATTCCCGCCCTTGCATCACCATAGAAAACTCAAATGTCAAATAGTCCCCGATGGTTTTGATAAAATCAGCCTCAGTTGGAATTTCATCGTTGAAATAATAAAAGCTGTGTAGCCATTCATCAGTTGCTTCAATCGTAGTCTTGACGCAAAACTTTGTCTCAGCTTCAATACGGTCAAACCATACATCCAATAAATGCTGTTTTTTGTCCTTCGCCGACTCTGTTTCAACCAGGCCGACATGGGCGGCTACTTTGTATCCATCATTTTCAAAGTTGATAAATTTACATACCTTAGCCTCAGGGTGCGGTTCCCCAGCAGTAAATACTGCAATGCACGGAATTGTGCCAACGCCGTAAAAAGTATCCTTACTCAATGAAATAACGCCTTCAAGTGTGTGATGCTTTAAGATGTTTTCTTTAAGTGCCTGTTCCTCTTTTGTCTTGCCGGTCATAGAAGATTGAGGAACAATTACGATGCAACGCGCACCAACAACCAGAGAATCTAAAAGATGTTCTACAAAAGACATTTCATAGAGGTCTGGGTTTTGTCTCGATCCCTGAGAATACGGTGGGTTCATCATACCCACGGTGGCTTGCTTTAATTGGAGCTTTCCGGCGTCCTGCTTGAAAAAATCATCATTGATGAGATTGCTTTTCCCATCGCCCCGCAGAATCATGTTTGTTGTCGCAATCGTAAACATATTGGGGCGCATCTCTATGCCATGTAGCTGTCTTTGACGAATACTCTTTTTTTGCGCTCTGTCATCCGTTTTAGCCAGCATGTTGTGCATGGCAGCAATTAGAAAGCCCGCTGTGCCGCAGCATGGGTCAAAAACAATATCTGTTGGCTGTAAATCTGCTAAATCACAGAAAAGCTGCGTGATATGCTTTGGTGTGAGTATAATCCCCAGTGTCTGTCCATCACCACCAGAATAACTCATGAACTCACCGTAAAATCTACCGATGTAATCCTCGGCGCTACTCATATAACGAATGGAGCGATAGATTTTAGTATTCAAATATTCCGCAAAATGTCTCAGCGGGGTCTTTTTTAACTTTGGATCAATTTCGTTCAGTTTAACGGTATCACGGATAAAAGCAAACTGGCTGAGGATCTTGTCCTTCTTTACCTCCGGAGAAACATTGGCACGGCGCAGATTTGCGTTAATCGCATCGTATATTTTCTGTCCGTCTGTTTTTACGGAATCGCCTGTAAGATCATCTACAGAAAAATTTTTGTATTCGCTTTCCCGCAATGCTAAAAGAATGCCGGAAACAATTAAAGGCTTCTCTGTGTCCAACAAATTGCCATAGTTGCGTAAATCCTCATGTAGTATGCTTGCATCCTTTAGTATTTCAGCGGTTTCTTTTTCTTGGGCAGTAGTTTCCTTTAGTATCTCCCGGATATAATACTCGTCGATGTTTTCCTCGTTAAATGAAATGAAGGATTCAACTTCAGGAAGCTCTCTATAAAATTCTGTCTCATCTATGTAAAGTGGAGCAATTTTATGCTTTTTCTCATCACCTGACACGCCAAATGCAATTATTTTTTTGTAGCTGGTGGTTCTCGCTAAATGTTTTCCGTAGAAGAAAGCGCCATTCACGGCGTAATCTATAATCGAACTCGTATCCTCACTGATATTTCCATTATCATCTCGTTTAATATGTTTGGAAAGGTCAGATTTGTCCTCAATTACAAGCAAATAATCTTTCACTACGCCCACATATTCGGGAAAGCCAACATTTCCGGTGCCTCGCTTAGATGCGGATTTTAACGCCTCATCAATTTCTTTAATTGTACTTCCCTGAGGATCGAGGTCAATACCCGCTTGTTTCAGAAGATCATAGACCCACAGATCAGTTTTAACTTCTTTTTTAGCCATTGGGACTACCCTCCGTAGCCTTAATATATTTCCCACTCTTAATTCTCGCGTCCTTCGGCTTTGGCTCGTCATCAGGAATTGCCCATGCGTAACCTATCCGCACCGCTCCGGGGATGCGCCCTTCACAGCAAAGAATCTGTATGCGCCGGGTGGAGATGCCCCAGCGTTCCGATGTCTGCCGGACAGACAG
>CANRFY010000017.1 GCA_947630015.1 uncultured Clostridia bacterium
CTCGTGGAATATCTCCGCGCGCATACGGATAAGGCGATCATGGCGGACATCGCAACCTATGAGGAGGCCGTAAACGCCGAAAGGCTGGGCTTTGATTACGTCTCCACGACGATGCGCAGTTACACCGAGGAGACGAAAGACATCCATATCCCCGACTTCGATTTCTGCAAACGGCTCGTGGAAGACATCAAACAGTCCACGGTCATCGCAGAGGGGGGCGTGGCCTCTTTCATGGACTTAAAGCGCGTCCTCGACGTGGGGGTCGAACGTGTGATCATCGGCGGGGCCATCACGCGGCCGCAGAACATCACGAGCCACTTTGTACAGGTCTTTCTCGATAACCCCGTCTTTATGGGAAAGGAGCGGAAATGAAAGTATTTACCGTTGCGATCCTGGGTTGCGGGAACCGCGGTGCGGAGAGCTACGGACGGCTCTTCATGGACGACAGACGTTTCAAGATCGCGGCGCTTTGCGATCCCTTTGAGGCCCGTCTTAACGGCTACGGCGAACTCTTCCATGTGACGGAGCGCTTTGTCTCCGAAGAGGAATTTTTCCAAGCGAAACGCGCGGACATCCTCGTCATCGCCACGATGGACCGAGACCACGTCCGCCAGTGCGTGCGCGCGCTTGAACTCGGCTACGACGTGCTTCTCGAAAAGCCCATCACGGACTCCCGTGAGGAACTCGCCTCGCTTATCGACGCGCAAAAAAAGTACGGCGGCAAAGTCCTCGTCTGCCATGTGCTTCGCTATGTACCCGCCTATCTCAAAGCCGCCGAGATCATCAAAAGCGGAAAGATCGGGCGGCTCGTCCATATCGACGCGCTCGAAGAGGTCGCCTATTGGCACCATGCCCACAGCTATGTGCGCGGAAATTGGCGGAGCAGCGAAGAGACCGTTCCCATGCTTCTCGCAAAGTGTTGCCACGACCTCGACCTTCTGCAATACTACGCGGGCGCGCGTTGCGAGAGCGTCTCCTCGGTGGGGGACCTCACGTTTTTTAAGCCCGAATGCGCCCCCGCGGGAGCGGCAAAACGGTGCGCCGTCTGCCCGCTTGGGGAGATCTGCGCGTACAGCGCAAAAGCGATCTACATCGACGGCTGGAAAAAAGCGGGCAGCCCCGCGCGGGACTTCCCCTACATCCAGCTCACGGGGGAGTATCCCCTAACGGAGGAGGCGCTTTCGAAAGCCATCGAAACGGGGGATTACGGCAGATGCGTCTTTTTCTGCGACAACGACGTGGTAGACCACCAGATCGCCGCATTTACCTTTGCCAACGGCGTGAAAGCGACCCTCACCATGACGGCGTTCACCTACGATTGCGCGCGGATCATCCGCTTTTTTGGAACGCGGGGCGACCTGGTTTTGGACGAATCGCGGGACGCGCTCATCTTGAAGCGGTTCGGCGGCGGCAGTGAAGAGATCTCTATTTCGGGTCTGAACAAAAGCAGTTTCGGACACGGAGGCGGGGAGATCGGCCTTATCAACGCGCTCTACGGGCTTGTTTCGGGAGAAGGGGGGAGCGCGACGACGCTTACGGCTTCCGTCGAGAGCCATCTCATGGCCATCTGCGCCGAGGAGTCCCGCCTCAAAGGCGGTGCCCTCGTCAAACTTCATTAAAAACAGCGCCCTTCCCGCTCGCGGGCAGGGCGCTGTTTTAATAAATGAGCGACCCTCATCGGGTCCGTTTCAAGTTGAAGACGCAGTATTTTTGTGAGGTGTAGCGGCGCAGGCGGGAGCAATTTGCTCCCGCCTGTCTTTACATTTTGAAGTTTTTGAACTCTTCCATAGAAAAAGATAATCCGAACGTTTTGCGAATCACAAAAAAGTTCGGATTATCCCAATGTGGCTGGGGGGAGGCTTGCAAATCCGAACCGAGCGCCGCTTCGATTTCGTCTATGCCGAGTTCTGTCCGATTGTCTCCTTCATGATTGTATATGATGATAACTTTATCGTTATAGAGGATAATACGATTGATGAAGTATGTAACGAGGTATTCCCGCGCGTTCACGTCCGAATAGTCGAACTCCGCGAAGCTCTCGAACCAATATTGTATCCGCTCCCTTGTCAAGTGAAGGGATTCCTGATATTCTTCGAGTGTGATTCTCTTTTCGAGGTCCTTTTTTTCTTCTTCGAGGCGTTGAAGTTCTTCCTGCGTGGAATCCGTGATGATCCCGCGCTTGATCGCGGTCAGCATATTTTTTATGGCGCTCTCTGTCTCGGCGCGTTGTTGGCGGAGGACTTCGAGTTCTGCGGTGCTGCGGTCCTCGTCCTGAACCTTCAAAAGCTGCTCCGTGATTGTCTCGATATTTTCCGTGCAGAGGATGTGATCCAAAGTGGACTGTATGACTAAATCCTCAAGGTATGTTTTTTTGATGATCTCCTTCGTGCAGCCGCAACGCTTTTTCCGCCCCTGACACTTATAGTAGTAGTACATTTCACCGCTGCGGCTCGTCCCGGATTCGCCAACCATCTTTTTTTTGCAATACCCGCAATAGAGCTTTCCCGTGAGGATATAGTTGTCTCTCGCTTTCGCCTTTGCGGGGTTTCTCATATTCTGCTCCATTCTCATTTGAACGATTTCAAAAATTTTTTTGTCTACGATGGGGGGATTGTAGTCTTCGATCATTCGATCTCCGAAAGTGAAGGTCCCGATATAGGTTTTGTTCTTCATCATCCGCATGAGACCGTTTGCTTTGAACGGCTCTCCCCGTGAGTTGCGCAGCCCGCGCTCGTTTAGAATGTCGGCAATTTCAAACGCGCTCTTTCCCTTCGAGTACATTTCAAAAATTTCCCTTACGATCTCTGCTTCGGCTTCGTTGATGCAGAGTTTTTTATTTGCCGCTCTCCCGTTCCCACGGGGCGACCCAACGGTGCAATATCCGTATGGAACCCGCCCGCCCAAGAAGTTGCGCTTTATAATGCTTTCGTTCTGCCCGCGCCGGACTTTCTGCGCAAGTTCGCGGGAATAGTATTTTGCGAGGGCGACATAGATACCTTCGGTCAGGATCCCGCCGAGATTTTCCGTGCCGTCCGCGTTGACACCGATCTGCTGTGTCGCAGAGAGGAGCAGTACACCGTTGCGCTGCAAAATACGCTTGTCGGTTCCGTGGTCGCCATCGTCGCGGGCGAAGCGGTCGAGCGCGTAAACGATGACGAAATCGAACGTGTGATTATAACTGTCGGCAAGCATTTTCTGAAAGTTCGGGCGGAGGTCATTTTGCGCCGTCTTCTTCCTGTCTATGTATTCCTTGACAACGACAAAGCCGTTCTCGCGGGCATACTTATTGCATACGCGAAGTTGTCCCTCGATTGACTGCTCCGTCTGATTGCTGCTCGAAAACCGAGCGTAAATCACGGCTTTTTTCATTTGTTATCTCCCTTAATAATTCCGTATGCGAAGTGGAGGAGTTCGATCTTCTGCTCCATCGTCATTTTTTTGCACAGGGCGAGAAGTTCATTTTCAATCTCGCCCTCTGCGCCGACGCTCGTCCCGCCCCCGACGGAGATAACATTATTAGAATTTTGATTTCCGATGATTCCATTGTTCACGCCGGCGTTCGTGTTCTCCCAACCCATAATATAGGAAGGGCTAACTCCAAAGACGGCGGCAATTTTTTCCACCACAGAGAGAGGGACACTATTGATCCCAAGTTCAATCTTGTTTATCGTGGTGAGAGACGAATATCCGCACCTTTTCGCAAGTTCCTTTTGTGTCATGCCGGCAGCCTTCCGAAGCTGCTTTATGCGATCTCCAACAGTAGTCATAACAGTCTCCTTTCTTCTTTACATTATTACTATACCATATTTTAGATTTGAAATCAAGCGTTTTTGATTTTTTTTCTAAAAATTACGAAAAATCGCTTGACAATCTAATTTTGGCATGGTATTATAGGATTAGATTAAAAATCTAATTTCAAAACAGCGGAGGGAGTTATGGTAAACACGAGACTTCTCAAAGCGGCAATCGTCGAAAGTGGCATGAAACAGTCGGAAGTCGCTGAAAAAATCGGCATTTCCTATCAGTCTCTTTCGGACAAGATCAACAACAAAACCGAGTTCAAGGTGAACGAGGTTATTTCCTTGTGCGAGGTTCTTGATATTGCCGAGCGGAGAGAGCAAATTTTTTTTGCAAAGTGATTAGATTATAAATCTAATTTGCGGAGGGTTGCGACCGTGGAGATCAAAACAAACGAATTAAAAATTTCGCCGGTACAGGCATATCTCGCGGCTCGCGCCCTCGTGGATCCGATTCGGGATTTTTACAAGGACCCCGAAAATGAGGCGAAGTTCCAAGAATGGCTGAAAAAACGCCGCGAGAATTGCCCCGTGAAGGGCAAGGGGAAAAAGTGACCGATTGGGCGTGGTCGCACGTTTGCGCGGTTGTAGCGCCGAATACGGCGTTCAGGGCGCAGGAAAAAAGCATTATTCAAAGGAGAGAAAAAATGGAGCAGAAACATCATGAACCGATAGTCTATCAGGTCTACGAGGAAATGAAGAAACACGTCGGGAAGAAAAACGCAATTTCCGCCGAAGCGCTCGCTGCCATCTTCGGGATCTCCGAGCGAAAGCTGCGGGATGTCATAAAGACGATTCGGCGCAGCACAGAGCTTGAAAAGGTCATCGGCTCCTATAACGGCGGATACTTCATCTGCACGGCGGAGGAGGTCGAGCGGGCAAACAATCGGCTTATGTCGCAGGGATTGAGCCTTCTCAAAACCGCGCACTCCAACGAACGGAAAGCGGGGCTGAACGGGCAAATGAAGATCAAGCTCGGAAAGTTTTACAAAGACACTTTTGAATCTCTTGGGGAATAGTCCTCAAAGAAATAAATCTCATTGGAGGCAAAAATGGAAGAAAACAAGGCAAAGGTTCGGGTCGTCGTCGAAATTCCGGGCGAATCCCCCCGCAGCTATGAGGGGATAGTCGCAACGGTTCTTTTGACGGACGAAAACACGACGGAGGGGTGCAGTATCATTTCCGGGGCAACGGCAAAAGACGTGTTCTCGCATCTCGTCTCGCTTGAAAAAGCGAAGCAGGACGCGATCAAAAAATGTCCGCCGGCGGGCGCTCTGTATGCTCTGATCGGAGATGAAGCAGTTCGCAGAATCGACGACGAAAAGGAAGATGCCAACCCCACGGGGGGGGGGCGTCAATTAAAGGAAGGAGGAGAAAACGGAAATGAACGTTGTAACGGCACTCATCATCAGCACCGTCGCACTTGCAGTCTGCGCAGTTCTTATCGTGCTGCTCACCGTCATGTGGCTTAAGGCAGAGTACAAAGTTTTCCTGCTCGGCGGGGAAACGAAATGGTTCAGAAAACCGAAGAACAAGGGAGGCAACAGATGAACACAAAACTTTTCACAAAGGTCGCGCACGTCTCGGCGATTTCCCGCGAAGAATGGCTTGAGCATCGGAAGACGGGAATCGGCGGCTCGGACGCGGGGGCAATCGCGGGATTGAGCAGATATAGCACTCCCTTCGAGGTCTACTGCGAAAAGCTCGGCATCGTTCCCGAAAAGCAAGACACGGAAGCAATGCGACAGGGCAGAGACCTTGAGGAATACGTCGCGCAGAGGTTCTGCGAGGCGGAGGGAAAGACGGTCAAGCGGTTCAACTACCTTGTGCGCTCAAAGCAATATCCGTGGGCGCTCGCGGACGTTGATCGCATCATCGTCGGGGAAAACGCTCTTCTCGAATGTAAGACGACATCGCCCCGAAACCCGACCGATTTCGAGAGCGGGGACATTCCTCCGTATTGGTACTGCCAAGTGCAGCACTATCTCGCCGTGACAGGCTGCGACGTGTGCTATTTGGCGGTCGTCGTTCTCGGAAAAGCGTTCTACTCTTTCAAGATCGAACGGAACGAGGACGACATCAAAGCGCTCATGGAGATCGAGCAGAAGTTTTGGGACGAGAACGTCTCGAAGAAGGTGGAGCCGCTTCCGGACGGGAGCGAAACTGCGGACGAGGTTATCAGGGGTCTCTATTCGCAGAGCGACGAAGAGATCCCCTGCGTGGATCTCACCATCTACACCGCCGAGCTTGCCGAATATCGTCGTCTCGACGAGGAGGTGCAAGAGAGGCAGACAAGGATGGCGCAGATCAAGCAAGAAATTCAGCTCTGTCTCAAAGACGCAACGCGCGGCACGACGGACGGGTGCAAAATCAGTTGGCAGACCCAAACGCGCAAGACGATCGACAGCAAACGGCTCAAAGCCGAACTGCCCGATGTCTACGAGCAATACTTAAAAGAATCGGTTTCAAGACCGTTCAAAATCAATTTTTCGGAGGATTAAACCATGAGAGAAACCAAGCAGCAGGGCATCATCGCCCAAAAGAAAACGGAAGTTGCCAAGACGCAGAACGACGGCGGGAAGAAGACGCAGACTATTCTCGAACTCATCAACGATCCCGCGATGCAAGCGCAGTTCGCAAGAGCGCTCCCGGCAGTCATCACTCCGGATAGGTTCGCCCGAATCATCCTCACGGCTGTCCGCAACACGCCCAAACTTGCATACTGCGACAAGGCATCGTTCCTTGCGGCGGTCATGCAGTCGGCACAGCTCGGTCTCGAACCGAATACGCCGCTCGGACAAGCCTATCTCATTCCCTACGGAACGAAATGTCAATTTCAGATCGGCTACAAGGGTCTCATCGACCTTGCCTATCGGTCGGGAGAGGTGTCGATCATTCAGGCACAGACGGTTCACGCGAACGACACGTTCATTTATGAACTCGGTCTCGAAGCAAAGCTCGTGCATAAGCCGCTCATGACCGGAGATCGCGGAGAAGCAATCGCCTACTACGCCATTTTCAAGATGAAGAACGGCGGCGAGAACTTCGTCGTCATGAGCAAGGACGATGTAATCAAATTCGCAAAGCGGTACTCCCAAGCGTATAAAGACGGACCGTGGCAGACCGATTTCGATGCAATGGCAAAGAAGACGGTTCTCAAACAGGTTCTCAAATATGCGCCCATCCACTCCGAGAATCTCGCGGCGGCGATGTATAACGACGAAAAGGCGCTTGTCATCGACGAGGAGACGGGAGAAGTTTTGGCGAACGGGGTTGATCTCGCGGACGAGGAGCCCACTCCCGAAGAGATCGCGGAAGCGGCAGAGGCTGCGACGGCGGACGGCGGCAATGTTCCCGCGCAGGGCAGCAAGTCGGAGGCATAAGACAGCACAAATCATTCCCCCGCTCTTTCGGGGAACGGGGGAATATCATTTTGGGGTGACGATATGGCACGACTGTATTGGATGAAACTCAAACGTGATTTTTTCAAAAGGCACGACATTCAAATCATCGAATCCATGCCTAACGGAAAAGACTATGTTCTTTTCTATCTCAAACTCCTATGCGAGAGCATCGACCACGAGGGGAAATTGCGTTTCAGCGACACGATTCCCTACAACGAGGAGATGCTTGCGACAATCACAAATACGAACATCGACATGGTGAGGAGCGCCATGAAAGTGCTTGTCAGTCTCGGCTTGATAGAGATTTTCGACGATCAGACGATTTACATGAGCGAGGTCGAAAAGATGATAGGGTCGGAGACCGAGAGCGCAGAACGTATGAGACGGCAGCGGGAGATTACGTCAAAAGCGACGGCTACATTGCCTTCTCCGCCGCTGTCAACCGCGCAGAGGCAAAGGCGTTTTCGCGCAAAGACGGCTTGCAAGTCAGTTCAACACGTTCCTTTCATAGAGGACTACATGAACATGAAACGATATGGCGGAAACTACTATATCGTCATGAAAAGGGATAAGTTCAAATGCTGCTTATGCGGTGGCATTGAGAAATTATGCGTCCATCACATCGACGGATATAGCGAGGACAAGCCGGAAAACAATGCGGAGAACAAGATGTTGGTATTATGCCGCGCTTGCCATTCGCAGGTACACGCAGGTCGGGCGATTCCCGCTGATGTTTTGGAGAGCATCGACTATTTCCTCGACAGTAACGAAAGTAACGTAACGTGTGGCGTAACGAGTGACACAGAGAAAGAGATAGATAAAGATACAGAGATAAATAGAGAGAAAGAGATAGAGAGTAGGAGCCGCGCTCAAAGAGCGCCCCGCTTTTCGCCCCCAACGCTTGAAGAAGTAAAGGCGTATTGCGCGGAGAGAGGGAACAAGGTCAACGCAGAGCGGTTCATTGACTACTACACGGCGAACGGATGGCGGGTCGGTCGGAACCCCATGAAGGATTGGAAAGCTGCTGTCCGCACATGGGAAAAGGGAGAAGATCGAACCCCGCAAAAGGGAAAGAGCGTGATCGGCGAGATGGAAGAACTGTATCATCAATACGACGGCGAAGGAGACGACGATGGCGACGGCACATTTGAGTAAGCAGGACATTGTGAAATACATAACCATGATCCGCGTCAACTTCGAGAACGCCTATGGCGGGTCGAACGAGGAGCGGACCCTGCTTGTCGAGACGTGGTATGCGATCTTAAAACCGTACCCGAAAGAGATCGTCGGGGAAGCCGTGAAAAGGGTTCTCTCCCATGCGGAATTTGTGCCGCGTATAGGGAACATCGTAAACGAAATAGAGCGTATGCAGCAAGCGTTTTCAAAAAGCAACGGGGAATTATGGGTTGAACTCAACCGCGTTCTCTATGAAGCATACCGCTGTTTCCATTCCCTCAACTGCACATGGGTTGACGATAGCGGTGTGTCGCAGGGAGAGCGGGCAGAGAAAAGGCTGAAAGAGATATTCGACGGTCTCCCGGAGGAAGTGAGGGAGTATGTCGGCAGCCCAAGACAGCTCGCCGCCATCGCGGAGATGGACGATGAAGCGCTCACCTATGAGAAGGGCAGATTTCTCAAAGCCGTTCCAACGATCCGTTCCCGTGTGCAAATACGAAAAACGGTGTCCCCGAAAATATGCAATCTCCTCGGAGCGGAAACGATTGCTCAACTCCCGCCGCCCGAAGACGATGGGGACGGCGAATTATGATGGGGGTGCGGTGCATCCGCGACGGCTGCCCCTATTCCGGGCGAGAGTGCGAGCTTTGGAACGATTGCCCGATTTTCGTCGCAGACAGAGGGTTGCGAAAGAACGCGGAAAAGGACCGGGCGGCGGCGATGCCGCGCCCGACGGAGGAAGAAGAACAAGGCGTTGTCAAGCAGTTTTGCGAACTCTGCAAAATAACGCTCGTACACATCCCAAACGAAGGGAAAAGGTCATACATTGCGGGGGCAAAGCTCAAAGCGATAGGGATGCAAAAGGGATTCCCCGATCTCTTTGTCCCGGAAGCAAGGAATGGGTTCCACGGCTTGTTTATCGAAATGAAACGGGACAGAACGCGGAAGCCGACAAAAGAGCAAAAGGAGTGGATCACGCTCCTCAACGAGAAAGGGTATCTCGCGGTCGTCTGTTACGGCGCTGCGGAAGCCATTGAACAAATTCGGTCATATATGGGCGTGTGAGCGCCTGAAAATAAATTTCACAAGGAAGGAAACGCATGAACAAGGTATTTTTGATCGGGAACTTGACCCGCGACCCGGAACTGACGGAGACAAACAGCGGGAAAAGCGTATGTCATTTTTCAATCGCAGTCAACCGCGCCTATACGAACGGGGATGGCGAGCGGGAGACGGACTTTTTCAATGTCACGGCATGGCGAGGGCTTGCAGACAGCATCGCCCGCTACTGCAAAAAGGGAAACAAGGTCGCCGTGACGGGGAGTATTCAGATCCGCAACTACGAGGACAATCAGGGGGCAAAACGCACGGCGGTCGATATAATCGCGCAGGACTGCGAGTTCCTGTCCTCAAAGGCGAAAGGGGAGCAGGACGACGATTTCTACGATGCGCCCGCCGGCGGGCGATCTGCGGGCGCGGGACGCGGCAAAAAACCCGCGATTCAGTCGTTTGACGACGACGGAGACATTCCGTTTTGAGACGATGGAGCGGTCATCATGGAAGAATTTGAACGAGAGACGGAAACGCAAGTTTTGAAGGACATACAGGGCATCGCAAAAGTTCTTTACGGGCATTACTGCGGAGAGGACGAATGTGGGAAATGTAAAATGCCGGATTGTCTCTATTTTGCATACGCAAAAAGATTGCGAGAAGCGGGCTACGCAAAATCGACGAGGTGGCAAAGGACATTTTGCGAGATATAGATAATCTTTCGGCGCAATGCGGGCTTGATGAGTTCAGAGCCGTGGAATTAAGGAAATATGCCAAGAGGCTTGGTATAGAGGTGGACGAATGAGAGACAGTTTGCTCGATCTTTATAACAGGGTTTTGACCGTGGGATATACGACCGTCGTTGGGAGCGAGGCATCTTTTTTCTACAACATGGTCGGGAACAAGCTCTATATTTTTTTCGAGGGCAGCAACGGGGCGACGGATTGGAAGAACAATTTCAATTTCCCCGCGAAAGCCTATCGAGATATGGAGAACAAATGGTATGTGCATCGCGGTTTTCTGCGCGTATGGAAATCCGCGCGGGACTATCTCAAAAGCAGGATCCTCAATCCGAGGGTCGAGGAGATCGTTATTGCGGGGTATTCGCACGGCGCGGCGCTCGCCCTTCTCTGCCATGAGTTTTGCGTATTCCATCGCCGTGATATAGCCGACAAGATTAGAGGGTACGGGTTCGGCTGCCCCCGCGTCGTCTTCGGGATTCCGGGGAAGAAGGTACGGGGAAGGTTCGAGAATTTCACCGTGATAAGGAACTGCAGAGACCTTGTAACGCACGTTCCGCCGGTGCTTTTCGGGTTCCGTCATGTCGGCAAGATGATACATATTGGGAAGGGCGCGAAATACGGTCCCATCAAATCGCACTATCCCGAAAGCTATATCGAACAGCTCGTGGAGTGGGAGATCGAGGGCAGAAAATGATTATGCTCGGCACATACGAACTTGACAGGATATACCAAGAGGATTGCTACCAAGCAATCAAAAAGATTCCCGACAAGAGTATTGATCTCATATACACGGATATTCCATACCTATACGAACAGAACGGTCAAGGGAACTCCGCATTGTGCAAAAGAGCTTATCGAAAGCGCGACGAATTGGCTGCTTTCTCAAATGGGATTGACTATGCGATTTTTGATGACTTCGTGCGAGTGCTGAAACAGATAAACGCCTTTATTTGGTGCAGCCGGGCGCAGGTCTATGAGGTCATGAAATTTTTCGTCGAGAAATACCATTGCGCCTATGAGATTCTGACATGGAATAAAACTAACCCGACCCCAACGACAAACGGACATTGGCTCCCCGACATTGAGTATTGCCTGTATTTCCGGGAGGACGGCGTAAAGCTGAACGACGGATACGAGCTAAAAAGCAAATGGTATATATCGGGCGCAAACAAAAGCGACAAGGACAAGTTCGATCACCCGACGATCAAGCCGCTTCCCCTTGTGCAAAGGCATATTCAACATACTGTAATGGGGGGGGGGGCACGGTATTAGACCCATTTGCAGGAAGTGGGACTACGCTCGTTGCGGCGAAAAATTTGGGTATTCACTACATCGGTTTTGAGATCAGCGAGCGTTGGGCGAAGGTTGCACAGGACAGATTGAGCAATGTGCAATCGGGCGGGCAGATGACATTATTCACAATGTAAAAACGAATAAGGAGGACACGATCATGGAAAATACAGAACGAAAAATCAACATCATGCACACCTGCATGAACGTTTCGGGGGCAATCAAAAACGCAAAATCTCTGAAAGGCTGCATCGAGGAGAATGGAGAAACGCTTGAGACCGTCGCGGAAATACGCGCCTGTCTCAACCGGCATCTCGCGGCGGGGCGGCGGGTTTTGCCGCTTTGCGATTGTCTCGGATTCAGTTTTCAGACAGGTTGTCCCGGACATAGTGAGGCGGATGCAAAACGGCATAAGGCGATTATGAAGATCGCCCGCGCCATCTGCACAGAAGAACAGACCTGCAAGCGGTGGTGCGGTCTCACGGACGACTGCGAGGCATACCGCGCCGCGACAAAGATTTACGAGGAGAGGCAGAATGGAACAGCTCATAATGGAGGGGATTCCCGCTCCGAAGCGGAAGCATAACAAGCAGCGTGAAAGGTGGAATAAGCGCTTTCAGGAGTGGTCGGACGAGATGGAGAAGGACGGCAGCACCCCGCTCGGAAAATGCGGATATATGAACTGCTGCGACTGCTGCGACGATTCCGGAAAGGGCAGACCGTGCGCACGGGCGGCGCAAGTGTATATCAGAGAGAACAACATCAACATTGACTATACGGATTTCAACTTCGCTGAAAGCGCCGTTGTGTAACGGCGGGGAGAAATAGCATGAATCAGCTTATTTGCGGAGACTGCATGAAAATCATGGGGGATATTCCGTCGGGCAGCGTGGATATGATCCTCTGCGATCTCCCATACGGGCAGACACATTCCCCGTTTGACAAGCGGCTGCCGCTCAACGCTCTATGGGCGCACTACACGAGAATCATCAAACAGAATGGCTGCATCGCGCTCTTTGCGCAGGGGAAGTTTTATACCGAGTTGACGGCAAGCAATCTGAAGATGTTCCGTTACGATCTTATTTGGGACAAACAGCTCCCGACGGGGTTTTTGAACGCGAACCGGATGCCCCTCCGCACACACGAGAAGATCGCCATTTTCTACAAGGGACTGCCCGTGTATCATCCTCAATTTACGGAGGGGAAGCCGTTACATAGCAAGGGGAAATCGTATAGGGAGAAGACGATTGTCAATCGGAACTATGGGAAATTTCACGCGACGGAGGATGTCCGTGCCGGGACGACGGAGAAATATCCGACGAGCATAATTCGTATTCCGAAAGCGCATCCGAGCGTTGCCGTGCATCCGACGGAGAAGCCTGTCGCCCTCTGCAAATGGCTCATAGAGACCTATACAGATCCCGGCGATACAGTTCTCGACAACTGCATGGGCGCGGGGTCCACGGGCATTGCTTGCGTTCAGAGCGGGCGCGGATTTATCGGGATAGAACTTTGCGAAGAATATTTCGCCATTGCGGAGCGACGCATCCGTGAGGCGGAGAAAATGCGCACACAAGCGTAAACGCATTTTGAGGAGGATTTCATGAAAAAGAAGCGCAGGCAAAATATATACGACGACTTGGGAATCCCTCGCCCGATCATAGACCCCTTCCACAAGACGGGAGATTTTATCGCAACGCTGTTTGCGGGGTTCGTGGCGGGCGTTACGGTATGCGTAATATTATATTCGATTTTCAGAGGGTTGGTATGAGATACGATTTTCAGAAGAAATGCCGGTTTTGCCGATGGATCAAGGGCGCGAGCGGGTGGATCAGCGAGTGCAAGAACAGCGACAGCGAATATTGCGGCGGGGAGTGCATCGAAAAACAGGGTCCGGAGAGCGAACCCTGCGACGACAAGGAGGAGGATTGAGAATGGACGATGAAGAAGTGAAACTTTTGCAGGAGAAACTTGCCTTTGCCCAAAAGGGCGCAGAGGAAGCCATTAGCCGCTACTTTGAACAGCAAAAGAAAATAAGCGCTTTATATAAGCAAATCGCGGAGGCGGACGAAAAGTGCGAGCGAGAAGTCGCAAAAGCAGTAAAGGCGGCGAAGTGGGATGCAACGGTGGCGGCGGTCTCATCGGTGTGTGATACGGTTGACGACTGCATTGGCTATCACGCCTATGAGTATACAGACAGGATCCGTAAGGCGTATAAGATACCGACAAAATATGGCTATTGAGAGGTAAAACGCATGAAAGAAGTTTTGATTTCCATTCAGCCGCGTCATTGCGAGAATATCGCAAGCGGCAAAAAGACGGTCGAGATACGCAGGACGCGCCCGAAGTGCGACGTGCCGTTCAGGTGCTATATTTACTGCACGAAACCGAGAAAGTTTATTCACGGCTACCCCGACGACGAGTTGTTCAGGCACATTGACGGCAGGATAGAGTGCGGATTTTCCTTTCAGATTGCAACAGAAAAAGGCGTATTCACAAAAGATAACTTTTTAAGTGGCAAGGTTATTGGTGAGTTCGTGTGCGACAAAATCGGGCAAATTCGCTTTGACGATGACGGCGATCTGCTCTATGAACCGAGCTTGGCGGGCTGTTCCCCGTGTCTCTCGCTTGGCGAATTGCAGTCTTATATCGGCGTGAACAATGTCGGCTACGGTTGGCACATCTTGGATCTCAAAATCTACGATAAACCGAGAGAGTTGGGGGAGTTCAGAAAACCGTGTGCAAGTTGTGGGTTGGCTTACAGCAAATACCTTGCACGATATATGGGGTGCTGGGATAATTGCCGTAAACATATCACCCGCCCGCCGCAGTCATGGTGCTATGTGGAGGAAGCATGGGAAGTATGACACCGACCGACGAGCCGCGAGAGCTGCGGAATCTCAACATCTACGGGTGGTACGTCAAGGGTGCGCTTGCTTGTCTGCGGGCGCTCGATCACTACGGCATGATAAAAGCGACGGCGAATCCGCTTGAAGTCGGGAAGAAGTATTCCGACGCGAAGGAGACGGCGTTCATAGACGCTACCATCATCAAACAATGCTTTTCGGACAGATCATTTTTGGATTGCTTTTTGAAGCAGGACGAGCTTGATCTTCGGTGGAGCAAGGAAAATCGGAACGGGAAAGAATATAAGAGCCTTGTCGTGATCCCGTGCAGCAAGGCGCAGAATTAAGGAGGGAGAACATGGATTATGTACGGTTGACAAAGCGCGGCGGATATTCGAGCGACTTGGATCTCACGCAGGAGCCGGGGTATAGCCTGATATATCATCGGCTCTCCGAGCTTGAAGATAAGATCGAGAGCAAGGAATTGAAGTGGCAGCGGAAAGCGCGGTTCAAGGTGGGAGAAGAAGTTTTCTATGTCCGCTCCACGCCGACGGGAGAACACGAGATCGTTCGGGTCCCCGTCAAGAAGGTCTATATCGGCGAGGCAGTCATCTCCTATGGCTTGGAAGTTGGTCGATTCGGATGGGTCCGCATGATAAGGGACAACAGCAAAAACCTGTGTGCGACGGCGCAGGAGGCGCAGGAGCGCCTTGCAGAAATAAAACGACGCAAGGAGGAAATCGGGAATGTCTGACGGAAGAATCAAGATCGAGATGCCGAGCGAGAGAGCGGCGAAAGAAGCAGCGAAGCTGTTTGTCGAGTATGATTTTTGCACTCACGTCGGGAAAGAAAAGAAGAACGCGAAAGACACGCGCTATTCGTTCTACCTCGAAATTTGGAAAGAGAAGTGATTTCTCCCTTCCGCGCGGAGGACAATATGCAGCAGATCAATTTTCCCATTGATATTTTGGAGATCGGATGGTGGATACATAACTTGGGCGGCGTTCCCACGAAGACGAAGATCACCGTGGACGGCTACGACATCCGCGTGGATGCGGAGTTGAAGCAATTCGCCGTTGTGATTTTCCATACCGCAGACGGCGCGAGTTTCAAATATCGGTGGAAGGATGTCAGCATCTATTCGACGGAGGCGGCGGCGGATAGAAAGCTCAAAAGCGTTCGATCTCGGCGGGACAGGCTCTCGCCCATCGTGCGGCAGTATAGGGACGATTGGGAATGAGACGGCGAAAGAAGAAGGGCAAGGGAAACCGCCATAAGCAATGGCTGCGCCGAAAAGAGCGCATGATGCAGAGACCGCCGAAGCAGAAAAGCCGCTATCGCCTCATAGACGGAAACGTCTCCCGCTACCCCGTCGCCATCTGCGAATATCACGGGGGCTACCTATCAAGCGGCTTGATGGAGACCCACCGCTGCCGAGAGAGAAAGTGTGCGAGATTGAAACCCATGCCCGGAGCCGAGAGGGAGAAAGGAAAGGAAGAAAAAACCGAGCGGGCGGCGGAGAAAAACGAGGAGGAAGAAACTTAAACCCGCCCAACAGAGAAGTATGTTATAACAGTATTCTGTGTGTATTGTTTCGTATATATAGATAAGTATATAAATAACTATAGGCGAAATAGATCTGACAGAGAAACTTAAATTGCAGAACAGAATCAAGGAGGAAATCAGAATATCATGGCAAGCACAACCCCAAAATCAAAGTCGTCTTCCTCTCCCGCAAAGAAAACAAAAAGCGGGACTACTACCATTCAACAGGTGGCAGAACACACGGTCAAAGAGGAAAAGAAAAAACGAAACCGCCCCGATCTGCAAAACTTCGGACAAGAAGGGATAGAGGCGGGCGACAACACGAGATTCATCGCCTTTCAGCTTAAGGTCTATAACTTGCCCGAAATCGACATGAAGGACGCGGACGCAGTATCTGCCCGCATAGAAGAATACTTCAAAATCTGCATGGAATCGGACATGAAACCCGCCGTAACAGGTCTCGCCCTTGCCCTCAAAATGAGCCGAGAAAATCTATGGAAATACAGAGAGGAGAAGGTTGGGTCACGCGAGGTCTGCAACTTGATAAAAAGAGCGTACTATCTCCTTGAGAATTATTGGGAGATCATGATGCAGAATGGGAAGATAAACCCGGTCAGCGGCATTTTCCTTGCAAAGAATCATTTCGGCTATCAGGACAAGCAGGATGTCGTTATCACGCCAAACAACCCGTTACAGGAGCGCAGGACGGCAGAGGAGCTTGCGGAGGAGTATGCGCTTGAAGATGGCGCAGAAAGCGCAGAAATGGGCGCAGGAGGCTTTGGAGAATTGCCGTCGCCCGATGGTGGAGAAGAATAGCCGCCGCCCGCAGAGCGAAAGAGAGAGGGCGAGAGAGCATGAAAAAACGCACGGAGTGTATTTCCGTGCGTTTTCGTGTGTTTTTCTACTCTATGCCGCCGCCTCCCATATTCCGCGAGTTTTCCAATATTCCACGATGGCGGAGATGTCAGCATCGTCGGAGAAAGCGCCCTGAAAGCGTGTCTCCTCAACGCGGTCGGGACGTTTGAGGAAAGCGTCTCCCTTGCCCGTTAGAGCCTCCGCGCCCTTGTGGTCGAGTATCACAACGGATTCCCGGACGCTTGCCGTCTGAAGGGCGATTTTGCATGGGATATTTGCCCGGATGAGACCCGTCAAAACCTGCTTGGAGGGGCGCTGCGTTGCGATGATTAGGTGCATCCCCGCCGCCCGTCCGAGCTGTGCTATACGGATTATATCCCGTTCGAGAGCGCTGCCCTCTCCGCCCGCTTGCATCATGAGATCGGCGAGTTCGTCAATCACGATCACAATGCGGGGAAGGTCGGTTTGCGTTATGTCAACCGCGCCCGCCTCCCTCATGCGCTTGAATCTTTCGTCCATGACGGCGCAAGCCTGATGGATGGCAGTCTCCGCCGCCGCCTCGTCTGTGACAACCGGCTTGACGAGATGCGGGATCCCGCTGTATTTCGTGAGTTCCGTCTGTTTTGGGTCGATCAATAGGAGATTGAGCTGCGACGGGGTGTAAAGATAGATCATGCTCAAAATGATGGAGTGGAGCAGAACGCTTTTCCCGCTGCCGGTCGTTCCCGCGATCATGACGTGCGGGGCGGCGGCTATGTCGATGGCGAGATCCCTGTTCGCCGTGTCCGCGCCGAGAATTGCACAGAGTTTTGCGCCCGTCGGGGAGAGCCGCTTTTGAACATATTCGAGACCGCTCAAATAGATCGTTTTCCGCGTTCTGTTTGGCAGCTCAAAGCAGAGATGCCGAGACGTTGAGGAGCAGACCCGCACGGGCGCATGAAGGAGCGCAGAAAGCAATTTTGCGCTTTTCATTGCCTTGCCTATCTGTGCGACGGTCGGAAAGTCAACATGGAAAGAGACGATCTGCGCCGCCTCTATCCGTTCAATAGCGACGGGAGCGAGACCGCAGAGGGAGAGGGCGGCGGCTACCTCCTCCGCAGAATAGCCGCCGCCCGTTGTCTCCGTCCGCGTCGGGAAAACGTCCGCAGAGGGAGCCTTGCAATACAGCATTGTTACACCTCCAAAACGGCGAGGATCCGTTTCGCGGGGATGCCGGGCGCGGTCGTTTTCTCATATACCGAGATAACGCCGTGTTTGCCCGCCGCCCTGTACTTCTCCGCCTTTTCGGAGGCAAACGCCTCCGCAGCCGCCCGGTCCTCCGTTTTCAGAAGGACGCGGGAGCGCTCTTTTTTCGTGAAGTCAACGATAACAGCCATTTTTCTCACCTCCTTTTTATGCTACCTTGCTATACCATGTCTCACCGTTTGAAAAGCGGGCGGAGACGGTATAACGATCAAAGCCAAGTTCCTTAAACGCGGGCAGAATCTCCTCGTTTATACGGCGCTTTTCCGCGTCTACCATGCGGCGCAGAATATACCTGTTCACGCCGTAATCCTCAAAGCTGAAGTATTCCTTGAAATAAATGTCGTCCGGCGCTTCTCCGTCGTCAATTTCGATCTGTGTCCCCGCATAGTAACCGGCGCGGAGATCGAGCTTGAAAAAGCGGAGATTTTTGTTTGCGTCCGCTATCTTTTCCGCCGCCTCGTCGTATGCCTCATCGTCGAAAAGATAGTCAACCGGGTCAGAATCGGGGATCTCCTCCCCGTCCTCGTCCGTCGGATAGAGCGGGATGGAGAAATCCGCCGCCCATAAGTCAAAGCCCTCTTGCGTGTAAAAGTTTGCTGCTCCCATTTTATAAAATCCTCCTTTTTTTGTCAATGTTTAGGCAGCATCCCGCAGAAGATCGAGAATGATTTTCTCGTCCTCGTCGGGATGCGCCCGCCGCCCCGTTTATGCGGCTGTCGGCTTTGTCGTGATCTGAAGATAAAAGCCGCAGTCGAAGTAGTCAACCATGCTGTTCGATTCGTCGTAATTGTATGCCTCCGCGATGTTGTAGGCGCGTTTCAGCTTTTCCAAAAACGCCGGAGAAAATCCCTTGCAATCAAATAAACCGCTCCCGCCGCATGATGTCATTTCGCGCTGTGTTTCCCGTTCCCATTCCCGCCGCGCTGCTTGTCGGCGGATTTGTTCCCGCTCCTCCCTGTTCATGTTGTAATATTCTTCGTGCCATAGGCATTGCTCTTTTCCGTTCTCGTCGATGTAGTATATCCATCCGCCGCCGTGGATCTCGTAACCGCTTGCAAACTGTTCAAACGGGATCACGTCAGAAAGGGAGAATTTGATCGTCAGGGTTATTTCCTGTCCGCCCGAAAACGTTTTGTTTTTTACGCTTGCGCCCGTGATTCCTGCACGTTTCAGCTCTCCCCGGATGGCGGCGGATAGCTCCGCACCCCATAGGCGCTTATTGCTTTTTGCGCCATAGTATGCGCCGCCGCCCATATATCCGGGCGTTGTGACCGTCGCGCCGTCCTCCGCGCATTTGTTGCCATTCGTTGCAAGTATGGCGTTTTTAATTTCGCTTTCGCTTTTGCGCCCGTACCAACAACGGCGCAGATGATGCCATCGCATCCCCAAATTTTTAAGCGCGTCGATCACTTCTTGAGCGGGCTTGCCGTCAAAATACACCTCGTTGCTTTGGTATTCGCTGTTCTGTTCGATCCTGTAAACCATGTTTTTTGCCTCCTGCCGTCTTTCCGTGCTGCCTTTGATTTATGGGGCGGGACTTTCCGCGCCCGCTATACGTTTGATTTTTACTCCGTCACGCAGACGACGGGGAGAAGATAGGTTTGCACCCGTCCATCCGGGCTTGTCCCTTTGAGCGCTCCGCAGAATCGCGTCTTCCCGCGCCATACGTCTTGCCGCGTGAAAATCTCCGCCGTTGCCGTCCTACATACTTTCACGAAGTCGATTAAATACTTGCGGTTGAAATGCAGCTTGCCGACGGCAACATATTTCGCTTTCCAAGTTTTCAGCTCGTCCGGGAGCGGGAGGGTTATGGTCTCCGCGTCTGTGCAGTAACTCTTTTCCATCATTTCCCAAAGCCTACGCAGATCCGCGCATCCGTCCGCTCCGCCGTTTCGCGCGTCAACGATCTTAAACGGGGAGACATCAAGCGCAAAATCCGCGCTCTTTACAATCCTGTAGCCATCCGTGCAGAAAAGAATTTCCCCGTCATAGGTATAGCAATTTTGGAGAGCCGGGCGCTCCGCCCGTTTCCCGCTGCTTCTCTTGAGGATGTTTTTGATAGCCGCCGTCTGTTGTTTTGTCATGGTTTTTTCTCCTTTTTGGTTTTCGGTGACGCGCCGCCTCCCGGCGGGCGTTTCGGCTTGTAACCGGCAAGCCATCTTCAGACCGAGGAGGGCGGCGGCTATGCGCCGCGACGCTTATATACAGAAGGGCATCCGATCCGGTCAAATTGACGGACAAGCGCCGCCTTCAGTTTTTCGTCCTCCGCCTTGTTTGCAGAAAGACGGGCGGCGGCTATTGCCTTATGAAGCGCCGTTTGATAGTTGTAGACCTCCCACGTCCGGTTGATATAACAGACCTTTGCGCGGGCGATCTCTCCGCCGTTTTCCGTCTGCAGCTCTACGATATGCCGAAAGCCGGAGCGCGTGTTTTCGCTATGGCAAATAGCCGTGATTTTTTGCCCGCGTTGCGTTGTGGTGTAGATGGTTGACATAATAGAATACCTCCAAAAAATTTTTATCCCGACGCGCCCGGCGGCGCGTTTCGTCGTAATTTTCAACGTACTCTTCAGGGGATTCCCCGCCGCCCACGGGCGGCGGCTATGCCGCGTAAAATGCGCGGTAAATGCGCTCTTGTGCTTTTTCGTCGCCGTCCTCCGCCTCCTCTATCATTTCGATCACGCGGGCATATTTCGCGGGGATCTTGTTATATAGGCGGATCGTCGCGCCGCTGCTGTACTCATTCAAGTAGACCTCTTTTATAATTGCTGTTTTGAGCTTGTCGCCCGTGATGATCATGCCGTCGAGAAGGCTGCCGGGGATCGTATAACCGACGTATTCGCGCCCGCTGTCGCTGTACTGCTGCAAAAGTTTTTCAACCGCCGTATAGCTGTAAATCGTTGCCATTTGTCTATATCCTCCAAAAATAAATTTTTTCAAATAAACAGGACGCCGGCGCGGTATGCCGCAAAATAGACGCTTTCCTGATTTAACGCCGCTTTGATCTCTCCGGCGATTTTGAGCGCGTCGCGCTTGCTGATGCCGCTGATCTCCGCCTTGATGGAGTTTTCATACACAACCGCGCCGGACCCGTCGCAATGCGTATAAATGCCGCTGCAGTCTGTAAGCGTCGCGCCCTCCGCATAATGAAGGATGATCCCCGCGATGATCTCACGCGCCGCGCCCGTTTCGATCTCCTGCTTTTTCGTCTCCTTGTCGTTGAGACCTGCTATAATAATGTAGCTTTTCATTCCTGCTTGCCTCCTTGCAAATAACGCGGTTTCGCGTTTTTCTGTATTCATTATAACGCGGTTTCGCGTTAATGTCAAGCGTTTACACGCAAAAAAACGCGATTTCGCAATATTTTTTTCACGGCGGCGGCGCGGCTGCTTTCCGATCTCCGGCGGCGCTTTCGTCGATCTTTTTCCGGGGCGGGGGAAGGGAGCCGGGGCAGGCGGCGGGGTGAGCCGTTTCACCACACGCGAAAATAAAAAAGGCGCTTTTCAAAAATCGCGCCAAAAACAAAAAGACCCTGCAAAACTGAAAAATGCGGGCTGAATTTCTTAAATTCAATCTCGAAGTTAGAGAAAATTTGAAATAAAGTCAGAGAAATTTCAGAAAAACACTTGACACAAACAAAATAACGCTCTATAATAATATCACGATTTCGCGTTAAAACGGTGTCTGCAATGAAAATGAACGAAAAACAGATTATCAAAAGCGCCATGAAAGCGCGTGGCATCAATCAGGAACAACTTGCGCATGAGGTTGGCTACAAAACGCAATCCTCAATAAGCAGCCGCCTATGCGGGAACAGTATGCGCGTTGACACGTTTGTCAAGCTGCTGTCGGCTATGGGCTATGCTGTTGTGGTAAAAAGCACGATACAAAATGATGACGGCGAAGAATGGACTATTTCGCAGGAGGAGGGCGACGGAGAAAATGGGTAAGAAGATTTTTCTCGCCTGTTCAATTCTCGTGGATGTCGCATTGGTCGCCGTAATCATAGTGATTGCCCTTTCCGAAACGGTGAAAAAGATAGCGATAATTGCCCCTGCATTTCTGCTTGTCGTCTTTGCGGCGGCGGGGATCATTGTCTATCTCTCATGGGACAAAATCAGGGCGGCAGACGAACGGAACAAGGCGCGAATGAAAGAAAAGAAAGAGATGGCGGAACGGCGGACGGGAGCGCCCGCGTTGCCGAAAGTCAAAAAGCCGATCAAGACGGTGCAGGTGATCGGGACGCGCACGGGCGCGGAGACGCGGGTATTCGCAACATATAATTTCACGGTGTATTCCCTCATGATAATTTACGAGGATGAAACGCGGGAAGTGGTAGAGTGCGAAGCCGATTCTGCAGAGTTCAACAGGCTTATGCCGTATATCAACAAATAAGCCGCCGCCGTTGGGCGACGAAGAATGACATGGGTCATGGCAAACGCTATGACCTTTTTCTTTTGCGAAAATCATGGATCAAGAAACCCTCAAAAAGAACATATTCAAGGCGATAGGGCAGCAACCGTATAACGCGCAGAGATACAGCGACGGCTTGTCCTTCGTGCTGAACGTCTTTGATGATGACATAAAAACCGCCCTCGAATACAGCGCGGAGCTGAAAGAACTTTGTCTGCACGGTATCAAAACCCAACACGCGATTCGCGGTGAAATTGATATGGTTTACAGGAAGATACTGCTCATGGAGGCTCCATACGTCTTCGACAGCTATCTACTGTATCTCGAAATTCGGAGAAAACCGCGAGAAAAGTTCTATCTCCCGCGCAGAGACAAGCTGCTCCCCGTCGTGCAGGACCTTCAAGACCTTGAGGACGACCTTCTCGACGAACTGTTCATTTCCATGCCGCCCCGCGTCGGGAAAACGACGCTCGTCATGTTCTTCCTGACATGGATCGCGGGCAGACATCCCGAAATGAGCAATCTATACTCCGCATATTCCGATGTCATCACGAGCGCCCTGTATTCGGGCATTTTGGAAGTCATACGGGACGAGTTCACCTACACTTGGCACGAGATTTTCCCGAATGTCAAGCTCGCGCACACCGACGCGCAGGACGAGACGGTTGATTTCGACAGGCAGAAGCGCTATCCAACGATAACCTGCCGCTCTCTGTATGGAACCCTCAACGGCGCTTGCGACTGTCAAGGGTATCTCATAAGCGATGACCTTATCGGCGGCATCGAGGAGGCGCTAAACAAAGACCGTTTGAGGTCGGCGCAGAGCAAGGTCGAAAACAATCTCATCCCAAGAGCGAAAGAGCGGGCAAAATTGCTATGGATCGGGACAAGATGGTCGCTCATCGACCCCATCGGCGTTCGCATGGAACTTGTCACAAACGATCCCGCATACGCCGACCGCCGCGTGAAGATCATAAGCATCCCCGCGCTCGACCCCGAAACGGAGCGGTCGAATTTTGAATATCGTTTCGGCGTTGGATTCTCGACGAAATTCTATTTGCAGCGCCGCGCGTCCTTCGAGCGCCAAGACGATATGGCATCATGGTTCGCGCAGTATCAGCAGGAACCCATTGAGCGCGATGGGGCGCTGTTTACGCCGGGAAGCATGAAATTCTATAACGGGATATTGCCCGAAGGAGAACCAGATGTCGTCAAAATGGCGTGTGATACGGCGTTCGGCGGCGGCGACTATGTGTCCGCGCCCGTCGCGTATATCTACGGCAGCACCGTATATATCGCCGATGCCGTTTTCGATAACGCCGACAAAAAAATCACGCGCCCGGAGGTGGTGAGCCTGATCGTGCGGAACAAGGTCAAATTCGCGCAGTTTGAGGCGAACAACGGCGGCGAAGATTATGCGGAGTATGTCGATGAGAAGGTCCGGTCGGCGGGGCATCGCTGCACAATCACGTCAAAGCCCGCGCCGAGCCATACAAAGAAGGAAGTGCGTATTTATAACGCCGCGCCCGACATCCGCGAGTGGTATTTTCTCGAAGACGGAAAACGGTCTCCGCAATACAGCAAATTCATGAACAATCTGTTCTCATTCAAGATCAACGGGAAGAACAAAAACGACGATGCGCCGGATAGCTGCGCCATGCTCGCCGATCTTATCAATAACGGCTTGGCGCACGTCGAAGTCGTCGCCCGCCCGTTCTAAAATTCCGAAAAAATTGTGAGGAGAATATCCTTGACTTTTACAAATAGTGATTTCATAATGATTATGGCACAAGATATGGTGGTGGGATAGTGGATAACTCAAGTCTGATTTCGTCCGGCTATTTTGGCAGGAGGATCCTGACAACTACATACGGTGAAATCACGAAAGAGAACGTCGTCCGCGTGTTGGAGGACGTCCTTCCCGATTTCGAGTTCAATCAAGCCCAAATCCGCTATCTTCATGCCGTTTTGCGCGGGGAACAGGCGATTCTGAACAAGAAAAAGGTCGTCCGCCCGGAGATCAATTTCAAAATTCCGGTCAACCGCGCAAACGAAATCGTGTCCTTCAAATCGGGCTATCTCGTCGGGGAGCCGCTGCAATACGTCATCCGCGAGGAATCCAACGAGTTCGTTGATGCCGTGCATCGGCTTAACACCTATATGTTGTTCGAGAAAAAGCCGAGAAAGGATATGCAGCTCGCAAAATGGCTCTATACCTGCGGGACATCTTTTCGCATGGTACTCCCGAACCCGCGCTTTGTGAGCGGGAATGAAATGGGCGAGGCTCCGTTCCGCATTTTCACGCTCAATCCAATGACCGCGTTCGTGGTCTATAACGGGAATATTTTCGATGAACCCGTAATGGGCGTGAGCATCACGAGCGACCCCGCTGACGAGACGGGGATCACGCTGCTTTATAATATCTATACCCGTGATATGTTCTTCAAGGTTCGCGGCAAAGAAGTAATAGAGGCAACACCGCATATTCTCGACGGGATTCCGATTGTCGAATATCCCGCGAACGATGAGAGACTTGGGGCGTTTGAGATCGTGCTTCCGCTCCTCGATGCTATGAACGTGACGGCATCGGGGCGCTTGGACGGCTTGGAGCAGTTCATAAATTCTCTCATGAAAATGAAGAACGCCGACATCACCTCCGAAGATTTTGAAAAGCTGAAAGACCTCGGCTGTATCAAGATCAAGGGCGACAATGCCGACGTGGAGTTCATGACGCAGGAGCTGAATCAAACGCAGATTCAGGCGCTTGTCGATTGGGAATACGATGCCATTCTCACCATCGTCGGGATGCCGAACCGCAACGGCGGGTCCTCGACATCCGACACGGGTGCTGCCGTCATTATGCGCGACGGGTGGAGTGACGCGGAGGCGCGGGCAAAACAAGACGAGGCAGTTTTCAAGGATTCCGAAACTTCGTTTTTGAAGATCGTCCTTCGCATCTGCCAAATTTTGGATAACATGAAACTCAATATCTCGAACTTGGATACGCGCTTTACGCGCCGCAATTACGAGAATATCGCGCAGAAATCCTCCGTCCTCGTTTCGCTTTTGCAATCCGGGAAAGTGCATCCTCTCCTCGCGTTCCAATACTGCGGAATGTTTTCGGACCCGAACCTTGCTTATGAAATGAGCAAGCAATATAGCGAAGAACAGGAGAAGAAAGCGCAGGAACTTATGGAGAAGCAAGCCGAGAAGAAGAAAGATCAAGGCGGCGGCGGGGAAGACCCAACCGAAAAGAAGGATGGCGGCGGGGAGGATGATAGCGATGGAGAATCGTAAATTCACCGCCGAGACATTAAAAGCGCTCCTCACCGCAGACAGCATGATCGAAACGATTCTCGCGTGTTTCAAGGAGGGGGAGACCGTCGAACTCAAAAGAGAGGACGGAAAACTCGTCGTAATCGGCATAAAACGAAAACTGAAAGTGAGATGTCAGCAATAGGGCTGACATGGGAAATGCCATAGGGCAAGTCGGTATGTTTCATACCGCTTGCCCTATTTCTTTTGATCGAGCGCCGAAAGGCTTTTGATAGTCAGGGAAGACTGTAAAACGCAAAGACAGGAAAAGTCTATAAAACGAAAAACAGCGCGGAGGGAACCGCCTTGTCAAACGCAAAGGAGTATCTATGAAAGTTTCTATCAAATCGTTGCTTGGCGACAAGTACAGAGATGGCATGACGATTGACGAGATCGAGACGGCAATCGCAGAAATTGACCTTCACGATGACGAAGATGTCAGAACCATCGAAAAGCTCAAAAACTCTGTCTCAAAGGGGAACGCGGAAGCGGGGGAGTGGAAACGCAAATATCAGGCGACGCTCTCCGAGCAAGAGAGACAGGATGCGGAGAAAGCGGAGGAGCTGCAAAAGCTCAAAGACGAACTCGCAGGATTCCGTAAAAGCGCCCAAATCGCCGAATACAAGGCGCAGCTTCTCGCGCTCGGCTATTCGGACGAACTTGCTACAAAGACCGCTACGGCGATGGCAGACGGCGATGCAGAGACGGTATTCGCAGGTCAGAAAGAGGCGTTCAGCGCCATGCTCGATGCAGAGAAGAAAAAGATGCTCAAGGAGACCCCCGCGCCGCCGCCCGGAGACCCGTCGTCAACGGCGATGACGAAGGAGAAGTTCGATAAGCTCGGTTACGATGAGCGCGTGAAGCTCGCAACCGAGAACCCCACGCTTTATAAGCAATTCACGCAAGAAACCGAATAAAAAATAAGGAGAAAATATTATGCCCGCATTATTCGATGCAAAAACCTTCAATCCCGAAGTGTTCGGGAAGTATGTGGAATCCATTCCCAATACCAATCTCAACGAACTCTACAAGTCGAGAGCGCTGCGGCGCGATGGGCGGCTGAAAAGACTGTTCAACCCGCAGACCGGCTCCTACATGGGGACGCTGCCTTTCTTCGGAAGATTGAGCGGCGCTCCCGTCAACTACGACGGCGAAACCGACATCCCCGCCAACACCCCCGACACGTTCACGCAGAAATTCGTCGTGATCGGAAGGGCAAAGGGTTTCCTCGAAAAAGACTTCAGCGAGGACATCACGGGCGGCGTGAAGTTCATGGATCGCGTCGCGCTCGGTGTCGCAGAATATTGGGCGGAAGTGTATCAGGCAGGTCTCCTCTCCGTACTCAAGGGCATCTTCTCTATGACCGGGAAGGAGAACGAGGAGTTCGTCACCAATCACACGCTCGACATCAGCGAGGACAGCACGTTCGGGGCAACCACGCTCAATACCGCGCTGCAAAAGGCGAGCGGCGACCGCAAGTCGGGCTTCTCGATTGCAATTATGCACTCGAAAGTCGCCACCGACCTCGAAAACCTTCAGCTCCTCGAATACCTGAAATACACCGACACGAACGGTGTGCAGCGCAATCTGACGCTCGCCACCCTCAACGGCAGAATCGTTCTCGTCGATGACGGTATGCCCGTGGATGTCTCCGCGCCCGAAACGCCGAAATACACGACCTATGTTCTCGGCGACGGCGCGATCACGTTCGAGGATGTCGGCGCGAAGGTTCCCGTGGAGATGGCGAGAGACCCCGCGAAGAACGGCGGCGAAACCACGCTCTACACCCGCAGACGGTATGTCATCGCGCCCGACGGAATCAGTTTCGTCGGCACTCCCGCAAAGAAGTCTCCCACGGATGAGGAACTTGAAGCGGGGGCGAGCTGGTCGCTCATCGACAACGGTCAGCAGGAAGTTCAGAAAGCGGTCTACCCGCACAAGCTCATTCCTATCGCAAGGATCATCACGCAGTAAAGAAAAAGGAGAGGGGCGACGATGGAGAAAAAGGATGAACTTTTGTCTCGTCTGAAAACTTTATATGAAGGAAGCGACAAGGACGATGAAGGTTTTGATTCCAAAGCCGCCCTCTATCTTTCTATGGCGGAGGATATAGTGAGGAACAAGCTATATCCGTTCCGTCAAGGTGCAGAGGAGATCCCCGTCAGGTATCACAGGAATGTCATAAATATCGCTCTTTTCCTGCTGTATAAACGCGGCGCGGAGGGCGAGACAAGCCATAGAGAGGGAGATGTCACGCGGACCTATGAGAACGGGGATGTCCCCGAATCCATGCTTGAAGACATCATCCCGTATGCCGGGGTGATCTGATGATCTTATTGCAGCGTAACAAAAAAACTTTCTTCTATGCGCTGTATGAGGGTGCGGAAGATACGAGGGACGAGAACGGGAATCTCACGTTGGAGAAAACTTTCAAATACGGTCCTCCGATCAAGGCGAGAGGATGCTTTGTCAGTTCCTCCGGCGAGGAAGCGCGGAATGTTTTCGGGACGTTTCAGGACTACGACAAAATGATAATTCTCGAAGACCCGCATTGTCCGATTGACGAGAACGCCGTCCTGTTCGTTGACCGCACTCCCATCTACGGCGAAAACGGAACCCCGCAGCACAATTATATCGTCCGAAGGATTGTGCAAACGCTGAATTTCACCTTCATAGCCATAAGCACGGTAGGGTCGAAATGCGTATAAAGGTCAATATCGGACAAATCGGAGAAGTCATAAAACGGCTCGAATCATTCGAGAAAAAGCTGAAGACAAAGCAGAAAGAATTTCTGCAAAAGCTCGGCGAACTTGGCGTTGCGAAAGGCGAGGAGAATTTCTCCCAAATTGAGTACGCCGGGGACTATTCCGATAAGAATATCCACTACGATTGGGTCGGGGAAAACAGGATTGCCATCTCCTTCGAGAGCAAAGCGATACTGTTCATAGAGTTCGGAACCGGCGTGTATTTCCCGTCTCCCGATCACCCCCTATCGGTGGAGTTCGGCTTTTCGCGCGGCGGTTACGGACAAGGACGAGGGAAAAATTCGTGGTGGGTGTATCCTGCAACGGGGGCAAACGCCGGGACACCGGGCGCGAGCGAGGTTTTTGAAAAAAGCAGAAATCGGCAAATGCTCATCACGCACGGGAACCGCGCAAATCGCGTGGTGTATGACACGGGGAAATTCCTGCGAGAGCAGATCATGAAGATAGCGAAGGAGGTATTCCGCTTTGATTGACATTGAGAATATCATCTTCACCGTCATAAACGATGCAATCAAGGAAAAATACGGCGCGGGGACGGTCACGCTTTCAAGCGAGGATCTTCCCGTCAAGGCGACGTTCCCCTATGTGTATATCACGGAGGCGGACAACTATACCAAGTACGAGACGTTGGATTCGAGCATGAGAGAAAATCATGCGAACGTCATGTATGAGGTGAAGGTCTATACGCACAACGACGGGAAGCGAGAACTCGCAAAGGCGATTTTCCGTCTTATCAGCGACACTTTTCTTCGGAAGGGTTTTTTACGGAAAACCACTCTGAAATCCACCTATAACGACGGCGCGATCTTTTGCGTTCTCGGAAGGTTCGAGGCGGTCGTTTCAGAAAAAAATATCACTACTTGGAGGTAGTATCATGGCGGAAAATGATGATGCCGTTATCACTTATTCGACGGAAATTCACTACAGCGAAACAGAGGAAGGGGACTATAAGAAACTCTTTGACGCGAAAGACTATCCCGATGATTCCGAAGCGGAAGAACTCGACATAACTACATTGTCCGATCCCGCTTTCAGAAGCATTCCCGGGATTGACGCGAACGAGGCGAGACCGTACACCGCGAACTATACCAAAGCCAAATACGACGAACTCAAAGCGTTGGAAGGGAAGTTGCTCTACTTCATGGAGATTTTCGGTCCCGATGGAGTAGACGGGAAGTTCAAGTTCAGCGGGCGGCTCAAGGTTCGTCGTCTCGGGAAGGGCGTAAACGAGGTCCGGGAAATGGAAATCAAAATTTTCCCGAACTCGCAGATCACGACAGCGAAATAAGGGAGAAATATCATGGCGAAAACAATCACTTTCGACTACAACAACACACACTACACCCTCGAATTTACGAGAGAGAGCATCCGTCAGTTGGAGAACACGGGGTTCAACATCGGAGACGTTTCGGACAAGCCGATGACGCTGCTCCCGCGTCTTTTTGAGGGGGCGTTCATTGCTCACCACCGCCGCATCTCGAAGGATGTCGTAAACAAAATTTTCAAGGCTTTCAGCAACAAGGAAAAGCTCGTCAACACGCTCGCCGAGATGTATTCAGAATGTCTTGATACGCTCCTTCACGATGACGAGGAGGGCGGCGAGGGAAAAATCGAATGGGAGACGAGCGAATAGTCTCGTCTCCCGGTCCTGCACAACGCGGACGCAAATTCCACGAAATTTTCGAGGAACTATGCCCTCAATATCTCGCCATAGGCATGACCTACGAGCAGTTTTGGTACGGGGACTGCACGATGGCGAAAGCGTACCGCGCTGCTTATAAGCTCAAACAAAAGCAGATCAATGAACAGGCATGGCTGCAGGGTCTCTATATCTATGAGGCTCTTTGCGATGCTGCGCCGATCTTCAATGCTTTTGCGAAGCGTGGCACAAAGCCGCACAAATACCCGACCGAGCCGTACCCGCTCTCGAAAGAGGAGCGGGAAGCAAAAGAGGAAGCGCGGCGGCGCGAAAGATATTTAGCACACCGCGACAAAACTTTCAAGGGCAAAAAGAAAAAATAGAGTAGGAGGGTGATTTCATGCCGGGCGAAGGGCAGAGTATTGAAAATTTGCAAATCGAAATCGGCACGGAATCATCCTCTGCCTATCAAGGTTTGGAAAAACTGATGTCGGTTCTAAAAAGAATCGACAATCTTGGGAATAAATCAACGGGACTTTCGAGATTGAGAACGCAACTGAAATCCATCAGCGGGATTTCGCTTGCGCCTCTTTCCAAAGAACTAAAATCCATCCGCAATAGCCTCGCTGATATTGCAAAACTGCGTGGGGTCTTTCAAAGCGTAACGGGGGCAGCAGGCGTACCCGCCGCGAATGTCCCGACGGCGACCCCAACGGCAAACACAGAAACGACGAGCGCAGTCAATAACGCAACGCAACCTTTGCGTGATGCAGCAAGCGAATTTAACGCAGTATCTGAAGGCGCATCGGGGCTTGACAATAGCGCGGGGGCAGCGGCAAACTCCGTGAGCGAATGTACTCGATCTTTGAAAGGAGTAAAACCCGCTGCCGAATCCGGGTCAAAAGCGCTTGGGAAATTTACAAGCTCCCTAAAACGGATCATGCTTTATCGGGCAATCCGTTACATTCTTCGGAAAATAACCGAAGCACTCAAGGAGGGGTTGCAAAATGTCGCACAGTATAGTTCCGAGGTGAACTACAACCTGTCACAGCTCTCAACCGTTTCTTTACAACTCAAAAATTCGCTCGGCGCTATGCTTGCTCCCGCCATCCAAGCTGTAACGCCACTTCTTATGGGGTTGGCTTATGCGGGCATGATTGTGTTCAATTCGCTCAATGCCGTTTTCTCCATTTTAACGGGGAAAGGAACCATGATACAAGCGACGAAGTATTGGCAGGATTACGCAAAAGGAGTGGATTCAGCAAAGAAATCGCTTGCGGGGTTCGACGAAATCAACAAACTTGGAGAAACAAACAGCGTCGGCGCGATGTTTGAGACGGTAGAAATTGGCGCAGGACAATTTTTTGCCGGGCTTGGCATATTGCTCGCCGTTGTGGTAGGCGTTACTGCTTTAGTCGCAGCGCTGAAAGGTTGGAATCTTGCAAAATTCGGGAGCAATCTAAAAACCGTTGGGGCTATCTTGATGATTGTTCTCGGAACGATCATGACAATCAGCGGTTATATCGACATTTGGAACAACGGAGCGACTTGGGAAAACGTTTTAATCACATTGGGGGGCATGGTGCTTATTGTCGGGGGCTTGGCGCTCAAATTTGGAGCAGTAGGAGCCGAAATCGGACTTGTTATTGCAGCAATCGCTCTCGTAATTGCCGGGATTAAAGATATGTGCGAAAACGGGATAGACATTGAAAACGTCACTCTGATAGTTGCCGGATTGACCGCAGCGGTTGTTGCTCTCGGTTTGAAGTTTGGGTCTGTCGGCGCATCCATAGGCTTGATTTTGGCAAATATCACAACTTTGATTCTTGGAGTAGTGAAGTATTTCCAAAGTTGGGGTGAGATGAGTTTATGGCAGAAAATAGCAGCGGGTTTCCTGCTTGCAGCCTCCGCAGCAGCGGCGATATGGGCAATCATCGAAGCAATAAAAGGGAACTATGTTATGGCGGGAATCGCCGCAGGAATCGGTGTCGCTGTTGCAGTTGGCGGCGTTGCCGTTATTGACTGTTTTGCGAACGGCGGTCTTCCGACGGAAGGGCAGCTTTTCATCGCAAATGAAGCGGGTCCCGAACTTGTCGGGAATATCGGTCATAGAACCGCCGTTGCAAATGACAATCAGATCGTCTCCGGCATAGCGCAGGGCGTGAGCGAAGGAATGGAGGATATGGCTTACGGCGGAGATTGGATCATTCAAATCGTCGATTCCGACGGGCGCATCAAGGGGTCGCAAATCGTTCGCGCGGCAGACAGAAAGAATAAACGCGACGGGAAAACAGTCGTACAGCTCGGATAAAAGGAGAGGGCATGAGCGAGGCAGAGGAATATAAATTCAATCCGATTGCATCGGTGGACGGGAAAACCGTTCCATGCCCTTCTTCCTATTCGTGGAGCTTGCAGGATCTATCCGAATCCGATGCAGGGAGAACGGAAGACGGGACAATGGATAAGCAGCTTATCGGGCAATGCGTCAAGATCGAGCTTGCTTGGAATTATGTTGATTCCGATACCGCCGCCGTCGTTCTCAATGCGTTCAATCCCGAATACTTCACCGTGAAATATTACGATGCAAAAGACAAAGTATATCGGGAGGCGGAATTTTACGCGGGGGATCGTACCGCGCCGTTGTATAGCCAACGTCTCGGACTGTGGAAAAGCATCAAATTCAACATTGTCGAACGAAAGTGCAGGAAGGTAGAAGGATAAGATGTATCCGCTGAACAGCGCAGCCGTGAGGCTGTTTCAAAATTATACAATCCAAACCGCGACAATCAACTTTGCGGGAAAGGAAGAATCACTCACCCTGACAGAGAAAGACATAATGCAGGGGAGCCTTTCCGTGGATAGATACTGCTCATCCGGAAGCGAGATAGAAATAGGCTCTGCCATTTCCTCGGAGTTGACATTTAAGCTCGACAATCGAGACGGGCGGTATGACGAACTGAATTTTGAAGGGGCAGAACTCTACGTCATAATTGGACTGCGCGACACAGCAGAACGCATCCCGCTCGGTTATTTCACGGTGGACGAATCGCCGCGCAAAAGATCAATGATTGAGTTGACGGCGCTTGACCGCATGATGCGATTTTCTCGCTTGGCAGATACATCGAAATTTCAAAAAGAGGCATCGGTCGGTGACTATATCCGAGAAAGTTGCTCTTTGTGTGGCGTTACTTTGCATACGGACATCTCTCGTTTGCCGAATATAAATCATGTCATCCATGAATTTCCCGACAAAAAGAATGTGACCTATCGCCAAATCATTCAATGGTGTGCTGCCCTAACGGGGACGTGCGCATACATAGATTGGAATGGCGAACTCCGTTTGGAATGGTATAGCGATAACAAAACCGACACGGTTATCACGGCATCGGAGCGTTATAGTTCCGATCTCTACGAAAAGGACATCACAATCACCGGGATAAAGGCGGAAGACGATGATGATAATGTCTATCTTGCAGGGACGGATGAGTATGTCTTAAGTTTGGAAAACAACCCACTTATTCAAAGCGGCTACGAGGAAGTCGTAACGGCATTGTATGGGAAAATCGGGGGGTTTACCTATCGTCCGTATTCCTGCGAAGTAAAGCCGATGCCGCATCTATACCCGCTCGACACGATTGTCTTTGTCGATAAAAAAGGAGTGCGGCATACAACGATTATCACAAATGCGACGTTCACCATGAACGCGCATACAAGTCTGCAGGGGGTCGGTGAGACAAAGACAAAAAGCGATTACTATAATCCATCCCTCACAGAGCAGGCATCGCGTATTCTCGATCAGACGAAGAAAGAGACCGAGAAGTTCATTACAGAAAAACAACAGGGCGTTCTGCATCTCAATGAAATGATTGCAAATGCGCTCGGACTGTATCTCACGGAATACGAGCATGAAGACGGCTCAATAACGTACTATTTCCATAACGAAAAGACGCTCGAAGAAAGCAGCATAATTTATACTTTCAACGAGGGCGGTTTCGCATGGACGCATAATTGGAATGGAGGAAACCCCGCTTGGGAATATGGTGTAACAAGTTCGGGCAACGCCATTTTGAATTATCTTATCGTCAATAATTTGACGGCGGACTACATTTCCGTGTCCTCAATCGTTGGGGCGATTAACGATACAACGGGCGAAGAAACATTACGACTTTCCGCGCAACACATTGACATCAATGGGGCGATTTCGGCAAATGGGACGTTTTCGATAGATGAGGACGGCTTTTTTACGGCGACGGGCGGAAATATCGCGGGACTGATTATAGATCGCGGAGAAATCTCGGAATCCGGGGAAATTATAATTCAAAAATCTATCCATACGCCGAATGATGAGTTTCACATTCTCGTCAACGAAGACGAAGATGGGAATATGATTTCAAGCGAAGTCCTTATAACATCGCTCGTATGCGATACCATTACAGCGAGAACGGGTACGAACAGGTTCACCTTATGTTATACGGACGGCGGGATTCCGATTACGGCGAAATTTGCATATACAATGCAACAAACAATCGTGACGGGATTATGGATGGGAACGTCGTCGATTACAGTCACATCAGCTGACCCGAGATTTACGGGGATGTTGAGCGATACGAAATTTTCCATTACCGCAACTGCTTTTGGCGGTTCGTCATATACCTTCACGATAACCGTAAAAAGGGGTGCAACTTCAACAACGGGGAATATATCGTACCATGACGGACCGGCTTTTATGTTCTTTACCGAATCGGGATCCGACACGCTTGAAACAATAACGGTTGACCCGATCAATCAATATGTTGCCATTGCCGGGGACACCGCGCCGTGGGAGGATGATGCGTATAATTTTGGCAGCAACTCAAAGAGATGGAAATACGGATATTTCAAATCGCTTGATGCCACAAATCTTTATGCAAACGGGGTAGCCGTTGCCGCTCCAACGATAAAAACCTATGATTCAAATACAGCTGTAATAATAAACTGCGACACCGCGAGAAGTGCAAGCGAAAGCGGGGGAACAGCGGCTGAAGCTCGAATCTCGGTGGTGGATTGTGGGAAAATCAAGTTCATAACGGTCACTTGCGAGGCAGAGCTTGAAAACGACAAATGGGCGCACGTTGATTTAAGAGCATACTGCGAGCGTATTCGCGGGTTGTCCGTTACATCAATAACAACGAGCTATGACACGTCATTAAGTTGGAACAATTATGGAGCAGTATTTGTTATACGATATAATCCCAAATTTTCTACTGAAAATGAGATTGAAATTGGCGTGGATGAGGGAAAATCCGCAGGTGGGTTTAATCTTTTCATAATAGCGGAATAAGAGGTGAAAAAAGTGAAACTTGCAGAGGTTTTAAGAGCAAAATCGGTCTTTGATAATCATTCCAGAGACCCTATGGATGTTCGTGTTTCGTATAAAATTTTTCAGCTTGTTTCCAACATCAACAGAAATGCTGTTGGATTCTACCGCGAGCGAATCGCAGGAATCGCGGAGAAGTATGGAGCAAAACTTGAAAATGGAAATTTCAAGGTGACGGAAGACAAGCGAGATGGATTTTTCTCTGAAATGCGCGATCTTGAAAATGTAGACGTTGAAATCCCGGACATAAAGTTTTCGCTTGAAGAACTTGGGGCGGTGAAACTTTCCGTTTCGGACATTGCAGCGCTCAAAGATTTTATCGTGGAGGAATAAATCATGGAATATATCAAGGAATTGACGTTGCCCATAGACAAGCCCTATACGCTGTCTCCGCTCTACGCAAAGCAGGGAGATTATAACTCCCGCTATTTCCTTGTTCGCTTGTCGAGCGGGAGCAAGACGCTTTCCGCAGGGGAGATCGGAAATGTCTATAAGGTCGGCATTGGTGTCCGCCGGTCGGACAAGCAATCGAAAACCTTCTTCGGGGAATATAACGGGGACGGGACGTTTACACTTCCTCTCCCGTCTTTTGCCACGGAAAGGGCAAACGACAATGTAAAAATCGACCTCATGATATGGGGACAGAAGGAGCCGGACGAAGATCATGCGGAGGAAGAACCGACTTTGAAACTTCTGCGCTCGTTTTCTGCTGTCGTTTTTATCGAAGAAGCGGGATGTTCAAATGAGGACATTGAAAAAGACGAGGGATATGACGCTCTCGGCGAACTCATTGAAACCGTGACGGAACTCAAAAACGAGATCACAGAGGCGGAGGAGACGAGGGATGCCGCCGAAAAAGAGCGCGTCGAAGCCGAGAAAGGGCGGGATGCCGCAGAGACCGAAAGGGTCGCTGCGGAAAAAGAACGCGCGGAGAAGAACGCATCCTATGAGGAAAATGAGAGTGTCCGTCAGGAAAACGAGGAAAAGCGTCAGAAATCCGAAGAAGAACGCATCGAGGGAGAGATCGAGCGCGGAGAAAACGAAGATCAGCGTGTCGCTGCGGAGAACGACAGAGCAACCGCAGAGGATGAGCGCGAACAGAACGAAACCGTCCGCGAGGAGAAAGAGCAGGAAAGACTTTCAAACGAGGAAAGCCGCGAAAAATCGGAAGAAGATAGGGCTGCTGCAGAAGAAAAGCGAGACGAGGCAGAGAAAAGCCGCGATAGCGCCGAAAATAAGCGTGTAGAGGCTGAAAACCTTCGGGGTGAGGGCGAAGAGCAGCGCAAGCAATCCGAGGACGAGAGGGCAAAAGCAGAGGACGAGCGTGTGCAGAATGAGAGCGCCCGCACTACAAGCGAGGAAGCCCGCGCCGAGAGCGAAAAAACCCGCGAGAACAATGAGACCCTTCGCAATCAGGCGGAGACCGAGAGAGCGTCTGCGGAAAGCGGTCGCGTGGAGGAGGAAGAAAAACGCGCTGCCGCCGAAGACGTTCGGGACGAGAAGGAGACCGGGCGCCAAAATGCCGAAGCGCAGCGCGGAGAGGACGAAAAAGCTCGTTCCGAAGCGGAGAGCGAGCGCGTCTCCTCTGAAGAAAAGCGGGAGCAGGAGGAGGAACAACGCGCCTCCGCAGAGAGCGGACGTGCGAGCGCCGAAGAAAAGCGCGAGCAGAACGAGGAGACCCGCGTGTCTTCCGAGCAGGAACGTGAGGAAGCGGAGGAGAAAAGGGCGGGTGCTGAAACCGTCAGAGAAGGGAATGAGGCAGCCCGCGAGGAAGCGGAAGGAGAGCGGGATTCTGCGGAACAGAACCGCCTGTCCGATGAGGAAAAGCGCAAAACAGCGGAATCCGAAAGAGATGCCGCCGAGCAAAGCCGCGCTCTCGCGGAAGAAGAACGGAACAGCGCCGAAACCGACAGGAAGTCTTCCGAAACCGCAAGAAAAGAAGCGGAAAGCGACCGCGCATCCAACGAGGAACAGCGCAAGGCGGCGGAAGCAACGCGCAGCGGGAGCGAAGAACAGCGGCTCCTTGACGAAAGCAAGAGAAAGGCTGCGGAAGTTGATCGGGCGGCGAGCGAAGATGTCCGCAACGAAAATGAAGCTGCCCGGCAGAAGAACGAGGCTGCCCGTAACGGGGCGGAGACCGACCGAAACGCCGCAGAAACGGTTCGCCAAGCCAACGAAAACGAGCGTATTGCAGCGGAAGAAGAACGCAAGGCGGCAGAGGAAGCGCGGAAGAAGAATATGCCGCGCATCGGCGAGGACGGCTATTGGTATCTCGGAGATTATAATACGGGCGTTCACGCTCAAGGCGAACACGGCGAGGACGGCGTATGGATCACGGATGCAACGATCAACGAAGAAGGAAATCTCGTCGTCAAACTCTCCGACGAGAGCGAGATCGACGCAGGAAACGCGAAGGGCGCGGATGGCGTTGGCATTGAGATCGTGGAGATCAATGACGCGGGGGAACTTATCGTCCACTATACGAATGACACAGAAAAGAATGTCGGCACAGTAAAGGGCAAGGACGGAACAAATGGACGCGACGGATCCGACGGAGCGCCGGGCAAAGATGGAGCAAATGGCGTTACGTTTACTCCTCATGTTGATGAGAACGGCGATCTCTCGTGGACGAACGACGGTGAAGAACAGAACCCGCCCACCGTGAACATCAAAGGGAAAGACGGTGCAGACGGTGCGCCCGGTCTGCCGGGTGAAAGTGGCGCGAACGGCAAGGACGGGCGCGGCATCGTTTCCGCAGAGATCAACGACGAAAAGAAACTCGTACTCCATTACTCCGACGAAACGCAGGATGATCTCGGCGTTATCGTCGGGGCGGATGGGAAGGATGGAGCGCCCGGAGCGGCGGGGAAAGACGGTGCTGCGGGCAAGGATGGCGCTGCGGGTCAGGACGGGAAAAACGGAACGACCTTCACCCCGTCTGTCAGCGAGGATGGCGTTCTCACTTGGGAGAATGACGGTAGTCTCCCCAACCCTCCTCCCGTAACGATAAAGGGTGCAGATGGGAAAAACGGCGAAGATGGTCGTGATGGCGCTCCCGGAACTCCCGGCGAGAACGGGAAAGACGGAACGACGTTTACACCTTCCGTGAGCGACGAGGGTATTTTGTCATGGACGAATGACGGGCAGAAAGAAAATCCGTCCCCCGTCAATATCATGGGTCCGCAGGGTCGTCCGGGACAAGATGGCGGTGTCGGTCCCGCAGGAAAGGACGGAGAGAAGGGCGCGGACGGGACTACTTTCACGCCGCACGTCACGACCGACGGGACGATTTCATGGACGAATGACGGGCAGAAAGAAAATCCCGATCCTGTAAACTTCCTCGAAGACGTTATCATCCCCATCGCAAAGGGCGGTACGGGTGCAGGAACCGCCGCCGCCGCAGTACATAATCTCGCCGATCCCTTAACCGCAGAAACGACGCTTGCCGACGACGACACGATGATCTTCAACGATCAGAGCGATGGCGCAGGGAAGAAGATAACGGTCAAAAATCTTCGGACCTCTCTCGGAATCAAGTCTCGCGGATCCGTGTCTGTCAGCCCGCAGAGCATCAATATTGTCGGGGCGGCGGGGACGGAAATCACGGCGACCGTAACGAGGCTCGGCGTTGGCGAAATTACGGCAAGAATCAACGGCGATCAAGCTGCATCCGTAACGGTGGACGGCGAAAAAATCACCGTCAGAGCGCTTAAAACAGGAAGCACAAGCATCATCGTGAGCGTCGCGGAAGATAACGATTATCAAGCGGCGACGTGCGAGGTTCCCGTGTCCGTTTTCGTGTTGTCGTCTACACTTGACGACAATACTTGGGCGCAAATTCAGGAAGCGTCAAAGAGGAATATAGGAGATTCCATTTGGTCTGTTGGCGATGTCAAGGCAGTAAAGGTCAATGGAACCGTTGGGACGTTGGCAGTCGATGCGACCTACTATGTCCCCATTCTCGGCTTCAATCACAACTCCGAACTTGAGGGAGAAGGTATCACCTTCGGCGGGTTCAAAACGTCCAAGTCGGGAGGCGTTGACGTATGTTTGGTTGACAGCGGATATAATTCGAGTTATACTAATGGCGAAAAGTATTTCAACATAAACCATTGGAACTATTATAACTACGGCGGGTGGGCTGCATCCGATATTCGCTACGACGTTCTCGGCAGCACAGACGTTGCGCCGAGTGATTATGGCTCCGCGAAAAAGTCGGGGGCGACGGGGAGCAATCCTACAGCGACCTGTGCGACGAAGCCCGTCCAAAATACGCTTATGGCGGCTTTGGAAGAAGAACTCCGCGCCGTCATGAAGCCCGTGACAAAGTACACGGATAACGTCGCGGGCGGGACGAATGTCGTCGGGAATGTAACGGCGACGACCGACTATCTGTTCCTCCTCGCTGAATTTGAGGTCTTTGGTGCAAGGTCCTATGCGAACTCCTATGAGCAGAACTATCAGAAGCAGTACGCCTATTTTGAGAACGGGAACCCGAAGATCAAATACAAGCACAATTCCACGTCCTCGGCTGCGTGGTGGTGGCTCCGGTCTCCGTATTACGGCTATAACGGCTTTTTCTGCTATGTCGATACGAGCGGGTCTGCGAGCAATGGCAATGCTCGTTATTCCGGTGGTCTCGCGGCGGCTTTCGTTGTCTAATCTCTCAATCTTTTGAAATCTCGCCATGCGAAAGCATGGCGGAAAAATAAAGAGGTGTTCTGCAAAAATGTCGGTATTGAAATCGAAGCGTAAAGAAAGCAAGGCGGAGTTCGTCAATACGGCTAACGAAATCTACACGCAGACAATCGCGTTTTTAACGCGATTGTCTGCCCGGTACTCCCGGCTCCTCGCGGCGGACGTTGCCCATCTCGCGTCGGAGGTTGTGGAAAGAGCCGAAAAAGCGAACAGCATAATGCCAACGGATGAATTGGAAAAGCGTTTGCGACGAGAACACTTGCTTGAAGCTCGCGCCTCTCTGATGGCGCTTGATGTGAAGTTGTCGCATTGCTATTCTATCATGGTGCTGAACCCGCAAGGGTGCTTTGAAAAACCATCGGGGAAACCCGTTGAGGAACCGGAGGCAATTCGGCGGCTTGATAAAATGGCTCAATCTCTCGGCGATCTCATCGACAAGGAAAACGCCCTTTTGACGGGTATTCTTCAGTCGAAGAAATAAAATTTGGGTGCGTCTCTGTTTCTGTGCCGCTCGGCTGCGTGGTGGTGGCTCCGGTCTCCGTATTACAACAATAACAACAATTTCTGCAATGTCAATACGAGCGGGTCTGCGAACAATAACAATGCAAATTATTCCAATGGTCTCGCGGCGGATTTCGCTCCCCGAAAGGGGATGGTCACAAGTAGTAGCTTATGGTGAATCAGACTTCAGCGAAAGGAGAGGCGCTTCCCGGATTGTATCCAAAACTGCCCATTGACGACGGCACACGGACGCTCCTTGCATGGCGGGGAGAAAGTGCTATCCCCGTTTCATGTGTTCCGTCATGCGGTTTACTGCACACGATATTCAACCGTGCGATGGGCGAATAGCTATGAACTCAACAGAACGGCACGAGCGCAGGTATCAAAGAAGAAAGGCAATGCGGGAACAACGCAAGCAAGATCGCAGTAGAGCGGTCGGGGGCTTGGGTCGGGTTTTTTCATACCATGAAATGTTCCGCGCGGGGAAGAAGTGCTGCAACGGCGTGAGGTGGAAAAACAGCACACAGCGCTTTGAACTCCATCTTTTTTCGCAGACTGCCAAAACGCGAAAGCGGCTGTTCTTAAAGACGTGGAAACCGGACAAATATTTCTGTTTCATACGTCGTGAACGCGGGAAGGAGCGCCCGATCAGCGCTCCAACCATACGGGATAGGCAGGTTCACAAGGTGCTTACGCGCCGTGCGCTCCTGCCCCTGTATGCGCCCGATATGATCTATAACAACGGGGCATCTATTCCGGGGAAAGGATTTCAGTTTTCTCGGAATCAGTTATGCAAGGATCTACGGCAGCATTTTCGGATATACGGTCGGGACGGGTTTGTTTTGCTATTGGATTTCACGAAATTTTTTCCGTCCGTGCCGCACTCCTCCGTCTATGCTCGGCATTTGCGCATACTGCGGCACCCGAATATCAGAGAACTTGCGGACAAAATCGTTGCTTCTATTCCCGGCGGATATGGACTTCCGCTTGGGGTTGAGGTCAGTCAGATGGAGATGGTATCATTGCCGTCTCCCGTGGATAACTTCATTAAATGCCAACTCTCCATGAAACACGCGGGACACTATATGGATGACTACTATGTCATTGTCCCTCCCGACAGGGATCCGTTTGATATTCTCGCCAAAATCACGGAGAAAGCGCGGTCAATCGGTTTGACAGTCAGTCAGAAGAAAACGCAGATTCGCCCGTTGACAAAACCGTTCAAATACTGCAAAGCGAAATATACGCTTACAGAAACGGGGCGCGTGATTGTGAACGGAAACAGGGACAGCGTAAAAAGGGCGCGGAGAAAGTTCAAATATTTCCACGGGCAGGTGGAAAGCGGCGAGATGTCTCTTGAAGACTTGCGACAAGCCGTGCAACCCACGTTTGCGTACTTCGACAAGTACAACGATCACGGGAGGGTTCTGCGGCTGCGACGGATGTTTTACGCCTTATTTGGGTTCTCTGCGGAGGACAAGGAAAATTTCAAGGAGGTTGCCTGAATGGAATATATCGTTCATAGACGTTTGCGCGGAAATACATTGTGCGGGGTCGTGAATCTCCCGTTTGGGACCGTGTGCGAGCTGCGCGGGGAAATCATATATGCAAAGGACAAGCCGCTTGTCATTTGCACGAGCGAAAAAGCGCATCAATTCTTTGCTCGCAATGATGACGGGAAGGGAATCGAGCGCGGGCATCTCACACAGGAAATTCTCACGGTGCTGCACCCGATTGACATTGGTGAGGGAGCAACAAGAAAACAGATCGCAAAGGCGCAGGAATATGAAAAATTCCGCGAGCGGGCATGGATGCGCATTGATGGAGACCCCGCGCTCAAAAAGTTCAAGCGGGTGGAGATCGAGGACGATTGGATATGGAATCATGATTTCTACAACGCGGAGATTTCCGACCTGCAATATATTTTGAATACAATCAAGGAGGCGAAATAATGTATCGGGTTATATCAATCGAAAGAAGCAAGGAGATCGGATTGATCGAGGAGCCGCGCTATATCAAGCGTGGGACGCAGAGCGCGTTTGTGCAGACGACGAAAGAGGACGCTTGCGGCGTTGCCGTCAACGGCGACCCCTATAATCTTTTCGGACATTCCGAGATCGAGGGGGCGGACACGGTTCTCCTCGTCGAGACGGATGCAGCGCGGGCGATTGCAGAGCAAAACAAAGCCGTGGAGGAACAGCAGGTCATTTCCGACATTGCTTTCGTCGTTATGGCGGAGGCGGGGAATATCGACGATGTGACGGCTACGGAACATCTCAATTCGTTTTCGGAATGGGCGTACCCCGTCAAATACGAGGTCGGGAACATTCGGAAGTATGGGGACGCGCTGTATCGGTGCATCAGCGGGCATATTTCCCAAGCGGATTGGTCGCCCGACGTGTCCGTGAGCCTGTGGGTGCGCATCGGGGATCCTACAGTGGAATACCCCGAATGGTCTAAACCTATCGGCGCTCACGATGCCTATGCGAAGGGGGACAAGGTTTCTCACAACGAGCAAAAATGGGTCTCCGAGTACGATGCGAATGTATGGGAACCCGGCGTGTTCGGGTGGAAGGAGGTTATCGAGGAATGAATGTCACGGGCGCAATCATCACGGCAATAGTGTCGTGTGTGGTATCCTCAATATTGGGGGGCGCATTGGCGTTCGTGAGTACAAAATTCAAAGGCGTTATCAAACGCGAAAAGGCGATGGAGGAAGGTGTGCAGAGCCTCCTTCGGAATCAGCTTATCGAATATCATGATAAGTACACGGAGAGAGGGTATTGCCCGATCTACGCGAAGGAAGCGGCTCGGCGCAGCTATGAAGCCTATCATAATCTCGGCGGCAACGGTGTCATCACGAAACTGTTCAACGACATAATGGCGCTGCCGGAATCCGCAAGCGAGAAGGAAAGGGAGGGCGCGAAATGTTGAGTATTCTTCGGCTCGGCGGCGGGCTTCTTCTCCTTATCGTCGCCAACATCGCCATCGGGTCTATCCGTGCGGCGGTCGCGCGGGAATGGGACACAAAGACGTTCGTCAACGGTCTCATCAAGGGCGCAATCGTAATAGGCGCGTTCGTCGCGGTCTATTTCGCGGGATGGCTCAATCCCGATCTCGTCGTGGTCGAGTTGGAAGGGCAGACCGTCAACCTTGCAACGGGGGTCTACTTCGTCCTCCTCGCGGGGTTTACATACTATGCGGGGAAAGTTCTGCTCAAACTTAAAGATATAATCACGACAAAGAAGTCGTCCACGGGAGAACAGGAAAAAGCGCCCGAAAAAGATCAGGAAGAAAGCGAGAAAATGGAGAGCGCAATCGAAAAGCTCACCGACATGATCGAGCAGCAGAATGAGCGCTCCGAGAAATCGGACGAGATTTTGAGAAAGCTCTATGAGGGGATGTTTGGCGCGGAAGAAGAAATGTCAGAAGAACAGGGCGAAATTGCATCTTCCCCGTAAAAGATTGCAAGTACAGTTTGAATAAATAAGCGAAAAATAGAAAAAAGAGCGGGTCAACCGCTCTTTTTTGACGGAATCCATACAATCATGGCAACGAACTTGTCCGTTACGATGATTTGGTTCGGATTTCGTGCGTATGGCTGGGGTAGCTGGATTCGAACCAACGAATGACGGAGTCAGAGTCCGTTGCCTTACCGCTTGGCGACACCCCAATCTGTTTACAGTTTTATATTTTAGCAAACCGCGCGGAATTTATCAAGCGTTTTTCGTATATTTTCCGAAATTTTTTCCGCGCGGTATTTTTTCGCCGTTTTTTCGATGAAAGTTTTGATAAATAACTTGCCAATTTTTGTCGGGTGTGTTATAAATGTTACGGGGGTTTACCGATGAAGAAGATTTTCCGTATTTCGTTGATCGTTCTTTTTGCGCTTTCCTGTTTGATCTTTTCCTGTTGCAGGCCGTCCTCCGTTTGCGCTCCGCAGAGCGGTTCTGCCTGGCACAGCGGAACGGGCATCCCTGATATTTCCGTCGGCGCGCCGGGGGACTATTATCTCGACTTCGGCTCGGGTTCCGTATACGAGAAAACGCAGGACGGTTGGGTGATCCGCGGAAATTTGCATACCACGTCCGCCGATCAAAAGGTCAAGATCACCTTCGACCCCAACGGGGGCGAATTGCCCTCGGGGTATGTGCGGGAAACCTCGGTAAACAAGGGGGACGCGCTCGCCCTGCCCATCCCCGTGCGGGAGGGATACCGCTTTCTCGGATGGTTTTACGGCGACGGCGTAAACGGCGGACAGGCAAACGATCTTACGGTCTTTTCACGGGATATTCTTCTCACGGCGCAGTGGCATAAGTTGCCCGTTTTAACGGTGAAAGCCGATGAGGAGCGCATAGAGGTGGGCGTCGGCGTTTCCTTTACGGGGGAATACGACGGCACGGACGCGGCGGAGTTCACCCTCTTTATAGAAAAAGACGGAACGCGCGAACCTGCGGCAAATTCCCTATGGATCTCCCAACAGACGATCCAATTTACGGCGGAAAACGGCACGCTCCGCGGGACCCTTACCTTTTCCGCGGCGGGAGACTTCCGTGTAGTCCTCCGTGCGGAGGAGAACGGCGAGCAGGCGGAAGCAAGTTTTACGCTCTCCGTAAAGGAGGCGGAATGAAACCGTCGGCAGAGGTCGTGGCGGCGCTCATTCGGCGTGAGGGGAAGTTCCTCATCTGCCAGCGCCCGAGAAACAAGGCCCGCGCCCTTTTGTGGGAGTTCGTCGGCGGAAAGGTGGAGCGCGGGGAGACAAAGGAAGAAGCGCTTGTGCGGGAGTGCCGCGAGGAACTCGGCATAACGGTCGCCCCGCAACGGGAGTATATGCAAGTAATACACGACTATCCCGACCTAACGGTGCGGCTCACGCTGTTCGAGTGCAAAATCGCACAGGGGGAACCGCAAAAGCTGGAACACGAGGAGATCCGTTGGATCTCGCCCGAGGAGATTCCGCAGTATGAATTTTGCCCCGCCGACGTGACGATCTTAAAGCGGTTGATGCGGGACCGTTGACAATATTCCGCAAG
>CANRFY010000018.1 GCA_947630015.1 uncultured Clostridia bacterium
CTCGTAAATGTTTAGGCTGGAAATCTCCTGAGGAAGTTTTTTTCAACAAATCGTTGCACTTCACTTGACAATCTGAGATAAAAAGTTTCCTTCTCCCTCAAAAACTTATGACAGATATAATAATAATCGGCGCGGGGCCGGCGGGGCTGACTGCGGGGATATACGCGCGGCGGGCGGAGAAATCCGTGCTGATACTGGAGAAGGGCGCGTTCGGCGGCCAGATGACGTATTCGCCGCAGATCGACAATTACCCGGGCATACCGTCCGTATCGGGCGTCGAGATCGCGGACAGGATGGTGGGTCAGGCGCTCGATCTCGGCGTCGAGATCGAGGTCGAGGAAGTGACGCGCGTCGCGGAAGGCGATGCGCCGGACTTTAATAAGCGCGTCGAGTGCGAGAGCGGCGCCGTTTACGAGGCGAGAGCCGTCATAATCGCGTCGGGCGCGGAGCATCGCCATCTCGGCGTACCCGGCGAGGACGCCCACATCGGCGACGGGATATCGTTCTGCGCCGTGTGCGACGGCGCGTTTTATCGCGGACGGAATGTCGCCGTCGTGGGCGGCGGCAACTCGGCGCTGCAGGAGGCGCTGATGCTGTCGAATGTATGCGCACGCGTCACGATTTTGCAGAATCTGCCGACGCTGACGGGCGAGCAGGCGCTTCGCGACGCTGTCGCGGCGCGCGGCAACATCGACGTGATCTGCTCCGTCACTGTGGCGGAGGTGAAAACGGCCGCCGACGGCTCGTTCGGCGGACTTGTGATCGAGCGCGCCGACACGGGTGCGCGCGAGGATATCGATTGCGACGGCGCGTTCGTCGCGATCGGACTTGCGCCCAAAAACGCGCCGTTTGAGTCGCTGACGTCGCTCGACGACGGCGGCTACATCCTCTCCGACGAATCGTGCGTCTGCGAGACGCCGGGCGTCTTCGTCGCCGGCGACTGCCGCACGAAGGCGGTGCGCCAGATCGCGACCGCGGTCGCGGACGGCGCCGCCGCCGCCCTCGCCGCGTGCCGGTATTTAGGGTGAGGTTAGTTTAAATGTGGAGGGAAGGAAAACTTCTTGAAAGAAGTTTTCCTTCCCTCCACACCTCCCATCTTTTCAAGAACTTTTATTACATTTTAGTTTTTGAGGATAAACGAAAACAGTATCCTCGGGGCGGACTTAAGATAAACACGATTTAGTCCGCTTTAGGAAGACAACATCTGCTTGCTTTGCTCGGAGTCGTCACACTTTTCGCGGAGCGAAAATGTGTAATAGCTCGACGCGCCAGCGGCGAGATATCCCCTTTCTTTCAAGAACTTTTACTACTTTTTTCTACAGGAGGACGCCGGTATGTTTCGATTGCCGGATACGGTGACGCTTGCGCTCGACACGCTCGAAGCGGCGGGATACGAGGCATACGCCGTCGGCGGATGCGTGCGCGATCTCTGCCGCGGCGTTGTGCCGCACGATTACGACATAACGACGTCGGCGACGCCGGATGAGATCGAGGCAGCGTTTTGCGGCTTCCGTCTCATCGAGACGGGCATAAAGCACGGCACCGTGACCGTTCTAATCGACGGCGAGCCGCTCGAGATCACAACATACCGCACCGACGGCGAATATCTCGACAGGCGTCATCCGTCGAACGTCACGTTTTCGCGCGACATCGACGACGATTTGTCGCGGCGCGATTTCACCGTGAACGCGATGGCGTACAGTCCGCGGCGCGGACTGCGCGATCCGTTTGACGGGCGCGGCGATCTGTGCCGGCGGGTGATACGGTGCGTGGGCGATCCGGACACGAGATTTTCCGAGGACGGGCTGCGCATTATGCGCGCCGTCAGATTCGCGTCGTGCCTCGGATTCGACATCGATATGGCGACGTCGGAATCGATACACAAAAACAGGCGTCTGCTTGCCGACATATCCGCGGAGCGGATACTGTCCGAGCTGCGCCGCCTCGTCGTCGGAGAAAACGCGTGCCGCATTTTGACCGAATACGGCGATCTGATCGGCGAGATCATGCCGGAGGCGGCGGACGACGGCTACACGGGACGCGTTCGCGGCATACGGGATACGGAGGCGGACGAGGTTCTGCGGCTGGCGGTCGTCCTCGGCGGGGAGGACGCCGTATGCGCGCTTGTAAGATTGAAGCCGGACGGGAAACTTCTCGACGGCGTCGGGCGCGCGCTTTCGCTCGCAAAGGACGGGATCGGACTCGATCCGATATCGCTGCGGCGCGCGCTGCGCCACGCGGGATATGACGACGTGATCCGCGCCGTCAGGCTGCGCGCCTATTACGGCGCGATCGCGGGCGGGGATGCGGACGGCGCGATATCGCTGCTGTGTGCGATGCGCGAATGCGGCGAATGCGTGACGCCGCGTCAGCTCGCGATCTCGGGACGCGATCTGATCGCGCTCGGCGTGCCGGAGGGCGAGGCGGTCGGGGAAATGCTCGAACGGCTGCTCGGACTCGTCGTGGAGGAAAAGCTCGAAAACGAAAGCGGCGCGCTTCTCGACGCCGCGCGATCGATAAAAGCCGCGTCGGTCGGGGATTAGGATGGTTCCGCTTGCGGGAAAGCGCTGTCTGTTAATCCGCGCGGGGCGCGAAAATGTCATGAACGAAAAAGCGCATTGACGCGGTCGGGAGCCGATCGGCCGCAAAAAGGCAGGCGCGGGGACAGCTCACGCCGCACTAAAATAAACGAAAACGGAGCGTGCCGGCGACGGCGCGCTCCGTTTTATTTTCTACAGCTCCGGCTCGCGGGCGCATCCGATCCCGATTGCGCCGCGTCCCGTATGACACGCCACCGACAGCGCCAGCGGGTCCGCTATGACAGTATGCCCGGGGAAGTATTCCTCGATCTCGTGCTTCCATTCGGCGGCTTCCTCGTCCGTGCAGGTATAGGCGGCGGCAATACGCATCCGGCAGCCGGCAAATCGGCCGGAAAGATCGGCGGCGAGCGCCTCGAGCATAGTCTTTTTCGCCGGCTTCAATCCGCGCACCTTGGCATATGCGTCGAGCTTTCCGCCCGCGATCATAAAAACCGGCTTGATGCCGAGTACGGTGCCGAGCGCGGCTCCGGCCGCCGTGATGCGGCCGCCCTTTTTCAGAAATTTCAGCGTGTCGACGGTGATGTAGACGGACGACTCAAGCGCCTCGCGGCGCAGTACGTCCGCGATCGCGTCGGCGTCCATCCCGCAGTTCGCCATCGATATCGCGTCCTCGACGGCGAATCTCAGCGGCACCGATATGCGCTTGTTGTCGACGACGATCACGCGTCCGCCGTAATCGGCGGCGAGCGCCTCCGCGACGGCGCATGAGCCGGACAGACCGGACGACATCGGCATATAGATCACGCGCTCAAAATCGCGCAGAGCGCGATCCCAAAGCTCGGTGATCGACGCCGGCGACGGCTGCGACGTCGAAACGTCGGCGTCCGCGTCGAGCGCTGCGAACAGCTCGCCGCGCGAAAGATCGACGCCCTCCAAATGCATTTTCCCGTCGATGCAGAACGGCATCGGCAAGACGTAGACGCCGAGCGATTCCGCCTCCGACTGCGTTATGCCGCTGTTGCTGTCGGTCGCAATTGCGATCGATCCGTTATATGTCTTCATTTTGCTCAAGGATCCGTCAGAATTCGATGACTCTGCTGCACGCGATCGCGAGCGCTCCGCGCCCGATATGGCATGAAACGGACAGCGACAGCGGGTCCATATTTATGTCGTACCCGGGGAATCTCTCCGCGATCTGAGCGCGCCAAGCCTCCGCCTCGTCTGCGGAGCAGGTGTACGCGGCCGAAAGATGGACTCGGGCGGCCGCAAAGCGGCCTTTGATGTCGTTCTCCATCGCGTCGAGCATGACGATGCGCGCCGATTTCATCCCGCGTACCTTCGCGAATGCGTCGAGCTTCTGTCCCTGTATCTGAAGCACGGGCTTGATGCCGAGAACGGACCCGATCGCGGCTCCTGCCGCCGTGACGCGGCCGCCCTTCTTTAAGTATTTGAGCGTGTCGACGGTGATGTAAATGGACGATTCGAGCGCTTCGTTCATGAGCGTGCGGACGATGTCCTCCGCGTCCATCCCGCGATCTGCCATCATCTTCGCGTCAAGAACGGCCTGACGCTGCGTCACCGATATGCGCTGATTGTCGACGACGAGGACGCGCCCGTCATAAGCGCGAGCCAGCATCTCGGCCGATTCGCATGAGCTTGAAAGTCCCGACGACATGGGGATGTGGATGACCTTGTCGGACTTTTTCAGCTCCTCGTCCCACATATCGGTGACGGAACCCGGCGACGGCTGCGACGTCGATATGTCGGCGTCCTCGTCAAGACGCTTGTAGAATTCATCCTGCGTCAGCGATATGTCCTCGTAGAAAAGCTCGCCGTTGATGTAGAACGGCATCGGCAGCACACGCACGCCGTATTCTTCGCCCTTCGCCTGCGTGATGCCGCTGTTGCTGTCCGTAACGATCGATATTTTCATAATGCAGTTCTCCTTATCTTGCCCTTCACTTCTGCGTATTGTATCATATTTCCCTATGCCGTGCAAGGGGATTTTGTTGACAAATCAATAATTGTGAAATATGCATAATAAATTTGAGTAATATGCGCGGATGCTGGAGAATAATGACGCCGAAAAAAACTGCGCATCATCGCGATGCGCAGGGAATAGGCGAATAAATTTGTCCCTTATCCTTGTCATTAAAATTCCTTAAGTGAGGTTTGGGGCAAAACCCCAAAATGCGGTGTTCGCGCTCGCGCGACTACTTCGCCGACGCACGAACGCGCGTCGCAGAGGCAAGCACACTTGCCATATAACCCTTGTCATAAAAATTCTTGAAGATTCTTAAGGAACTTCTTATAAGAAGTTCCTTAAGTGTGGTTTGGGGTGAAACCCCAAAAAAGCGGTGTTCGCGCCCGCGCGACTACTTCGCCCTTGCACGAACGCGCGTCGCAGAGGCGAACACACTTGCCCTATAACCCTTGTCATAAAAATTCTTGAAGATTCTTAAGGAACTTCTTATAAGAAGTTCCTTAAGTGGGGTTTGGGGTGAAACCCCAAATTACCTCAATCCACCCCGTAAAGGATATCGAGACTGCGGATATCGGCGTCGCGGACGCTGTCGTTGCACTCAAACGCGGCGCGCTGGACGCTGTCGGCGCGGGTGAAATCGAGCGCGCGCAGCTCGCCGAGAATGCGGACGCACACGTCGGCGATCAGCTCGGATTTGAGCTTCGCGGTCTTCGGATCATTGTCACTCGAAATGAGAAATTCGAGCGTGTCGTAGAGCGACGAGAACGGCTCGGGAAGGAGCGAAAACGCGCGCGGCGCCCATTTGTAAAACGGCATCGGCACGCGCGAGGCGCAGAAGCATACGCCGGAGGCGTGACGCACGAATTCGATCGCGGCAAGCTGCGCCGACGCAGTCTCGCCGCGCGCGATCTGACGCGGATAATTGTATTCTCCCGACTGCGACATCAAAAGCAGATGCCCTGCGAGCCGCTTTTTTGTCACGTCGTCGGGGACGTTTTGCAGATAAAGCCGACGCTTGGTGAAAACGCCGGCGTCGTCGCGGAAGACGACGCCGTTGACGGCCTCGGCGATATAATGCTCCGGCACGCGGAGCCATTCCCGCGCCGTCATGACGCCGTCGGCGTGTCCCGTCCGCGACATGAAAAAGTCGGACTGCATAATAACGCCGCGCCGACTGCCGCCGGCGGGCGCGATCATGGCGCGCGAGAGTCCGCGGAATTCGCGCGGAAGCGACGAATACGCGCGTTCGAGCTTGAATACGTCCGCGCGATCGACGCCGTCGGGGACGAAAATGCAGAAGCCGGGATCAAAATCGTGATCGCGCGATACGTCGTCGTCAAAGCCGAAGCATTCGGACCCCACGCCGCACAGCCCCACGGCAAGCACGCCTTCAAGCTCGGGAAAACGCGAATGTATCATCGGCGCGCCGTAAAGCTCGTAGTATTCGCGCGAAAGCTCAATTCCCCGCATATATTTTGCGCGCTCTTTCCGACAGCTCCTCGGAATACTCGAACCAGCCGTAGTATCCGAACGTGGGCGCAGATTTCTCGCACGCGTATGCGTAATATCCGTCGGTGCGGGAGGAGTCGGCCTCGAGACATTGCTCGGCGAGCGATAAAAACTCCGAGATGCGCTCCTCGGCGGCTTCAAGTCCAAGCTCGGCCTCCGCCGCGTTCGCCATGTTCATGTACGTTATCGCGGATTCGATGCGTCCGTCGCTTTTTCCCGCCGCGATCGAAAGCGCGCGGCGGTAAAGCTCGTCGGCCTCCGAGAACATCGAAAGATCGACAAGACAAAGCCCCATGTTGTTGCAAAGCGCCGCCATGCGCGGATCGTCCGCGTCAAGGGAAGATTCGTATATCTCCTTTGCGCGGCGATAGTAGGGAAGCGCGCGGTCGGCTTCGCCGAACGCCTTGTACGCGGTCGCGACATTGATGTACGACGTCGCGGCGCTGACGCGTCCGTCCATCGATTCGACAGCGTGAAGCACGCGGTCGGCGGCCGCGTATGCGTCGTCGCGCCTGCCGAGACGTCGGTAAAGCCCTATCAGCTCGTTGTCGACGGTGATGACGCCGTGGGAATCGCGTCCCGCCTTGGCCTCGTCCCGCCAGTATTTCAAATGGCGCTCGGCGGCCGCAAAATCGTTGCGCGACAGATGCTCGTCAAGCTTCGCTATGACGCGCGAAACGGGAATTCGCATCACAAATTGCTCCTCGGTGTGTCCTACGTTCAGCGGACAGCGCGGTTCTTCGTAATCTTCCTTATCTATAAGCTGCATAAATTCGACCTCGTCTGACTGATTGCCGGATAATGAGTCACCGTCCGGCACAGATCATTATACAGCAAAATCGCGCGTCAGTCAATTTCATTTTGACGAAAACGGGCGGCGGTATATAAACTATTGAACTTATGGCAAAAATATGCTACAATAACATTTGGAGGTGACTCGGATGGGGAATAAGCTGCGCAGGCTCGAATATAAGCTCGCGCCATATGCCGTAAAAAATCTCATGACGATCATGATCGGCGCGATGGCGATCGTGTTCGTGGCGGATTTCGCCGTTTCATCGGCGAATCCCGAGCTGTCGCTTTATGAGTGGCTCGCGTTCGACAGACATATGATCGCTGACGGGCAGATATGGCGTCTTTTCACGTTTATCTTCCTGCCGCCGCAATCGAGCGTTATATTCATAATTTTCGCGCTGTATCTTTATTGGCTGATGGGAAGTCAGCTCGAACGCGAATGGGGCGCGTTCCACTTCAATCTGTATTATCTGGCGGGGATCGCGGGCGCGCTCATTTCGGGACTTATAACGGGATACGCGACGAACAGCTATATAAATATGTCGCTGTTTTTGGCGTTCGCGCTCTATTATCCGAATTTTCAGCTGTATTTATTCTTTTTCATTCCGATAAAGATCAAATGGCTCGCGTGGCTCGACGTGATACTGCTCGCGGTCGAATTCATCCTCAGCGGATGGGGCGCGCGCGCGGCGATACTGTTCTCGCTTTTAAACGTGCTTTTGTTCTTCTATCGCGATCTTATCGCGGAATGCAAACGACTGTTTATGAATCTGCGGTACAGATGGGACCGCTGGCGAAAAATGTGATCATGGAGGGATCAAAATGAAACCGTATGGAAAAAAGGTCTGGCTCATCCCCGACGCGTTTCTCGGCTCCGAATCGAGAAACGACAAGACGACGCACGAGGCGGTGTGCGTGATCAATACGGGCGCGCGGGACGCGGCGCTCGAAATGACGCTGCTGTTTGAGGACCGCGATCCGAAAAGAGGATTCCGCGCCGTCTGCGGCGCGGGCAGAACGCATCATGTGAGACTCGATAAGATCCGCTCCGTGAGCGGCGAATCCATCCCGTTCGATACGCCGTATGCGATTTTGCTCGAATCGAGCGAGCCTGTGGTCGTGCAGTATTCGAGGCTCGACGCGAGCAGAGCGGAGCTGGCGCTGATGACGACGATGGCGTGGTCGCCGGATGACGGGGAATAAATTCGCCGTATCGAGGGCGGCGGTACGCGCGCCGCGTTGGCGTGATGTGCAGAGGCGAATGCGTTTGACCTATCCCATCGGTGTTCGCGCTCGCGGCTGCTTCGTTGACGCATGAACGCGCGATGCAGAGATGAACACATTAGCCCTACCCAATCGGTGTTCGCGCTCGCGCGACTACTTCGCCCTTGCACGAACGTGCGATGCAGAGATGAACACACTCGCCAATTAACTCTTGTAAGGAAAGTTTTGCTGGGATTCTTAAGACGGCAGATGCGTAGCATCTGCTAACTTTCCGCTTGCGGAAAGTTTCTTAAGCGGGGTGCGGGGTGGAACCCCGTATATCAACCAAATAACAAAAACGGGTCAGAGGACCCGTTTTTGTTTTGCGATGCTTGAGGCGGGACGCGCGTCACAGACGCGAGATGAATTCGACGGATGCGCCGAGGGGGGCGTCCGATTCGAGCGTTGCGCCGTTCACGGCGGCGACGGCGGGACGGGGGACGGTGGAGGGATTATCCCTGATGAGAACGCGATATTGACCGGATTTGGGCGGCACGGTGGGGATTTGCGTGCGCGATCCCGTCGATGTGATCGAATACGGGCGTCCGAGCAGGCGGGACGCCGCCGAAACGCCGCCGCCCGATATAAGCTCGCGGATGCGTGTCGAGCTGACGGCGGAGCCGTCGATCTCGACCGGCGGTACGACTTCGACGGACGGGATCATGGCGCGAAGCGTGTCGGCGCTGCCGGCGGCGCGCGCGCCGAACGTGTAGTTGAATCCGACGACGACGCGGAGCGGCGAGAGCGCGGCGAGCAGGCGGCTTACGAATTCGCGCGCCTCGAGGCGCAGTATGCCGGCGTCGTCGGTGCATACGGCCGCGTCGACTCCGCGCGCGGCGATGAGCGACAGCTTATCGTCAGCGGTGCAGATCAGCGGCGTGCGCGGCTCCGGCGCGAGCATATTGCGCGGCAGATCGGAAAAGCACCACACCGCGGCCGGTACCGACATCGATCGCGCCGCCGAAACGGCGCGGTCGATCACGGCGGCGTGGCCGAGATGCACGCCGTCGAAGGTGCCGAGCGCAAGCACGCACGGCGTGCCGATATCGGGAAACTGTGTTCGATAAATCTTCATGAGTTGTTTATATACGGGGCGCTGCCCCGCACCCCGCTTAGAGGGACTTTTGAAAAAGTCCCTCTAAGAACTCTTCAAAACTTTCCTGAAATAAGTTAATTGGCAAGTGTGTTCGCCTCTGCGCTGCGCGTTTATGCGTCGACGAAGTAGTCGCGCGAGCGCGAACACCGATGGTTTAGGGCAAGTGTGTTCATCTCTACGCCGTGCGTTCCTGCATCACAGAAGCTGTCGAAGCCCCGCGCCGCCCCAAATTCAATGATTTACGGCAGATGTAAAACATCTGCCGTAAATATTATGCAGATGACTAAGAACGCGCACGTGCGTTAGGCGATTGCATAACGTCAGCGATATTCGGCGAAAAATCCCGAATCCGACGGGCGTTCGCCCGCTGCGTAAAGGTGCGAGATATCGCCGAGATATTTGACGCGGAAAACGGCCTCACCCTTGACGATCTCCTCGGTCGAAACGAGCGTCACACTCGACGGTGCGACGAAGAAATTCTGCCAAAGCACCGGCGTCGGCATCCCGACGAGGTGTGACAGCATCACGAACATGACGCCGAGATGGCAGAAGAACAGAAGCGTATCGCCGCGTCCCGCGTCGGTGCGGTATATGTTGCCGTCGCGGCGATAGCCGTATTCGGCGAGGATCGAATCGATGCCGTCCGCGACGCGGAGATACCATTCCTCCACGTTGCCGCCGCGCGACATCGTAGGACCGCGGAACCAGTTGTCCTTGTCGTAAAGATCGTCATGCGCCGTCCACCACGACGGGACGAGATCCCACGGCATACGCATATGGCCGTCCGGCATCTGCATCAGCGCGGGAAATTCCGGCATCCAGTCCTTTGTGACGACAGTTTTCCCGAGCGGTTCGAGGCAGACGCGCGCCGTATCCTGCGCGCGGCCGAGCGGAGAGCAGTAGATTTCGCTTATATGCTCGTCCGCGTTTATGCGGGCGACGCGCGGCGCCAAAAGCTCCGCCTCGCGCCATCCTTTCGGAGTGAGCGAATCGATGGAGTAGTCGGGATCGGCGTGACGGAAAAAGTAGAGCTTCATTATAATGTCGGGGAACCCCTTTCGGCAGATTTGATGATTTTTGCGTCAGAATTCGTTCTTCATGCGGCGCGAGAACAGCTCGCCGAGGCACGTTTTCGGATCGGCGCCGTTATAGAGGATATCGTATACTGTCGCGCAGATCGGGATCTCGACGTCGTATTTTCTCGACAGGCGCATCATGGCGTCGGCGGTGTAATAGCCCTCGGCGAGCGAATCGTACTTTTCGCCGCGTATGAATTTTTCGCCGAACATACGGTTATGGCTGTATTTTGAAAACACGGTCGCCTCGTAGTCGCCGAGATGGCAAAGGCCGTATGCGGAGCGCGGATCGCCCCCCATTTTCTCGATAAGGACCGAAATCTCGTGCGTGCCGCGCGCCATAAGCACGCCCTTGAGCGCCGATATTCCGAGTCCGTCGAGCATTCCTGCGGCGATGCCGACGACGTTTTTCGACGCCGCGCCGATCTCGTTGCCGAGCAGATCGCAGCCGTAATAGAATCTGATGAGCAGGGATGAGAACGTATCTGCAAGCTCATGCTTGAGTTCGTCGTCGCGGCTGTCGATCACCATGCAGTTCGGAGTGCCGCGCACGAATTCCTCGACGTGGCCGGGTCCGATCCAGCACGCGATCTTGCTGCCGGGCGCGGCGCATTCCTCCGCGACCTCGGAAAGGCGCTTCATCGTCGAGATTTCGATCCCCTTCATGCAGAGGATGTAGCGGCGCGGTCTGTCCGATACGGCGGCGATCTCCGAGAACAGGCCGCGCAGCGCCTGCGACGGCACCGAAATGACGACGGTGTCAGGTTCGAGCGCCTCGTTTATGTCCGTGATGACGCGGAAATCGTCGGGCAGCGTCAGATATGAATTTTTGCGTTCGGTCAAAAGTCCGACGGTGGTGGGATCGCCGGCTTTGCCGTACAGCTTGACGTCGTGACCGGTATTGTGCAGATAGTATGCGATGAAGGTGCCCCAGCGCCCGCATCCGATGACGGTGATCTTCATTATTGCCTCCACATTTTTTCGAGATTTTTTGCGGTTCCTGATTTATTTATGATAGAGCCTTTTCGTTTCGTATTTCGGCTCGCTCGTCAGATTGACGCCTAATTTCTTGAACACGTTTTCGTCGACGTGCGACAGCATGACGGACGAATGAGCCTCGCAGCCGTAGAGGTCGTTGAGACATTCTATCGTGGCGGCGGCGTTTTTGTCGGTGACGGCGCAGATGGCGAGCGTGATCAAAAGCTCGTCGGTATGCAGGCGCGGGTTGTGATTTCCCATATGCGTCACCTTGAGATGCTGGATCGGCTCGATTATGTACGGCGGGATCAGATCTACGTCGTCGTCGATATGGGCGAGATGCTTGAGCGCGTTCAACAGCGCGGCGGACGACGCGCCGAGCAGCGGCGACGTCTTGCCGGTGACGACGGCGCCGTCCGGCAGTTCGATGGCGAACGCGGGCTTGCCTGTCGCCTCCGCCTTTGCGTTGGCGGCCGCGATCGCGGGTCTGTCCTCGGCGGTCACGCCGACCGTATTGCGCAGAAGCGCCAGCTTTCCGATTATATCGTCGATGTTGGGAATGGAAGCGCCGGAGGCGCGCTCGCACGCGGCCGTATATGAGCGGCGCAGTATTTCGCGCTTGGACGCGGCCGAAACGGCCTCGTCGTCCGTGATGGCGAAGCCGGCCATATTGACGCCCATGTCGGTCGGCGACTTGTACGGCGAGCTGCCGTAGATTTCCTTGAATATGGCGTCAAGCACGGGAAAAATTTCGATATCGCGGTTATAATTTACCGTTTTTTGTCCATACGCCTCGAGGTGATACGGATCGATCATGTTCACGTCGTCGAGGTCGGCGGTCGCTGCCTCGTATGCGACGTTGACGGGATGCTTGAGCGGCAGGTTCCATATCGGGAACGTCTCGAATTTTGCGTATCCGCAGCGGACGCCGCGCTTATTTTCGTGATAAAGCTGCGACAGGCACGTCGCCATTTTGCCCGAACCCGGACCCGGGGCCGTCACGACGACGAGCGGCCGTTTTGTTTCGATGTAATCGTTTTTGCCGTAGCCGTCGTCGGAGACGATGAGAGGTATATCGGCGGGATACCCGGGGATCGAATAATGATGATATACCCGCACGCCGAGCGACGTCAGACGCTGCTCGAACGCGTCCGTCTGCGGACTTTTTACGTGCCGCGTTATTACGACGGAGCCGACGTAAAGCCCGATCTCGCGGAACGCGTCGATGAGGCGCAGAACCTCGCTGTCGTATGTGATGCCGAGATCGCCGCGCTGCTTATTCTTCTCGATCGCGCCGGCGCCGATCGCGATTATGATCTCGGCCTGATCCTTCATCTCGCACAGCATCCGAACCTTGCTGTCCGGCATGAACCCGGGCAGCACGCGCGACGCGTGATAGTCGTCGAACAGCTTGCCGCCGAATTCGAGATACAGCTTGCCGCCGAAGGAGTCGATGCGTTCCCGTATGCGGTCGGACTGCATACGTATATACTTGTCATTGTCAAACCCGATTTTGTACATGATTTTATTTTCTAAGGGGAACTTTTGAAAAAGCTCCCCTTAGAATCCCTTCAAAACTTTTCCTGACTTATTTTTTATTTTGATTTACTTGCAGTCGAACCACGTTTTGCCTCGTTCGATATCGACGGACAACGGGACGGGAAGCGGAGCCGCCGATTCCATGCACCGGCGCAGCAGCTCCGATACGCTGTCGGCGTCCTGCTTTTTGCATTCCACGATAAGCTCGTCGTGGACCTGAAGTATCAGATGCGCGTCGAGACCGGATTCGCGGAGCGCGCGCGCCGTATTTATCATTGCGATCTTGATCACGTCCGCGGCCGTTCCCTGTATCGGCGAATTCATTGCGACGCGTTCTCCGAACGCGCGCGTCATCCTGTTCGACGCCGATATTTCGGGGATGTAGCGTCTTCGTCCGAACAGCGTCGTGACGAATCCGCGCTCATGCGCCGAGGCCACGGTCGATTTCAGGTATTCGTCGACGCCCCGGTAAGTGGCGAGATAATTCGCGATGTATTCGGCGGCAACTTTGCGCGTCGTGCCGATGTCGCGCGACAGCGAATAATCGCCGATGCCGTATACGATGCCGAAATTGACCGCCTTTGCGCGGGAGCGGAGCTGCTTTGTGACGGCGTCCTCCGGCACGCCGAACACCTCCGCGGCAGTAGCCGCGTGGATATCGGCGCCGCGCAGAAACGCGCGCGACATCGTCTCGTCGTGGGATATATTTGCGAGCAGCCGCAGCTCGATCTGCGAATAATCGGCGTCGACGAGGATGTGATCGTCGTCGGCGGCGTCGAAGAACCGGCGCAGCTCGCGTCCAAGCTCGGTGCGGACGGGGATATTTTGCAGATTCGGCTCCGTGGACGAGAGGCGTCCCGTCGCGGCCACCGTCTGCTTGAACGACGTGTGGATCCTGTGCGATTCGTCGGCGACGGCGGCGAGTCCCTCGCCGTATGTGCTGCGCAGCTTTGATATCTGCCTGTAATGCAGCACGTCGTCGACGATCTCGTAGTCGTATCGCAGACCCTCGAGCGTATCGGCGTCGGTGGAATATCCGCGCTTTGTCTTTTTGCCGGACGGCAGTCCAAGCTCGTCGAACAGTACCTCGCCGAGCTGTTTCGGCGAATTTATATTGAATTCATGCCCCGCGCGGAGGTAAATTTTCTGCGTCAGCGCATCCTCGGCGTCCCTCAGCGTGTCCGTATAGCGGAGCAGACCGTCGACGTCGACATGGAAGCCTGCGGCTTCCATGTCGGCAAGCACGGGCGAGAGCGGTATTTCGATGCCGTAAAGCACGCGCGAGGACGGCGGCTCGCCGCGCGACGCGGCGTCCGCGTCGACGCGCTCGAATTCGCGCGCCTGCGCGTCCGCGACGCGGGATATCAGATTCACGATATCCTCGCCGCGTTCGGGAGAATCGTTTTCGCCGAGATAAGTCATGGCGACGCGCGGCAGCTCATACGACGTATCGCCGGCGCGCAGCACGTATGCGGCGAGCATCGTGTCGAACGCGCACGAAACGTCGACGCCGAGCGGCTTCATTTTCGCGTAAAGCGATTTAAAATCGTGGCAGACGACGGGGACGCGCGACAGCAGCGTTCGGGCCTCGGCGCTGTCCGCCGGTGAAACGAAGCACACCCCGTCAGAGAGAAAGTATAAATTGTCGCCGACTGCGGCGGCGGAGATTTTGTCCTTGACTGCCGACGCGGCGTCCTCCGTCAGCGGGAACGCGTCCGGCGCGCGGGACGCGGAGACATTGTCGCCTCCGTCGCGCGTCCCCTTTGTAACGACGGCGAATTTTTCCGCGAGCTTATGGAATTCAAGCTCGCCGAACAGCTCGCCGAGCGCGGCTCTGTCGGGTCCGTTATAGAGGAGCGAATCCGGAGATGCGTCGACGGGCGCGTCGCGCCTTATCGTCGCAAGCTCATACGACATATACGCGAGTTTCTTTCCCGCGCGGAGCTTTTCGCGCACGGAGGGGGAGACGCCGAGCGCGTCGGGATTTTCGTATATTTTATCGAGCGATCCCGCCTCGGCGATCAGCTTGAGCGCCGTTTTCTCGCCGATCCCGGGGACGCCGGGGATATTGTCGGACGAATCCCCCATCAGCGCCTTTATATCGACGAGACGGGGCGGCGTCGTGCCGTAATTTTTATAGAATTCATCCTTATCGTAAAGGATAGTGCCTTTGTTCGTAATGAAGCACAGGCGCGTATGATCGGTAATGAGCTGGAGCGAATCGCGGTCGCCGGTCAGGACGTAGACGTCCCATCCCTCGGACTCGGCGCGCGCGGCGAGCGTGCCGAGGATATCGTCGGCCTCGTAGCCCTCGCAGTCGAGGACGTGAGCGCCGAGAGCGGCGCAGGCGCGCCGCACATACGGGATCTGCTCGGTAAGCTCGGGATCGGCCTTTTTGCGCGTGCCTTTATAAGCGTCGTACATTTCATGGCGGAACGTCGGGGACGGAAGATCGAACGCGACGGCGGCGGCGTCGGGCGACAGCTCGTCGAGCTTGGACGAAAGCGTCATGACGACGCCGTAGACGGCGTTCGTATGCAGTCCCGTCCTCGTCGTGAACGGCCGAATGCCGAAATATGAGCGGAACATGATATTTGCGCCGTCGACAACGAGCAGCCGTCGGCGCGCCGTCCCGTTCGGGGCGGGCGAGCCGTCGTTTTTGATCGGTTCCGCCGTCGATGTCGTATCCATAAAGCTCCTCCGCTCGATCATAAATAAACGGCGGCGTCGCCGCCGCCGCGATTGGTGCGGGCGAGCGCCCGCGTTCCGACAAAACAATTATATACCGCGCGGCGTGCGCGTGTCAAGTCGATTGTGAGAAAAATAGTCGGGAGGGGAAATTTTCGCCTCCGGCGAATAAAACGCGCCGCGCGGGAAAAAATTACTTATAAATATTTTATTATGCGGTTGACAAATCGCCGCGAATGTGATATTATCATTGAGCAAATGCCCCATTAGCTCAGTTGGCAGAGCACTTGACTTTTAATCAAGGTGTCCCGAGTTCGAATCTCGGATGGAGCAAAGAAAATCCCTCGGGAAGCGCAAAATCGGACGCGTCCGAGGGATTTTATTTTGTCGGGGATAAATCCACAGAAGAAAAGCAAAAAGCCGCGCGTCCGGCGCGGTTTTTGTTTTGTGACGCGATCTGTAAGCCGGGTTCTGTCGTGCGCTGTCATCTATCTTTGCGGCGCGTCTCCGCGCCGCTCCGGGACTTTGTCCCGTGCCGCCCCCCGCCATACATCGGGCCGATGCGAGAATGTTCTCGGCGTTTGGGGGCGTTGCTTCGGATAGGGTTTACAGGATGCGGCGGTTACCCGCCGCATCGGTGAGCTCTTACCTCGCCTTTCCACCCTTACACGGCTGCAGACCGTGCGGTATATCTCTGTTGCACTTTCCCGGGAGTCACCTCCGGCGGACGTTATCCGTTATCCTGCCCTGTGAAGCCCGGACTTTCCTCACGTCCCAACCTTACGGTTCGGGACGCGCGACAACGCGGTCACGTCAACAGTATTATACAGCAGCCGCGTGCGTTTGTCAAGCAAATGCGATATCAGGCAAAATAATTTGATAAATGTACTTGACAAGCGGCGCGTTATATGATATGATAAATCATCTTCCGAATACCGCCGTTAAAGCGATCGGAAGATGCTTGTCTTTTTCATTATTAGTTCTCCTTTTTGGGAAAGCGGCGCCGAAAGGCGCCGTTTTCCTTTCCGCAAAAACGGGCGGCGCGCAAATTGTTCATAAATTTTAAAAAACAGGGTTGGCATTCGGGAAAATTTCGTTTATACTAAGATCGTAAAGATGATAAGCATCTGAAATTTCGGAGGAAAAAACAATGAAAAAGCTTCTCGCGCTCATCATGGCGGCCGCCGTGGCGGCAGCTCTCGCGGCTGTCGTGTTCGCGGCCGATACAAAGACGATCTCCGTCACGTACACGTTCGACGAGAACAAGGCTGACGCAGGTCTTACCGAGCATGGCACGGTTACATACGCAGACGGAAAGGCCGTGTTCGGCGCCGACGGCTGGCTCGAATCCGACATCGATCTTCATGGCGCCGTTTCCCTCAAGGTCACGGCGGTCGTAAAAGCCCCCGAGGACAATGCAAATTCGGCGTGGATTTTTGAATGCACGTCGCAGGAAACGCATTATTGGCCGGAAGCGTCTTATGTCGCCATGCTTTTCATGAAGTCCGACGGCGGCAGTCTTAAGGCGGAGCGTTATATCCCGTCGAGCGATTGGTCAGACGGGGAAGAACTCAAAAATCTGCCCGTCACCTCCGATTTCATGACGATCGTCGGCGAATTCAAGGCAGACGGCAGCGTCGTTGTAAGCGTTGACGGCAAGGAGGCCGCGAACGTCGCCGCGCCCAAAGGCAAGGATTTCTCGCTTGCGAATTCGATCGGCGATGCGCCCGTCTTCCATATCGGCCGAGCAAACTGGAGGGACGATACTCCCGACGGCGAATTTTCCGAAGGGATGATCCTCGACTCGATCTCGATCGAGGCGGAGGTCCCCGCGGCTCCGCAGACGGGATTTGGGACGATCTCCCTCGCGATCGCCGCGATCGCCGCCGGCGCATACGTTTTTCGCGGGAAGCGCTGAAGGTCGGGGAATCCGTCCGCCTGGAGGCGGACGGACTTTTCAGTTCATATTCTGTTCATAAATTTTGAAAACAGGGTTGACATTCGGGAAAATTTTGTTTATACTAAAGCTAAGATATAATCCATATCTAAAAAATTTTGGAGGAAAAAAACAATGAGAAAGTTTCTCGCGCTCATCATGGCGGTCGCTATGATAGCAACTCTCGCATCGGTCGTATTCGCGGCTGACACGAAGACGGTCTCCGTCACGTACACGTTCGACGAGAATAAGGCTGACGCAGGTCTTACCGAGCATGGTACGGTTACATACGCTGACGGCAAGGCTACGTTCGGCGCTGACGGCTGGCTCGAGTCCGACATCGATCTGAAGGGCGCAACATCCCTCAAGGTCACGGCAGTTGTAAAGGCTCCCGAGGACAAGGGTCCGACGGCTTGGATTTTCGACTGCACATCTCAGGAATCGCATCCTTGGCCGAACGAGGCTTACGCTGCTCTGCTCTTCAATAAGGACGAGGGCGGTAATCTGAAGGCTGAACTCTTCAACGGCACAGGTCGTCCGTCCAACGAGGGCGAACTCAAGAACCTGCCCATCACCGCTGATTTCATGACGATCGTCGGCGAATTCAAGGCTGACGGTACAGTCGTTGTAAGCGTTGACGGCACGGAAGTTGCTAACGTAGCAGCTCCCGCTGACAAGGATCTGACGCTCGTTAACTGCATCGGCGAGAACCCCGTGTTCATGATCGCTCACGCTAACTGGAACGCAGGCGAGTTCTCGAACGGCATGGTTCTCGACTCGATCTCGATCGAGGCTGAGGTTCCCGCAGCTCCGCAGACCGGTTTCGCTACGATCGCTCTCGCAATCGCGGCTCTCGCATCCGGCGCATACGTTGTCTGCAAGAAGCACTGAGCATTGAATAAGTGAAAAGTCCGCTCCTCATCCGAGGGGCGGATTTTTTGGTTCATATTCTATTCACAAATTTTGCGTAAAACATTGACAAGCGCGGAATTTTTGTTTATAATGAAGCTAAGATATTATCCATATCTAAAAAATTTTGGAGGAAGAAAACAATGAGAAAGTTTCTCGCGCTCATCATGGCGGTCGCTATGATAGCAACATTCGCATCGGTCGTATTCGCGGCAGAGACGAAGACTGTCGCTCACTATACGTTCGACGACAACAAGGCTGACGAAGGCCTGACCGAGTACGGCACCGTTACATATGCTGACGGCAAGGCTACGTTCGGCGCTGACGGTTACCTCAGAGCGCCCCTCGATCTTACCGGCGCTACAGCTGTTAAGGTCACGGTTAAGCTCACGCCTCCGACCGACGTTGCAGGCGCAAGATGGATTTTCGATATCACGTCTGACGAAAAGCACAACGATATCGATAAGTACATGGCTGCATTCTTCAACGGCAAGAATGACTACATCGACGGCGAAGCATATGGCGGCGGCGCTCGTCCGGATCACACTTGGGTTGCAGTTGCAACGCCCACTGAGCCGATCGAGTTCGTTTATGCATATGATGAAACTACTCGCACCGTTACCACGACAGTAAACGGTGAGGGCGGCGACAATGCAAGCAAAGTTCTCCCTGACGACGGCAGATTCACGATCGCGAACATGGCCGGCGAGAACCCCTTCATCCAGCTCGGCAAGGCAAACTGGGGCGACGGTGAGTTCGCAAACACGCTCGTTATCGACGAGGTTACTGTTGAAGTTACGACGGGTTCTGCTCCGCAGACCGGTTTCGCTACGATCGCTCTCGCAATCGCAGCTGTCGCTTCCGGCGCATACGTTGTTTCCAAGAAGCACTGAGCATTAAATAAGTGAAAGAAAACCGCCGCTCGCAGAGAGCGGCGGTTTTTTAGTTCACATTTTGTTCACAAAATTCGCGTAAAACATTGACAAGCGCGGAATTTTTGTTTATAATGAGACTAAGGTATTATACATATCTGCAAAATTTTGGAGGAAAAAACAATGAGAAAGTTTCTCGCGCTCATCATGGCGGTCGCTATGATAGCAACATTCGCATCGGTCGTATTCGCGGTCGACGAGGCGGATGAAATTACGGGCGATCTGACGGTTACGACGTTCTTCAATGAAAAGTCGAACGCAGTCGCACTCAGCGACAACGAAGAGCTTACGATCTCGTTCAACAGCAAGTCGAACGGCACGAACAACTGGGACAACTTTGTTGTCGCGATCGTGGCTGGCGTTGGCGACGCTTACACCGGCGCGGCTGAAGAGATCATGATCGTCAGAGCCGACAGCTGGGGCTGGGGCGGCGGCAGCTCTGACTTTGTAGCTCCCGACGGCGACGGCAACAAGCTCGCGTTTGAGACGAACATCTCCGACTGGGACGCATGGAAGGCTGTTATGCAGGCCGGCTGCGACGTCACAGTCTCCGTTGCAAAGACGGGCGACACGCTCGAGTACAACGCAACGATGGGCGAATACACAGTTTCGGCGAAGGCAACGTCCGGCAAGGCTCTGCCTGAGACCGTGTACGTATTCCTTACGGGCGAAAATGTGGCGCTGACGGGCATTTCGACAGAGTTGACGGGTTCTGCTCCGCAGACCGGCTTCGCTACGATCGCTCTCGCGATCGCGGCTGTCGCATCCGGCGCATACGTCGTCTGCAAGAAGCACTGAGCATTTGATCGGTAAAATCAGCAAACGCAAAGTCCCTCTCGAAAGAGAGGAACTTTTGCATTGCGAAGCAATAGTTTTGCGCAGGATCGCCGCGGCGGATCATGCCGCACGCGTCATATGCGCACCGTCGACGCGGCCTCGGTGATGGCGGCGCGGGTGCGCGCCGCGATCTCATCCCACGCGCGCGCGGCGATGAGCTTTTCCGACGCCATGAACGAGCCGCCGACGGCCAAAACGCACGCCATCGACGTGTATTGGCGCAGATTCTGCATATCGATGCCGCCTGTCGGGATGAAGCTGATGCCCGGGAACGGCGCCGACAGCGCTTTCAGCGCCGAGGTGCCGCCGTAGACGGACGCGGGGAAGAATTTTACCGTAGATAGTCCGAGCGATATCGCGGCCATGATTTCGGACGGCGTGACGCAGCCCGGGACGACGGGGACGTTAAGCTCGATGCAGTGTTCGACGACGCCGCGGTCAAATCCGGGCGATACGATGAAATCGGCGCCTGCGTTGACAGCCTCGTCCACCTGCACGGACGAAAGCACTGTACCCGCACCGACGAACATTCCCGGCCGCGAGTCCTTCATTCGTGTGATGACCTCGCCGGCACATGACGTGCGGAACGTGACCTCGGCGACGGACAGACCGCCCGTTACGAGCGCGTCGGCAAGCGCCTCGGCGTCGTCGGCGTCCGAAATTTTGATAACGGGGATCAGCCGCTTGTCAAGCAAAGTCGCATATAGAGAATCGTTTCTGGTCATTGGATCGTGACCTCCTTTCCGCATTTCTCTGATCTTTCTCTATTGTATTTTATAACAATGCGCTCCGTTTGTCAATACTATTTACAGGCGATTTTGCACAACGCGGGAGGGACTTTGGGGCTTCGCCCCAAACCCCGCTTAGGGAAACTTTTGAAGGAAGTTGAACTTTCCGCAAGCGGAAAGTTTCTTAAGAATCCCCGCAAAACTTTTATTACATGGGTTATAAGGCAAATGTGTTTGCCGCAGTGTCGCGCGTTTGTGCGCCGACGAAGTAGTCGCGCGAGCGCGAACACCGCATTTTGGAGCTTCGCCCCAAACCCCACTTAGGGAAACTTTTGAAGGAAGTTGAACTTTCCGCAAGCGGAAAGTTTCTTAAGAATCCCCGCAAAACTTTTATTACAGTGGTTATACGGCAAATGCGTCCGTCTTACGCGTCGCGTGCAAATGCAAATAAAAAAGGGAGCTGCGCTCCCTTTTTTATTAGTCTGAAACGTAAGGCATAAGAGCCATCTGGCGCGAACGCTTTATAGCGAGCGTGAGCTGGCGCTGATGCTTTGCGCAGGTGCCGGTGACTCTGCGGGGGAATATCTTGGAACGCTCGGAGACGAACTTGCGCAGACGAGCCGTATCCTTATAATCGATGTAATCGATTTTATCCTGGCAGAACACGCAGACCTTTTTGCGTCTTCTCTGGGGCTGACGGTACGCGCGCTGCGCGCCCTCGGGCTTCGCGTCGGTCTTTGCGTCGGCTTTTACTTCGGCCTTGACCTCGGATTTGATTTCCTGATTGTTATCCATTGTATGTTGCAGATCCTTTCTTTAATATTGCGCGTCAGAACGGCAGATCGTCGTCGTCCGAAATTTCCTCGAAGCGCGGCGCTGCCGTGCTTCCGCCCGTATACGTAGGCGCGCCATACGAATCGGGCGTATATGATGCCGGAGCGGACGAATGTCCGCTTTCGTTCTTTGAGTCGACAAAGTAAGAATTGTCGACGACAACCTCTACCGAATAGCGCTTCTGTCCCTGCTGATCAGTCCATGTGCGCTTCTGGAGCGAGCCTTCGATGCAGATTGAGCTGCCGCGATGGAAGTAGCGGGTGATGAATTCGGCTCTGTCGCGCCATGCGACGCAGTCGATGAAATCGGCCTGCGGCTGTCCGTCGTCATTTGAACCCCTGAAGCGTCTGTTTACGGCAACGGTGAACGAAGTAACGGGGATGTTCGACGACGTCATCTTCAGCTCGGGATCGGCTGTCAGCCGTCCGCCGAGAATCACTTTGTTCAAATTAAAATTTGCCACGCTTATATACCTCCGTTATTCGGCAGCTTCCGCTGTTTCAGCCTCGGGAGCTTCCGCTGCTTCGGGCGCTGTCTCGGGTGTCTCGACGGCAGGCGCAGCCTCGGCTTCCTCCTCGGTCTCGACTACCTCTTCGGGAGCCTCGTGACCTACGTTGATCGTCTGCTTCTTCTCATCGACGGCGAGGACGATATAGCGGAGCGCGTCTTCGGTGATGCCGAGGACACGTGTCAGCTCCGCGACGAAGTCGGGTGCGGATCTGAAGTAGACGAGTACGTAATAGCCCTCGTTTTCATAGTTGATGGGATAAGCGAGTCTGCGCTTGCCCCATACGTCGACGGCGACGATCTCGCCGTTGTCGGCGATCAGAGACTTTATCTTCTCCGATGTCGCCTGCGCGTTCTCCTCGCCGTTTTTGAGCGACAGGGCGAACAGCACCTCATAGGTGTTCTTTGCGTTTTCCATGTATTTACCTCCTCATGGACATTAAAGACCGCCGCGGATTCTGTTTTATTTACGGCGGTAAGGAGCGCGGCGCGTCCGACAAGGACGGGCATACCGCGACTTTGTGATTTTAACACAATCGGCGCGTTTTGTCAATAAGGGCGGGAGAATATTTTTCGCTTTTGCAAAAAGCGGCGAAAAAATCGATGCAAAGCGTGCGCGGACTCGTTTTTTGATCCGCCGCGTATTGCAATATGCTTTCGTTCTGTGGTACAATCTCTGTAGCGATTTTATTTATAAGGATCGGATCATGAACAAGCATAGGATAAAAATGGCGGCGGGGATGTCGCTTTCGGCGATGAGCGCCGCCGCGTCGGCATACGTGCTTTTGCTCTATTTGTCCGACGCGAGCGGGTCGGAGACGTTCGCCGTCACATCCGCGCATACGGGAAACGTGCTTTGCCCCGTATCGGCGCTGACGCTCGTCGCCGCCGTATACTGCGTCTGTCTCACGTTCAACGCGCCGTTTTCGCTTCTGATGCGGGCGCTGCCTAACGCGGTCGTCGTGCTGTCGCTGCTCGTCGAAACGCTGACGGTGACGAATTTCTTCAATCACGCGATGGAGCTGATCACGAGCGATCTGTCGTGCGCTGTGATCGCGATATACGCGGCGCTGTCGCTGTTTATGTCGGCGGCGCTGTTCGACGCCGCGCGGTCGGCGGGAAAGCGCGGCGGGAACGGAGACGCGGAATAAATGAGCGGCACGATAAGGGCGTTCGTATTCGATATGGACGGGCTGATGCTCGACACGGAGCGGGTCGCGGCCATGTCGTTTGATTATGCCGGCGAAAAATGCGGGATCGGCCGCGCCGGATACATCACGGAGCGCATTCTCGGCCTGTCTGCGGACGACGCGCGCCCCGTATGGCTCGCCGAGTTCGGCGGCGCATACGACGAGGATAAGATGAACGAATACAGGCGCGAATTTTACGAAATGTATTGGCGGGACCACGACGTCCCCGTCAAGCCCGGACTTTATGAGCTGCTCGATTTTCTTGACGGACGCGGATACGCGCTCGCGGTCGCGTCGTCGACGGAGAGGGAGCGCGTGACGCGCCATCTTCGCTCCGTGCGCGTGCTTGACAGATTCGACGCCGTCATATGCGGCGACATGGTGAAAAGATCGAAGCCCGACCCGCAGATATACGCCGCCGCTTGCGCGGCACTCGGCTTTGAGCCGCGCGAATGCTGCGCGCTCGAGGACGCGCGTTCGGGCGTCATATCGGCTCACGCGGCGGGATGCCGCGTCATAATTGTGCCTGATCTGTGGACGCCGGACGAGGCGGCGAGGCGGCTTGTGTACGCGGTCTGCCGCGATCTGTACGAGGTGCGCGAGCTTGCGGCGCGCGACGGATTCTGATGCGAAAAATTTCGCTCGCGGGGTTGATTTTTCCATCCGTTTGTATTAAAATAATTGTTAGACCATAATCAATAAATCACAGGAGATCATAAAATGGCAATCGTAACAACGAAAGAAATGTTCGCGAAGGCGTATAACGGCGGCTACGCCGTCGGCGCGTTCAACGTAAACAACATGGAGATCGTGCAGGGCATCACGGAAGCCGCGATCGCACAGCGTTCGCCGCTGATCCTTCAGGTCAGCAAGGGCGCTCGCGCATACGCGAAGCACGTATACCTGATGAAGCTCATCGAGGCCGCTATCGCGGACGCGCAGGAAACTGCCGGATTCGATCTTCCGATCGCGGTCCATCTCGACCACGGCGATTCCTTCGAGCTTTGCAAATCCTGCATCGACGGCGGTTTCTCCTCCGTCATGATCGACGGCAGCTCCAAGTCGTTCAAGGACAACATCGAGCTGACGAAGAAGGTTGTCGAATACGCGCACGCTCACGGCGTCGTCGTAGAAGCTGAACTCGGTACGCTCGCGGGCGTCGAGGACGAGGTCAAGGTCTCGGCTGAGGATTCGTCCTACACGAAGCCCGAGCAGGTCGAGGAATTCGTCGGCGCTACGGGCTGCGACTCCCTCGCGATCGCGATCGGTACGAGCCACGGCGCATACAAGTTCAAGCCCGGCACGAAGCCCCAGCTCAGATTCGACATCCTCGAGGAAGTATCGAAGCGCCTGCCCGGCTTCCCGATCGTGCTGCACGGTTCGTCCTCGGTCCCGCAGGAATTCGTAAAGATGATAAACGAAAACGGCGGCAATATGCCCGGCGCTATCGGCGTTCCGGAAGAGCAGCTCAGACAGGCGGCATCGATGGCGGTCTGCAAGATCAACATCGACTCCGATCTCCGTCTCGCTATGACGGCGTCGATCCGCAAGTATTTCAACGAGCATCCCGATCACTTCGATCCCCGTCAGTACCTGAAGCCCGCTCGCGAGGCTATAAAGGCTATGGTGGAACACAAGATCGTGGACGTCCTCGGCTCCAACGGAAAGGCTTAAGCTTAAAAATAAAAAACAGGCTCGGGGCGTTTTAAAACGCCCCGTTAGTCATGTTTTGATGCGAATTTAATCAAAACTGTGAAAAGGGGGTGCGGAGTTTGCCATGGTGCTGTTTGAACCATTCCGCGTAATGCCGCACGATGTGGACGCGGCCGGCCATATGAAGATATCGGCGCTGATGCGGTATATGGAGGAGATCGCGTACAGACATATGAATAAAAACGGCCCGACGGCGGAGGCGCTGCGCGCCGAGGGGCGCGCGTTCGTGCTTTCAAGGATTATGCTCGTCGACGAATCCGCGCTCGTCCACGGCGACGAATTCGAGGTCGGGACGTGGGCGGAGCCGAGCGCGGGCGCCGCGTTCGGGCGCGCGTTTGTTGTGAAGGTCGGCGGGATCGAGGCCGCGAGGGCGAAAACGGTGTGGACGCTGTACGATTTCGGTGAGCATAAGATCGTGCGCGTGCGCGATTTCCCGTCCGATTACAATGCAGAGGCGCCGATCGATATGGAGCTGCCGAGGCGGGTTTCGCTTCCGGCGAGCGTCGCATACGACGATTTTTCGCATCTGTGCGACAAGCGCGTCGAATACGCCGACGTCGATGAAAACAGGCATATGAACAACACGGTCTATGCCGATATGTTCTGCGGCTGCGTGCCGGAGATCAGCCGAGACGGCCGGCGCGCGGCGACAGTTTTCATCAATTACAGCCACGAATGCGCGCTCGGCGAGGTGATCGCCGTCGACGGGATCGAAGTCGCGGGCGACGCATGGTATATGCGTTCGCGCAAGGCGGACGGAGCATTAAATGCGGAAGCGAGGATCACGTACAGATGAGGAAGCGTGAACGCACGATCGCGGTCGAAACTGACGACGCGGAGCTGGAACGCGTGATCACGGCGTGGCTCGCCGACGCGGGCTACGAGATCGTGAGAAACAGTTCTGTCGCGAGCTTGTGCATCGTAGACACGGAAACGAGGCCGTACAAAGAGGACGGCGCGCTCAATCTCGTTTATAGAAAGGGACGGCGCGGCGCGGAGCTTGAGCGGCCGTTTACGAAAACGGAGTTTATGACTGCGGTGGCGAAAAACGCGCAGAGCGATCCGCGCGGCGAGATCTCGTTCGACGACGAAAAGCGCGCCGTTCGGTATCGAGGCGGCGAGGTCATTTTGACGAAAAAGGAGTATGAGATACTGCGCCGCATTGCGGATGCGGGCGATCGCGGCGTCGCGCGCGATGAGATAACCGCGATCGCGGGATCGGGGAAAAAGGATACGAACGCCGTCGACGTCTATATTTGCTTTCTGCGCAGAAAGCTCGAACAGCTCACAGGCCGCAAGCTGATCAAAACGCTGCGGAATTTCGGGTACGTCTTCGACGGAAGCGTGTGAGAGGGGGCCGCGCCGCGGCCCGCGCCCGCGGATCGGCTAAGGCGCGCATTAGCCATCGCTGGGGCGGAGAAGGAGTTTTCTTAGCGATTCTCGCCATACATTATCTAAAACTTTTGCAAAGTTAAAAAAGAGTTAAGGGTCTCTTTGCTGGCCGGCAAAGATACGCGCGAGCAACGGACTTTCCTTTGCAATTCTATCCTTTACTTTTCACAAACTTTTTCAAAGTTTTTAAATTATGTTAAGGGCCTCTTTCTCGCAAGAAAGAGGCCCTTAACGATCCCGAAAGAGGCTCCCGTGTGGCGTCGATGTTATTCAATCGGCGGAAAGAATCGCTTCGGGCGTAAACCGCGATGAGATGTCGTCAAAATTGATTGTGCCTCCGCGCGGCGCGTCGAGATCGATGCGATTCTGTCGCAAACGGGATGAGACTGGCATCGTCAGATTCCGCTCGTGTCGTGCGAACAAATGGGATTCACAAGGAGATACGAGACGGTTCGTGCCGGTTGGCGCGCAGTGTCGTGCATCCGTGAGGGTTTATGTCAGTGCAAACGCGATCTCACTAACTGCAAACAGCTCCCACGCGGACTGATTTGACTGCGCCGTCTGAGCCGTCGCGATCGATCCGACGCTGGTAGCGACGGACATCGCACGCGTTCGGTGCGCGCAGGTGAGGCTGGAAAGCCTACGGCACAGGGAGTGAGGTGCGGCGATAGAGGAAGCGCATCGCGAAGAGCTGTTCGCAGTTAGCCTCAGCGCGTTGTTCTTTTGGAGAGGGGGTATGGGGGAGGACCCTTTCTTTTGAAGAAAGGGTCCTCATCCCAAGTGCGTATTTGAGGAAAGGGTCCTCATCCCAAACCAGCTCTTAGCAAAAAAATATCCTCATCCCAAACCAATCTTTGTGCGGAAGGACCCTCATCCCAAACCAATCTTTGCGCGAAAGGACCCTCATTCCAATCAGCCTTTACCGAAAATATCCTCATCCCCAATTGCCTTTTATGCGCAAACGAAGCTTTTGTACAAACCGTACCATTCAATATTTATCTATGCGCATTGCCCCACCCCCTCCTCCTCTCCCATCCCCCATGCATCTATGCCGCTGCTGCGGCATAAATATATATGTAGATTTTTTGCGCCGGAGGGAAACGGAATGAAGCTTTGGGAGCTGGCGCGCGGCGTCGACGGCACGGTGACGGAGGTCGACGGCAAAGACGCGCTGACGGCGCGCCTCGGCGATCTCGGATTTGTGCGCGGGACGCACGTCCGCGTGGACAGGATCATATCGGGCGGCGAGCTGTATGCGGTCACGCTGCGCGGATATACGCTGACGCTGCGGCGCGGCGACGCGGACGCGATCTCGGTCAAATGCGATTCGTGATCGCGGGCAATCAGAACGGCGGCAAATCGACCGTCTTCAATCTTCTGACGGGCGAGAGCCGCCGCTCGGGGAATTACCCGGGCGTCACGGTCGACATCGGGGAGGGCGAGATGCGAGGCGGCGTGACGCTGTACGATCTGCCCGGGATATATTCGCTGCGCGCGCATTCGGGCGAGGAAAACGTCACGACGGAGGCGCTTGCGGCCGGCGATTACGACGGAATATTGAACGTCGTCGACGGGACCTGTTTGCAGCGCGGACTTTATCTGACGCTTCAGCTTGCGGCGACGGGGATTGAGACAGTCGTCGCCGTCAGCATGGCGGACGAGGTGAAGCGGCGCGGCGGTGTGATCGATGTGGAGCGGATGCGGCGCATGATCGGCAAAAACGTGATCGCAGTGGTGGGAATATCGTGCGTAACGGGCGAGGGAATCGATGAAATGAAGGCTGCAATCAGATCGGCGCGTCCGCGCCCGCACGTCCGCGTCGACATCGAGCCAAGCGACGCGGAGTCGTTATACAGGCGCGTCGACGAAATATGCCGCCTGTGCGTCAATGTGCCGGCGCGAAAGCCTCAGCGCCTCGACGATATTTTTCTCGGCAGATTCGCGCCGCTTGCGTTTTTTGCGCTCGCGGCGATCGTATTTGCCGTCACGTTCGGCGTCGGCGGAGCCGCGTCGGATCGCTTGACGGACCTGATCGGCCTGCTCGGCGGACGTGTGCGCGCGCTTTTGACGTCGTGGGGAGTGCCGCCGCCCGTGACGGCGCTGGCCGCAGACGGCGTGATCGGCGGGGTGGGAGCCGTCCTCGGATTTTTACCGACCGTGATGCTTTTGTGGTTTTTCATGGCGATGCTCGAGGATTCGGGACTGATGGCGCGCGCCGCCGTGATCGCGGATCGTCCGATGAGGGCGGTCGGGTTGTCGGGACGGTGCGCGGCGCCGCTGCTATTCGGATTCGGATGCACGGTGCCCGCCGTGATGGCGGCGCGGACGGTGACGGACGCGGACGGGCGTGGGGATCGCGCGCGTCTGCGCACGATAATGGCGGCGCCGTTTATGAGCTGCGGGGCGAAGCTGCCCGTTTACGCGATGTTCGCGCGCGCGTTTTTCCGCGGGTATGAGATAGTCGCGATCGGAGCCATGTACGCGCTCGGGATCGCGGCGGGAGCGGCGGCGCTTTGCTTCGGACGGCGCGGGAAGCCTCCGGCGCTGACGCTCGAGCTGCCGCCGTACAGGATGCCGCGCGCCGCGTCCGTACTAAAAAAGACTCTCGACCGCGCGCGCGGATTTCTGTCGCGGACGTTTACCGTCATACTTTTGACGTCGACGGCCGTATGGGCGCTGTCGTCGTTCGATATCGGATTTTCATACGTCGCGGACGTCGGCGACAGTATGCTCGCCGACGCGGGACGCGCGATCGCTCCGCTGCTGTCGCCGCTCGGATTCGGCGACTGGAGAGCGGCGTCAGCGCTCGTGGCCGGAATCGGGGCGAAGGAATCTGTCATGAGCGTACTGACGGTGCTGTCGGGAGGGATCGAATCGATGTTCACGCCGGCGTCGGCGGCGAGCTTTTGCGTATTCGTGCTGCTGTATACGCCGTGCGCAGCAGCGCTGTCGACGATAGCGGCCGAGGCCGGAAAAGGACGCGCCGCGGCTGCGGCCGCCGCGCACGCCGCTTTGGCATGGTGCGCGTCGTTTATCGTTTATACCGTGTGCAGACTGTTTTAAAACAAAAAACCGCGGACGCTTCTGCGTCCGCGGTTTTTTATTGTGATTTGATTCAGGCGAGCTTTGAAAGAGCTTTTGTGAACTGGCTCTTCTTGCGCGCGGCGTTGTTCTTGTGGATGATCCCCTTAGCAACGCCCTGATCGAGCTTCTTGACCGTATCGCGATAGATCGCCGCAGCGGCAGTCTTGTCGCCTGCTTCGAGAGCGGCGTTGTACTTACGGATCTGAGTATGGAGCGCGGACTTGTACATTCTGTTCTGGAGATTCTTCTTCTCCGCCACGAGAACGCGCTTCTTCGCCGATTTGATGTTGGGCATCTGTTTTCCTCCTTAACGAAATGATGAGTGAATATCGACAGCGGCGCCTGAGAGGGTGCGCACGCCGCTTACAGCCACTTATATGCGAACATCTTATAATAGCATATGAAAATGAAAAAAACAATACCCTAAATGAAAAATCCGCAAATTTTTTAGTTTCGTCGGCACGGCGCGGCGGCTTTCCGATAATCGAAAAATTTACAAAAAATTCACAAGTAAACATTTTGTAAATATTTGATTAACATATCGCAAAATGGTGAAAAAATCCGGCCATTATTCAAAGAATTTAAGGTTGGTTCTTGACAAGCGGGGGCTTGGGTGATAGAATTATAAACTGCGTTGATATCGCACTAAACATACAATAATCTATATACCCGCGCGGGAAAAAATCCCATAAGTCGGGCGGGATCTGCGAATGAAGGAGTGACAGACCAAGATGGTAAAACCCCAGAAACTCGGCAAAAACGAGCGCATGAGCTTTTCAAAAATCAACGAAGCGCTCGATATGCCAAACCTCATCGAGGTGCAGAAGAAGTCGTACAAATGGCTCATTGACGAGGGCCTTATGGAGGTGTTCCGCGACATCTCCCCGATCTCGAACTATTCGGGCAATCTTTTGATCGACTTCGTATCCTACAACCTCAATTCCAAGCCCAAGTATTCAGTCGAGGAATGCAAGGAGCATGACGCCAACTACGCGGCGCCGCTCAAGGTCGACGTAAGACTGACTAACAAGCAGACGGGCGAGGTCAAGCAGTCGGAAATTTTCATGGGCGATTTCCCGCTCATGACGGACAGAGGGACGTTTATCATCAACGGCGCGGAGCGCGTCATCGTATCCCAGATCGTGCGCTCCCCGGGTATGTATTACGACTCGACGATCGATAAAACGGGCAAGCACATATACACGGCGCAGGTGATCCCGTACCGCGGCGCATGGCTCGAATACGAAACGGACGTCAACGACATCTTCTACGTCAAGATCGACAAGAACAGGAAGATGCCGGTGACGGTGCTGATCCGCGCGCTCGGCATCGAGACGGAGCGCGAGATGGAGGAATTCTTCGGGCCTGAGCATCTCCTGCTCGAATCCGCAAGCAAGGACGAGCTTGAACGTCAGGCGGCGGAGCATAATACGACGGCGGGAGAGGAAGCGCTCAAGGAGATCTACAAGCGTCTGCGCCCGGGCGAACCCGCAATCGTGGAGAGCGCGATCACGCTTATAAACAATTCGTTCTTCGACCCCAAGAGATACGATCTTATGCCGGTCGGAAGATATAAATTCGACAAGAAGGTCGAGCTGTCCCAGCGCATAAAGGGACATACGCTCACGCGTCCCGTCGTCAGCCCGCTGACGGGCGAGATCGTGGCGGAGCCGGGTCAGACGCTGACGCTCGAGACGGCGGCCGCCGTCGAGGCGTCGTGCGTGAACGAGGTCTGGGTCGAGGCTGCGGACGGCGCGGAGGTCAAGGTGATCTCGAACAACACCGTCGATCCCGTATGGGTCCTCGGCTACGATCTTCGCGACTGCGGCGTTCCCGAAAAGTGCAGCCTGCCCGTACTTCGCGAGATCATCGAGCAGACGGGCGGCGAGGCCGACGCCGTCAAGGCGCAGTGCAAGCGCCGCATCGCGGAGCTTTGCCCGAAGCACATCACAAAGGACGATATTTTCGCGTCGATAAACTATCTGCTCTGCGTCTCGCACGACATCGGCACGATCGACGACATCGACCATCTCGGCAACCGCCGTCTGCGTTCGGTCGGCGAGCTTTTGCAGAACCAGTTCAGGATCGGTCTTTCGAGGATGGACAAAAACATCAAGGAAAAGATGTCGATCCAGGACAACGAGACAGTCACCCCGCAGCAGCTCATCAATATCCGCCCTGTGACGACCGCGATCCGCGAGTTCTTCGGTTCCTCGCCGCTCTCGCAGTTCATGGAGCAGACGAACCCCTTGGCTGAGCTGACTCATAAGCGCCGCTTGTCGGCGCTCGGCCCGGGCGGTCTGTCGCGCGACCGCGCGTCGTTCGATGTCCGCGACGTACACTACACGCATTACGGAAGAATGTGTCCGATAGAGACGCCGGAAGGCCCGAACATAGGTCTTATCTCGTATCTGGCGACATACGCGCGCATCAGCGATTACGGCTTCATCGAGGCGCCGTACCGCAGAGTCGACAAGTCGACGGGCGTCGTCACCGACGAGATCGTATACATGACGGCCGACGTCGAGGACAATTATATCATAGCTCAGGCTAACGAGCCGCTCGACGAGGAGAACCGCTTTGTGCGCCGCCGCGTTTCGGCTCGCGATAAGGCGGAGATAATCGAAGTCCCGCGCGAAAACGTGGATTTCATGGACGTATCGCCCAAGATGGTGGTGTCCGTCGCGACGGCGATGATCCCGTTCCTTGAAAACGACGACAACTCCCGCGCGCTTATGGGATCGAATATGCAGAAGCAGGCGGTGCCGCTTCTGACGACGGAATCCCCGATAGTCGGCACGGGAATGGAGTATAAGGCGGCGATGGATTCCGGCTCCGTCATCCTCTCGGAGGCGTCCGGATACGCGGAGAGAGTCACCGCCGACGACATAACGATACGCGGCGACGACGGCATCAAGCGCACGTATCATCTGATCAAATTCAAGCGTTCCAACGCCGGAACGTGCATCAACCAGCGTCCGATCGTATCCGTCGGCGACAGAGTCGAGGCGGGCGAGTGCATCGCGGACGGTCAGGCGACGTCGAACGGCGAAATTTCGCTCGGCAAAAACGCGCTGATCGGCTTCATGAGCTGGGAGGGCTACAACTACGAGGACGCCGTTCTTCTGAACGAACGTCTCGTCCGCGACGACGTATACACATCGATACACGTCGAGGAATATTCGCATGAGGCGAGAGAAACGAAGCTCGGGCCGGAGGAGATCACGCGCGAGATCCCGAACGTGGGCGAGGACGCGCTGAAGGATCTGACCGCGGACGGCATCGTAAAGATAGGCACCGAGGTCAGAGCCGGCGATATCCTCGTCGGAAAGGTCACGCCGAAGGGCGAGACGGAGCTGACGGCGGAGGAGCGTCTGCTGCGCGCCATATTCGGCGAAAAGGCGCGCGAGGTGCGCGATACGTCCCTGCGTCTGCCGCACGGCGAGACGGGCATCGTCATCGACGTAAAGGTGTTCTCGCGCGAGAACAACGACGACTTGTCGCCGGGCGTGACGAAGGTAGTAAGAGTTTATATAGCGCAGAAGAGAAAGATATCGGTCGGCGACAAGATGGCGGGACGCCACGGCAACAAGGGCGTCGTTTCGCGCATTCTCCCGCCGGAGGATATGCCGTTCTTACCCGACGGAACGCCGCTCGACATCGTGCTGAATCCGCTCGGCGTGCCGTCCCGAATGAATATAGGACAGGTGCTTGAGGTCCACCTCGGAATGGCGGCCCGCACGCTCGGATGGAAGGTAATGACGCCTGTGTTCGACGGCGCGAACGAAAAGGATATCACCGAGCTGCTCGCGAAAGCGGGTCTCGGCCACGCGCCGTTCGACAACGAATACTTCGACGGTAAACCGCTTTACGAGCTTATCGGACACGACGAGGAAAACGGACGCGAGCTGTACCGTCCGCTGACGGCGGAGCAGCGCGCCGATAAGGATTATCAGGCGTCGCTGCGCGCGGAGGGCAAGCTCCGCATCGTGGACGGCAAAACGGTGCTTTACGACGGAAGAACGGGCGAGCCGTTCGACAATCCCGTCACCGTCGGCATCATGTACTATCTCAAGCTGCATCACCTCGTCGACGATAAGATTCACGCGCGTTCGACAGGTCCGTACTCGCTCATAACGCAGCAGCCTCTCGGCGGTAAAGCTCAGTTCGGCGGCCAGCGTTTCGGCGAGATGGAGGTCTGGGCGCTGGAGGCTTACGGCGCGGCATATACGCTTCAGGAGATTCTGACGGTCAAATCCGACGACGTCGTCGGACGCGTCAAGACTTACGAGGCGATCGTAAAGGGTCAGAATATCCCGACACCGGGCGTGCCGGAATCGTTCAAGGTGCTTGTAAAAGAGCTTCAGTCGCTGGCGCTCGACGTCAAGGTTCTCGACCGCGACGGCAACGAGATCGAGCTTTCGTCGCTCGACGACGAGCTTGAACCGCCGAACGTCGTGTCCGACGTTAACGAGGACGATGTGGGCGAGGGCGTCGTGACCGACGATTACGCCGATTCGTTCGTGGAAAAATCGGAGGACAATATCGACGACGATATTTTCTCCGACGACGACAACTTCGATCCGTCCGCGGCTGACGACATCGACGATGAGGATTACTTTTGACCGCACATCTGATACAGAAAATACAGAAATCTGACAGAAGGGCAGCTATACATGGAACGTAATACGTTTGATTCTATAAAAATAGGTCTCGCGTCGCCGGAGATGATAAGAAGCTGGTCGCACGGCGAGGTGAAGAAACCCGAAACGATAAATTACCGCACGCTCAAGGCGGAGCGAGACGGACTGTTCTGCGAGCGCATATTCGGGCCGACGAAGGACTGGGAATGCCTCTGCGGCAAGTATAAGCGCATCCGCTACAAGGGCAAGGTCTGCGAGAAGTGCGGCGTCGAGGTCACGACGAAAAAGGTGAGACGCGAGAGGATGGGACATATCGAGCTGGCGGCGCCCGTGTCGCACATCTGGTATTTCCGCGCGATCCCGTCGAGAATGGGACTTCTGCTCGACATCACGCCTCACAATCTTGAAAAGGTCCTGTACTTTGCAAGCTATATCGTGATCGATCCGGGCAGTACGCCGCTCGAAAAGAAGGAGCTTTTGACGGACGCGAAATATCGCGAATATTACGAAAAATACGAGGACGATTTCAGAGTCGGGATGGGCGCCGAGGCGATCAAGGAGCTGCTTGCCGAGATCGATATCGAGGCTTTGTCGCGCGAGCTTAAGGAAGAGCTTGAGACAGCGACGGGACAGAAGAAGGTCCGCATCATAAAGCGTCTCGAGGTCGTGGAGGCGTTCCGCAAATCGGGCAACCGCCCCGAATGGATGATACTCGACGTCGTTCCCGTCATCCCGCCGGAAATACGCCCGATGGTGCAGCTCGACGGCGGCGCGTTCGCGTCGTCCGATCTGAACGATCTGTACCGCCGCGTACTCAACAGAAACAACCGCTTGAAGAAGCTGCTCGAAATGCGCACGCCCGATATTATCGTGCGCAATGAGAAGCGTATGCTCCAGGAGGCCGTCGACGCGCTGATCGACAACGGCAGACGCGGAAAGCCCGTCACGGGTCCGTCGAACAGACCGCTCAAGAGCTTGTCCGAGATGCTGCGCGGCAAGCAGGGACGTTTCCGTCAGAACCTGCTCGGAAAACGCGTCGACTATTCGGGACGTTCCGTCATAGTCGTCGGTCCGAGCCTTAAGATATATCAGTGCGGACTGCCGAAGGAAATGGCACTTGAGCTGTTCAAGCCGTTCGTCATGAAGCGTCTCGTCGAGACGCAGAAGGCGTCCAACATCAAGGAAGCGAAGAAGAAGGTAGATAAATCGTATCCCGAGGTATGGGACGCGCTCGAAAACGTCATAACGGAGCATCCGGTGCTTCTCAACCGCGCCCCGACGCTGCACAGACTGTCGATACAGGCGTTTGAACCGGTGCTTGTCGAGGGCAAGGCGATCAAGCTGCATCCGCTTGTCTGCAAGGCGTTCAACGCCGACTTCGACGGCGACCAGATGCCGATCCACGTTCCGCTTTCAGCCGAGGCGCAGGCAGAGGCGCGCTTCCTCATGCTGTCGGCGAACAACCTCTTGAAGCCCGCAGACGGAAAAGCGGTGACTGTTCCGTCGCAGGACATGGTCATAGGCAACTTCTATCTGACGATGGATAAGCCCGGCGAACCCGGAGAGGGCAAGGCGTTCCGCAATTTCGACGAGGCGATGATGGCATACGAGAATCACGCTCTCGGCATCCATGCGCCGATCAAGGTCAGAGTCACGAAGGAACGCGACGGAAAAACGGAGTCCAAGGTCATCGACGCGACGCTCGGAAGACTCATTTTCAACCGCGCGATCCCGCAGGATCTCGGCTACGTCGACAGATCGGATCCCGAAAAGTATTTCGATCTCGAGATAACGGAGGCGATGACGTCGAAGAAGCTGTCGGGCATCATCGACGCGTGCATCAAGAAGCACGGCTTCTCCGTGACGGCGCAGGTGCTTGACGATATAAAGAGCATCGGCTTCAAATATGCGACGAGGGCGTCGATCTCGATCTCCGTCGCGGATATCACGGTGCCGGAGGAAAAATACACGCTTGTCTCCGAGGCGGAGAAGAAGATAGAGAACATAAACCGCCATTTCTCGCGCGGCGAGCTGTCCGAAAACGAGAGATATTCGAGCGTCATCAACGTATGGCAGCAGACGACGAACGACGTCGTCGAGTCGCTGCAAAAGAATTTCAATAAGTACAACGCGATCAAAATGATGATGGACTCGGGCGCTCGAGGCAACATCACGCAAATGAGACAGCTTGCCGGAATGCGCGGACTCATGTTCGCGACGAACGGCCGCACGATGGAGCTTCCGATCAAGTCCAACTTCCGCGAAGGACTTAACATACTCGAATACTTCATGGCGGCGCGCGGCGCGCGCAAGTCGCTGTCCGATACGGCGCTCCGTACCGCCGACTCCGGTTATCTGACGCGCCGACTCGTCGACGTATCGCAGGACGTCATTATCCGCGAGGAGGACTGCGGCTCGCGCAAGGGAATCCTTATGACGGATATCAAGGAGGGCAACGAGGTCATCGAGCCGCTCCGCGACCGCATTTACGGCAGATTCGTGATCGGCGACGTCGTTGACCCGAGAACGGGCGAGGTCATAGTCGCGGACAATCAAATGATAGGCGAGGAGGATGCGAAGCGCATCGTCGACGCCGGCATAACGGAAGTTTATGTGCGCACGGTGCTTCAGTGCAAGGCGCGTCACGGCGTCTGCGCGAAGTGCTACGGCGCGAACCTCGCATTCGGCACGCCGGTCAGCGTCGGCGAGGCAGTCGGCATCATCGCGGCTCAGTCGATAGGCGAACCCGGCACGCAGCTCACGATGAGAACGTTCCATACGGGCGGCGTCGCAGGCTCCGATATCACACAGGGTCTGCCGCGAGTCGAGGATCTGTTCGAGGCGCGCAAGCCGAAAAAGCCCGCGATCGTAACAGAATATGACGGCACCGTCGCGATCCGCGACGACAAGCGCGTCCACGTTGTCGACGTGACGACCGAGGCGGGCGAGATCATCTCGTATCCGATCCCTTACGGCATGACGCTGATCGTATCGGACGGCGACACGGTGACGCACGGTCAGCCGCTGACGGAGGGCTACATGAGTCCCGCCGACATCACGCGCATCAACGGCCTTGACGCGACATACGATTATATCGTGCGCGAGGTTCAGAAGGTGTACAGACTCCAGGCCGTCGACATCAACGATAAGCACATCGAGGTCATAACGCGTCAGATGACGCGCAAGGTCAAGGTCGACGACGCGGGCGACACCGATCTGCTCGCGGGTACGATGGTGGACGTCAGCGAGATCGATGAGGAGAACGCGGCGATACAGGCTCGCATAGACGCGGGCGAGATTACATTGCGGCTCGCGACGGCGACGCCGGTTCTGCTCGGCATCACGAAGGCGTCGCTCGCGACGAACAGCTGGATGTCGGCGGCGTCGTTCCAGGAGACGACGAAAGTATTGACCGAGGCGGCGATACGCGGCAAGGTCGATCATCTCTTGGGTCTGAAGGAAAACGTCATAATCGGCAAGCTGATCCCCGCTGGAACGGGCATGGAATGCTATCGCGACGTGGCGATCGAGCAGACGGAGCAAAGCTCGGAGACGATGAAGAATCTGCTTTCGGGCGCGGGCGTTCCTGTCGACGAGACCGATTACAGCGACGAGGACAGGAGCCGGTACGATTATGCCGGAATCTTCGACGGCGACGATGACGACGACGAGGATATCGACGACGTCGTCGACGAGAATGACGACGGCGACGGCGAGGACTATTACGACGGCGACGAGGAGGACGAATACGGGGATGATGTCGACGACGACGCATACGCGGACGCGATCGATAAGCTGCTCGAACGTCAGATGGAAGCCGAGCGCGGCGACAAATAATCAAAAAGGGGGCGCAAGCCCCCTTTTGCGCTGCCCCTGCGGCAGCGACAAAGTTTTTCCTTGGCGATGCTCGCCGGTCATATGTTAAACTTTTGCAAAGTTAAGAAAGAGTTAAAGGTCTCTTTGCCGGCAGCCAAAGAGACTCGCGCACAAAGGATTTTCCTTTGCGATCCTATTCTTTCATTTTCACAAACTTTACAAAGTTTTTAAATTATGTTAAGGGCCTCTTTCTCGCAAGAAAGAGGCCCTTAACGATCCCGAAAGAGGCTCCCGTGTGGCGTCGACGTTATTCAATCGGCGGCAAAGGCGATTCGGGCGTAGACCGCGATAATATTTAGCCAAGCGCTTTCGTGCCTCCGCGCGGCGGGTCGAGAGCGAGGTTGTTCTGTCGCAAACGGGATGAGACTGGCATCGTCAGATTCCGCTCGTGTCGTGCGAACAAATTGGATTCACAAAGAGATACGCGACGGCTCGTGCCGGTTGGCGCGCAATGTCGTGCATCCGTGAGTGTTTATGTCAGGGCGACCGCGATATCGTCCCTGCTAACAGCTCCCACGCGGACTGATTCGTCTGCGCCGCCGAAATGTCGCGATCAATCCGACGCTGGCAGCGACGGACATCGCACGCGCTCGGTGCGCGCAGGTGGGGCTGGTAAGCCTACGGCACAGAGGATGTGGTGCGCCGAGAGAGGGAGCGCAGCGCGATGAGCTGTTCGCAGTTAGCTTCAGCGCGTTGTTCTTTTGGAGAGGGGGTTCGGGGGAGGACCCTTTCTTTTGAAGAAAGGGTCCTCAGCCAAAACCGCATCTTTGCAAGAAAAGAAAAATTAGATAGAATCTAAAACTTTGAAAAAGTTTGCAGAAAGGCAATGATAGAATCGCAAAGGAAAATCCTTTGCCCTCGCACCTCTTTGCCGGCCTGCAAAGAGACCCTTAACTCTTTTTTAACTTTGAAAAAGTTTTAGATGAGGAATGGGCAGAATCGCAAAGCAATCCCCTTAACTCTTTTTTAACATTTCAAAGGTTTTAGCTTAGGCACAGCGCATCCCGCCACATCGCTCCTTTTCGCTATCCAAGCCGCGCTTGGACTCTCCCCCAAATCGCCGTTATTGACGCGGCGCGGCGCGTCCGCTATAATAAAATCACAAGGTGCGCGCCGAACAAAAAACATCATGGGAGAAAAATCATGTCAGAACTTAAAATATCCGAGATCATAAAGCGCGAGCGCAAGCGAGTCGGAATATCTCAGGAAAAGCTCGCGGAGGAGTTGACGGTGTCCGGGCAGGCGGTGTCGAACTGGGAGCGGGGAGGCTATCCCGACATCGAGCTTTTGCCGCGCATCGCGCACTTCTTCGGCATCACCGTCGACGAGCTTATCGGCAGCGACGAGGCGTCGCGGGAGACCGATATAGAATCGTTCCGCGAACGCTGCGATGAGCTTTACCGGGAACCGGCGTCTCGCGTCGCGCTCGCAAGAGAATATTACAAAAAATATCCCCGCGACTATGAGGTCATGTGGATGCTCGGCTCCTCCATCATCGACGACATGGACAATATCGTCGAGAACCGCGCGACCCTGCGCGAGATCAGCGGCAAGATCATCGAAGGCTGCACATACGAGCCGTACAG
>CANRFY010000019.1 GCA_947630015.1 uncultured Clostridia bacterium
TGGCTCAAATCCATGAAATTCAAGCTCCCCATTATTGAGGGGGATATGGAATTGAGTTTGGACAATGATGAACATGTTGAGTGCGTGTGCAGACTTGCGCGGACGTGACGCCTGTCGGGATAGAGGCGGAAGAATGGAATTTCGGAGCAATCTTACTCTCCTGCACGTTTGAAACCCCGCGATCAACGCATCAAATAACATACAAAACGGAGGCATCTATATGGAAATAACAAAAATCGACAAGCTTACATGGCAAATCGACGACGGCGGCGTTCGCTTCTTCCTGCTCTCGGGGGAAGACCGCGCGCTTTTGATCGATTCTGGAATGACCGTTCACAACGCGCGCGACGTCGCCGAAAACCTCGTCGCGGTCCCCGTGTCGCTTCTTACGACGCACGCCGATCCCGATCACATCGGCTCCGTCGAACAGTTCGACGAATTCTATATGCACCCGTCCGAGGCGACGAACTTTTACAAGACGCAGGGACGGCGCGGGCGCTTCATCCCCGTCTGGGACGGGGACGTTCTCGATCTCGGCGGGCGCGAGCTTGAGATCATCCATCTGCCCGGGCATACGCCCGGGAGCGTCACGGTCCTTGACCGCGCCGCGCGCGCCCTGTTCGGCGGCGATCCGATCCAGGACGGCTCGATCTTCATGTTCGGCGCGCAGCGCGAGCTGCACGCATACGTCAAGAGCCTCGAACGGCTCGAAAAGCTGAACACGGACTGCGCGCTCTTCGACCGCGTTTTCCCGTCGCACGCGGCGTGTCCCGTCCCCGCCGGAATAATCCCCGAGCTGAGACGCGGCGCGGAGCGCATCCTCGCGGGCGAGCTGACGGGAAATATCGCCGATATGCACGGCAAAAAGATACGCCGCGTCGACGCGGGCGCGGCCGTGTTCCTCTGCGACGCGGAATGAACGCCATGACAGACGGCGAAAAACGCGTCCCCCGCGTGAAGATCACGGCGGTGCGCGCCTCGCGATACCGCGATCTGATCGAAAAATACGAAAATCCGCTCGACGTCGAATGCACCGTCCGCGTCGGCGACGAATTTTACACTGACGGCGGATGTCCCGCCGGTCTGTGCCCCGAGGCGTGGCGCGCGATGGAGCCGTTCGTGAACGAGCTTTTGTCCGGCGGCGGGGATTTCTTCGACGGCTGGATGAGGGACCCGCGCTCGGCGATGGTCTCGTGCAGCGACGGGTTCCGCCCCGTCACGTTCTATATCGAGGCCGAGGACTGACATTTCACAATAAGCGAGGTGACACGTATGGACGCTCGCGCGCTCGTGCGCGAAATTCTCGACGGCGCGGGGATGTCCGATGCCGTCGTCCGCGAACGGTTCAATCCCGACTCGCCGCGGCTCATATACAAAATCTCCGCCCCCCGCGGCGATCTCATCCTAAAGGGGATCCCCGACAGCGTAGACGAAAACATCATCGACGGCAACGCCGCGTCGCACGAATTTCTCGGCGCGCGCGGGCTTGCGCCGTCGCTTTGCCCGTTCCCGAACGGCGAGCGGTACATACGGACGCGCGGCTATTGGTTCTACCTTTTCGATTTCATCGACGGCGAGCTTCTGACCGAGTCGGAGTCCGACATGGAAGCGCTCGGCGCGCTCGCGCGACATCTCCATTCCCTCTCCGGATTTGCGAAAAAAACGTGGTTCACGGGCGACAAATCCGAATATTACGGCAAATACGGCAGCCGTCCGTTCAAGCGCGAATTTGACCGAATCCTCGACGCGCTGCCGGACTTCACGCGCCTCGAGCAGTGCTTCATCCACTCCGACATAGGACCGCACAACGCGATGCGGAAGCGGGACGGCGATTGTGACGACAACGTCGTTTTCATCGATCTTGACGACTCCGGCATAGGCTGCCGCTGGCTCGACGTCGGGTTTCCGTTCATCATGCAGTTCGCGCGCGGGGACGGCGGCGTTTTCGGCTACGACTTCGCGTCCGCGATCGCGTTTCTGCGCGGATACTACGGCGGGGCTGCCGTGCCGCGCGCCGACTACGACCGAATCTGGGAGGGGGCCGAATTCATGCAAATCTCATATATGGACGTGTTCGGCGAGAACGCCGTCGACGCGATGTGGCGGCTTCTTCTCTACGGGATGGAGCAGAAGGAGACGCTGTGGAAAATGCTCGCGCCCCGAACAAATCAAAAGGGCGCCGGAGGCGCCCCTGATGCTTGAATTTACCGCTATTCGCCGCCGGCCTGCGAACTGATCGGATGCCATTCGCCCGTTTCGATGTTCACGATCGCACGGTACGGCCACACATTCTCGTATTTCATCCCGTTTTCGAGTCCTTTATAGATTTGTCCGTAGAACACCGCGTATCCCCCGTTGACATCGTACAAATCCATCATCGTTATCCCGCTGTCGGCAAAGCACGTCGTCGTTTCGCCCGTCTTGCCGTCGTAGCGGTAAAATGTGCCGTTGTCGTCGTTGACGACGACGACTCTCCCCTTGTCGGTCGTGATATCCGTGAACGACTTATAATCCCATTTGGTGAAATACAAGTCGCCGTCGCACGCCTTAAATTCGCGGACGTTTTCCGAGACGAGGCGTTCGCCCGCGTCGGGATCGCGCAGATCGATCACGTAAACGTCGGACACCATGTGGAACTTTGAATTCAGCCATTCGTCGCCTTGAAGCTCCTCCATTTCGCGGCAGTTGCGCTCGAAGTACAATAAGCCGTCGCTGACGTATGCGAAATTTGTAAATCCTTTGAACGGACGGACAATGCTGTAACCGGCGTCGTAGAATTCGCGCACGTCGTCGAGATCGAGGTCGCAGCTGTATAAAACGCCGCGTCCGGAGTAAAAGTACAGCCTGCCGTCATAAACGCCCGCGATCGTGCAGAAGTTTTCCACGTCCTCAAGCTCCTTGAATTCGCCCGTTTTCATATCGTACATCGCCACAGTCTGCGCGACTCCCCCTTGGTCGTAGTAAGCCGTAATATAGATTCTGCCGTCAATGTACATGGCGTTCGTTATGTTTGAAAAATCGCCCTTGAACAGCTCGCGCTTTTCGCCTGTCTCCATGTCGTGCAAATACAATACGCCTCTCCGACCTCCCGATTCCTCGGAATGTTCCCTGCCGAGCGAAAGCAAATATGGAAGCAAGCTGCCGTCTTTAGGAAAAATCAGCTGGTAATTTGTTAATTCTACCTTTGCCATGCAGGTTTCATCCCTATGCTTACACAGCGGATCGGGGCATATAATAGCTGTATTTTCAGGATCGTCTGCGGGCGCCCAGTAGAAGCAGTCGTCCGATTTTGAATCATAAAAAAGTCCGTCGTAAACGAATCGCGAAGAATACGCCTTGCCGCCAGAAGCAAGGTGGTCTTCATTATCTTTCAAAGAGCTGTCATCACCGTTCACAGAACTATCGTCAGGAGGCCTTTTTTCACCGCAGCCGACAAACAAGCTCAAGCACAATGTAAATATTAAAAGCGTCGACAGCAGTCTCGATGCCGTTAGCTTTTTTATCATAATTTCAAGTCTCCTTGCAAGCGTTTTTTATGAAGGGGCGGTTTATTAGTATTCATTCCATAAATATTAGACGCCGTAAGAAGCTTTAATATTATCTAACGATGTTTGAATAGTAACTACTTCCCATATATGATCCATATAATACTTTATATCATAATTTCCATTTGGTATTCCGTGACAAACTGCTCCTGCAAACGTATATGTTGCGTCTATATCTCCGTCAAGATATGGCATATTTTTAATAAACATATCCGACACGATTGTCGAATTTGCGCTTGCGCTTCCAATAAACTCCGTTGCAATGTCAACTCTCTTATCAACGGATTCTGATAATACATCTGCCCACATATACCAGCCTATGTTAGTATTATATAATGGTATACTGTTACCTATCAAAAGTTCGCATTCTTCTGAAATTTTGTTTACGTAACCATCACCATCGGATCCCCTGAGATCCGGATAAGCCGTTAGTTTGAGTTTTACGGTATTTCCTCCATCAGCATCTTTTATGTAAATGCTTCTGGCGTATTCCAAGCCCATGTAATCTTTGTCCACCGTTTCTTCAGATGCGCTAACGCTGAACGTCAAAAGCAAAAGCGATGCCACAATAGCAGTAATAAATACTATTTTCTTCATTTTTGTCACCAACTTTCTTTTAATTGTTACTTGTATGCCGCCCCGTCATAATGATTAGAATATAATCTTTTAATGATTATGTTCTTATGTTATAATCAGTATAGCACAATAATCCGAATAAATCAATATATTTACGTAAATTTTTATTAAATTTGCGCAATTGCAAATTGCGCAAGTTCACGATCGGAGGTTCCCATGAGCGATTTCTACGAGCGCTGCTCGCTTTGCCCGCGCCGCTGCCTCGCCGACCGCGCGCACGCGCGGCTCGGCGTCTGCGGCGTCCCCGCCGACGTCTATGTCGCGCGCGCCGCGCTTCATATGTGGGAGGAGCCGCCCATATCCGGCGAGCGCGGATCGGGCGCCGTCTTCTTCGTCGGATGCTCCCTCGGCTGCATCTTTTGTCAAAACGGCGCGATCTCGCGCGGCGGCCTCGGGAAATTCGGCGTCCGCATGGACGCCGAATCCCTCGCGGACACGTTTCTTCGCCTCCAGAACCGCGACCGCGCAAACAATATAAATCTCGTCACCGCGTCCCACTATGCCCCGACGGCGGCGGAGGCGATCGCGATCGCGCGCCGGCGCGGTCTCACCGTGCCGGTCGTATGGAATTCGAGCGGATACGAATCCGTCGAGACGCTCCGTCTCCTCGACGGTCTCGTCGACGTTTATCTCCCCGATTTCAAGTATTGCGATCCGAATCTGGCGTCGCTTTATTCGCGCGCGCCCGATTATCCCGAGGTCGCGGCCCTCGCGCTCGAGGAGATGTTCCGTCAGGTCGGGGAGCCGCGATTCGCCCACGGCCGCGACGACGTCGAGGACGGGATCATGACGCGCGGCGTCGTGGTGCGCCATCTCGTGCTGCCGACGCACGGCGACGACAGCAAGCGCGTGATCCGCAAAATCTACGAAAGATTTAACAGTTCCGTCTACGTCAGCATCATGAGCCAGTACACCCCCGTCGCGGACGGACTCCCCGACGAGCTTTCGCGTCCCGTCGACGCCCGCGAATACGACGACGTCGTCGATTTTGCCGTCGATCTCGGCGTCGAGCGCGGATTCATCCAGGACGGCGGCTCCGTCGGCGAGAGCTTCGTGCCGGAGTGGGACGCCCGCCCGCAATAAATTTTTCACATTGCTTGCATTTGTCGAAAATATGTGATATAGTCATAATGTATAGCTATTTTTACAGATGAGGAGCGCGGCCGCCTCCGTGCGCGCCCGCCAACTGCGATGATAAAGATCGTTCACACCGGCGACATCCATCTCGACAGCCCGTTTTCGGGGCTTGACGAGCGGCGCGCCGAAATAAGAAAAACGGAGCTGCGCGGCGCGTTTTCGTCGCTCATGACGTTCGTCCGCGTCAAGAACGTCGATCTTTTGCTGATCGCGGGCGATATGTTCGACCGCGGCTTCGTCACGCGCGAAACGATCGCGATCGTTTTGCGCGAATTTTCGCGCGTTCCGTCGTGCCGCATCGTCATAAGCCCGGGCAATCACGACCCGTACACGCCCGACAGCGTATGGGCGAAGGTGAAATTCCCCAAAAACGTATATATCTTCAACTCCGAAAAGCAGACGAAATTCGAGTTCCCCGAGATCAACTGCGACGTCTACGGCTATGCGTTCACCGGCGAATCGATGATATCGTCGCCAGTGACGCCGTCCGATGAAAACGGACGATTGCGCGTGCTGTGCGCGCACGCGCATCTCGACGCGCCCGCGTCCGTGTATGCGCCCGTCACCTCCTCGCAGATAATAATGGGCCGTTTCAACTACGCGGCGCTCGGCCACGTACACAATCCGCCGGAGCTTTCGCGCACCGAGCGGTGTACGTTCGGCTATTGCGGCTGTCTCGAGGGGCGCGGCTTCGACGAGACAGGCGTCAAGGGCGCCGTCTACGTCGAGCTTTCCGACGACGGGAAATGCTCCGCGCATAAGATGTCGTTCTCTCACCGGCGGTACGAGATCGCCGACGTCGATGTGACGGGCGCCGCGTCGCTTCCCGACGTTCAGGAGCGCATCCGCGACGTGATCCGCGACCGCAAATTCGACGCCGACGTCGTTTTGCGCGTCGTTTTGCGCGGCGAGCTTCCGGCGTCGATGGTGATATCGCCCGAGCTTGCGGCCTCGGGAATCGATTCCGTTTTCGCACTCGAGGTGCGCGACGAAACGACGCCCGCGATCGACACGTCATATCTCGAACACGATCCGACCGTCAAGGGCGCGTTCTATCGCGCGCTCGCCCCGTCCCTCTCCGATCCCGATCCGAACAAGAGAAAAATCGCGCTCCGCGCGCTGAGGCTCGGTCTTGCCGCGATGGCGGGCGAGTCGATATCAGACTGATGCGCTAAGAAAGGCACCCAAGACCGACATGATAATCGAAAAGCTTCATATAACCTCGTTCGGTCAGCTCGCCGACGCCGACATCGAGCTTTCGTCCGGCACGAACGTGATCGAGGGCGGCAACGAATCGGGCAAATCGACCGTCGCCGCGTTCATCAAATTCATCCTCTACGGGATGAGGGACCCGAACGAGCGCCGTTTATACATAAACTGGAACGGCGCGTCCGCGTCCGGATCGATGACGGCGCGCCGCCTCGACGGCTCGCGAGTCAGAATCGAGCGGATGATCGCCGTCGATTCCGCCTCCGGCGCGGCGCGCGAGCGCGTTTCCATGACGGACGCCGAGACCGGCGTCCGCATCGACTGCGGCAAATGCCCGGGCGAATTTCTCCTCGGCGTACCCGAGGATGTATTCGCCGGCACCGCGTTCGTCCGTCAGATAGGCGGAGCATATCTTGACGGCGCGAAGATGAGCGCCGCCGCGGAAAATCTGCTGTTCTCCGCCGACGAGGCCATAAATACGAAAAAAGCCGCCGAAAAGCTCGACGCCGTGCGCAGATCGCTGCGCCATAAAAACGGTAAGGGCGGATCGCTCTACGAGATGGAGACGGAGCGCGCGGCGCTTTCCGCGTCGCTCGAGGACGCAAAGCGCGCCTCCGGCGAGCTTATCGCCGTCGAATCCTCCATCGCCGATCTCACCGCAAAGCGCGAGACGGCGACCGCGCGCCGCGAACAGACGCGGCGCAAGATCGCGGGCTACGAGACTGTTTTGAATCTGCACAGATTCGATCAGCTCAATTCCGCCAAGGACGAGCTGGCCGCCCTCTACCGCAAAAAGGACGCGATCCTCACCGAGGGGCTTGTCGGCTCCCATTTTCCCGACGATCAATATATCGCCGAGCTGCGCGCCGTCAACGACGGCATGACGGCGACGGCGTCCTCGATAGCGTCGATATCGCGCCGCCTCGACGAGCTGCGCGACGAGGAAACGATGACGCCGGATCGCGAACTTTGCGAGCGATTCGCCGACGACGAGGCCGCGCGCGAGGAGATACGCGGCGAATTCGACGATCTCACGATGAGAAAGCGCGCGCTCGGGACGTCCTCGATCGGTACGATCCTCGTCGCCATTATCTGCGCCGTGCTTGTCGTGCTGAACCGCAACGGCGGCTCCGCCGTCGTTATCCCGCTCTCGATCGCAACGGCGACGTTCGCCGTCGCCGCCGTCATCATGGCGATTGTATCGCTCGTCGCCGATTCGCAGTCTGAGCGCAGACTGCGCTATTACGGCGCCGCCGACCGCGAGGCGCTCGCCTCGCGCCTCGACGAGCTTTCGCTCGAGGCCAAGAATTACCGCGAACTCGGCGAACGCATTGCGGCCGCCGAGGCCGAACGGTATGTGCAGTATTCCGTCTACGACGATGAAAAGGCGGAGGCGCGCCGCCTGCTTTCCCTGCGCGGACTCGATCCCGACGACGCGGAGCTTCCGTCCGTTCTGTCCGAGACGATCGCGGCGTGCGAATCGCTCCGTATGCGCGACGACGCCATCAGCTCCGATATTCTGCGCGGACGCGGCGAGGTCGAGGAGCTGACGCGCCGTCTCGACGGCGTCAGCGAGGACGAGGTCCGCGCCGAGGCCGAAGCTGTCAACGCCGACGAATTTGCGTCGATCTCCGCCGTCGATCTGCGGCGCGAGCGCGATTTCACCGAAAACGCCGTAACAAAGCTGACGGAGGCCATCCACGCTCAGGAATTGCGCCGCACCCAGCTTTTGGCGACGCGCGAGGATCCCGCCGCGATTTCAGTCAAGCTCGACGCGCTCGATAAAAAGATCGCCGAGGAAAACGAGCGCTACGAATCGTGCGTACTCGCCATAGACGCGCTTTCCGCGGCCGGCAGCGACGTCCGTCAGAGCGTCGCGCCTCATCTGCGGTCGCTCGCGCGCGAATATCTCTCGCGCGTCACCGAAGGCAAATACGACGAGCTTGGCGTCGACGCCGCGTTCGCGATGTCGGTATCCGCCGACGGCGCATACCGCGAGCTTGATCTTCTCAGCGCCGGCACCGCCGACGCCGCGTATCTCTCGCTCCGTCTTGCGCTCGTAAAGCTCCTCTACCGCTCCGAACCGCCGACGCTCGTCTTCGACGAATCCCTCTGCCGCATGGACGACAGGCGCGCCTCCGGCGTGCTGTCCCTGATCGCCGGCGGCGAGCTGCAAGCCGTATTTCTGACGTGTCAGGATCGCGAGGCGCGTCTGTTCGCCGGCATTGATCCCGACGTGCGAATCATAAAGCTCTGACCGCTCTTCGATTTGGGAGGTGACGTTTCGTGGCGGCCGATATTTTGCGGTATCTCTACCGCCATATCAAAATAGCGGCAAAAAACGTGATGGCAAACAAAGCCGGCTACGCGTGCTTTTTTGCCGCGCTGTTCATCATTCAGACGTTTTTCGCGACGATGACGCTCATCATGTTCAGCAACGACAAGTCCGAGCGCGCCCGCGTCGAGGACGAATACGACTATCACGTCGCGCTGTACGGTCTGAACGAGGATCAGATGCTCATGATCGAGAACGGCTCCCTGATCTATTACAGCGCCGACGACGTATACGAGATCGTCCGCACCGACAAACGCTACAACGCCTACACCGAAACCTACGTCTACGACTACTATTTCCTGCTCAAGGGATCGGACAGCGCCGCGCTGCGCGCGTCCTACAACAGGTTCCACGACAATCATTTCCGTCAGCTCGTCCGTCTCACCCGCGAGGGCGACGATCCGATCGTATTTGAATACACGCCGCTTTACAATTTCGGCGCGAATCTCGCCGTCAACCATTTTATCTACGCCGTATCGATCGCGGCGCTTGCGGCGCTGTCGATCTTCCTTCTCATCGTCCTTTACAACATAAGGATCAATCACTACAAATTCATCTACGGCATCTACATGAGCTTCGGCGCCGATTTCAAAAAGCTGTTTGAAACGGCGTTTTTCGAGATGCTCGTCGTCTGGGCGCTCATGCTGCTCCCCGCGACGGCAGTATCGATTCTTTGCTCGTATCTCATATTCGCCATTCGCGGCATAAAGTTCTATTTCCCCGCCGCGATGCTGCTCCTAACTGTCGTATACGGGCTTTTCGTTCTGCTCGTATCTGTCTATTTCCCGATGCGGATCGTATCGCTCCGCGCGCCGATGTCGCTTATCGCGGCCGAGGACAACTCGAATCTCGTATCCTCGCCGCGCCGTTCGTTCAACATTTTCGGGACGAAATTCCCTCTCCTCTACGAGATATTCTCCACATGGCGGTTCAGGATGTACAATCTGCGGCTCCTCGTCTCCGCCGTCATATTCACCTCGCTGTTCATTTCCGGACTCTACATCGCCGAGATCACGCGCGACACGCTCGCCGAGGAAAAGCCGCAGTTCGAGCTTGATATGTCCGGCGCGGGCATCGTCTTCGACGACGTGATGCGCGACGAGCTTTACTCGATCCCGGGCGTTTCGCTCGTATCGAAATCGAATTCGGCGGAGGCCGTCTATCTCGATCAGCACATCCGCGTCCCCTCCGAGCTGACGCGTCCGTTCTCGAATCTCGTCGTGCCGGAGAACATGGACGGCTACCGCGTGACGAGCGACGTCGTTTACCGCACCATTGACGACGACATCGCCGCCCAGCTTGAAAAATACGACTACGACGGCGATCTCTACTCGCCGCTTCACGAGCCTGACACCGTCGTCGTATCCGATTCGATCGGCAACACGCGCAAATTCAATTTCAAGGTCGGCGACACGATCGAGATCGCGACAGTGCGCATCAGGCACGCCGCAGTCGATCCGAACATGACGGGAATGGCGCTTCTGCGCGAGCAGCTTGACAAATACGAATTCGACTATCACAAATACAAGATCGGCGCCGTGATCCACGACATACCGTCGCTCGTCATGCCGATCTACATGACGGATGAGGCGTATGAGGAGATCACGGGCTTCCCCGTCTCCTACGACGACGTATATGTTTACGCCGACCCGTCGCTATCGACGGACGGGACGCGCGATCTCGAGCGCGCGCTGCGCGAATGGGGGATGATGTACGGCGGCATCGACGTGCGCAACACGCACGCGCTCCATCTGTTCCACGTCAACGACGACAAGCAGTACGACGAGATATTCACTCTCGTCGCCGCGCTGCTTCTGACGATATCGCCCATGATCTGGTTTTTCTCGCAGGCTCTCTACTATGCAAAGCGCGAGAACGAATTCACGATCCTGCAATCCATCGGCGCGACAGGCTCGGAGATACGACGTTTGTACGTATTCGGCGGCGTATTCATGGGCGCGCTTGCGTTTATATTCTGCATTGCGCTCGGCTATTCGCTGTCGTATGCGCTGTATCTGATCGTGAACGTTCTGATCCCGAAATGGACGCTTGCGGACGTGCGGTACCGGTTCTTCATGCCGTGGTACGCGATTCTTTTATCGGTCATAATGTCCGTTGCGTGCGGATTTTTGTCGGCCTATTTCCCCTATCGCAGTTATATGCGCAAGCGATCGTCCACGCTCGAGGTGGAATACAGTGAAGTTTCCGAATAAGAAAGGCATGGTGATTTGCAATGTATGAAAGCGGCGACCGCGGGTCGCGTTACATTCTTCGCGCCGAGAGCGTCATCAAGCAGTATCGGCAGTATGACGAAATCATAACTGCGGTGAACCGCGCCGACATCAAGATCGAGGAGGGCGAATTTGTCGCGATCGTCGGCACGTCGGGATCGGGCAAGAGTACGTTTCTTCACTGCTGTGCCGGCCTTGACAAAGTCGATGCCGGACACATATACATTCGCGGGCAGGACATCACGAAGATGTCGCACGACGAGCTTGGCCGTTTTCGCGGCGCGAACATGGGATTCGTATTTCAGCGGCACAATCTGATCCCGCAGTTCACCGCGCTCGAGAACATTCTGATCCCGACTCTGATGTGCAACAAGCCTGACGGCTCGTATGAGGAGACGCTCAGGCGCGTCGTGAAATCGCTCGACATCGAGGACAGGCTTCATCATCTGCCGAGCGAGCTGTCCGGAGGACAGCAGCAGCGCGTTGCGATCGCGCGCGCGCTGATCAATATGCCGCAGATCCTGTTCGCCGACGAACCGACGGGCAATCTCGACCGCGCGAACGCGGACGAGGTGCTTGATCTGCTGATCAAAACGCGCGACTCGATCGGCCAGACGCTCGTGATGGTCACTCACGACATGAAGATCGCCCAGCGCGCCGACCGCATCTTCCGTATGGATAACGGCGTCCTCTCCCTCGACCGCGACTATAAGGACGGCCGCCGCCGCACCTCCGAGCAGTATTGAAGTTGATGTTTCGGGGCTTCGCCCCAAACCCTGACTTAAGGGGAACTTTTGAGAAAAGCGAACTTTCCGCAAGCGGAAAGTTTCCTTAAGAATCCCCGCAAAACTTTCCTTACAAGGGTTATTTGCCAAGTGTGTTTGCCCCAGCATCGCGCGTTCGTGCGCCGATGAAGTAGTCGCGCGAGCGCGAACACCGCTTTTCGGGGCGCTGCCCTGCGATTTTCGGGGCGCTGCCCCGTACCCTGCTTAAGGAAACTTTTTGAAAAAAGTTTCCTTAAGAATCTTTCAAAAACTTTCCTTACAATTGTTATTTGGCGAATGTGTTTGCCCCAGCATCGCGCGTTTGCGCGCCGATGAAGTAGTCGCGAGAGCGCGAACACCGATGGGTACGAATGCGTTTGCCTTTGCGCTGCGCGTTCAATCGTGTAAATATTTATGATAAAAACAGTGACTTCCTTCGGAAGTCACTGTTTTAAGTATTTTCCTCATCGATATCGGACAGTGCCGCGGCCTGATCTCTCCGTCCGTAAATAACCGCAATAATCCACACCGTTTCCCTGTCCTCGTCCACGTTGTAATAGACGAGGAAATTCCTCACCGTCATTTTGCGTATTCCTTTTGTGCGCCACGGTTCCTCCTCCGTCAGCGGGAATCTTAACGGCATCGTATACAGCTTTGCGAACTCACGTCTCAGATTTTCCATCCATCTTTGCGCCGTTTCCGGCTCCGACAGAAAATTTGCGATATAATCTCTCGTTTCTCTTATCTGTTCGATCGCCTGACGCGTCAGTTTGACCTGATACTGCATTTCAGTCATTATTTCTCAGCCTGTCGAATGCATCCTCCAGCGCCAAGCCGTCGCCGGACTTTGCCTGATCGCAGCCCTTTTGCATCATCGCGTTGAATTCCGCGTCCGTCATCTCGTCCCTTGATTTGATTCTCGGCACCGTGAGCGGATACGGGACGCCGCCCGTCATGATGATTTGTCTGTAAAGCGTATCGATCAGCACCGAAACGGGCAAGCCGATCCTTTCGAGGACGGCCTCCGCCTGCTGTTTTATTTCCGGCTCAATGCGAGCCGTCACGTTTGCGCTTTTTGCTGCCACAATATTCGCCGCCTTTCCGTCGCGAAATCGATATCCCCGCCGCCCTGCGGCGGCGTCGATATCCCATATCTATTGTATCATATTGTATTGCAATTTGCAATACAATATGCGCGAATTTACGGGGCGCTGCCTCGTACCCCGCGATTTTCGGGGCGCTGCCCCGTACCCTGCTTAAGGAAACTTTTTGAAAGAAAGTCGAACTTTCCGCAAGCGGAAAGTTAGCAGATGCTTCGCATCTGCCATCTTAAGAATCTTCAAGAATTTTCATTACAATGGTTATTTGCCAAGTGTGTTTGCCCCAGCATCGCGCGTTCGTGCGCCGACGAAGTAGTCGCGCGAGCGCGAACACCGATGGGGGCGAGTGTGTTTGCCTCCACGATGAGCGTTCAATCGTACAAATATTTATGATAAAAACAGGGACTTCCTTCGGAAGTCCCTGTTTTTTTATATCTCATTTAATTTTGCGGCCAATGTTTTCATATCGGTTAGCATATCGCCCTTTTTGCACGGGTCGCGGAGCAGCGCCGACGGATGGAAAAACGCCGTCATTTCAAATTCGCCGCGCTTCACCCACACGCCATGCTCCTGCGATATTTTATAATCCGGCTTGATCAGTCTCATTGCCGCGATCCTTCCGAGGCACACGATAAATCTCGGCCTTATGATCCTGACCTGATCGCGCAGATACGGCATACACGCGTCCTGTTCCTCCGGCAGCGGGTCGCGGTTCTTCGGCGGGCGGCATTTCAATATATTCGCTATATACACCTCGTCTCTCTCGATCCCGACTGCGGTGAGATAGGCGTCGAGCAATTTCCCCGCGCGTCCCACGAACGGGATGCCGGACAGATCCTCCTGTTCGCCGGGCGCTTCCCCGACGAACATGAGCTTTGCGGATTCGCATCCCGTGCCGAACACGCAGTTATGTCTCGTTTCGCAGAGCGCGCATTTTCTGCACGATTCGCACTTTGCGCGCACCTCATCCATATTCATGATCAAATCCTCCGTCCGCATTGATTTTATTCCCGATCAAAATTCGATCTCAAGTCCGTCGTAAGCGACGGCGAATCCGATCTTCTCCGCGATCCCGACGGCCTCCGCGTAGCCGACCCTGCCGTTATGGGAAAAGTGATTCGCGACGAACACTGTTTTTTCGCCGGCGAGGCCGAACGCGCAAAGCTTATCGGCGAATTCCCGATCGCGCTCGAAATTCATATGGCCCCTGTAATCGATATGTTTTTTGCCCTCGGTGCAGTCCATGGTGACAAGATCGAATCTGACGTCGAGCGCGCGAAGGCGCGCAAGCGTCAGATCGGGCAGAACGTCCGTATCATGCGCGTACAGCAGCGATTTGCCGTTTGCGCTGATCGCGTACACGAGCGGCTCCTCAGTCGAATGGATCGCCGGCGCGGGGATGACGGTATACACTCCCGTCCCGTTTCCGCCGAACGAAAACGGCTCAAATGCGGCGACGCGCCTGAACATTACGCTTCCGTCGCCCGTCACTCTTCCGTCGCCGAATCGATCCGCATATTTGCCGACGCCGCGGCTGCCGAACACCGTAAGCGGCTTCGTATCGGGCGAAAGGATCGCGAATCCGCGCTCGCGCGCTTCGAGATCGCTCACATACAGGTGATCGGAATGCGCGTGCGTGAGAAGGCACCATTGCAGCTCCGTTATATCGATCCCGTATCTGAGCAGATGCATATACGTATCGGGGCCGAAATCGACGAGGACCTCGTCGTTTATGATCGCCTGGCATCTTGTCCTCTGCTCTCTGCCGCCGATCTCCCTTGCGCGTCTGCATATCTCGCATTGACAGAACAGCGCCGGCACGCCCTCGCTCGCCCCTGTTCCGAGAAACCGTATCCTCATCCCGCGTCTCCTTGCACATCATAGAATCGTCACAGATATTGTACCATCTCCGCGCCGCGAATGCAAGTATTGCGCATTTATTTGGCTGCATTTAGGGCAAATCGGCGAAAGCTCGGCCGAAAAGCGGGAAAAGGAAAGCGCCCGCGCTACTCTCCCGCGCGGGCGCTTTTTAATTATTCGCTTTAAACGACAAGCTCATAGACGATGAGCGCCAGAACGGACAAAACGAGATAGATTCCGCCCGCCGCGAGCAGTTCCGTCGAGCTTTTTCTTTCGTCCGCTTTTCGCCGGCGGTACTCATCCATCGTTTCCTTTTCGCGGCGCAGCATCGGGAGCGCCTGATTGATCGCCGCTCTCAAGCCGTATCCCGACACGTCGAACGCGCCCTTATTGCGGACCGCCATGATCCCTCCGACGCCGAGCAGCATCGCCGCGGCGACGAAGAATCCGTCGCAGACGGCGCGAGCCGCGCCGTAAGAGCGCGACATTCCGAGCGCGAATACGAGAGCCGCTATTATGAAGCCTGCCGCAAGCGACTTCAAAAGCCGCTCGCGGTCCGGCCCTTTTCGCTTTTTTTCAGCCATTATTTGATCTCGGCTTTGTACCGTTCAAACTCCGCGTCGTTGCACATTATGAAGTGACCCGGCTTGATCTCGCGGAACGAGGGCTTATCGACAGAATAATCGTGAGCCGCGACGGGGTTATACACGATCCTCTTTCTCGCCTTTTCGTATTCGGGATCGGGCAGCGGGATCGCGGACAGCAGCGATTTCGTATACGGATGGAGCGGATTGCGGAACAGCTCGTCCGAATCCGCGAGTTCGACCATTTTGCCGTAATACATGACGCCGATCCTGTCGGAGAAATATTTCACGACGGAGAGATCGTGCGCGATGAAGAGCAGCGTCAGGCCGAATTTATCGCGAAGCTCGTTGAGCAGGTTTATGACCTGCGCCTGAACGGAGACGTCGAGCGCGGAGACGGGTTCGTCCGCGATGATGAGATCGGGATTCATTATGATCGATCTTGCGACGCCGATTCTCTGGCGCTGACCGCCCGAGAACTCATGCGGATAACGCGTCGCGTGTTCGCGCACGAGACCGACGAGTTCGAGCATTTCGTAGACCTTTTCGTCAAGCTTCTGCTTATTGCGTTCGCCCTGGATAACGAGTCCTTCCGCGATTATCTCGCGCACCGTCATTCTCGGGTCAAGCGAGGCGATCGGGTCCTGGAAGATCATCTGAATCTTCGTCACGAGCTTTGTTTTGCGCGCGCGGCGAATCTCGCTTTTATACTGCTTCTTCACCTTTGCAAGCTCGGGGCCGGCAAGACCGGCCATGAGCGGCGCATATTTCTGATCGATCTCTGTCATCTGTCGGAGCGAGTAGTCGCGGTCGCAGTTTTTCTGGTCGTGGATCGCGGCCTTTATCTCCGCCTTATTTTCGGCGATTATACGGCTGCATTCCTCGCTGTCGATGAGACCGGCCTTAAGATCGCTTTTCGCCTTCGCAATCGCGTCCTTATACGATTTTGTGCCGGCTGCGATTCTGATGCCCTTGAAATATACGCTTCCGGAGGTGATGTTATAGAGCTTTATTATCGAGCGTCCCGTCGTCGTTTTGCCGCATCCCGACTCGCCGACGAGGCCGAAGACCTCGCCCTTTTTGATATCGAAGCTTACGTCGTCGACGGCTTTCGTGTACACGTTCGGGCCTATTTTGAAATACTGGCAAAGGTGTTCTACTTTGAGCAGGACCTCGTTACTTTTCTCCATTGTCCGTTTTCCTCCCCTTGCTCATTCTCTCGATCCTGTCGCGCAGGATCTTAGGCGGCTCGACCTTCGGCGCGTCCGGATGGAGCAGCCATGTAGCCGCGCTGTGCGTCTCGCTGATCTTGAACATCGGCGGCTGGCGCTCGAAATCGATCGCCATCGCGTATTTGTTTCTCGGCGCGAACGCGTCCCCCTTCGGCGGATAGATCATATTCGGCGGCGTTCCCGGGATGCTTTCGAGCTTCTCGTTCGTATCGAGATCGGGCATCGAGGAGAGCAGCGCCCACGTATACGGATGAGCCGCGCGGTAGAAGATATCCTCCGACGTGCCGTATTCCACGATCTTGCCCGCGTACATGACGGCGACGTTGTCGGCCATATTCGCGACGACGCCGAGGTCGTGCGTGATGAATATGACTGACAGATGGCGTTCTTCCTTCAGCTCGTTTATAAGCTCCAGTATCTGCGACTGGATCGTGACGTCGAGAGCCGTCGTAGGCTCGTCGCATATGAGGATATCGGGGTTTGCCGCCAGCGCGATCGCGATGACGATCCTCTGTCTCATACCGCCCGAGAACTCGAACGGATACTGCTTATATCTCTTATGCGGCTCCGCGATGCCGACCTCGTCCATCAGCTTGATCGCGCGGTCCTTTGCGACGCGGCGCGTTACCTTTGCGACGACGCCGGAGGCGTTGTGCATCAGATAATCGATCGCGCCGATCGTTTCGGCTCTGAAATCGCGTCTGTCGATGGACACGATCACATCGTTGTAGTGCGCGATAAGTCTGTCTATGATGCGGGCGATATTGCCCTTTATCATGTCGAGATCGGTGACGGCCGCGTCCGCGACCTCCCAGCCCGGGTTCTTTCCGGCGTTCACGATCTTGTCGTGCTTGCGCTGATCCCTGTCGTGGACCTTGATCGCGCGTTCGTTCTTCTTGATCGCGCCGAAATACGTGTCAAGCTCCGATTTGATGCTCGACGAGAACGTATACGTGAGGCTGTCGCGCGTCGTCGCGAGCGGATCGATCGTCGCCATCACGTCTGCGGACAGCGCCTTATACGCCGCGTAAGCTTCCTTTTTATCGAGCGCTTCGCGCTCGAACGCCGCGCGCTTATCCGAAAGCGACGCGATAGCGTCCCTCATTTTCTGCTGCGACATCACGGCCGCGTATCTGACCGCGGATTCCGCGTCCGCGATAAACGCAAGCATAAAGTCGCGGTCGAGGTAATCCTTCATGTATTCGTCGAGCTTATCGACGGGGAGATTCGGCAGCGGCTGGCCGCTGAACTTCAGATAATACCCCATGCGGAAGAAGTTCGGCGCGGGACGGTCCTTCGCGATCTTCATTATATCCGTCAGCTCGCGCAGCTCCGCGATGATGATCGAATAATCGCCGTTTGCGTTTTTAAACGATCTCGAGATCGATCCTGCGAGCTGGAACACGCGCTCGCGGTCGTAATCGAGGACGACATACGGATTGACGGATTCCTTCGCGCGTTTCGCGATATCCTTGATCCTGTATGCGGCGTCGCGGCTCGGCTGGTTCTTCTCCAGCTCGAAGATGAGCGGCTCCGCCGTATCGATCGCCTCCACGACGGCCTCGTGCGCCTTATTGTACGCGGATTCAAGCTCGATATGCTTGAACTCGAACGTATCAAACTTCTTGCAGTTCGCCGCTGCCGCGGACGGATCGACGCCGGCCGCGATCATCGTATTTTTCAGATTTTTCAGGTATGTGTTGAACAGGGTCCTGCTCTCGCGCTGTCTCGCCTTCCCCTTGAGGATCATCGCCTCCGTGAGCTGCTTTCCGATCCTCACGATCGGGTTGAGGCTCGACATCGGGTCCTGGAAGATCATCGCGATCTTATCGCCGCGGATGTGGTGGAAATCCTCCTCCGTGATCTTGAGCAGATCGCGTCCGTCGTATATGATCTCGCCGGATTCGACGATCGCGTTGCCGGCGAGGATGCCGAGTATCGCCTTCGACGTGACGGATTTCCCCGAGCCGGATTCGCCGACGATCGCGAGCGTTTCGCCCTTATTCAAATCGAAATCGATGCCGCGGACGGCCTGGACCTTGCCGTTCGACGTGCGGAAAGAGATGCGGAGATTTCGCACCTGGAGCTTTTTCTCTACGTTTGCCATCAGTCGTCAACTCCTCTCGTCGTCGGGTTGAAGGCGTCGCGCAGTCCGTTGCCGAACAGGTTGAAGCAGATCATCAACAGTCCGAGGAATATACTCGGGAACAATATCGCGTGAGGCGCGCTTGTTACGACCTTATTTCCCTGTGACAGAAGCGTTCCGATCGTAGTGCCGGCGAACGAACTCAGATTGACGATGCCGAGGTATGTCATCGATGTTTCGGAGCTGATGACGCCCGGGATAACGAGCGCGCAGCTCGTTATGATCGTGCCGATCGCGTTCGGGAATATGTGCTTGAACATCAAGCGCCAGTCGGAGGCGCCGAGCGTTCTCGCCGCCATGACGAATTCCTGGCTCTTGAAGCGGTAGAACTGCTTACGTGTGAGCGCCGCCATTCCGATCCATCCCGTCAGGACGAATGCGAACAAAAACGACGGAACAACGCCTACTCTCCTTGCCAAATGCAGCTGGAACAGCGTCGTAACGACGACGAACGGCACGCCGGACAGAATATCGGAGATTCTGTCGAGCGTCATATCGATCGCGCCACCGTAGTAGCCCTGGATAGCGCCGTAAACGGCGCCGATCGACAGGTTGATCGCGGAGACGAAGATCGCGAACAAAATCGAGAATCTCGCGCCGACGCCGATACCGCAGAATATATCCTGACCGACCGCGTTCGTACCCATCAGATATGTCGGTTCCATGTTGTTCTTATCGCGGTTTACATAGCGATAGTAATTGTAGTAGCAGACGCGGCACTGGACCGAACCCGATCTGCCGTAGGAATAGATGTAGTTGCCGGGGTCGCTCGGAATGCGGAGGGATGTATACTCCGCGCCGGCCTTGCTCTCGTTTGTCGAATATGCGGGCGTGAGATTTCCGTCCTTATCCGCGACGGGATTTCCGCGCGAATCGACCTTATACCAGATGTTCGGGCTGCCCGTGATGTTGTTTATATCCTTAGTCTCGACATAGGGATATATCACCTGTATGCCCGTCTCATCCTGCCATCTCTGGACCTTTTCAAATTCCTCGAGCGAGAACGTCCTATAAATGATTCCCTTCTGGTAATAAGCGTTGACGACGACGTCGTATGTGTTGCGCTTCACCATCTGGCCTTTATATTTGACTTCTGTCTCGTGCGTCCCCGTGATCTTTAAGATCGGATCGAAGCCCGTCTCCTCCCCGATCGCGCGGAGCGCCAGCATCGCGCTGTCGTTCTGGCTGTCAAGCGTCTTTGCGCCGTCGAGGATGCCGATGTTAAGCTCTGCGATCGGACGCCAGTACGGCGGGAAGTTGATATAGATCGAGTCCTGATCCTTGATGTTATACGGCGAGATCAGCGGCGCTACAATCGCGTAAAGGATGAGAAGTCCGAGTATCCATGTCGCGATAACGGACGACTTATTCTTCCTGAAGCGGATCATCGCGTCCGCGAAATAACTGCGCGCTTTAGTCTGAAGCTCGCGGTCGCGCAAATTTTCGTTTTCATGAACAAAGCGGAACTTTTCCGCGGGAATTTTTTCGTATTCCATTTGCGCCTCCTTTACTTCTTTGAACCCATGCGGATGCGCGGGTCAATGAATCCGTAGCTGATATCGACGACAAGACCGGCGGCAAGGCCGATCGCGGTATAGAAGCAAGTGGACATTATAAACAAGTTGTAATCCTGGGAGTTGATCGCGTCAAGCGTCAGACTGCCGACGCCCGGGATTGAGAATATGCTTTCTATGATGAGCGATCCGCCGAGGATGCCGATAAACTCGCCGAAAATGCCCGGGACTATGACGACAAAGCAGTTGCGCAGCGCGTGGCGCACCGTCGCCTGCGTGCGCGTCAGACCTTTAGTCCGCGCGAGGAGCATAAATTCGCTCGTCAGAACCTCCGTCAGCTCGGCGCGCGTCGTGCGGCAGAAGCCGGCAATGACGCCGAAGCTGAGTGAGAGGATCGCGGGGATCATGCTCTTGAACATTTCAAACGAGAACCAGTCGGTTCCGCCCTTCAAGATTAGCGGGAACCACCTCAGTCGGAAACAGAATATGTACTGAACAAGGAACGCATAGACGAATGACGGTACCGAAATGACGACCATCGTCAGCGTTGATATGGAATAATCTACCCAAGTATTCTTTTTGAGCGCGGCGCAGATGCCGAGCGCGATACCTATCGGGATCGTCCACAAAATCGAATACAGATTGACGATCATTGTAGGCGGCAGCTTCATCAAGAAAACGTCGAGGACGGGCTGGCCCGTATAGAGCTTTTCGCTCAGACCCCAGTCGAAATGCGTGAAGAGGCCGCGAAGGAAAATTGCAAATTGTTCGATATAAGGCTTATTGTAGCCGAGAGCTTCACGGCGCATCATTATGACGTCGTAATGGATATCGCCGGGCGGAAGCGTCGGAAGAGGCAGCATACGTATCAGGACAAAGCACATGAAGGTAATTATAAAGAACACCAGTATCATGTACAGAGTCCTTTGCAAGGTGTATTTAAGCATTCTGTCGGAACCCTCCTAAAATTGCGTTGTCCTATTTATCGTTAATAGCGCAGTACCGCAGCACTTTTTATGCTGCGGGGCCGAAGACTGATCGATTAAAAACAGCGCGGCAGGGGATTATATTTTCCCCTGCCGCGCAGTGGTTAAACCTTTCTCTATTTGAAAAGCTCAATCAATACTGGAGAGAACCATGTGCAGCGATCTGTTCCTGGCAGTATGCTTCCCACTCAGCGTCTGTGTAATTGTAACGTCTCGGACCGTAGTCGAAGAACGGGTTGTACTCGTCGCAGACGTTGAACTGCTGCTGTGTAAGAAGGATCTTAGAACCGAAGTTGCAGAACGGGAGCATATCGTAGCACTGCATGATCTTGCCCTCGACAGCCGCAAGGATCGTAAGACGTGTATCAACGTCGCAGTCCGCGCTGCCGAACGAGTACGACTTACCGCCGGCTGTTACCATAGTACCGTTCATTGCCGCATACCAGTTGTAAACGCTCATCGTGATCTCTTCGCCGTTGATAGTAAGAGTCATCATATCGGAGTTCGGATCATACCAAGCAGCCGTGAGGTTCTGGCTCGGGTCGCAGTAAATGCCCATAGCGTTGTACGGGTTGACGAGAGAACCGCCGACGCCGACGATGAACATATCGCATTCGCCTGTTCTGTATGTGTCGAGCCATCTGTCAGCAGTAGGAGCGCTCTCAACGATCTCAACCTTGCCCTCGAACGGAGTACCCTTAACGATCTCCTGGACGTTCGAGTTAAGGAACTTAACACGGCGTGCCATTACGTCGTCGCCGGATGTCTGGACGATGAACTGCATCGTGATCTTCTGGTCGCACTTGCCGTCGTTGTCAGCGTCGGTGATGTAGCCGAGGCTGAGGGACTCTTCAAATGCATCCTGGAAGAGCTGCTTAGCAGCGTCAGGATCGTAACCTGTGATGGAATCGACAGCCTCGTCGAGGCTTGCGAACTTGGATGTGTCTACCGAATAGAAGTCGCAGAGCGCCTGCTTTGCCTGATCAGTGTCGCGGTAGAAGAGGCAGTTCTCGGGGTCGTAGATGAACTGGTCGCCGAGCAGACCGAAGCCGGGCAGATATGCCGGATGGCACTCATCGCAGAACGCCTGTCTGTCGAACGAAACAGCCATTGCCTTGTGGAAGCTCTTCAGACCTATCGTCTGAACGTCCATCGTAGCGGTATCGAAGCCGTCAGCGGCCTCGCGCGCGGTCAGACCTTCCATGTTGCCCGTCAGCCAGAGGCCGGCGCACGTCTCGGACGGATACGACCAAGCGTATTCGGAGTGACCGTACTGTTCAAAGTCTGTTTCCTCAAGGTTGAACGTCGTCAGCTGACCCATAAGGAACTGCTGGCGTCTTGTAGCCGTTTCCTTGATGACCTGGATATCGATATTCGTTGTCTGGTTGGTGCGGTAAACGTTGCCGTCGTTCGGGTCCATGTAGACGTGGTTGACGTCGTCATGCCAGCCGTACCACTTTTCATTCTTAGCGTAAGTTACCTGCTTATCAGCCTGGTAGCTTGTCATGGAGTAAGCGCCATAGGACGGGGAAGTTTCCTTGTTCGTCATGTAGTCGTTGTACCATGCGCCGGTCTCGTCCTGCTTCAGGCAGGATTCGTAAACGTCAGGCTCAACGAGGATCAGGCTGTCCTGGATTCCGCCGTAGTAGAGGAAGAAGCCGGAAACGCCGCCCTTGAAGACCTGAACGAGAGTATGCTCGTCCTTAGCATAGAAGCCGACGATGTCCTCGAACTTAGGATCAGCCGCGTAGGACTTGAGATATCCGACGTAAGCGGTGTCGTAGCCGCTTCCCGCATACGCGCCGTTCGGGCCGAGGTAGTTGTCCCACAGATACTTAGCGGAGACGTAATCCTCGGGCTGGCCCTCTTCGATCGCGGGGTCACGGATCATGGTGTCGTCCGTGATGCAGGCGAACGTCTTGCCGTCTGCCGTCTGGATGCCCCAGAAGCCATCGATATCGATGTAGACCTCGTCGTCGGTATGGCCGGCAGCGATGAAGTCTGCATATGTAGTGGAATCATTGTCAAACGGAACGAGGCTCGTCTGGCCCTGCTTGAAGTAAGCCTCAGCGCCGACGATACCCTGCGAGCCGTTGTAGATGTCGGCTGCACGGTAGTTGCCGAGACGCGGGTCGAGGATGTACTTCATCGACTGAACGTAAGTCTCAGCCGTGATCTTGTATCCCGTGTCGAAATACAGATCGTCGCGGAGCGGGATCGACCAAGCGTAGCCCTCGGTAGCGTCAGCCGGAATCCAATCCGGATGAGCCGCCTTGACCTCTTCCGTTATATCCGTCGGCATATCAGCTGCCATAGCCGGAATAATGGTGTAGGTCGTGAAGGGATCTCTGCCCTCGACGGGATGCAGCGCGTCATTGTACGTGATGCTGTAGAAGCCGTCAACGAGGTAGCCGAAGATCGTGCTTGCGTCGTCAGATTCGTAGTCGTGCGGGTTCCAGTTGCCGGGAATCTTGCTCATCGCGGAGCGAGCGGTGTACGTTGCGTCTGCCGGGAACTCCGTGATCTGGTATGAACCGGGTTCGACAGGGCCGGCGTTGCCGCTTGTACCCGTTCCCGTGTCGTCGCCGTTTTTCTTGGGCGTGCAGCCCGCAACGGCAGGTACGATCATCAGAAGCGCAAGCAGTAATGCAAGTGTTCTTTTCATAAATTTCCTCCTTAAGAATTATGAAAAACATAGGGCGGCGTTTTTTGTACGGCAAGCGCCGCCGCTGAGGCCAAAACCAAACAAATATAGATTTTGACTTTTGCATATTGTATCACGTTAATCTTTCATTTGTCAAGATATTCTCGTTTAAACGCCGAAAAACTACTATTTACACAAATGCCGCGCATAAATCCCGCGCTTTCATTGTGTATTTTTTTCATACTTTTTCTAATTTATTGCATAAACGGCGATCCCAAGCGCCATTTTATCGTCCGCGCGCCATATTTATTCCGAATATGCCTTGCATTTTTGCCGCCGTTGATATAAAATTGAGCCGTACAGAATATTATCTTCATTATAATTACGGAGGCACATATGCCAACCCCCCGCGCAGCCATCAGCACCGTTTGCAGACGCGCCGCCGCCGACGGCGTCGTCATGCTGAAAAACGACGGTGTCCTGCCGTTTTCGGGCGAGAAGATCGCCGTCTACGGCCGCACCGCATACGATTATCTCGCATCCGGCACAGGCTCCGGCGGATGCGTCCATCCCGATCATATAATCTCGATCGCGGAAGGGATCGCGCGCTCGCGCGGCGTCGCGCTCGTCCCGTCCCTTCACCGCGCACATAAAAGATGGATCGCCCGTCATCCCTTCGACCGCGGGAACGGCTGGGCGACGGAGCCGTGGCACCAGGCCGAATTCGTCCCCGACGCGGACGTGATCGCCTCCGCCGCCTCCCTGACCGATTGCGCGCTCGTCGTCATCGGCCGCTGGGCGGGCGAGGACAAGGACAACGCCCCCGAGGCCGGCAGCTGGTATCTCACCGACGAGGAGCGCGAGCTTCTGCGCCGCGTCACAGCCGCTCACAGCCGCGTCGCCGTCGCGATCAATTCCGGCAACATCATCGACATGAGCTGGGTCGAGGAGTTCGGGGTCGGCGCTGTCTTATACGTGTGGCAGGGCGGACAGGAGGGCGGCGCCGCCGTCGCCGATATCATAAGCGGACGCGTATCCCCGTCCGGCAAGCTGCCGGACACGATCGCGCGCTCGATCGAGGATTATCCGTCGCATAAGAATTTCGGATCGCCCGATTATAATATATATGAAGAAGACGTCTACGTCGGCTATCGCTGGTTCGAGACATTTGCGCCCGAGCGCGTCATGTATCCGTTCGGATTCGGACTTTCGTATACGACCTTCGACGTGAAGATCACGGACGCGCACGCCGCCAACGGCAAAATCATCGTATCCGCATCCGTTACGAATACGGGAAATATGAGCGGGCGCGAGGTCGTCGAGGTCTATTTCTGCAAGCGTGGCGGCGTCATAAGGACGCCGGAGGCGGCGCTGTGCGCATACAAAAAGACGCGGACGCTCGCCCCCTCCCAGTCGCAGACGCTGAGGATATCGTTCCCCGTGCGGGAGCTTGCAAGCTACGACGACAGCGGCGCGACAGGACATAAATCGTGCTGGGTGCTGGAGCCGTGCGGCTATGCGATCTTCGCCGGAACGGATGTGAAGTCCGCGCTCGGCGCGGGTCCCGTGTTCACATATCATGCGCCGAGGCTCGCCGTCGTCGAGCGCTGCACGGAGGCGCTCGCGCCCGTGCGCGAATTTTACCGCGTCGTCCCGCATCAGGGCGACGGCGTCGAAGTCGCGTATGAACGCGCCCCGACCCGCACGTATGATATCGTCGACAGGATCGAGGCGTCCCGCCCCGACGGTGACAAAGGCTGCACCGGCGACCGCGGCATCAAGCTCGCCGACGTCAAATCCGGCGCGCACACGATGGAGGAGTTCGTTTTGCAGATGAACGCGGATGAGCTTTGCGCCGTCGTTCGTGCCGAGGGCATCGCGAGCAAGAAAGTGAAGATGTATACGACGGCCGCGTTCGGCGGCGTCACGGATACGCTCGCCAAGTACGGCGTCCCCGTCGTTACGAACGTGGACGGCCCGTCCGGCGTCCGTTCCGATTACGGCGAACCCGCGACGCTTCTTCCGAACGGGACGCTGCTCGCCTCCACCTTCGACGACGATCTCGTCGAGGAGCTTTACGCGCTCGAGGGCAAAGAGCTTGTCGAACACGGCGTCGACGCGCTGCTCGGCCCGGGCGTCAACATCCACCGCCATCCGTGCTGCGGACGCAATTTCGAGTATTTCTCCGAGGACCCGCTGCTCACGGGCAAGATTGCGGCCGCCGTCTGCCGCGGCGTCGCCGCGTTCGGCGGCAACGCGACGCTGAAGCACTTCGCCGCGAACGATCAGGAATTCCGCCGCAACGACTGCGATTCCGTCATGAGCGAGCGCTGCGCGCGAGAGATACATCTTCGTCCGTTCGAGATCGCCGTCAAGGAGGGCGGCGCGGTCTCGATCATGACGTCCTATAATCTGTTGAACGGCTGTCACTGCGCGTCTAATTACGATCTTACGACGACGATCCTGCGCGGCGAATGGGGATTTAAGGGCTTCGTCATGACCGACTGGTGGGCGAAGGCGAACAGGGTCGGGATGAAAGGCGATAAACATAATCTCGCCGAGATGATCCGCGCCCAGAACGATATTTACATGGTGACGCCCGACGCGGACGGGGACGACGACAACATCCGCGATTCGCTCGAATCGGGCAGACTCACCTTCTGCGAGCTGCGCCGGTGCGCGATGAACGTGCTTTACTACATTATAAATACTCCGTCCTTTGCGCGGCAGATTCCGCCGTCGGACGGAAAGGGGGAATGAAACGATGAAGCTTGAAGGAAAAACAATGTCGTTTCTCGGCGATTCCATCACCGAGGGATGGGGGACGAGCAACGTATACTATCGCTATGACCGCGTCGTCGAGCGGGAGCTTAAGCTTTCGCGCGTATTCACCGACGGCATCGGCGGCACCCGTATCGCATATCAGCGCGGCGCGTCCGCCGATCCGAGATGGGATCTCTATTTCTGCGGCCGCGCAGCCGCGCTCGATCTTTCCGCCGACGTCATCGTCGTATTCGGCGGCACGAACGATTTCGGCCACGGAAACGCGCCGTTCGGGACGGCGGACGACAGGACGCCGGACACGTTCTGCGGCGCCGTCAACGTGCTGATGAGGATGCTGCGTTCGCGGTATCCGGACGCTAAGATCGTATTCATGACGCCGTGCCGGAGGCAGGGCGGCGAGGTCCCGAACGCCCAAAACGGCAAAACGCTCGGCGATTACGCATCCGCGATCGTCGAGGCCGGCGCGCGCTCCGGCGTATATGTGCTTGACATCTATCACGACGATCCGCCGTTTGATCCCGATCTTGAGGACGACAGGGACGCGTTCACCATCGACGGGCTTCATCCCAACGACGCGGGACACGCGCTGCTCGCCGCGCGGCTCTCTGAATTTCTGCGCGCCGTCGACTGAGCAATTCGGACTTTACAAATCGCGCGATCGCGTATATAATATAATGATAGCCTCCCGCGTCCGAGGGCGCGGCCGGCAATCAAGCTTTGAAAAGGAAAACCGATATAATATGACAACGAAAGACTTACTCCGGCTCGCAAAACGCGACGCGTCGCGGGCGGCGCTGTCGCTTCATGAATCCGCATCGCGCGCGCGCGCCGAGATCGCCCTTGACGTCCGCGCCGTTCGGGAGCGCGATCCGGCGGCGAAAAGCGCGGCGGAAGCGCTGCTTCTTTACCCTGGCGTCCATGCGATCTGGGCGCACAGAGCCTCGCACGCGCTTTACAAACGCGGACATTTCATGTCCGCGCGCGCGATAAGCCAGGCCGCGCGGTTTTTCACCGGCATCGAAATCCACCCGGGCGCTAAGATCGGCCACGGACTCTTCATCGATCACGGCGGAGCCGTCGTGATCGGCGAGACGGCCGAGATCGGCGACAACTGCACGCTCTATCAGTGCGTGACGCTCGGCGGCACGGGAAAGGAATGCGGCAAGCGCCATCCCACGCTCGGGGACGGCGTCATGGTCGGCGCGGGCGCTAAGGTCCTCGGCGGCATCAAAATCGGCGACGGCGCGAAGATCGCGGCGGGAGCCGTCGTTCTGCGCGACGTGCCGGAGAACAGCACCGCCGTCGGGATTCCGGCGCGCACCGTCAAAACGGACGGGGTGCGCGTCGATAAGCTCGATCACGTCCATATCCCCGACCCGATCGAATCGCGCCTGCGCGCGATCGAGGAGCGCCTCGACGCGCTCGACAAACAGTGACCGGCCTAATTTAAACGAAAGGAACGTATAAATCACATGATCTGCAAACGATGCTTCCGAATGTCGGACGACGATCTCGACCGCTGTCCGTACTGCGGCGAACCGTTCGCGGAGGGCGCGGACGGCGGCGATAAAAAGCCTGACGGCGCTAATCCCGAAGCAGAGGCTCGCCCCGAGCAGCCCGAGATGCCCGAGCAGCCCGCGAATCCCGAGCAGCCGGCGAATCCCACGCCGCCCGTGAACAACGGCGGTTATAATAACGGCTACAACGGCTACAACGGCGGCGGCTATAACAATAACGGCTATAACGGCGGATACAACAACGGCGGCGGCTATAATAACGGTTACAACGGCTACAACGGCGGATATAACGGCGGCTACAACAACGGATTCCGCAACGGCTACAACAACCGCGTGCCGCAGTTTCAAATCTACACCTATCAGCCCATCGAGCCGCCCAAATCTCCGGCGCAGAAATTCCTCTCCGCGATAGGACACGCCGCCCTCTATTTCGTCCTCTTCTTCGCCGTTCAGTTCGCGGTCGCGATCGCGTTCATGTTCATCGCCTCGTTCGGCGTATCGATGTCGCTCGCGAACGAATACGCCCTCCAGTACGGAGGCGCGATCCCCGACGAGGTCTACGGCGAGCTTGAGCAGCGCGCCGCCGAGACCGTCGAGCGCGTTTATACGGAGCAGATGTCGACGATAAGCATGATCTCCTCGGCGGCTACGATCCTCGCGGTGCTTTTGGTCGGCGTCATGAAGCGCCGTCCGATCTCGGAGCATATCGATCTGTACCCGCCGCGCTCATGGAAGATCGCGCTTCTGTTCCCCGGGGCCGTCGCGATGCAGTTCATCACGACGATGATAATCAACGTCGTGCCGTGGCCATCGTGGGTCGTCAGTCAATTCAACGATCAATACTCCTTCATGGGCGAAAGCTCGCTCGTCATCGATATAATCTCCGTCGCGATACTTGCCCCGATCGCGGAGGAAGTCATCTTCCGCGGCTGCATCCATACGCGCCTGCGGCGCGGTATGCCCGTGCTTGCGGCGTCGATCTTGTCCTCGTTCGTGTTCGGACTCGCCCACGGCGTCGTTATCGCGATCATATATGCGTCCGTTCTCGGTCTCGTGCTTGCTTACGTGTTTGAAAAATTCGGCACTCTGCTCGCTCCGATCACGGTCCATATCGGCTTCAACGCCGCAAATTATATCCTGATGCCCGTGACGGACAGCGGCGCCTCCGATCTCACCGTGCTTATCATGCTCGGCGTCTCGACGGTCGTATTCGTCGTCTGCGCCGCCGTCATAATGCTTTCCGACGTCAAATACAGGCCGCGCGGAGGCGGTCAGGACGGCGGCGATAATCAAACGCCCCCGCCCCAAGTCTGAAAAAGGAACGATCTTATCCTATGCTTACATTATATAATTCCCTCTCCCGCGAGCGCGAGACGTTCGTCCCGAACGTCCCGGGCAAAGTCTCCATGTATACGTGCGGCCCGACCGTCTATCATTTCGCCCACATCGGCAATCTCCGCACCTACATCATGGAGGACATCCTCGACCGCTATCTGCGCTATTCGGGCTACGACGTCAAGCGCGTCATGAACATCACCGACGTCGGGCATCTGTCCGGCGACTCCGACGACGGCGAGGACAAAATGATCGCGGGCGCGCGCCGCGAGCATAAGACCGTACTCGAGATCGCGAAATTTTACACGGACGCGTTCTTCGAGGACTGCAAAAAGCTCAATATCCGCCGTCCCGACGTCGTCGAACCGGCGACGCGCTGCATCGGCGAATATATCAAGATAATAAAAAAGCTTCTCGACACCGGATACGCATACGTCTCCGACGGCAACGTCTATTTCGACACCTCGAAGCTCGTCGAATACTACGTCTTCAACCGCCAGAACGAGGAGGATCTCGCCGTCGGCGTCCGCGAGGGCGTCGAGGAGGACAAGGCGAAGCGCAATAAGACCGATTTCGTCCTGTGGTTCACGAAGAGCAAATTCGAGGATCAGGAGCTGAAATGGAATTCCCCGTGGGGCGTCGGCTACCCGGGCTGGCACATCGAATGCTCCGCGATCTCGATGAAGCATCTCGGCGAATATCTCGACATCCACTGCGGCGGCATCGACAACGCGTTTCCCCATCACACAAACGAGATTGCGCAGTCCGAATCGTATCTCGGCCACAAATGGTGCAATTATTGGTTCCACGTTCTGCATCTGAACACGACGAGCGGCAAAATGTCGAAGTCGTCGGGCGAATTCCTGATCCTCAAAACGCTCGAGGACAAGGGCTACGCCCCCGTCGTCTACCGATTCTTCTGCCTTCAGTCCCATTACCGCAAATCGCTCGTATTCTCGTATGAAGCGCTCGACAACGCGCGCGGCGCGTATGATAAGCTGATCGCGCGCATCGCGCAGCTTGACGGCGGCGCTGCGGACGAGATCGACGAGACGTCGTTCGACGCGTACAAATCGAGATTCGTCGAGGCGATGGATTCCGATCTCAACACCTCGCTCGCCGTAACTGCCGTCTACGACGTTCTCAAGGCCGATATCGACGACAAAACAAAGCTTGCGCTTCTCGACGATTTCGACCGCGTTTTGTGCCTCGATCTCTGCAAAAACGCCGAGGCAAAGCGCGCCGCAGACGCGCTCGCGCAGCAGCAAAGGACCGGCGATCCCGAAATCCTCGCCGCCATCGAGCGCCGCGCCGAGGCAAAGCGGAACCGCGATTTCGCGCTTGCGGACGCGATCCGCGACGAGCTTGCCGCGCGCGGGATCACGCTGATCGACACGAAAAACGGCACCGAGTACCGCATAGAGCAGAAATGAAAAAAAACGGCAAAAAGCGCCGCCGGAGCAGATTCAAAGCGCCGGCGGCGTGGCTCTATTACCCCGCGATCGCGCTGATCGGCGTCTTCATGCGCGTCCGTTATCGGGTCAAGATCGACAAAAAAGCGCTCCGCGGCCTGCGCGGACCGGCGCTGCTTTTGTGCAATCATCTGTCGAATTTCGATCATTTCCTCGTCGCGATGGCGGCGTTCCCGCACCGCGTCACGTTCGTTTTAAGCGCGCATTTCATGACAAAGCGCATCCTGCGCCCGATTTTGCGCGTCATGCACGTCATAACGAAGCGGATGTTCGACTCCGACGCGGGGACTGTGCTTAACATGATGCGCGCGGCGCGCGACGGGCGCATCCTCGCGCTTTTCCCCGAGGGGCGGCTGACATGGACGCCTCATTCGATGCGGATCACGTCCGGCACCGCCGATCTGATCGCGAAATTGAAGATCGACGTCTACCGCGTAACGCCGACGGGGGCGGCGCTCACGTTCCCGAAATGGGGACGCGGCTCGCGCCGCGGCAAAATCACGATCGAGACGGAGAAGATCATCTCCGCCGCCGATATCCCGTCGATGACGAAGGACGAGATATTCGCCCTCATCTCGGACAAGCTCCGCCACGACGACGAAGCCGCGTGCCGCGGCGTGAAATTTGCGTGCCGCGACACGACTGCGGGACTTGACGGGATCCTTTACAAATGCCCCGTCTGCGGCGCCGAATACGCGCTCGAAACGCGCCGTTCGCATATAAAATGCGCCTCGTGCGGGCTTGACGCGTCGCTTTCGCGCGATTATGTCATAACGGGCGCGCCGTTTTCGTCGATTTATGAGTGGTATATGTGGCAGTACCGCGCGCTCGACATTTCGCGGACGCTGACGGGACGCTTCCGCGTCGGCGGCGTCGGCGAGGACGGCTACGAGAGCCGCGATCTCGGCGAGGCCGTCTGCACCCTCAACGCCGATTCCTTCGCCTTTGACGGGACGTTCCGCGGCGAGCCGCTGTCGTTCACTGCAGCGTCGTCCGAGATCGACGCCCTTCCGATCACCGTCGCCGATCACTTCGATATCTACCGCGATAAAACGCTCTTTCATCTGTACCCGCTCCCCGATCCGCGCGCCACGATCGAATGGGCCGTCTTCGTCGACCGCCTTACCGACCTCCGCCTCGGCGAGGCTGGGAAGTAGAGTTTATTGTTTTTGCAGGGAGAGAGGGAAACTTCTTTCAAAATTTAGGGAGAACCTTTTTGTAAAAGGTTCCCCCTCCCCCTCCAAAAGCGGACTAAATCGTGTTTACCTTAAGTCCGCCCTGAAGATGGTTAATTATATTCGCTTAGTCTAAAAATAAAATTTGTCATAAAAGTTCTTGAAAAGATGGGGGGTGTGGGGGGAAGAAAAACTTCTTTCAAGAAGTTTTTCTTCCCCCCACAAAAACTCATTACTTCTTCACAATCCCTTGCGCGGCGGCGACATTTGCGACGGCGGCGGCGACGGCGGGAGCGACGGACTTATCGAATGCGTCAGGGATGATATAATCCTCGGCGAGTTTATCGTCGGTGACGATAGAGGCGATCGCATCTGCGGCGGCGAGCTTCATTTCCTCGGAAATATCTGTTGCCCGAGCGTCGAGCGCGCCGCGGAAGATGCCGGGGAACACAAGCACGTTATTGATCTGATTCGGGAAATCGGAGCGTCCGGTCGCGATCACGCGCGCGCCGCCGGCTTTTGCGGCGTCGGGCATTATCTCCGGCGTCGGATTCGCCATTGCGAACACGATCGGATCGCGCGCCATGGAGCGGACCATCTCCGTATCCATGACGCCCGCGACGGAAACGCCGATGAAGACGTCCTTGTTCGCGATCACGTCGCGGAGCTTTCCGCGCTCGCCGCGCGGATTCGTCACCTTCGCCATCTCCGCCTGCACGGGATTCATCCACGGCTCGCCGACGGCGAGCGCACCCTTGCTCGAAATCAGCGTGATGTCGCGATAGCCCGCGCGCATCAAAAGCCGGCAGATCGAAATGCCCGCGGCACCCGCGCCGTTTATCACGATCTTCACATCCTCCGTGCGCTTTCCGACGAGCTTGAGCGCGTTTTTAAGTCCCGCCGTCACCACGATCGCGGTGCCGTGCTGATCGTCGTGGAATACGGGGATGTCAAGCTCGGCGCGCAGACGCGATTCGATCTCGAAGCAGCGCGGCGCCGCGATGTCCTCGAGATTGATCCCGCCGAACGTCGGGGCGAGATATTTCACCGTCTTCACAATCTCGTCCGGATCCTTCGTGTCAAGACAGATCGGGAACGCGTCGATGTCGGCGAACGTCTTGAACAGGATCGCCTTGCCCTCCATTACGGGAAGCGCCGCGCTCGGCCCGATGTCGCCGAGTCCGAGGACGGCGGTGCCGTCCGTCACGACGGCGACGAGATTCCCCTTCGACGTGTAACGGTAAACGTCGGATTCATTGTCGTGTATGCGGCGGCACGGCTCCGCGACGCCGGGCGTGTACGCCGTCGATAAATCGTCGCGAGTCTTGACCGGCACCTTCGACACGACGCCGATCTTGCCCTTGTGTTCTTCGTGCAGCTCAAGCGAGAGCTTGTTGTAGTCCATGATTTTGTCCTCTTGTTATGTAAATTTTATCTGTTTTTTATCGTTTCGCGCGGATTTTTCATCAATCGAGGCGGAGCGGAAGCTATGACAACGAAGATTGAGGGAAAATACGCCGAAACATTTTTATCCGTTTCGAGCGGATTTTTCATCAATCGAGGCGGAGCGGAAGCCGCGACAACGAAGATTGAGGGAAAATACGCCGAAACATTTTTATCCGTTTCGAGCGGATTTTTCATCAATCGAGGCGGAGCAGAAGCTGCGACAACGAAGAGTGATGGAAAATCAGCCGAAACATCATACCATATCTTCGGGGTGAAACACCTCGTCGAACCTTTCCCCCGTCAAAAAGCCGAGCGAAACGCACGCCTCGCGCAGCGATATCCCCTCGCGATACGCCAGCTTCGCCGTCTTCGCCGCGTTCTCGTAGCCGATATACGGGTTCAGACACGTCACCAGCATCAGCGACCGGCGCAGATTCTCGTCCATTTTATCCGTGTTCGGCCGTATCCCGACGGCGCAGTTGTCGTTGAACGATACGATCGCGTCCGCCATAAGCCGCGCCGACTGCAGGAAATTGTATATCGTGACGGGCATGAACACGTTCAGCTCAAAATTCCCCTGCGACGCCGCCATCCCGACGGCGACGTCGTTCGCGATCACCTGCACCGCCGCCATCGTCACCGCCTCGCACTGAGTCGGATTCACCTTGCCGGGCATTATCGAGCTGCCCGGCTCGTTTTCGGGGATGAAAATCTCGCCAAGCCCGCAGCGCGGGCCGCTCGACAGCCATCTCACGTCGTTCGCGATCTTCATCATGTCGGCGGCGAGCGCCTTCAGCGCGCCGTGCGCGAATACGATCTCGTCCTTCGACGTCAGCGAGTGGAATTTATTCGGCGCGGTGACGAACGGCTTCCCCGTCAGCTCCGCGACCGCCCTCGCCGCTTCCGCGTCGAACCCGCGCGGCGCGTTCAGTCCCGTCCCGACGGCGGTCCCGCCGAGCGCAAGCTCGTAAAGCCCCGAAAGCGACGACTCCAGCATCGCGCGCGATTTTTCGAGCATCGCCCGCCAGCCGCTTATCTCCTGCGAAAATTTGATCGGCACCGCGTCCTGAAGATGCGTGCGTCCCGTCTTTATCACGCCGTCGTTTTCGGCCTCGAGCCGCGAAAACGTCGCCGCCAGCTTTTCGACGGCGGGGATCACGCGGTCCTTCACCGCCGTCGCCGCCGCGATGTGCATCGCGGTCGGGAACGTATCGTTCGAGCTTTGCGATCTGTTTACGTCGTCGTTCGGATGAAGCAGCTTTCGACCCGCGATCTCGTTGCCCCTGTTCGCGATCACCTCGTTGCAGTTCATGTTCGACTGCGTGCCGCTCCCCGTCTGCCAAACCGCGAGCGGGAAATTGCCGGCGAGTTTTCCCTCAAGAATTTCGTCGCAGACGGCGCGGATCACGTCCGCCTTTTCCGCCTCGAGCCGTCCGAGACGCTCGTTCGCCGTCGCCGCCGCCTTTTTCAGTATCGCGAACGCGTCAATGATCTCCTCCGGCATCTTCTCCGTGCCGATCCTGAAATTCTCATAGCTGCGTTCCGTCTGCGCGCCCCAGTATTTATCGGCAGGCACCCATACGTCGCCCATCGAATCGTGTTCGAGCCGGAGGCCGGAGGCCTCCCCGCCCGTTTTATCAAGACTGTCCATATGCTCCCCTTAAAACGGAGTCGTTTTTTTCAGATAAAGTATATCATACGGCCGAAAATATTGCAAGTGCGCGATACATAAACATTGACATTGAAATCGCGCTGTGATAAAATCAAGTCGCGGGCCGCGAAAATGCGGCCTTATTGCGACAAAGCAAGCGAAAGGCGGCGTTTTATGAGATATATCCGCAAGATCGCATTCATCCTGGCGCTCGCCGCTTTGGCGGCGTCGCTTTCGGGCTGCTTTATATTTGTCCCGTCTGGCAGCAGCAATGGCGGCAGCAACGGCGGGGGCAGCTACGGCGGGGGCAACGGCGGAAACAGTTACGGCGGCAATAACGGCGGGGGCAGCTATGGCGGCGGCAGCAGCGGCGGCAGTAACGGCGGCTCCGGCGGCAACGGCGGAGGCATTCTCGGCGGCGGTACGATCCCGCCCGCGGGCGGCGATCCCGATCCGATCCTGCTCACATCGCTCGACTATACGCAGAAGGCGCGCTATATCTCCGTCGGCGCCGGCATCACCTCCTATGCGAAATGCGTGAACGAATACGTCTATGACTCCGAAAACGTCCTGCGCCCCTCCGGCGGCACGCTCAATTCCGAACACGCCGAAACGGAGGATGACGCCTACATTATTTATTATTTGAACGGCAAATATTCGACGCTCGACGGCGTCCTTTACCGTCCGTACTGCACGCTTTCATGGAGCGACGAGTTCCCGCAAAGCACGGTCCGCATCTACGGCGACGGCAGGCTCATTTATGAAGCGCCCGCGATCACGAAAAACACATACGATCCGATCCCGTTTTCAGTCAATGTTTCTGGCGTTTCCGAGCTGAAGATCGTCATGCTCGGCGTCCATCAGACGAAGACCGATTTCGTCGGCGCGTATTCGTTTGATCCCGTCGTATGTATGGCTGACGCATATTTGAAATAAAAGGAGCCGAGAGGCTCCTTTTTTCATTAAATAGGGATTTGATATTCTCATCATTTCGGAAGTAGAGAAGTAAAGGAGGGCTTTTTTGCGGTACGCGCCATGCCGCAGCTAAAACTTTTGAAAAGGTTGAAACAAACTTTTCTTGAGCGATTCTATCCAATCCCAAGCAAAAACTTTTGCAAAGTTAAAAAAGAGTTAAGGGTCTCTTTGCTGGCCGGCAAAGAGACCCTTAACAATCCCAGAAAG
>CANRFY010000020.1 GCA_947630015.1 uncultured Clostridia bacterium
TGTTTAGGCTGGAAATCTCCTGAGGAAGTTTTTTTCAACAAATCGTTGCACTTCACTTGACAATCTGAGGCAAAAAGTCCCCCTTAAGTCAGGGTTCGGGGTGAAACCCCGAAATGTCCGCGCCCTGGTACGTCTTAACGCGCAGAGGCGCGCGTACACTGTATAGTGTGCGCGCGATTTGGGCGCGCGCATTATCTGCCGCCGCCGGAAAATACTTTTTTGTAATAAAAACTGTTTTTTTGCCGTTCGCCACTTGATATTTTCCCGTGGTTGTGATAATATGAGGTGATATTGAAAACAATACTATGACCCCTAAAGGAGGATATCAAAGAATGGCACTCACACCGACCGAAATCGAGGCTAAGACCGAAGAACTGAAGGCCTTCATTGCGGAGCATAAGGATGTCGACGGACCCCTGATGCCCATAATGCAGAAAGCGCAGGATCTGTTCGGATATCTTTCGCTCGATACACAGGAACTCATCGCCGACTCGCTCGGGATCCCCGTGACCGATGTGTACGGAGTCGCGACGTTCTACGCGCAGTTCTCGCTTAAGCCCAAGGGCGACAACGTCATCAGCGTCTGCACCGGTACAGCCTGCTACGTCAAGGGCGCACAGGCCGTACTCGACAAGGTCGTCGAGATCCTCGGCATCAACCCCGGCGAGACGTCTGAGGACGGAAAATTCACGATCCAGGAGACTCGCTGCCTCGGATGCTGCGGCCTCGCACCCGTTATGACGATCAACGGCACCGTCTACGGCAGACTGACGCCCGCAGACATCAAGGGCATACTCGAACAGTATTGATATACGCTCGACGCACGAAGGACGGCGTATGACGTATGACCGATATCCCACGTCTGATCCTTGAGCTGGCGGAAAATTCACTCGAATCGGGAGCGGACGCGATATCGATAACAATAGCCGAGACCGGCCCCGGGATCGACGCGTCTGTCGCCGACGACGGATGCGGAATGACCGGCGAGGCGATCGCAAGCTCGCTTTCGGGCGGATACAGCACGAAGGCAAATGCGGACGACGGGAACGGCGGCCGCGGGATCAGCGTCTGCCGTATGGCGGCGGAGAGCGCGGGCGGCACGTTTTTGATAACGAGCGGTCAAACAGGCACGACGGCGTCGCTCTCGATACCGCAGGGCGAGCCGATTACGGGCGATCTTGCCGAGACGGCGATGGCGATATCGTGCGGACGCGCGGGAGTGCGCGTCACGATCTCGCGCAGCGGGCTGCACGGCGGGTATTCATACGTCTTTTATACAGGCGCCTCGGCGTCCGACGTGCTCAGGGTATATTCCGACGTGCGTAAATTCGAGCGTGAAATTCGGGAATCAAACAAAAAATAATTTTACTTTTTCCGGAGGAAAAATCTATGTCTGTAAAGGTGAAGACAATAGAAAATCTTGAAAGCATCCGCGAGTCTATGAGGGACAAGATATGCCTTCGCGAGGGGATCGCGGACGCCTGCGTAGTCGTCGGCATGGGTACGGCCGGCATCGAGGCGGGCGCGCGCGACGTGCTTCATGCACTCGTTGACGCGGTGGACAAGGGCGGTCTGTGCGACCGCGTGACCGTCATGCAGTCCGGCGCGGTTTCGGGCGAGGGCGCGCCGATCGTCGTGATCCGTAAAAAAGGACAGGACGCCGTCGTAAAGACGAACGTCACACCCGCTGACGCGGCCGCGATCATTGCGGAAGCTGCCGAGTAAACAACATCTAATAATAATCGGAGGATAAACTAATGTATCGTGCACACGTTCTTATCTGCGCGGGTACCGGATGCACATCGTCCGGCAGCGCGCAAGTAAGAGAAGCGCTCACAAAAGAGCTTGAAGCAAAGGGACTCACGGACGAAGTTAAGGTCGTTATGACAGGCTGCTTCGGTCTGTGCGCGCTCGGCCCCATAATGATCGTATATCCCGAGGGATCGTTCTACGCGAGAGTCACGGCGGAAGAAATCCCCGAGATCGTCGAGGAACATCTCCTCAAGGGACGTCCGGTCGAAAGACTTATATACAACGATCCGGTCGCAGGCTCGACCGAACCGGCAAATTCGCTCAACGAAACGGCGTTCTACCGTTCGCAGCACAGAGTCGCGCTCCGCAATTGCGGCGTCATCGACCCCGAAAATATCGACGAATACATAGCTCGCCGCGGCTATGAGGCGCTCTATCGCTGCCTCTGCGAAAAGACGCCGCAGGAAGTCATCGATACAGTCCTCGCATCCGGACTTCGCGGACGCGGCGGCGCAGGCTTCCCGACGGGCAAAAAATGGCAGTTCGCGACGGCTCCGGCTCCCAAGAAGTACGTAGTCTGCAATGCCGACGAGGGCGACCCGGGCGCGTTCATGGACCGCTCCGTCCTCGAGGGCGACCCGCACTCCGTAATCGAGGCTATGGCTATCGCCGGCTACGCAATCGGCGCCGACGAGGGCTACATCTACGTCAGAGCCGAATACCCGATCGCGGTCAAGCGCCTCGGCATCGCGATCAAGCAGGCGCGCGAGTACGGACTGCTCGGCAAGGATATATTCGGCACGGGCTTCAATTTTGATATCCAGCTCCGTCTCGGCGCAGGCGCGTTCGTCTGCGGCGAGGAAACGGCGCTTCTCACCTCCATCGAGGGCAACCGCGGCGAGCCGCGTCCGCGTCCTCCGTTCCCCGCAGTCAAGGGTCTGTTCGGCAAGCCGACCGTCATCAACAACGTCGAAACATACGCTAACGTCGCGCAGATAATCCTCAACGGACCGGAATGGTTCGCATCCATGGGAACAGAAAAGTCGAAGGGTACGAAGGTCTTCGCGCTCGGCGGCAAGATCAATCACACGGGACTTGTCGAGATCCCGATGGGAACGCCTCTGCGCACCATCATCGAGGAGATCGGCGGCGGCATCCCGAACGGCAAAAAATTCAAGGCGGCTCAGACGGGCGGCCCGTCCGGCGGATGCATCCCCGCGTCGCTCATCGACACTCCCGTCGATTACGATAACCTCATCGCCATCGGCTCCATGATGGGATCGGGCGGACTTATCGTCATGGACGAGGACAACTGCATGGTCGATATCGCGAAGTTCTTCCTCGAATTCACGGTCTCGGAATCGTGCGGTAAATGCGCTCCGTGCCGTATAGGTACGAGAAGAATGCTCGACATCCTGACGCGCATCACCGAGGGCAAGGGCGAAGAGGGCGATATCGAAAAGCTCATCGAACTCGGCAACGAGATCAAGGCGACTGCGCTCTGCGGCCTCGGCCAGACTGCTCCGAACCCCGTTCTCTCCACGATCCGCTACTTCCGCGACGAATACGAAGCGCACATCAAGGAAAAGAGATGTCCCGCCGGCGCGTGCAAGGCGCTTGCGAAGATTACGATCGATCCCGAAAAGTGCAAAGGCTGCTCGCTCTGCTCGAAGAAATGCCCTGTCGGCGCTATCTCCGGCGAGATCAAGAAGCCGTTCGTCATCGATCAGTCGAAGTGCATAAAGTGCGGCGTCTGCCTCGCAACGTGCAAATTCGGCGCTATTTCCAAGAAATAATTCTTAATCGGAGGTAAAAAAGTGAACAACGTAACACTTACGATCGACGGCATACAGGTCACCGTTCCCGCCGATTATACGATACTTGAAGCGGCACGCGAAGCCAATATCAACATCCCGACGCTTTGCTACCTCAAGGACGTCCAGCAGATCGGCGCCTGCCGTATGTGCCTCGTCGAGGTCGTCGGCGGCCGCGCGCTTCAGGCTGCGTGCGTTTCCCCCGTCAGCGAGGGAATGGTCGTAAAGACGAATACGGAAAAGATCCGCAAATCGAGAAAAACGATCCTTGAGCTGCTCCTTTCCAACCACAACCGCGAATGCACGTCGTGCGTCCGCTCCGCGAACTGCGAGCTTCAGGCGCTCTGCCGCGAATACGGAGTCGACGATTATCCCTACGACGGTCCGATGTCCGAGACGACGATAGACGAAATGTCGCCCTCGATCGTTCGCGACAACAGTAAGTGCATCTCCTGCCGCCGCTGCATCGCGACCTGCACGAAGATTCAGAAGATCGGCGCGATCGGCGTTTCCAAGCGCGGAATCAACACGACGGTCGGCTCGATATTCGGCCATTCGCTCGTCGATTCTCCGTGCGTGAACTGCGGTCAGTGCATACTCGCCTGCCCGGTAGGCGCTCTGCACGAGAAGGAAAGTATCTCCGACGTTTGGGCTGCGCTCCACGATCCCGACAAATACGTCGTCGTTCAGCCCGCGCCGGCAGTCAGAGTCACGATCGGCGAGGAATTCGGCCTGCCGATGGGTACGGTCGCTACGGGCAAGCTCGCAACGGCGCTGCACAGAATGGGCTTTGACAAGGTATTCGACACCGATTTCGGCGCAGACCTCACGATCATGGAGGAGGGTACGGAGCTGATCGAGCGCATCTCGAACGGCGGCACGCTCCCGATGATAACGTCCTGCTCGCCCGGCTGGGTCAAATACTGCGAGACGTTCTATCCCGAATTTATCCCGAATCTGTCGTCCTGCAAATCTCCGCACGAGATGGCGGGCGCGGTCATCAAGTCCTACTTCGCTGAGAAGGAAGGCATCGATCCGTCCAAAATATACGTAGTATCCGTAATGCCCTGCACGGCGAAGAAGTTCGAGGCGAAGCGTGAGGAGCTGTCGAACGGCGGCTTTGCCGACGTCGACGCCGTTATCACGGTTCGCGAGCTTGCAAGGATGATAAAATCCGCCGGCATCGACTTCGCGCGTCTGCCGGACGGCGATTTCGACAAGCTCTGCGGCGAGTCGACGGGCGCAGGCGTTATCTTCGGCGCTACGGGCGGCGTTATGGAAGCGGCGCTCCGCACCGTTTATGAAAAGGTGACGGGCAAGGAGCTTGCGGACGTGAACTTCCACGAGGTTCGCGGCATTGAGGGCATCAAGGAAGCCGAGATCGACCTCGACGGCAAGAAGATCACGGTCGCCGTCGCTCACGGTACGGGCAACGCGTCCGAGCTTTTGGAGGCTGTAAAGCGCGGCGAGAAGAATTACACGTTCATCGAGATCATGGGCTGCCCGGGCGGCTGCGTGACGGGCGGCGGCACGCCGATCGTCTCGTCCAAGGATCTCCAGTACGTGAACCCGAAGACGGAACGCGCGAATGGACTCTATGCCGAGGATGCAGGCAAACCGAAGAGAAAGTCGCATGAGAACGACGAGATCAAGGCGCTCTACGACAATTATCTCGGCGCGCCCGGCAGCCATAAGGCTCACGAGCTGCTCCACACGCACTATGTCGCACGCGTGAAGTACAAAAGATAATGATCGATATTAAAGCGAGGGGAGCCTGAAAGGCTCCCCTCACTTTATCCGCAAAGCTTTTGCCGCGTCGTTTGGCTCGGTTCCGTTTTAATAACGGATAAACCAGCTCGGCGACAGACTTAGCCGCTGCCAAAAATTGTAATAAAAAGTTCTGAAAAGAAGGTGTATGGGGGAGAAAACTCTATTAAAAGTTTTCCTCCCCCATATACGCCCCAACCCTTACTTCACCATGTCGTATACAGTGGCGAGAATCTCCGCCGTCATGGCGCGCGATACGGGCGCGGAGGGCGAGAATTCGCCTCCGCCGGTGCCGTTCATGATGCCGAGCTTGCGCATCGCCAAAACGGACTGCATCGCCCACGCGGGGATCGCGTCATTGTCGGCGAATACGGGAACGGAATCGCCGACGTCGGCGCGGATCACATTCTGGAGGATAACGGCGACCTCGGCGCGCGTGACGGTCGATTTGGGATCAAATCGCACCATCCCGTCATCGCCGACGCTGCCGGATACAAATCCGAGCTTTGCGGCCGCTCGAACGTAGTTGCGCGCATCGTCCGAAATCTGATCGTCGTCGGCGAATGCGACGGATTTGACCTCGGGAATGTCGTCAAGACCGATCGTCTTCATCAGCATCGTGACGAATTCCTCACGCGTGACGTTGTCGTCGGGCGAAAAATAAGCAAGACCGTCGTGATATTCGCCGCTCATGATGCCGGCGTCAGTCATTTTGACGGCGGCGTTGTACGCCCAGTGGCCGTCAAGATCGGCGTATTCGACGCCGCTCTTGTTTTTGTTGATTCGGACGCTTGCCACGATCTCGTCAGACCAGTTGCCGTATACGTCGCGGGCGCGCATCGCAAACGTGTCGCGGCCGCTTTTGCCGTCCGCCGGCGTATAGATGAATTCGCCCGCCGCGGCGTCGGTGACGACGACTGAACCCTTCTTCGGCTGCTTCGTGACGACAAGCTCGATCGCCTCGCCCTCGGGATCATATACGGACACGGAGCCGTGGATGCTGCCGCCGCGCATCGTTTCCATATACATTTCAGCGCCGCCGGAGGCGACGGTGGGCGAAAGATCGACGGAATCGATCACAAGCACATGACATTCGGTCGCGTATCCGCTGCCGCATGAGACGTAAAATGTGGCGTCGGCGGTCGAAGAGGCGGGTCTGAACGAAAGCCCGTCGATATTGCGGCGCGAGATCGTCTGATTGACGGCGACGGGAGCGCCGTCAAGACAGAGCGTTCCCGCGGCGGGATCGGGAAGCGTCAGTATCGTCACCTCGTCGACGGGGACGCCGAGCGAATAATCAAAACATTCGGCCGAGAATTGAGCGCTGCGCGAGGCGCATCCCGTAACGGTAACGCCGATATCGCGCGCAAGCACGCCGAGCGCGGGCGATACTACGCCTTTGGATGCGGCGAACGCAGACGTTGTGAACGCGACTGCGATCAGGAGAATGAAAAGTGCGAAAGCGGAAAGCTTCGTTTTCTTTGAAACTGTTTTCATGATAGACCTCCGAAATGAATTTTCATTCTCCATTATCCCACGCGCCGGAAAAAATATACACGCTCGGGATAAAATTGATCGCGCGTCTTTGGGAAACGCGCGATTCGACAATATTATACATTTGTCTACGCATATTATGCATATGCATAATATCGCGCGCGTGCGATTTTGCGAAATTTGTGAAAAATTTTCGTGCGATGCATTGAAATCGCCGGAGCTTTATGATACAATATATATGTTATGGGGGCGTAGCTCAGCTGGGAGAGCGGTGCGTTCGCAACGCACAGGTCAAGGGTTCGAGTCCCTCCGTCTCCAATAATAGCGCGCGGGAGAGAAGCGGCTGCTTCTCTCCCGCGCCGTTTATGGTAAATCGAACACGCGCTTGATATCAATTTTCGCCCGCGTAAAGATAGCAGCCGCGCTCATGCGCGTTTATGACGCCGATCGCCTGAAGATACGACCGCACAGTCACGACGCCGAGAAACTTCATGCCGCGCGATCTCATGTCGATACAGACGCGCTCGCAGAGCGCGTCGGAGGACGCGCCGCCGTCGGGGATGCTGCCGCATCCGGTGAACGACCAAATGTAAGCGTCGAACGATCCGAATTCGTGCCTTATCGAGCGAAACGCGCGCGCATTTGCGATCGCGGACTCGATCTTTCGCCTGCTGCGGACGATGCCGGCGTTCTGCATGAGCGAATTGATCTTATCCTCGCCGTAGCCGCAGACGGCGTCGACGTCGAATCCGTCGAACGCGGAACGGAACGCTTCGCGCTTGCGCAGGATCGTAATCCATGAAAGCCCCGCTTCGAACATTTCGAGGATCAGAGCTTCAAACAGCTTCACGTCGTCGTGGACGGGAATTCCCCATTCCGTGTCGTGATATTTCACATAATCGGGATCAGAACCGCACCAGCCGCAGCGCTTTGGAACGCACATGGATCGCACCTCCGTCGGGAAATCTGCGATCATTTTACATCATCCGCTCAGATATGTCAACTCCCGACTTTGTTCGACAGCTGCATATCAATGTTATGCACGCGCATAAAATCGCGTGAGACGACGCCTCGCAGATAAAGCGGCGCGGCCGAAATATCAACAAAATAAGCATAATGTAATAAAGGCGCTTGTCTTTTTACGGAAAACGTGATAAAATATAGCTGTGAAAATAAATCTGCGGCTGAGAATTATTTGCAGGGCCGCACTCGGGCATCTCTTTATGGGAAGCGCGCCGGCTTTCGGCAAAACGCAGATAAGACCGGATACAAACGTCCGCATAAAGGCGGATCACGACGATAAAGAGTAGAAAGGACGGCCGCGGCGAGCGGCGGCCGCGCTGTTTATAATGGCAAAAAGCAAGGCACAGGTATACGACGACAGAAGCATAAAGGCGCTCAAGGGTGCAGACAGAGTGCGCAAGCGTCCGGCGGTCATGTTCGGATCGGACGGGCTTGAGGGATGCGAACACGCATTTTTTGAAATATTGGCCAACGCCGTCGACGAGGCGCGCGAGGGCTTCGGCGACGAGATAATCGTGACCGCGTTCGTGGACCACAGCATCGAGGTGGAGGATTCGGGTCGCGGCGTCCCGCTCGGCTACAACGAAAACGAGGGGCGCTACAACTGGGAACTCGTCTATTGCGAGCTGTACGCAGGCGGCAAATACAACAACAACGACGAATCGTCGAGCTATGAATTCGCGCTCGGCATGAACGGACTCGGAGCGGCGTCGACGCAGTACGCGTCCGAATACATGAGCGTCCGTTCATACGGGAACGGCCAGCTTTCGGAAATCGATTTCAAGCGCGGCGAGGCCGTGGGAGAGCTGTCGGTCCGTCCGATCGAACGAAAAGAGAAAAAGCACGGCACCATCGTGCGGTGGCTGCCCGACATCGAGGTATTCACCGACGTCAACATCCCGCGCGAATATTATTCACGCACGCTGAAAAAGCAGGCCGTCGTCAACGACAACATCAGATTTGTGCTGCGGTGGCAGACGGAGAGCGGCGGATTCGAGACCGAGGAGTACGTGTACGAGCATGGCATCTCGGATTATATCTCCGAGATCGTCGGCGACGGCGAGGATGTGCTTGTCCCGCCCGTCATGTGGCAGTATGAGGATATGGGACGCGACCGCGAGGACAAGGACGACTACAAGATCAAGGTCGCGATCGCGTTCGCGGTGACGAATCAGGTCAGTATGCTCGAATATTACCACAACGCGAGCTATCTGCCGCACGGCGGATCGCCCGATAAAGCCGTCAGGAGCGGATTCACATACGCCGTCGACAACTATCTCAAAAACAGCGGCAAATACACGAAAAACGAGACTCACGTCACATTTGCCGATATCGAGGACTGTCTTGTGCTTGTGACGAGCAGCTCCTCGACCGTGGCGTCATACGCGAACCAGACGAAGGAGGCGATAAACAACAAGTTTATCGCCGACTCGATGACGTCGTACATCAAGCGCCAGCTTGAATATTTCTTCGCCGAGAACAAGCAGTATGCGGAGGCGCTCTGCGGTCAGGCGCTTGTGAACAAGCGCAGCCGCGAGCAGGCGGAGACTGCGAGAGTCAATCTCAAAAAGAAGCTGACGGGATCGATGGACGCGGCGAGCCGCGTCGAAAAATTCGTAAGCTGCCGCTCGAAGGATCCAGACGTCCGCGAGCTTTATATCGTGGAAGGCGATTCGGCGCTCACATCGGTCAAGCTGGCGAGATCGGCGGAATTCCAAGCCGTGATCCCCGTGCGCGGCAAGACGCTGAACTGCCTTAAAAGCACATACGAAAAGATATTCAAAAGCGAGATAATCACCGATCTGCTCAAGGTCGTCGGGTGCGGCGTCGAGATCAAGACGAAGGGACGCCACAACAACGAATTCGATTTCGATTCGCTCCGCTGGTCGAAGATCATAATCTGCACGGACGCCGACGAGGACGGTTACCAGATCAGGACGCTGATCTTGACGATGTTTTACAGACTGCTGCCGACGCTGATCGAGCGCGGACGCATCTATATCGCGGAGTCGCCGCTGTTCGAGATCACGACGAAGGGGCGCGATCCGCAGACTGTGTACGCGTACAACGAGACGCAGAAGGATTCGATCACGTCAAAGCTCGAGGCGGAAGGGAAGAAGTATACGCTCCAGCGCAGCAAGGGACTCGGCGAGAATTCGCCCGAGATGATGGCGAAAACGACGATGAATCCCGCAACGCGCAGACTGATCAGGGTTTCGCCCGCCGACGCGCAGGCGACGGCGTATATATTTGAAACGCTGCTCGGCGACGATCTTGCCGAGCGAAAGCAGTTCATCACAAAGCACGGCATCGACTATATTTCCTCGGCCGATCTGTGACGGCCGTGACTGCAGCCCCGATAAAAAACAGGCGTCAAAACGCAAATAAAATGCGTTTTGACGCTTGACTATGATAATCCGTCATGATATAATCTTAATGGCGGGTTGTCCGCCTAATTCAATTTGTGAGGAAAGGAGGTAGTTTTTTAAAATGGAAAAGAAAAACTGCCCGTGTAAAGGTTTTTGGCGCGCTCTTATCATAATCGCCGCCGTAATAGGAGCTTTTGTTGCCGCTGAGGCGATCCTTGAGCGCGTGTTCAAGAAGTATCTGAAGATCACGGTTGAGCTTGAAGACATCGACGATCTCGACGATGACGACGAGTGCTGCTGCGAATGCGAGGATGATGAGGATTGCGGCTGCGAATGCGGCTGCGAGGACGAATCGTGCGAGGATGCCGAGGACGAATGCACCTGCGGCTGCGAGGACGACGAGCCTGAGACGCCCGAAAATGACGCCGAGTAAGCGCCGGATACATTTGCAATAATGGGCAGCCCCGAGCTTCATGCTCGGGGCTTTTTCCTTTTTATATTACATAGCGCGCGCCGGCGCGGTCACTGTGCGTCGCTGATCCTCTGCAAAATTTCAAGACCGGCCGACAAGGCGTCGTCGACGGTGAGCAGATACGTTTTTCCGTTCGCGTCGATCTCAAGCTCGTGATATACGCCGCGGCGCACGCGTCTTGAGGCATAGCGGCAGTCCTCGATGTCGGAAAGCATTATATCGAACTCGGTCTCGCCGTCGTCGGAGCCGTAGGCGACGCCGGAGACGGATCTGTCGTCGATCCGCAGGACGCATCCGTTCACGCGCCGGCGCAAAAGGCGCATCATGCGAAGGCGCGCGACGACTTCGCACAGTCTCCACGCCGACAGCGCGAAAAACGGGATCGGCGTCAGCCGCCACAATCCGCCGGCGAGCGCCGCTGCCGCTGCGTTCGCGGCGGCGAGCATTATCCACGCGGCGTTCATCAAAACGTAGCCGCTTTTCCTGTTTTCGGTGTGCGCAAGATAGCCGGCGACGGCGACGAGCGCGCCCATTATGGCGGGAACGGCGACGAATTTTTGATTTATATTTGCGTACATCGAGATCGACGCCGCGATCGCGGCGATCGATCCTGCTGCGAGCGTTAACGCGAACGCGGTGGTAACGCGCTCCGTATCGCGCCGGACGGCGCGTATCAGCGTCTTGTCGCAGCCGTATTCGGAAAGACCCATTTCAGTTTCACTCCGTTATGAATTTCGGGGCGCTGCCCCGTACCCCGCTTAAGGAACTTCTTATAAGAAGTTCCTTAAGAATCTTCAAGAATTTTTATTACAGTGGTTATGGGGCAAATGTGTTTATCTCTGCATCGCACGTTTGTGCGACGACGAAGTAGTCGCGCGCGCGAACACCGATTTTTGCGCATATTATAGTCCGAGGACAAAAATTATTATAACATAAATTTCTACCTTATTTCCTCGTCGCCCGCAAGGCTACATTAAACAATTGAAATTTATGTTTCAATAAATGCTTCTTTATAATGTCGTCGCCGCTGTGCGGCGACATTGACATAACCAGCAATTATTATACCATAAATTCCTACCTTAGAGTCGCTGCGGATGCAGCGACATAAAATAAAAGGAATTTTGGTCAATAAAAACTACTTTAATTTGTCGTCGCCACGAAAGTGGCGACTTTGACATCGGTGTTTTTATTATACCATGACCCCGATGTTTCCGCAAGAGCTTTGCCGAAAAACAATCTCCGGCGCCGCGCGCGCCGTGCGGTTGACAAATCGCCGCGCGCGATATATAATCGGTATAATGGAGCAAAAAAATCCGTGAAAGTGAGATTACAATAGATGAAACAGACGTCAGAGGCGGACGCGGTTTTCGCATCGGATGACAGACGGCCGCGCGGCAGCCGTCCGCTCGCGGACGAGATACGCCCGACGACATTCGCGGAAATGGTGGGACAGCGCCATCTGTTTTCGGAAAACGGCGCGCTTTATAAGCTCGTCGCCGCCGGAAGAATATCGAATATGATCTTCTTCGGCCCTCCCGGGACTGGAAAGACGACGGCGGCCGAGATCATCGCGAAGCGCTCGGGAATGCCGCTTTTCAGATTGAATGCGACGACGGCGTCCCTCTCGGATGTGAAGGAGGTCGCGTCGCAGACGGGAAATATTTTCGGCGCGGGCGGCGTTTTGCTTTATCTCGACGAAATACAGTATTTCAACAAAAAGCAGCAGCAGTCGCTGCTCGAATATATCGAGGACGGCAGGATCACGCTGATCGCCTCGACGACGGAGAATCCGTATCATTTCATATATTCGGCGCTTCTGTCGCGGTCGAGCGTGTTTGAATTCAAGCCCGTGCCGCCGCAGGAGCTGGCGTCGGCGCTGAGGCGCGCGCACGAATATCTGTGCCGCCGAGAGGGACGGGAAGTCGCGGTCGCGGACGAAACGCTTTATAAGCTTGCGGAATTTTCCGCCGGCGACGTCCGTCACGGCATAACGCTGCTCGAAAACGCGTTTTATATCGCCGACGGCGAGATCACGACCGAGACGTTCGACGCGCTTTCGTCGTCGTCGATCGGCGCGTTCGACCGCGACGGCGACGTACACTACGATCTGCTTGCGTCGCTGCAAAAATCGATTCGCGGCTCCGATCCGGACGCGGCCGTATTCTATGTCGCGCGTCTGCTCGCCGGAGGCGATATTTTATCGGTGTGCAGGCGTCTGCTCGTGATCGCGAGCGAGGATATCGGCGCGGCGTATCCGCTCGCCGCCGCCGTCACATACGCGTGCTGCGAGGCCGCGAAGCAGCTCGGGATGCCGGAGGCGCAGATACCGCTCGCGAACGCGGCCGTGATGCTCGCGACAGCGCCTAAATCGAATTCCGCGTGCGTCGCGATCCATGCGGCGATGGCGGACGTGGAAGCCGGACTCGGTCAGACCGTTCCGCTCCATCTGCACGCGCCGCTCTACGTCGGATACAAATATCCGCACGACTATCCGAATTCATACGTCGAACAGCAGTATCTTCCCGACGATATAAAGAACAAAAAATACTACGAATTCGGCGACAATAAGACGGAACGCGCGTCCCGCGCTTATTGGGAGACGATCAAGGGGGGACTTGACAAATGAAGCTGAAGGAGCTTTCGTCGACGGTTTTCCGCGCGTTCGTGCGGAAGATCCCGATGTTCCTCACCGTCGCCGCCGTCGTCGTCGTCATGGGACTGACGACGGGATGCCCGATCAAATTCCTCTCGGGCGTGCCTTGTCCTGGATGCGGAATGACGCGCGCCGTCGGCGCGCTTCTGCGGTTCGATATAAAAACGGCCATTCATTATCACCCGCTCGTTTTGATACTTCCGCTTTTCGGCGCATATATTGTAGTGAGCGACATCATCCCGCCGCGCGTATCGAACGCGATAATAGTCACTTTTGGCGCTCTCTTTTTGGGAGTTTACATTTTTCGACTGTTTTTTACAGAAAATCCTGTCATGGCTATTGATTTTGACAGCGGTTTTGTGGTACAATCTATACGTCATATCAAATCGATATTCGGAGGACTGTCATGATACAGCAACGAAAATTTTTGACCTACATACTTTTATCGATCATTACGTGCGGTATTTACTCGATCATCTTCTGGTACTCGCTTACGGAAGATATCAATCGCGCCTGCCAGGGCGACGGCGAGAATACGCCTAACTATATTCTCGTCATCCTGCTCTCGTTCGTGACGTGCGGAATCTATACCTATTATTGGTATTATAAGCTCGGCGACCGCCTCAATAAAAACGGCCCGCGCTACGGGATCCAGATCAACGAAAACGGCGGTACGATGCTGCTTTGGTCGCTGCTCGGCACGTTCCTCTGCTTCCTCGGACTCTATTACGTGGTGTATCTTATCATCAAGAACTCCAACCTGATCTTCGACGGCTATAACCGCTCCGTATTCGGCGGCGGCAACGGCGGCCCCGGCGGCACGCCCGCGGGTTATTTCCCGAATATGCCTAACGGCTACGGCGCACCGAACGGCTACAACGCTCCGAACGGCTACAATATGCCGAATAACGGCTATAACGCTCCGAACGGCTACAATATGCCGAATAACGGTTATAACGCGCAGAATCGCGGCTATAACGCGCCGAACAACGGCTATAATGCGCCGAACAACGGCTATAATGCGCCGCAGAATAACGGCTATAACAACGGCGGTTATAACAACAATAATAACAATAACGGCGGACAGCAGTAACGCCGTAAACGAAAAACGCGGGGCATATGCCCCGCGTTTTTTGCTTGCCGAAAATTATGCAATCAGCGTTCGCATTCGCACAAACGCGCATCGCAGAGATGAACACACTTGCCCTATAACCATTGTAAGGAAAGTTTTGAAAGGTTCTAAGGGGGCAGATGCGAAGCATCTGCTAACTTTCCGCTTGCGGAAAGTTCGACTTTCTTCAAAAGCCCCCCTTAAGTGGGGGTTGGGGCAACGCCCCAAAAACCTAAAACACTCACATACGGAAAAATCAGGCAGCGCGGTTTTTGTATTAACGGCGCGTTATACTGGCAATACTTTTATCGGGAACCTGAAAAACGGTCAAGTCTGTTTTTCATAAAAAGATGGGGTATTGACAGTATGTACTACGGCAAGGTCGAGATATGCGGCGTAAACACGTCGAAGCTCAAGACGCTGACGGGCGAAGAGAAGCGCCGGCTGTTACTTAAGATGAAGGAGGGCGACGAAAGCGCCAGGGACGAGCTGTTCTCGGGCAATCTGCGGCTCGTTTTATCTATAATCCAGCGATTTTCGGGCAGACGCGAAAACATGGACGATCTGTTTCAGGTCGGCTGCATCGGACTGCTCAAGGCGATCGACAATTTTGACATAACGAAGGAGGTCGAGCTTTCGACATACGCGGTGCCGATGATAATCGGCGAGATCAGACGGTATCTGCGCGACAACGCGATGATACGCGTCAGCAGATCGCTGCGCGATCTCGCGTATAAGGCGCTCGGCGCGAAGGAGCGATTGACGCGCGAAAACGACCGCGAACCGACGATCGAGGAGATCGCGGACGCGCTCGGCGAGAAAAAGGAGGACGTGACAGAGGCGCTCGAGGCGATAGTCGATCCCGTGTCGCTTTACGATCCGCTTTATCAGGACGGCGGCGACTGCGTTTACGTGATGGATCAAATATCGGACGAATCAAGCTCGGACGAATCATGGCTCGAGGATATCGCGCTGCGGGAAGCGCTGTGCAAGCTCGGCGACCGCGAACGCGCCATCATCGAGGCGCGCTATTACAGGGGCAAAACGCAGATGGAGATCGCAGCCGAGATCGGAATCTCGCAGGCGCAGGTGTCGCGCCTCGAAAAAGGCGCGCTCGAAACGATCAGACGATATATATAAAAATCGCGCGAAACGAAAAAACGATCGCACACGGCCCGCTTTCCGTTTTCTTTCGCGGCGCATAATATTTTCATATCATAAACGGACTCGGCGTCGGGGAAATTATAAAATGACGCCGCGCGTCATAAAATCATGCGCGCGGCGTCCTTATACGGAAACGGTGGGCTTTACAGGATAAATATGCGGATAAGATATAACAGTCAAGGCAGATGGACGGCGAGAGCTGCGGCGGCTCTCATTCTGATCGTATGCCTGACCGTGAGCGTATCTGCGGCGGAGGTATGCGCGGGCGGTATGCCATTCGGCGTAAGATTCAAAACGGCAGGCGTGATGATCGCGGGACTCGGCGACGTGGAAACGGACGGCGGCGCCGTCTGTCCCGCGCGGGACGCGGGACTCGAACCGCGCGATATTATAATATCGATCGCGGGCAGACAGATCGTCGAGGCGGACGAGCTGGCAAAAATAATATCGGACGGCGGGGGCGCTCCCGTCGAGGTGAAATATTCGCGCAAGGGCGCGGTCGGGGAAACGACGCTGACGCCGGCGCGCGATAAGAGCGGCGTTTACCGCGCCGGAATGTGGGTGCGCGACAGCGCGGCCGGAATCGGGACGATCACGTTTTACGATCCGGAAACGATGCGCTTCGCGGGACTCGGACACGGTATATGCGATTCGGAAACGGGCGAGCTGATCCCGCTTTCGTCAGGACTTGTAACCGATGTGTCGATTATCGGCGTCGAGCGCGGCACGGCGGGCGTCCCGGGCGAGCTGAAGGGATGCTTCGGCGTCCGCGAGACGGGTACCGTCGATAAAAACACAAAAACGGGCGTTTACGGCACGTTTTCTGTCGTCCCCGCCGCCGGCGAGCGTATGCAGACTGCGGACAGGGACGAGGTGACTGACGGCGCGGTCACGATCAGATGCACGCTGCAAAACGGCGAGACGCGCGATTATGCGGCCGTCATTTCGCAGATCGACAAGGACAGCAGAGAGGGGAAGAGCTTTGTCATAACGGTGACGGATAAGGCGCTGATCGAGCGCACTGGCGGGATCGTGCAGGGAATGTCCGGCTCGCCCGTCATCCAGAACGGCAGACTGATCGGAGCTGTGACACACGTCATGATAAACGATCCGACGCGCGGATACGGAATTTTCATCGACGAAATGCTGCGCGAGTGCGCGTAAGCGCGCAGACCGCGGACGGCAAAGAAAAATCGGGGCGAAACGTCCCGATTTTTGTTTGTCCTATCAGCTTTATCTGATCACGCGAACGCGCAACACGCCCTTGATCTGGCGCATTTTCTCGACGACGGCCGTCGTCGACGGGCTGTCGATGTCGAGCATCGTGTAGGAGAAGTTGTCCTTGCTGCGGTTGATCATGTCGGAGATGTTGATGCCCTCGTTGGAGAGCGCCGCGGTGAAGCGCGTGATCATGTTCGGGATGTTCTCGTGCAGAACTGCGATCCGCCCCGCCTTCGTCGGGACGCCCATATCGCACGACGGATAATTGACGGAGTTCTTGATGTTGCCGTTTTCGATGTAGTCCATCATCTCGCGGACCGCCATCGCGGCGCAGTTGTCCTCGGCCTCCTCGGTTGACGCGCCGAGATGCGGGATCGCGATCACGCCCTCCATCCCCGCCGTCTTATTGTTCGGGAAATCGGTGACGTAGCGGCGAACCTTTCCCGATTTCAGCGCGTCCGCCATCGCGTCGTCGTCGACGAGCGCGTCGCGGGCGAAGTTGAGGATGATGACGCCGTCCTTCATCAGCGAGAGCGTAGACGCGTTGATCATATGGCGCGTGTCGTCGAGCAGCGGCGTATGAACGGTTATGACGTCGCACTCGGCGAAAATTTCCTCTCTCGATTTGACGCGGCGGATGTTGCTGTCAAGATGCCAAGCGGCGTCGACGGAGAGGAACGGGTCGCAGCCGTAGACGTCCATACCGAGCGCGGCTGCCGCGTTCGCGAGCGGACCGCCGATCGCGCCGAGGCCGATGACGCCGAGCTTTTTGCCCTTGATCTCGGTGCCGGCGAACGCCTTTTTGCCCTTTTCGACTGCCTTGGCGACGTCGCCGCCGTCCTTGATCGTCTGCACCCAATTGATGCCGCCGACGATATCGCGGCAGGCGAGAAGCATACCGCAGATCGCAAGCTCCTTGACGCCGTTGGCGTTTGCGCCGGGCGTGTTGAACACGACAATGCCGGCCTTCGCGCATTTATCAAGCGGGATGTTGTTGACGCCCGCGCCGGCGCGTGCGACCGCGAGCAGCGACGACGGCAGCTCCGTTTCGTGCATGGACGCGGAGCGGACAAGCACCGCGTCGGCCTCGCCGATGTCGTCGGTCTTGACGTAGTCGGCGGTGAGAAGCGACGTTCCGACCGCCGAGATCGGATTCAGATAACAAATTTTACGCATGGCTTCCTCCTGTTGCAGTCAGCGGTTCTCCGCCTCAAATTTTGCCATGAAATCGACGAGCTTGCGCACGCCCTCGACGGGCATCGCGTTGTAGATGCTCGCTCTCATACCGCCGACGGTGCGGTGGCCCTTGAGATTGACGAATCCGGCGGCTGTCGCAGCCTTGACGAACTTGGCGTCAAGCTCCTCGTCGCCCGTCACGAACGGCACGTTCATGATCGAACGGTCGGCGGGGACGACGGTGCCGCGGAACATTTTGTTGTTGTCAAGATAATCGTAGAGGATCGCGGCCTTTGCCTCGTTGCGCTCCTTCATCGCCGAAAGACCGCCCCGGGCCTTCAGCCAGCGGAACACCTTGCCGCAGATGTAGATGCCGTATGCGGGCGGCGTGTTGTAGAGCGATTTCGCGTCCGCGTGAGTCTTATAGCGGAGCATCGTGGGCGTACCCGGGAGTACGTCGTCGGTCACAAGATCGTCGCGGATAATGACGATCACGGTGCCGGCGGGACCGATGTTTTTCTGAACGCCGCCGTAGACGAGCGCGTATTTCGACACATCCATCGGCTCGGAGAGGAAGCAGGACGAAACGTCGGCGACGAGATCCTTGCCCTTCGTGTTCGGAAGCGTGTGGAATTTCGTGCCGTAGATGGTGTTGTTTTCGCAGATGTAGACGTAATCGGCGTCCGCGCTGATCGGAAGATCGGAGCAGTCGGGGATATAGGAGAACGTCTTGTCCGCGCTCGACGCCACCGCGTTCGCGGTGCCGTACAGCTTCGCCTCGGAGTATGCCTTTTTCGCCCATTGACCCGTTATGATGTAGTCGGCGACGCGGTTCTTCATCAGATTCATCGGGATCATCGCGAACTGCTGCGACGCGCCGCCCTGCAGGAACAAAACGCGGTAATTGTCGGGTATCGAAAGAAGCTCGCGGATATCGGCCTCTGCATCCTCGATTATCTCCGCGAACGCGGACGAACGGTGGCTCATTTCCATGACGGACATTCCCGTTCCCTTGTAATCGAGCATCTCGGCCGCGGCCTCGCGCAGCACCTCCTCCGGCAGAACTGCCGGACCTGCTGAAAAATTGTACACTCTGTTCATGATCGTTTTCTCCCTTTCATTCACTCGTGATACCGAGTATTTCCATAACGGCGGCGCGCATTTCATCCTTTCCGCATACGCGGTCATGGCGCACCGGCGCCGATCTTATGTCTTCGATCGCGGGCGGCACAGGCACGCCCGATATGCGCGACAGCTCGTCGATAAGCTCAAAATCGCCGCGTCCGTCGACGTCGTCCGAAATAGCGCTCATGACGCTGCGCGCGAATTTGTACGGACTTGCGGTCGAGGCGACGACTGCGGGCGTCCGATCGCCCGTCGCGGTTCTGTAACAGTACAGCACGCGCGACGCGACAGCCGTATGAGTGTCGATGACATAGCCATCGCCGTTCCATACGCGCGCGATCTCATCCGAGACCTCGGCCTCGGCGGCCGAGCCGCCGAAGAAATCGTCGAGGCGCTTGCGCTCGTCGGCGGTGATCGCGTATCTGCCGTTTGCGTGGAGCGCTTCCATGCAGGCGCGGCACCGGACGGCGTCGCCGTTCGCGATCTCATATATGAGGCGTTCGAGATTGCTCGATACGAGAATATCCATCGACGGCGACGACGTCGTATAGAACGGACGGTTCTTGTCGTAGACGCCGGTGTCGAAGAAATCCGTAAGCACGCGGTTGTCGTTCGACGCGCATATGAGCGTTTTGATCGGCGTTCCCATCAGCTTTGCGTAATGCGCGGCGAGGATATTGCCGAAATTGCCGGTCGGGACGGCGGCGTTTATATATTCGCCGCAGCTCACGGCTCCGCATTTGACGAGCCGCGAATACGCGTAGACGTAGTACACGATCTGCGGCACGAGCCGCCCGATATTGATCGAATTCGCGGACGAGAACGCGAACCCCGAGCGCGCGAGCGTCTTTGCGAGTTCCGCGTCGGCGAACATCGTTTTGACGCCGCTCTGCGCGTCGTCGAAATTGCCGCGCACGCCGACGACATATGTGTTATTGCCGCGCTGGGTTATCATCTGCCGTTCCTGGACGGCGCTGACGCCGTCCTTCGGATAAAATACTATGATCTTCGTCCCGGGGACGTCGGCGAATCCCGCCATCGCGGCCTTGCCCGTATCGCCGGACGTGGCCGTCAGAATGACGATCTCGCCGTCGGCGCCGTTCTTCTTCGCCGCGACGGTCATGAGGCGCGGAAGTACCGACAGCGCCATATCCTTGAACGCGATCGTGGCTCCGTGATAAAGCTCGAGATAGTAAGCGCCGGCGGCGCCGCGAATCGGCGCGATCTCATCCGTGTCGAATTTATCGTCGTATGCGCCGTTTATGCAGCCGCGCAGCTCATCCTCGGTGTAATCGGTCAAAAACAGCCTCATCACGCGGTACGCAAGCTCGCGGTAATCCATGCGGACAGCTTCCGCAAGAGGGAAATCGAGCTTCGGTATGCGTTCGGGGACGTAGAGTCCGCCGTCCTCGGCGAGTCCGCGCAAGATCGCGCGCGACGACGTTATCGCCTCGCCGTGACCGCGCGTGCTTTTATAAAGCAGTTCGCTCATAATTTACTGTTCCTCCAAAAGCCGCGCCATCAGCTTATAGCCGAAGGGCTCGTAATTGCCCGTCGCGGCGGCATCGCGCTCGCTGTATTTCGAGATCATGCGGCGCTCGCGCGTGCTGTCGTACAGCACATACGGTACCGGGTCGGATGTGTGCGTCCGCTTTGAGATCGGCGTCGGATGATCCGGCATAAGAAGGATGCGGTACGGGACGCCGGAGGCGTCCATTTCGCGCTTGACGACGGCGAGAACGCGGGAATCCACGTTTTCGATCGCCTTGATCTTGCGCTCCGCGCTGCCCTGATGGCCCATTTCATCGGGCGCTTCGATGTGGATGTAAACTACGTCGCAGCCGTCCTCGAGCAGCGTTTTGACGGCGGCGTGCGCCTTGCCCTCGTAATTCGTATCGAGCGTGCCGTCGGCGCCCTCGACGGCGACGACCTTCATGCCAGCGCCAGTAGCGATGCCCTTGAGCAGATCGACGGCTGATATCATGGCTCCGCGCTTGCCCGTCATGGCGGTGAAATTCTCGAGCGACGGACGCGTACCCGCGCCCCAGAACCAGAGCGAATTCGCCTTGCGTTTGCCGGCGGCGGCGCGCTTTTGATTTATCGGATGATCGTTGAGTATGTCGTAGCTCTCCTTCATCATGGAGAGAAAATCGGGGTGACGCGGCAGATAATCGCCTATCACACAGTCGAGATGATCGTGCGGAGGACACATATCAAGCACCTCGCCCGAATGCCAAACGGTGATGTGGCGATAGCTCGTGCCGGTGTAGAAGCGGTATTTATCGGAATCGAACCGCGCGCGGATCGCGTCCATGAGCTGATCCGCCTCCTCCGTCGTGATCTCGCCGGCGGAATGATCGATTATGACGCGTTCTTCATACGGGACGCCACCCTCCGACAGCGTCACGAGATTGCAGCGGAAAACGACGTCGTCGTCCGACATCGGGACGCCGATTGAGAGCGCCTCGAGCGGCGAGCGGCCGGAATACGATTTTCGCGGATCGTAGCCGAGTACGGCGAGATTCGCGACGTCGCTGCCGGGACGCATCCCGTCAGGCACCGTCTTGGCGAGTCCGAGTTCGCCCTTTCCGGCAAGATCGTCCATGTGCGGCGTGTTCGCGGCCTCGAGCGGCGTTCTGCCGCCGAGCGCCTCGACGGGTTCGTCCGCCATTCCGTCGCCAAGCACGACTATATATTTTTTGCCGGCGCCGCCGGCTTCACAGCAGTTGTCTATCAAGCTATATTACCTCTGACTATACTTATTTACCATATATCTTATCATTATTCCCTCTTAATTACAATACATGAATTTACAGAAACTGACCGCGCAATTCGAGGCTTTTCTTGGTTATTGTGCGGCGCGCTGAAATAATTGCGCGGGCGGGGAAGCCCTGCGCGCCGCAAAAAAAGCGGACGCCGGCTTGCGGCGTCCGCTGACTGTATAAAGCGTATGGATTTGACGCGCTTATTTGGAGAGGCGGTCCGCCATCTCGTACATACCCTCGAGCTGACGGCGCTTTTCAGCGCAGATCGAACGCATCTCGGTGATGTCGGCGATGGAGTACGAACGAAGCTCGCCTTCGCCGAGCTTGTTTTTGTACATCTTATCGAGCTTGAGCGCGTATGTAATATCCATCGGCTCGATAGTGCCGTTGCGCTCGCACATGACGAGATTGCTCTCGCCTTGGAGCAGGCACTGAACGGCCTTGTCGCCCATTCGCGTCGCGAGCATACGGTCGCGGAGCGTCGGCGAGCCGCCGCGAACGACGTGCGCAAGACGCGCGAAGCGCGTTTCGACGCCGGTCTGTTCGGGGATCGCTTTCGCAAGATGCTCCGCATAGCCCACAAGTCCTTCGGCGACGATGACGATGTAGTTGCGCTTGCCGCTGTCTCGGCCTTCCTTGATCTTTTCGATCAGAGCCTGCTCGTCGAACGGGATCTCCTTGATCGCGATGCCGATAGCGCCGATCGAGATGCCGACCTCGAGCGCGATATCGCCGGCGTCGCGGCCCATGACCTCGACGACGTTAGCGCGCGCGAGAGATTCGCACGTATCGCGGAGTCTGTCGACCATCGAAAGCGACGTGTTGACCGCCGTATCGAAGCCGATCGTGTAGTCGGTGGAGGTGATGTCGTTGTCGATCGTGGCGGGGATGCCGATCGTCGGGATGCCCTGCGCCGTCAAATCGACGCCGCCGCGGAACGTGCCGTCGCCTCCGATCACGACGACGCCGTCGATGCCCTCCTGCCGGCAGATGTCGGCTGCGGCCTTTTGCCCTTCGAGCGTGCGGAAGCGCTGGCAGCGGTCGGAGTAGAGGAACGTGCCGCCCTCATGAAGAATGCCTGACACGTCGCGGTACGAGAGCGGCTTCATGATGTTGTCGATGAGTCCGCGGTATCCTTTGTAGATACCGACCACCTCGACGCCCTGCACGATCGCGGAACGGACGACCGCGCGAACTGCCGCGTTCATGCCCGGGGCGTCGCCGCCGGATGTAAGAACGCCGATTTTTCTGAACTGTTTCATAACTCTCTCCTTTATTTTTTTCCGTAATGGATTTTTACTGTTTCCTTCGCGAGCGTGAGCGCGAAATCGGCCGCGGCCTCTCGTATCTGCTCGCGCGTCCACGACTGCGGCAGCGATAATTTCACGGCCTCGCGCCGCCGCGGACACGATACCGCCACCCACACAGTCCCGACGGGCTTTTCCTCGGTCCCGCCCCCGGGACCCGCTATCCCCGTCGTCGATACGGCGATATCGGCGCGGCAAAGCGATCGCGCGCCGTCCGCCATTGCGAGCGCAACAGGCTCCGATACGGCGCCGTTTTCACGCAGAACGTCCGCGTCGACGCCGAGCGCGTTGATCTTCACCTCGTTCGCATATGAGACGACGCCTCCCGCAAACGCCGCCGACGCGCCCGCCGCGTCGGTGATGAGCTTTGCGATCAGACCTCCCGTACACGATTCCGCCGTCGCGATCATAAGCGAGTTCTGCGACAGCGAGCAAATAAGCTCCGATACGTCCGTTTTCATACGTGCGCAAGCTCGATGAGCCGAGTGATAAGATCGGTATATGAAAGCCCCGTTTTCTGCATCAGCTGGGGATACATACTGATCGAGGTGAACCCGGGCAGCGTGTTGATCTCGTTGAACACGATCTGCTCCGTACCCTTGAAATCGCGCACGAAAAAGTCGATGCGCGACATTCCCTGACATCCGAGTACGTTGAATATGAGAGACGCCGTTTCCTTGATCCGCATCTCGGTCTCGGGTTTGATCCGCGCGGGGATAAAATAGCTGGCGCGGTCGTTTTCGTATTTAGTCTCGTAATCGTAGAATCCGTCGCCGGGGTTGATCTCGCCGCAGCACGACAATATCACGCCGCCGTCCTCGCCCTCGAGCGCCGCGATTTCGACCTCGCGCCCGATTATGTATTCCTCGACGAGTATCTTTCGGTCGTATTTCGCCGCCTCCTTCATCGCGGCGAGCATCGAGCCGCGGTCCTCTGCCTTGGACGCGCCGACGGACGAGCCGGACGACGACGGCTTTACGAATACGGGATACGACGGAATTATGTTTTCTATGCGGTCCGCGACCTCGTCGGGCGAGCTTTCAAGCTCGCGCGCCGTGACCGATACGGCGTTCGCCTGCGGGACCGCGTAATCGGACAGTATGAGCTTTGTGAGCGTTTTATCCATGCATACGGCGGACGACGCGCATCCGGGGCCGACGTAGGGGATGCCGCACATCGACAAAAGCCCCTGAAGCGTGCCGTCCTCGCAGTATTTGCCGTGGACGACGGGGAAGACGACGTCGACGTCGAGCTTGCGGACGCCGGAGGCGTCGCGATAGAATATCCCGCCGCGTCCGCACGAGGGATCGATAAAAGCCGGATATATCTCGCCCGACTGCCATCTGTCGGCCTCGACCTCGGAGGCGTCCCCGCGATAGAGATACCATTCGCCGCCGCTCGTTATCCCGACTGTCGAGACGTCGTATTTATCGCGGTCTATGTTGGAAAATACGTTTGCGAATGAGCGGAGGGATACCTTGTATTCGGGCGATCTGCCGCCGAAGATGAGACATACGCTCTTTTTATCAGACATGAAATGTGGTTCCTTTCAAATTGCCGAAAGACGTAATAGATAATATTCGACCGAGTCGCGCAGAGCCTGCCAGCTTGCGTCGACGATGTCGACGGATACGCCCGTCGTGCGCCATACGTGCTGCCCGTCGGTAGATTCGATCAGGACGCGCACCGACGACGCCGTCTTGGCGGACGCCGAATCAAGCACGCGCACGCGGTAATCGGACAGACGCACGTTTTCGAGCTGCGGATATACGGGCGACAGCGCGCGTCTAAGCGCGACGTCGAGCGCGTTGACGGGGCCGAGTCCCTCGGCCGCCGCGAATTCCTCGCGCGAGCCGCCGTCGCCGTTCGGTATCGCAAGCTTTATCCATGCCGCCGACAGCGACGACGGATTGACCGAGATCGGTTCGCCGATTATGACGCGGAAAGTCAAAAGCCGGAACGGATCGCGCCTGATCCCGAGCGCTTCGCGCACGACGAGCAGAAGCGACGCCTCCGCGTTCTCGAACTGGAAGCCGCGCGACTCATATTCGCGCACCTTTGCGATTATGGCGGCGAATTCGTCCGAATCCGCCTTTATGCGAAGCTCCGGCGCAAGCTTTTCAAGCATCGCCGCATACGCGCTTTTGCCCGCAATGCCGGAGATCAGCGTGTCGCTCGAATTTCCGACAAGCTCCGGCGAAATATGCTCGAACGTGCGCGGGCGCTTGCGCACCGCGTCGATGTGCATCCCAGCCTTATGCGTGAACGCATACCCGCCGACGAACGGCTCATGCTCGTCGAACGACAGATTGACGGCCTCGACGACCTGACGCGCTGTGCGCGTCAGCGATCGGAGCTGATCGGGCGTCACGCACTGATATCCGAGCTTCAGCTGCAAAACGGGGATCACGGTGTCGAGATTGCAGTTCCCGCACCGCTCGCCGATTCCCGCGACGGTGCCTTGTACCTGCACCGCGCCGGAGATCACAGCCTCGACGGAGCAGGCGGCCGCCATCCCCATGTCGTCGTGACAATGGATGCCGAGCGCGGCGTTCGGCAGCTTTTGACGCACGGATGTGACGACGACGCCGATCACATCCGGCAGCATACCGCCGTTCGTGTCGCACAGAACGAGCCTTTCAGCGCCCGCTTCAAACGCGGCGCGAAGAACGGATACGGCGTAGACGGGATCGTCGCCGTAGCCGTCGAAGAAATGCTCGGCGTCGAAGAATACGCGCTTGCCGGCGCCCCGCAGATACGAGACGGAATCGCGTATCATTTCGAGGTTTTCCTCCGGCGTCGTATGAAGCACTTCCTCGACCTGATATCGAGACGCTTTTCCGACGATGGCGGCGACAGGAGCCGCGCAGGACGCGGCGGCTCTAAGCACATTGTCGTCGGATGCAAGTGAGTTCGGCTTGCGCGTCGCGCAGAAAACGGAAAGCGTCGCCGATTTTAAGCCGAGCGATCCCGCCTCCGACAAAAACCGCAGATCGGACGCGACGGCGGCGTTGCCGACCTCTATGTATGATATGCCGAGCGCGTCGAGCGCGACAACGACCTCGCGTCTGTTGTCGTCGGTAAAATCTATTCCCGCGCCCTGCGAGCCGTCGCGGAGCGTGGTGTCGTATATTTCGATCTTCATTTTACGAGTCTCCGAATGTCGAATGTATGATGAATATGCGCCGCCGTCACGTCTCGTCGGCGCGTCTCAGCGCCGCGAGCCGGTAAAATCCGCCGCCGTCGCGCTCAAACGCGGCGGCATAGCCGCGATCGGACGCGATTTCCGAGACGCCGTCGGCCTCGTCGTATCCGATCTCGAATACGAATTCGCCGAAAGGCTCGAGATAACGGCCGCACGCGTCCAATATGCCGCGGTAAAAATCGAGGCCGTCGACGCCGCCGTCGAGCGCGATCGAAGGCTCGAACGAAAGCTCCGGCAGAAGCGCCGAAAGCTCTCCGCGCCTGACGTAGGGGGGATTTGAAAATATCATCGAATATGATCCCGACAGCGCGCGGGATACGCTTTCGCCGTCTGTCACGTCGGCTCTGTGGAACGCGACCGCATCCGACACGCCGAGCGTGCGCGAGTTTTTTTCGGCGACGGCGAGCGCCGGCGACGAAATGTCGACGCTGTCGCAGACGACGCCCGCATGACGGGCGAGCGCGATCCCGATGCAGCCGCTGCCGCAGCACAGATCGGCGACGCGGCATCCGCGTCGCAGTCGGCGGGCGCCGTAATCGACTAAAAGCTCCGTTTCGGGGCGGGGGATAAGGGTGTCGGGAGTCACGGCGTATTCGTCGCCGTAAAATTCCCAGCTCCCGATGATGTATTGAAGCGGTTCGCGCGATCTGCGCCTGTCGACGAGCTTTTTCATATCGGGGAGCCATCCGCACGCGGAGATGTCGTAGTCGTAGCGCGCCATAAGCGACGCCGACGACATCCCCGTCAGATATTCGGCGAGGCGAAGCACGTCGCCGCGCGGATTTTCGACGCCGGCCGACTCCAGCTCGCGCGCCATCGCGCGAAGGGTGATCCTGCCGTTATTCTCCAAGCCCGACGTCCTCGCCGCTTCCGGACGCGCTGTACGTTTCGGGATCGAAATCGGGAAATTCCTCCGGCATCGACAGCTTCAGCGACGTGATCGCCACGGCGAGCTGTTCCTTGTCGGGTTCGCGCGTCGTGACGCGCTGCATCCAGAGTCCGGGAGCCGATAATATCCGAGTCAGCAGGTTTTCGTGCTTGCCGGCGTATATGAGATATTCAAAGCTGACGCCCATCACGAGCGGGAGCATCCCGATCTTGATCAGCGACTGAATATACCACGGCAGCGTCGACGGCACGACGGAATAGATGATGATGCTCAATATAAGGATGACGAATATGAAGCTCGTGCCGCAGCGCGGATGGAACCTCTTGCATCCGAGCGCGTTTTCGGGGGTCAGCTCCGCGCCGGATTCATAGCACATGATAGATTTATGCTCCGCGCCGTGATATTCAAACACTCGTCTGATGTCGGGCATCAGCGACACGAGGCAGATGTAGGCAACGAATATAATTATTCGCAGCACACCCGAGAACAGGCTGACGAACCAACTGTGTTCGAGCGCCGGCGACGCCGATTTGCACAGATTGGCGAGGTACGAGGGCAGAAGCGCGAACAGACCGATCGCGAGCGCGACGCCGAGTATGCCGCCTATCCACATGGCGACGTCGAGTACGCCCGCGCCGAATTTCTCGCGCAGCCATTTTTCAAACCGCGTCTCCTCCGCCTCCTCGTCGACGCCGTAAAGCTCGGCGGAATCCGAAAGGCAGGAAAACGACAGCTTCATCGATTCTATAAAGCTGACGACGCCGCGTATAATCGGTATGTTGAAGAATTTATTGCGCTTGCGCAGCGAGACGTATTTCGACTGTTTTACAGTTATCGAGCCGTCCTGACCGCGCACGGAAAGAACGATATTCTCCCCGCAGCGCATCATGACGCCCTCAAGCACGGCCTCGCCGCCGACGCGTCCGAGCCGTTCGTTTACTTTTTTCTTTTCTTTTTTCATTATATCGCGGTGTTTATCTCCGTTTTTATTTATGAGACTGCGCTTTAAAATTCACAGTTTTTTGCGTTTTACGGGATCGAATTATCCCTCTTCTTATCATTATAGCACATTTCCGCGGCAAAATAAATATATGTTTTCAAATTTGTTCCGCGATTTGACGCGCAGGCGGCGAAAAAAAGGAGCGCGGTAAAACCGCGCTCCCGTTTTGGAGGAATATCACATTTTGTATCCCTGCGGACAGTCGCGACAGCATTTGGACGCGCACATGACGCCGCCGTCGCTTTTGATAATTGCGGCGACGCGCTCGCCGCGCGCGGGACATTTGCGCTCGATAAGCTCGGGCAGCGTTTTTTCATAATTGTCAGTCGGGCGCGGAACGCGCCGCACAGCGTCACGCTTCAAGCTGTTTTCCAAGGAACGACGCCGCCGTTGTTATGAGCTTTGTTTCGATCTCGTCGTTGACGGGGGAAGGGGAGTCGCCGGAGGCGACGGATAAAACGCATCCGACAAGATCGCCCTCGGTGATGATCGGGACCGCGCAGCGGATATGATGCGCGCCGCCCTCGGTGACGTAGATCTTCTTTGCGCCGGAGGCGTACTCGTTGTATTTATACGGCTGGCGCGATTCGATCACAGCCTCTAATTCCTCCGACAGCTTGCGGTCTGCGTATTCTTTTTTCGATACGCCCGCGCACGCGATCACGGCGTCGCGATCCGTGATTATGACGGAGAGGGAACACGTTTTGCAAAGCGTGTCCGCATACTGTGCGGCGAACGTAGTCAGCTCGCCGATGGGGGAATATTTTTTAAAGATCACCTCGCCGTCGCGGTCGGTGTATATTTCAAGCGGGTCGCCCTCGCGGATACGCATAGTGCGTCTGATCTCCTTCGGTATGACGACGCGTCCGAGATCGTCGATGCGTCTTACAATTCCGGTAGCTTTCATGTTGTCTGAACCTTTCTTCTATATGCTCAACCGCCGCATACGCGGCGGCGCGATTTTTCTGAGCGGATTTTATTCACAAGGTTATTGTTTACTCGGAAGTGAGGAATTATCCATAACATAATGTGGAAATAAAGGGGAGGGCGAATGTGTTCGCCTTTTCAACTCACGGTTAATTTATTCAACCGATTTAAAACTAATCGGTTCTTGAAACATACGTCGAAATATGATACGCTTAGGATCGGAACGAGGGCCCCGTTTAAATCAAAACAGGAGAGTATATTTATGGATATCATTATTTCTCAAAGACTGCGCGAGTTGCGCCATAAAAAAGGCAACACGCAGGAGGAGCTGGCGGATTTCCTGTCGATCAGCACGGCGGCAGTTTCAAAATGGGAGCGGAACGAGACCTATCCCGATCTGACGCTGATACCGCGGATCGCCTCGTTCTACGACGTCACGGTCGACGATCTTCTGGGCGTCGATGAGGTACGCAAAAAAGAGCGCCTGAGTTGGTATTACGCCGAATCTATGAAGCTTCAGAGGGTGGGGAAGATTACCGAATCTGTCGCTCTGTGGCACGAAGCTCAGAAAGAGTTTCCGAACGATCTTTCTGTCATGTCGAATCTGTCTTTCGCGCTTTGCTTTCAGGTCAGACCGGATATCGGCAGCTATAAAGAAGCGATTGCACTTGACGAGCGCATACTCGAAAAGTCGACGGATCAGGCGCAGCGTTCAAAAGCAACGGAGCTTTTGTGCCGCGCTTACAGCGCGATAGGCGATAAAAAGCGCGCCATTGAATATGCCGAAACCGCGAACAGCCTCTTTCATTCGTCGGAGCTTATGAAGTTAGACGTCCTCGAAGGTGAGGAAAAGGATCGGCTTGCAAAATGGCTCGTCGAGAATATTACAAGTACCGTCTGCATGATAGTGATGAGAGACATTAACAGCGTCGATTGGCTCTATCGCTATGAATTTATAATAAGGCTTCTGGAACTCGTATACGATGACGACATGATGGGTTCATCCGCCGAGGTCGCCTGTACGGCGCATTACTTCTGTGCAAAATCATACGCAGAGTGCGATGACGAAGAAAAGGTCAGGTATCATCTTCGCAGGCTCGCGGATTATCTCGACCAGAAGGACGGCCTGCACGGCGAGTTTACGTACACCTCGACGATTCTTGCCGGACTGTCGGATAATGCTGATAATTATGTCACAAATGCAAAGCTGAGTGACCGTGAAATCTACCGCAATTTTCTGACGGAAGAGGACAGCGGCATATTTGACAGCTGGCGTGAAACCGATTGGTTTCGGGACGTTATTGGACGGTTGAGTAAATAGAATCATCCCCGTCAAGGCGATATCGCCTTGACGGGGACAGCTTTGCATTTAAATTGTGAGCGGCGTTCCGACAGGTGCGTCATAAAGTTATCCGTCATTTTTTGATGACGACGCGTCTGAGATTGTCGATGCGAAGCCGTTGACACGGCGACAATTCCGGTAGCTTTCATGTTGTCTGAACCTTTCTTCTATATGATCAACCGCCGCATACGCGGCGGCGCGATTTTTCTGAGCGGATTTTATTCACAAGGTTATTGTTTACTCGGAAGTGAGGAATTATCCATAACATAATGTGGAAAAAAGGGGGAGTAATTTTCAGTAAAACGAAAACGCGCGCCACACTTTTAATTTGCGATGTGCTTGCTTTTTTCGCTAAAATATGTGTAACCGCACTCGTACGGAAATCACATTACAAAGGAGCTTTACCCCATGTCCGCCGCAACCGAAACATACATCACGCCCAAACTGATCGCCTCGTTCCGCGCGCACCTCATCAACGAGGAAAAATCCTCATTCACAGTTGACAAATACATTCGCGATGTCACCGCGTTTGCCGCCTTTCTCGGCGGAAAACCGCTGTCGAAGGAGAAGACGCTCGCGTATAAGTCGCATCTTATGGAGTGCGGCAAATTCGCCGATTCAAGCATCAATTCGATGATTTCGTCGATCCGCGCACTGTTGAAGTTCATCGGACGCTCCGACTTCGCCGTGTCGAATTTGCGCATACAGGAACTGCCGTTCAATCCCGAGGAAAAGAATTTGACGCAGGACGAGTTCGAGCGGCTGCTCGATGCGGCAAGAGAGGACAGGCGGCTGCACCTCTTATTGCTCGTCATTTTTTCGACAGGCATCCGCGTGTCGGAAGTGAAATATTTCACGGTCGAATCGTTCAAAAGCAAGCTCGACAAAGTGCGCGTGACGGTGCGCTGCAAAAAGAAAAACCGCCGCGTGATCGTGGCGGATGAATTGAAGCGTGAGGTGATGAAGTATATAAAGGAAAATAAAATCGAATCCGGCCCTATCTTCCGCACCAAAAGCGGCAAACCGCTTGACAGATGCGCGATTTGGAAGCAGATGAAACGGCTCTGCACGAAAGCGAAAGTTGCACCGAGCAAGGTGTTCCCGCACAATCTTCGCAAGCTTTTTGCGCGGACATTCTATGCCGAGACGCACGATATAGTCCAGCTTGCGGCTCTGCTCGGTCACAGCAGCATCAACACGACGAAAATTTACGTTAAGACGACCGAGAGCGAGGTCCGTGAGCGCGTCGAAACGGTGGTGAATAAGATGATTTTCACAAAAATAAAGACCACATTATCTGCATAATGTGGCGTTTGCGATTGCTACATTATCTGCATAATGTGGCAAAACAGAAATTGCAGCGGCTTGCGGGAAACTACACTATTCGAGATTATAACAGAAGTATATGTATAAGTCAAGATGTTTTCCGCAGAAAAACTAATTGTTGACGCAATATTTGTTGTCAATTCTGGCGAAAAACAATAATTTTAAGAAAAACAAGCATGACAAAATAGCCCTTGACCCAGTCTTTTCAAAAAAGATGATCGAGGGTTCTTTTGCCACGCTTGAAAAGCGCGCGATCGCGCGCTTTTTTCATTTTTCGATTGCTTTTGCGTGCGATTTTGCCGCATTTATGCCACATTATGCAGATAATGTAGCAATCGCACGCACCACATTATGCAGATAATGTGGCGATCGAGGCGGGGAACGCGAGATCAAATCGGCGAGGACATATGGCGGCGGAAGCGTGAATTGGCGTTTTGAGCCGTCGTTATTCATATTTGCAGGGAAGGAGCGCACGATGGGAATCGAGCTGTACGAACACAATCGAATCGCGTATGAATCAGCGGCCGCGATGCTGTCTGCGGCAGGCAAAGCCGCCGTCGTACATCCGACCGGAACGGGCAAGTCCTTCATCGGCTTCAAATACTGCGAGGACAACCCCGACAAGAGAATCCTATGGTTGTCGCCGAGTGAATATATATTCAAAACGCAGATCGAAAATCTCAAAGCCTCCGGCGCAGATGTGCCGCAGAACATCATTTACATGACGTATGCGCGCCTCATGCGAATGAGCGGCGACGAGATGGCGGAGATCGAACCTCAGATCATAATCGCAGATGAATTTCATCGCGCGGGCTCTCATTTTTGGGGTGCGGCGGTGCAAAGGCTCTTGAGCTTATATCCAAGCGTCCCCGTTCTCGGGCTGTCCGCGACGGCAATCCGCTATCTCGACGACCAGCGGGACATGGCGGAAGAGCTGTTCGACGGCAACGTAGCGTCGGAAATGACGCTCGGAGAGGCGATCGTGCGCGGAATCCTGCCCGCGCCGAAGTATGTCATGGCGGCGTTCGTGTATCAAAACGAGCTTGACAGGCTGAAAAAGAAAATCTGCTCGCACCGCAACAAAGCTGTCCGCGACGCGGCTGAAAGGTATTATGAAGCCCTTCGCCGCGCGCTCGAAATGGCAGACGGACTTGACGTGATCTTCGACAAGCACATGGAGAAGCGCACAGGCAAATATCTTGTGTTTACATCCAACATCGAGGCAATGCGCGAGTGCATGAGTCACGTCCCCGAATGGTTCGGGAAAGTAGATGCAAATCCGCATATTTATTCATTATATTCACTCGACCGTGAGACCTTGAAATCGTTCGACGAGTTCAAAGCGGACGCGGACACGTCGCATCTCCGTCTCCTGTTCTGCATCGACGCGCTGAACGAGGGCATCCACGTCGACGACATTGATGGCGTGATTTTGTTCCGGCCGACAATTTCCCCCATTATATATAAGCAGCAGATCGGGCGCGCGCTGTCGGCGGGAAAGTCACATACGCCGATCATTTTCGACATTGTGAACAATTTCGAGAGCTTGTACAGCATCGGCTCGATCGAGGAGGAAATGCGCGCGGCCATCACGTACTACAACTACTTCGGTGACGGCGAAAAGATCGTCGCCGACCGGTTCCGTGTGATTGATGAGGTCCGCGACTACCGCCAACTTTTCAATCAACTGGAAGAAACGCTGACGAATTCGTGGGACACGATGTACGCCTGCGCAAAGTCCTATCACGAAGAACACGGAAACCTTTATGTACCCGTCGATTACAAAACGCCCGACGGCTACACACTCGGCGCGTGGCTGCGGACGCAGCGAATGATCCGCGCCGGCAAGGCGATCGGCATCCTCGGCGAGGACAGGATCGCGAAGCTCGACGCGCTCGGTATGCGCTGGGAGAGCATCAACGACGTGTCATGGGAACGCCACTATGCCGCGTGCAGGGCGTATCGCGACGAGTTTGGCGATCTCAACATCGCGGGCGATTATGTGACAAACGACGGGCTGCCGCTCGGGAAATGGATCATTTCCGTCCGAAAATACCGCAAAAACGGGATAAAATCAAACTATTTCACACCCGAACGCGAGCGGATGCTTGACGAACTCGGCATGATCTGGGACTCACCGGATTATTTATGGAACAGAAATTATGACGCGGCAAAGTCATATTATGACAGACACGGAAATTTGGATGCGCCGCGCGGCCATATGGAAAACGGCGTAAAACTATACAATTGGCTGTCGGATTTGCGCAAGCTCTATCACGGCGGGTCGGGGCGACGCGGCACGCTGACGGACGAGCAGATCGCGCAGATGGAAGCGCTCGGAATGCGGTGGGAAACGAGGCAGAGCCTTGCGTTCGAGAAGGGCTATACCTATGCGAAGGCATATTCCGCCGAACACGGTGCGGCCGACGCTCCGTATGCATACGTGACGCCGGACAGGTTCAAGTTGGGCGTGTGGCTGTCGAAATGCCGCGAAAAGTACGCGAAGGGCGCGCTCGACGGCGACAAAATCGCAAAACTTGAAGCGATCAACATGGTGTGGAGCAAGTCGCGCAAGAACGATTGGGACGAGTGCTTTGAGAGCGTCCGCGAATATTACCGCGCGCACGGCGATTTGGCAATCCCGACGGGCTACAAAGCCGGCGGCGTGTGGCTGAATAAATGGCTGAACGAGCAAAAGCAGATCATGCTCGGCCGGCGCGGGGACAAAACGCTCACCGACGAGCAGACCGCGAAGCTGCGGTCGATAGGGTTTACGGTTGGGAAGATGAACAGAAAAACTCCTGTCAGACGCACCGACGCTGAGAGACCGGGTACGCATATTTAAATCTTTTTGATATTTAAGTAAAATGGTCAGGATCATGTGAAATGAACAATACGACACAAATAAACGCTGAGGAATATTCAACGATCGATATGGAGATCGAACAGCACGAAAAGATAATTCTTCCGTTTGAAAAAACCGGGGAATATTACATAGAGCCGCTCGGCGAGATCGGAAAAAAGCCTGTCTATGAGTTTGTGAAACGCTTTTTCGACATCGTTGTATCGGCGATTGCGCTGATCGTTCTTGCTTTGCCAATGGCAGTCATAGCGATTCTAATAAAGATAAAATCCCCTGGTCCTGTGCTTTACAAGCAGGAAAGGCTCGGACTCAACGGCAGAAAAATAAAAATCATAAAGTTCAGAACAATGAGAGTTGATGCAGAAGCGGCGGGCGCTCAGTGGTCGCAGGGGGACGACGATCCGCGAATTTTCCCGCTTGGACGTAAGCTGCGGAAAACAAGATTGGACGAGCTTCCGCAGCTTGCATCGATATTCACGGGGGAAAGAGATATAATAGAGACAACCAAGAAAAACGTAGGTTTTTCAAGGGTTGTCGCGGCTTGATCAATTTCGTT
>CANRFY010000021.1 GCA_947630015.1 uncultured Clostridia bacterium
AGGCTGGAAATCTCCTGAGGAAGTTTTTTTCAACAAATCGTTGCACTTCACTTGACAATCTGAGGAAAAAAGTTTCCCTAAGAACCTTTCAAAAACTTTTATTACAGTGGTTTTATGGCAAGTGTGTTCAACTCTGCATCGCACGTTTGTGCGCCGACGAAGTAGTCGCGCGAGCGCGAACACCGATTTTCGGGGCGCTGCCCCGTACCCCGCTTAAGGGAAACTTTTGAGAAAGTTTCCCTTAAGAATTCCTTCAAAACTTTCCTTACAGGGGGGCAGGGGCAAGTGTGTTTGCCACAGCATCGCACGTTTATGCAAGGGCGGCGGCCGCTTTATGTGCTTATAAACGGACAAAGGCGGGGCAAGCCCCGCCTTTTGACGTTATTGGATCGAGACGATTCGTCAGATCGTCTTATACGTTTTGAGGATATTTTCCGCGACGGCGCGTCTTGTAACGCACCGATCCATTGCCTGCCGTTCGATGAAGCGATGCGCCTCCGCCTCCGTCATTTGAAGATTTCCGATCAGCATCCATTTTGCGCGGTCGATGACGCGCAGATCCTCCATTTTTTCCTCGGCTCTGCCGAGGCGGCGCTCCGCGCCGCGCAGCCGTTCGCGCGCCGCGCACATCAGATCGACCGCGATCGAGAACGCCGCGGGCGACGCCGGTTTTTCCATTATCATTACGCCGCGCGAGGTCAGCTCGCCGCGTCTGCGGGCGAAATCGTCCGCGCCCAAAAGGACGAGAACGACCGAGCATTCCGGCGCTGTGACGGCGGCGTTCACCGCCTCGTCCCCGCCGGATGCATTGACGAAAATGAGATCGTATCCGCCGGAGGCCAAAATCTCCCTCGCTCCGCTCGGAGACGAAGAATCGATCCTGCCGAACCGTTCGCCCTTGAGGACTCCGCGCATGGCGTCGAAAAACCGCTCCTTTGACGAAATCAAAAGCGCGCTGTAAACAGGATCGGACACGCGATCACCTCCTACGGACGATGGCCCGAGGCCGCGTCCGGCTCGGGTTCACCATATCATTATATCACATATGTCGACATCGTGCTACACAAATCTTGCGCCGCCGTCGTTAATAATTTCGGAAGAAAAATCGTGCGGCGCGAAATATTTCAGCCTCAAATACGAGATATTTAAATGAAAGGGGGCGATAAAGTGACGCTGCTTGACGACGCCGAAATAATCGAGCTGTTGAATTCTCGTTCGGAGGGCGCGCTCGACGCGCTCGAACGCAAATATGGCGGGACGTGTATGAAAACGGCGATGAATATACTTGCGCAAAAATCGGATGCGGAGGAATGCGTCAACGACGCGATGCTCGCCGTATGGAATTCGGTGCCGCCGGAGGACCCGTCTCCGCTCGGCGCATACATAAGACGGATAACGAGGAATATTGCCGTAGACAGGATGCGCCGTGAGACGGCGCAGAAGCGGCGGACGAATTACGCCCGCGCGATAGACGAGCTTGCGGAGGCGATCGGAGCCGACGACGTCAGCGAGGCCGTCGACGCGGCGGAGCTGACGGGGGAGATAAACGAATTCCTCGCGCGGCTCGACGCGGAGGCGCGGATCATGTTTGTACGGCGATACTATTACGGCGACGCCGTAAAGGATATCGCGAAGCGCCTGAGCCTGCCGGCGAGGGCCGTATCGGTGAAGCTGTTCCGAGTCCGTGAAAAGCTCGGTGAAATTCTGAAAGAAAAGGGGTACGATGTATGAAAAGGATAACGGTTGAAAAGGCGACGGACGGAATATCGGCCGAGTTCATACTCGAGGCTGAGACGGAGCGCAAGCCCGATCACGACACGCGCGTTCTGCGCGCGTGGGCGGCGGGCATAGCGGCGTGCGCGGCGATCGCGGCGTTGACTCCGGCGGCGATCGGCGCCGTAAAAGCGATGAGAGGGCAGAACGATCCGAGCGGGACCGTCGACGGCGCGATTATCGCGGCGCCCGACAATTGCGAGCTTGTCGTATACGGCGAGGACTACGTCATGTATCCCGAGACGGAGTATAAGGACGCGGACGCGCCGAAAACCGCGTCGGTGACTGTCGGCGGCGTCACATTCGAGGGCGAATACGTCGCATCGGTGCGGCGCGAGGGCAGACAGTACGCGGACGTCGTTCATATGTACAAAGACGCGGACGGCGTCGAATTCGGCGTCGACGGCGACGGCGCGCTCGTGTCGTTTGACGGCAGCGAACGCAATAGGAAAGATTTCGGCGAGGCGCTCGACGACGATGCGCTTGCCGCAAAAGCCATAGAATATGCAAAAGAGCTGTTCCCGTCGGGGAGCATCGTATATGAGATCGGCGACGAGAATCATGGCCGGCTTTATTCCGGCCTCCCGTACTGTGCCTATGACTTTCAAAAGACCGTCGGCGGCGTGAAGTGCGCGCCGTATCTGTCGATCACGCTGTTCGTCGACGGGGAGGCGTGCGTCAGGCTCGAAGCCGACAGAACATGGGAACCATACGATTCGGTGACGGAGGAAACGGCGCAGCTGCTTGCATACTCCGACGAGGCGGAGGCTGCGGTAAGGGCGATGCTCGCCGAGAAATACGCGTCTGATGATCCTGAGGCGTCATTCAACTGCGATATCGAAAATGCTAAGCGCACGCTCTATATCGTCGACGAGGGCGACGGACTCGGACTGAAAGCGATGGTAGAATATTCGATGATATGCGTCAGCGGCGGCGAAGACGATGATCCAGATTTCATTGATTACACGACCGTGTACGTGACGTACACGGCGGGCGCGCCGCAGCCCGACGACGGCGAACGCGTCGTATATGAAAACGGCACGCACGGCGTGACGCTTGAGCAGACGGGCGTGTCCAAGATAACTGATTTCATTTCCGATGACGCCAGAAGTATATATTATGAGGATGTCGCGAATCCGGGACCATACCTCGGAATTTCGGTCAAAAACGAAAGCAATTCCGCGATAAGCGTCATAGGCCCTGCGGAGATTTGGCGCCGCGAAAACGGGGAATGGGTGCGCCGCTACGGCTATGAAGGAGCGCTTGTCGCTGACGATATCGAGGCCGGCAGAGCTTACACATACGATTTAAGCGACGGGTACGGCGTCGTCGGCGACGAATTCCTGATCTATCTCGAATTTGAGCAAAACGGCGAGCATTTCTACGTCAAATACGAATTCACGGCCGAATATCCGTGCCGCCATCAGATAATGAGAGATATCGACGGCGTGCCGGTCGACAATTTCCTCGGCGTGAAACTTGTGCGGCAGCTGTACTCGTCGCCGATATCCGAGGGCGAGGATTCCGTATCCTTTGAGATAAGAAACCTTACCGACAGGGCTGTATCTTGGCGCTCTGGCAGAACGGACAAATACACAAACGGCAAATGGGAAACTGTCTTTGATTACACCGATTTCCCGCCGGTGAATACGCTCGCGGCGAAAGAAAAGAATACCGACTATATGCTCAACCTCTATACGCTCGACATCCCGTTCGACATGGATGCGGGGACGTACAGACATTACATTCTCGTGACGGACGCGGACGGGAAGCAGTTCTACGTGTCATACGATTTCAGTGTGAACAGCCGCCTGAACGCAACAGAGCTGTGGGCGACCGGCGCGCTGTCGGTCGGCATGACGAAGGATGAAATCTTTGGCGCGCTCCCGTCGTACTGGCAGAAGACAAACTATGAGATCGGCGGAGGCAGCTTCGCGCTGTACTTTGTATTCATCGACGACGTCAAGAGCAGCATCGCCGTCGTCTACGACGAAAACGACGTCAGCACGAACATCGCGCCGCTCGGTGCGGGCGTCGACAGACAGTTCATCCTCGACTGCCTCGGCAAGCCGGACATACAGGACGAAAGCAGTGTCCTTTACACGTTCGGCAGGATCGTGGATGAGGACAAATCGGAAAAATTGGTCGAGCTGACAGTCAAATTCGACGCGGACGGCAATTACGAGGACTGGACGTGCGACACGTCCGTGATCCTGCCCGACGGCTTCCCGCAGGTCATATCGGATTACGTCGACTCGATCAACGATAAAGATTACGAAAAACTTAAGTCGCTGTATATGGAATCAGGTTTCACCGGCCCTCTTATGAGATCATACATCGATTCGGATTGGGCGAGAGAAGAAGAAGAAAGCGGACTATTCAGTTATGACAATATCAGTCTTACCTCGGCGGAAAAAACGGAGGTTAGATATAAAGCATCATCTTCAACCGACTATGAGCATGATTGGAGCCAAATTATAAAGAGAGAGGAATGGAAATGCCATCTCGTAATTAAAACGAAACACGGAGGCAACGAATATAAGGTATATGAGTTTGAAATCTATTATATGAAAGACGGCCGAGTCCTTATAGGCGATACTTTTCAATCGAACTCGTATAGTTACACACCCATGTATCCGACAATAAAATCGACAATAAAATCAAAAAAAAGGAGTTAAAAATGAAAACAAAAGTATTATCATTTCTGATTATTGCAGCAACGCTTGTTATGGCTTTATCGCCGACAATTTATGCGGACGAGTATACGGATACTGATATCACACCGCCAAAAGTAATCACTGACTATATAAGTTACATAAACGAATGCGAATACGATAAAATACCCGAGTTGATATGGGAAGAAGACAGATTTTTATATGAGGGCTTTATAAATTTAGAAACAAGCAAAATAAATCATGAAGGGCTGTTTAACTATAAAAGCGCGGAGCTGATATCAGCTGTTAAAGCAGAGAGTGTGGACGATTCGCTGCTTGGGATTACTGACGAGGTGAAGAAACAGTATGCCTCAATTGAACAATGGATATGCGTGATAAACGCATCTGTATACGAAGATACGCAATATCTCGCGGAGGGAAACAATCTGTTTACATTCTTTGTCGGCACAAAAGACGACGCAAGTCAAGTTATTATTGCTAAGATATATCACGGTAAATATGTCGATAAAAATTTGACAAGCGACGCTCCCATTATGACCATGGGACAGGATGATCCTCTCCCAAAAATGCAATACGACACATGGGCTTCACTTATTCCGGATTATATAGGAGTAATATGTGCGAAAGACAAACAAATGGTAAAAATAGAAAATGTCAGCTTCAGAGATTATTGCTACAATACAACATATTGTGAATTATCATACGGCGATTCTGCCGGATTAGAAGCTGTCGCTGTTGCCGTCAAACAATTCGCGATACACTGTACGCAAAACCCAAGATTCGGAGATCTTAATGCATCTGTTGTTTCAGATGGTGTTTATGTTGAAGTAAACGGAGTTACAAACTATTATAAAGATCAAAAATACGATTACGAAAATCCTAATAATCACTATCAGAATCACGATATTTTTACAGCTGTTGAAACGACATGGAATTATTTTGTGCTTGACAGCGAATATGCGATGATAAGAACCTTTCATTTACGAAACGCAGATGAATATAGCGGGACTCTCTCACAAACCGGTGCGCGCAGTTTAGCCGCTCAAGGTTATTCGTTCATCGAAATACTAAAGAGGTATTATGACAATACAAAATCCGGATATTTGTGGGAAACCGTTGCGAAAGGCGAAGTAAAGGTTGTAAATATGGATCACGAAGCCGACATTCCTACATATGAAACGAATATATACGGGCATTATGGGACTTGTAAAATCTGCGGCTGCGGGCATGATGTGCTTCATAAATGGAGCGCGCCTGTTAACGGCTACTACAGATGCACAATATGCGGATATAGAACTTCTTCGATCATCGTTGGAGAAAGTATTGCCGAACCTAACGCCGTGCCGGAGAGTATGAACGCATCAGAGCTGTGGGCGGCGGACGCTGATCCCGTGCGTTTTGCATCGCGCACAGGTGCGATTATGCAAAGTGCGCGCCGCAGTTGATCGCGAAATCTGTGATATCGGCAAAATATAAGCGATCGAACGACGCAAATTTATGCATAATTTTCGTTGACAAACTGCATGAACGGTGATAAACTTTAGACAATCTAAGGCAAAGGCGTCTTTGAGGGTCCCACCCTCAAAGGCGCTTTTTACAATTTCAGAAATTCGAGGAGAAAACAAATGGCAACAGTTCCCGAATATTTCGGATCGCTCGTGTTCGACGACAGAGTGATGAAGTCGATGCTCACCGCAAAGGTGTACGCGTCGCTGAAAAAGACTATCGACGAGGACGCGGCGCTCGATCCGTCCGTCGCCAACGCCGTCGCTGAGGCGATGAAAACGTGGGCGATCGATCACGGCGCGACGCATTACACACACTGGTTCCAGCCGCTCACCGGCGTCACCGCCGAAAAGCACGACAGCTTCATCACGCCGTCACCCGACGGCGGCGTCATCATGGAATTCTCCGGCAAGGAGCTGATAAAGGGCGAGCCGGACGCGTCGTCGTTCCCGTCCGGCGGTCTGCGCGCCACGTTCGAGGCGCGCGGCTATACGGCGTGGGACCCGACGTCGTATGCGTTCATCAAGGATAACACGCTCTGCATCCCGACGGCGTTCTGCTCGTTCGGCGGCGAAGCGCTCGACAAGAAAACTCCGCTTCTCCGTTCTATGGAGGCGCTCAATAAGCAGGCGCTCCGCATTCTGCGTCTGTTCGGTCATACGGACGTCAAATGCGTCCGTTCCGAGGTCGGCCCCGAGCAGGAATATTTCCTCGTCGACCGCGCGATGTACGAAAAGCGCCGCGACTTGATCTTCACCGGCCGCACGCTGTTCGGCGCGATGCCGCCGAAGGGGCAGGAGATGGACGATCACTATTTCGGTTCCATCAAGCCGAAGGTCGCCGAATACATGGCCGATCTGAACCGTGAGCTTTGGAAGCTCGGCATATTCGCAAAGACCGAGCATAACGAGGTCGCGCCCGCGCAGCACGAGCTTGCGCCCATATTCTCCACGACGAACATAGCGACGGATCACAACCAGCTTATGATGGAGATAATGCAGAAGGTCGCGCTCCGTCACGGACTCGTATGTCTGCTTCACGAAAAGCCGTTCGCCGGCGTCAACGGAAGCGGCAAGCACAACAACTGGTCGATTTCGACCGATACGGGCATCCGCCTGATGGCGCCAGGCGAAACGCCGCGCGACAACGCGCAGTTCCTTCTCTTCCTCTGCGCTGTGATCAAGGCCGTCGACGATTATCAGGATCTGCTCCGCCTCGCCGTCGCGACGGCGGGCAACGATCACAGACTCGGCGCGAACGAGGCGCCGCCCGCGATCATTTCGATGTTCATCGGCGACGAGCTTGAAGCCGTTCTCGAATCGATCGAGAACGACACGCCCTACAAAGGCACCGAGCGCCCGACGATGAAGCTCGGCGTCGACGTTCTGCCCGAATTTCCGCGCGACACGACGGACAGGAACCGCACCTCGCCGTTCGCGTTTACGGGCAACAAATTCGAGTTCCGCAGCCTCGGCTCGTCGAACTCGATCGCGTGCGCGAACATCATGCTGAACGCGGCAGTCGCGGAATCGCTGCGCATCTATGCCGACAGGCTCGAGGCGGCCGACGATTTCGAGGCGACGCTGAATTCGATGATAAAGAAGACGATAAAGGATCACCGCCGCATCATCTTCAACGGCAACGGCTACGACGAGAGCTGGGTCAAGGAGGCGACGGAGGTTCGCGGACTCTGCAACTACCGCACGACGCCCGACTGTATGCCGCATCTGCTCGACAAGAAAAACGTCGAAATGCTGACGCGCCACGGCATCTACAACGAAAAGGAGCTTCGCTCGCGCTGCGACATAATGCTTGAGAATTACTGCAAGACGGTGAAGATCGAGGCGAACGCAATGGTCGATATCGCGCGCAAGCAGATTCTGCCGGCGGTCGAGAAATACGCGTCCGACGTTGCGTCGGCGGCGATCGCGAAGAGAGCTGTCGTTGCCGATCTCGCGTGCGGATACGAGACCGAGATCGTAACGAAGCTGTCGTACCTCGCCGATCAGATTTCGGCAAAGACGACGGCGCTCGAGGAAGCGCTCGTAAATTTGCCGTCCGGTGATATAATCGAGGAATCTTACGCGATCCGCGATACGATCCTCGCCGCTATGGCGGAGCTTCGCGCCGTTGCGGACGAAGCCGAAATGCATACGGCTCAGGAATACTGGCCGTTCCCGACATACGGCGACCTGCTCTTCGGCGTGAAATAATTATAGTAAAAAAGGGGGCGTCCGCCCCCTTTTTGATTTTTAGTAAATTCGGGGTTTCACCCCGAACCCTGACTTAAGGAACTTCTTATAAGGAAGTCGAACTTTCCGTAAGCGGAAAGTTAGCAGATGCTCCGCATCTGCCGTCTTAAGAATCTTCAAGAATTTTTATTACAGCGGTTATAGGGCAAATGTGTTCGCCTCTGCATCGCGCGTTTGTGCGGACGCGAGCGATGAAATGCATACGTTTGAAAATCAAAAAAGGGGGCGCGGCCCCCTTTTTTGATTGCGGATCATACGCGTCAAAACGGGGCGTCCGCCCCGTTTTGAATTTGCCGCGACGTCGAAAATGCACTAAAAATTCATACGACGCATGGCGAAATGTATGCTCGGCGTTTTGACAATTCTAAATATATATGGTATAATAATATGAATAGCTGTTGAATAACTGTGCTGGAGGGTTCCCTGTGATAATACTCGGCGTCGACCCGGGACTCGCGATCGCGGGCTGGGGCGTAATCGAATATGACAGATCGCGATTCCGCGTACTCGGATACGGTTCGGCGACGACGCCGGCCGGCATGAAAACGGAGGATCGTCTGCTTTCCTTGCACCGCGATTTTTCCGAAATAATCGCGCATTATCATCCGACCGAATTCGCGGCGGAGGAGCTGTTCTGGAACACGAACCACACGACGGGCATCGTCGTCGCCGAGGCGCGCGGCGTCATAATCATGACTGCGCGCAAATTCGGGCTGACGGTGTCGGAATATACGCCGCTTCAGGTCAAGCAGGCCGTAGCCGGTTACGGCCGCGCCACGAAAAAGCAGGTCATAACGATGGTGACGTCGCTTCTGCGTCTGCCGGAGCCGCCGAAGCCGGACGATACAGCCGACGCGCTCGCCGTCGCGATCTGCCACGCGAACAGCGCCGGATCGCTTATAGCGAAATTTTACAATAACTGACGAACACAAAAACGGGGAAACATATGTGGATATCGGATAAATGGAGCGATTACGAGCTTATCGACTGCACCGACGGCGAACGGCTCGAACGCTGGGGAAAATACGTTTTGATCAGGCCCGATCCGCAGGTCATATGGCGCACGCCAAAAACGTGTCCCGAATGGGGACGCGCCGACGGCGTATACAAGCGATCCGAACGCGGCGGAGGCGGATGGCGCGGCGAGCTGCCGGAGGCTTGGGAGATCGGCTACGGCAAGCTCAGATTCGGACTGCATCCGATGGGGTTCAAGCATACGGGGCTGTTTCCCGAGCAGGCCGTCAACTGGGACAGGATGGCGTCGCTCATAAGCGAACGCGGCGGCGCGTCCGTCTTGAATCTGTTCGCATATACGGGAGGCGCGACTGCGGCTTGCGCCGCGGCGGGCGCGTCCGTATGCCATGTGGACGCGTCGCGCGGAATGGTCGGACAGGCCAAGGAAAATCTGCGCCTGTCGGGACTCGGCGGCGCGCGCGTGCGCTACATCGTCGACGACTGCAAAAAATTCGTAGAGCGCGAGATCAGGCGTGGGAACCGCTATGACGCGATAATAATGGACCCGCCGTCATACGGACGCGGGCCGTCGGGGGAGGTCTGGAAGCTCGAGGACAGCATACACGGGCTGATATCGCTCTCGGCGTCGCTCTTGTCGGACGCGCCGCTGTTTTTCCTCGTCAATTCGTATACGACGGGACTGTCGCCGCTCGCGATGGAATATATACTCAAAGTGGAAATCGAGCAAAAGCGCGGCGGCAGACTTGAATCCGGCGAGCTTGCGCTGCCCGTGACGGCGACGAAAGGGACGCTCCCGTGCGGGGCGTCGGCATGGTGGACGGCATGACGGATCATACTGTGAACGGCGCGCCGTTCATCGAGACGAGGCATCTGTCATATTCATACGAGGATGCGGACGGGAACCGGCATCCCGCGCTGCGGGACGTGTCGCTGACGATACCGAAGGGGCAGTTCCTCGCCGTACTCGGACACAACGGCAGCGGCAAATCGACGCTCGCGAAGCTGCTGAATATGATACTTTTGCCGGACGACGGCGAAATTTACGTCGACGGCGAGCTTGTAAGCTCATCGTCGGAGCCTGACGACGCGACCGTTTTTTCGGTGCGCAGGCGAATCGGCATGGTGCATCAGAATCCCGACAATCAGATCGTGGCGTCCGTCGTGGAGGAGGACGTCGCGTTCGGGCCGGAGAATCTCGGCATACCGTCGGCACAGATCAGGGAGCGCGTCGACGCGGCGCTCGCCGCCGTCGGAATGACGGAATACGCGCTCGGCTCGACGTCGCATCTGTCCGGAGGACAGAAGCAGCGCGTCGCGATCGCGGGCATCATAGCGATGACGCCGGAATGCATCATCTTCGACGAATCCACCTCGATGCTCGATCCGTCGGGACGCCGCGACGTCATGGACACGATAAAATATCTGAACCGCGAACGCGGCATCACGATAATACACATAACGCACGATATGTCGGAGGCGGCGATGGCGGACAGAGTCGTCGTTCTGTCGGACGGGGAAGTATTTCTCGACGGCGAGCCGTCCGTGATATTTTCAAAGCCGGACGAACTGCGTTCGGTTGCGCTCGACGTGCCGCAGTCGACCTCGCTGCTGCACGAGCTTGGCGGGAGGATCGCGGGCTTCCGCGTCCCCGATCGGACGATGGACGCGAAAAGCTGCGCCTCATATATAAAAAGCGAGCTTGAACGCCTCGGCCTCGCAAAGCGGGACTGACGGCGGCTCTATCGCCTTGCTGGCGCATGGCAGCCGCGATATAGCTCCGATATCGGCGCATATGATTTGACTTACGGGGGAGGGGTGCGATTTTGAATAAGCTGTCAAAACTTGCGGGGCCGGACGGCGAGACGCTTCTTATCAGCCCTCCGCGCAAAAAGCTGCTCGCGGCCGCGGGCGCTGCGCTCGGCGTCGAATTTATGCTTTTAGTGCTGACGGTCAACTATCTTTTCGCAATAATCACGACGCCCGCGATCATAGTCTGGGCATACGTCTACTATGAATTCTGCGCCGTATGGGTGTCGTACAAATACTCGCGGTTCTGGCTTGCGGCAGCGCCGATATTATCGGCGGCACTTGCGGCGGCGTCAAGAGCGCTGATCTTTTAGCGGACGAAAACGGCAAATCTGACTTTGCGGAGGTGCTTGCGATGGACAACACGATATCGATGATCTGGGCGGACGGCGACGCTCGCGGCTCCGCGTTTCCCGATTACGGGTTTGTCGGCGACCTCGGGACAGACTATCTTGTCGCGTTTTCAGGCAGATCATACGGCGAGCCGGAGGCGAGCGTCGAGACGTTCTTCACGAAGAACACGGACACGATGCGACGCCGATGCCGGATGTTTTTTGAGCTTTTGAACAATTTTGAGCTTTACTCGGGGCTTTCTGACAGCTTTTCAAAGCTGTCAGAGATATGCGCGCTGAAAAAGGAAAAGCCGGCGGCGCGTGGGACGAACGAGGCGATGCTGTACAGCGTCAAGGAGCTTGAAATGTACGTCGATTTCATCGAATCGACGGTGGGTCTGTTTTCGTCGCACAAGGTCGGGAGCGAGGCGCTCGGCGCGCTCTGCGCCGCCGTTACGGATATCAGGCAAAGCGAGGAATTCGCGGCGCTTCGGGTCGAGGTGAAAAAACAGTCGCACACGATAATGAACGCGAAAAGCGTCACGATCGGCGTCAATCTCGACGCGCAGCTGAGGCCGCTCGAGGCGGGCGTCGTCAAGGTGAACGAGGAACGGTTCAGATCCGGCGAATTCATCGACAAGCTTCTGCGCCTCGATTTTGCAAATGACGAATTTACGTGCGCGGCGCAGCTTCTGCCGGTCGATAAAAAGCTGACGGAATCTGAGCTTGCGGTGTTGAGAGCGTCGCTCAACGGCGCGCTCGGCAGGATATTTTCAGGCGCGCTCGGCGCATGGGAAAAGACGGTGCGAAAATACGTCGTCGGCAGTCTTGACGCGCTTTTTCCGCTGATTGCGGAATGGCAGTTCGTCGACGCCTGCATGAAATCGCTCATCCGGCTCAAAAGCGCGGGGCTTCCGCTCTGCGAGCCGCAGATCGGGTCGGCGGACGACGCCGCGGGCGTATACGATCCCGTATTTTACATGAAGACGGGAAGATATGCCGTAAGAAACGACGTCGGATTCGGCGAGGCGTGCGTGTACATTCTGACGGGGCCGAATCAGGGCGGCAAATCGGTGTTCACCAAATCGGTCGGCGTCCTTTATTCGATGCTGCATCTCGGAATGCCGATCGCGGCCGAGAGCGCGTCGCTCCGTCCCATCGACGGTATATTCACTCATTTCGGCGACGACGCCGACAGATCGTACAGAAACGGACGGCTCGCGGGCGAATGCGAGGCGATCGGCAGGATCAACGAAATGCTGACGGGCGAAAGTTTGTTTCTCTACGACGAGGCGCTGTCGAGTACGAGCGCGGACGAGGCGATCGTTCTGTCCGAGGAGATACTGTCCGCATATGCAGAGATCGGCGCGCGCGGAATATTCACGACTCATCTGCACGGACTGTGCGCGCTCGAGGAGCGCTGTGGGCGCGTGCGCAATCTGACGGCGGCGCTCGACGGGGAATCGCACGACCGCACGTACAAAATCGTGAAGGGCGCGCTGTACGGACGAAGCTACGCCCTCGATATAGCGATGAGGTTCCGTCTGACGAAGGACGAGATACTGAGCCTGCAAAAAGCGGGAAAGCAATAAAATCAAAAGGCGCGCCGCAGGATGCCGTTTGCGGCGCGGAGATAGGCAATGTCGGAAATCAAACTTGAAAATGTGACTTATACATACGGCGCGAAGACGCCGTTTGAGAAGCGCGCCGTCGACGGGATCAGCCTGACGTTCGAGGACGGGAAGATAACGGGTCTGATCGGTCACACAGGATCGGGCAAATCGACGCTCGTTCAGATGCTGAACGGACTGTTGAAGCCCGATTCGGGGCATATATATCTCGGCGGCGCCGATATATGGGCGGAGCCGAAAAAGCTTCGCCTGGTCAGATTCCGCGTCGGACTCGTGATGCAGTATCCGGAATATCAGCTTTTCGACGAGACTGTCCGCGCCGATATCGCGTTCGGACCGAAAAATATGGGACTTTCGCCCGAAGAGATCGACGAGCGCGTGATCGAATCGGCGAGATTTGCCGGCGTCGACGAAAAGCTGCTCGATAAATCGCCGTTCGAGCTGTCGGGCGGACAGAAGCGGCGTGCCGCGATCGCTGGCGTTATGGCGATGAGGCCGGAGGCGCTCGTACTCGACGAGCCTGCGGCGGGACTCGATCCCGCCGGCCGCGACGCGATCCTGTCGGGAATACGAACGTACAGCGAAAAAACGGGCGCGACCGTTATAATCGTGTCGCACAGCATGGAGGATATGGCGGTCTACTGCGACGATATCGCTGTTTTAGCGGACGGAAAGCTGAAAATGAAGGGGACGCGCGAGGAGGTGTTCAGACGCCGCGACGAGCTTTTGGCGGTCGGACTCGGCGTGCCGATGATAACGGATATAGCCTGCGAGCTTATGACGCTCGGCGTCGCCCTCGGCGGCGATATATACACGGTGGGGGGCGTCGCCGACGCGATATGCGACAGCGCCGCCGCAAACGGGGGTGAGAACCGATGAAGGACATAACGCTCGGTCAGTATTTCCCGGGAAATTCCGTACTGCACAAAATGGACCCGCGCGCGAAACTGATATCGGCGATAATATATATCGCCGTCGTGTTTACGTCGTCGTCGGCGGGCGCGCTCGCATTCTTGGCCGTCGCGACAGTCGCGATCATGCTGATCAGCGGGATCCCGATATCGGTGTATCTGCGCGGACTGCGTCCGATTCTCTTCATCCTTGCGCTGACGGCGGCGCTGAATCTGTTCATGACGCGCGGCGAGACTGTCGCATTTGAATTCTGGATCGTAAAAATATACGTCGAGGGCATCAACAACGCGATACTGATGGCGGTCAGGATCACGACGCTCGTTCTCGGCAGCTGCGTGTTTTTGTCGTATACGACCTCGCCGATAGCGCTGACGGACGGACTCGAATCGCTGCTCGGTCCGCTTTCAAAGCTTCACGTACCCGTACACGATTTTTCGATGATGATGACGATCGCGCTGCGGTTCATTCCGCTGCTAATAGAGGAAACGGACAAGATCATGTCCGCGCAGAAGGCGCGCGGCTCCGATTTCTCCTCCGGCGGACCCGTAAAGCGCGTCCGCGCGCTTTTGCCGATTTTGATACCGCTGTTCGTGTCGTCGTTCAAGCGCGCGGAGGAGCTTGCGGTCGCGATGGAGTGCCGCTGTTACCGCGGCGACGTCGAAAGGACGCACATGAAGGTGCTGCGCTACGGGGCGCTCGATTTTGTCGTGATGGCGTCACTTTTGGTTCTGCTTTCGGCCGTGATCGCGATAAACATTTTCGTGCCGATATACGCGTTTTGATTTTGATATGAAGCTCCGACTTGTAATATCATACGACGGCTCCGGCTACTGCGGCTGGCAGTCGCAGAAAAACGGACGCAGCGTGCAGGAGGTATTGACCGGCGCGGCGAGCGGCCTTTACGGGCGGGACTGCCTTGTGACGGGATGCAGCCGCACCGACAGCGGCGTCCATGCGCGCGAATATTCGTGTACTGTCGAATTCGCCGACGCCGGAGGCGTCGGGATATGCGAGCTGATCGATACGGCATCCGTGCCGCGCGCGCTGAATTCGCGCCTGCCGGACGATATAGCCGTATCGGCGGCGTTCGCCGTCGCGGACGGCTTCCACGCGAGATACGACGTAAAATCGAAGACATACGAATACGTGATGTACGATTCGCCCGAGCGAACGCCGTTTTTGCGCGGACGCGCGCACCATATACGTCCGCTCGACGCGGAGATGACGGCGCGGATGGCGGCGGCGGCCGCCGCCATGACGGGGAAGCGCGATTACGCCGTATTCATGGCGAGCGGATCGAAGATACGCGATACGGTGCGCGACGTCGGGGAATGCGCCGCTTTTAGGGACGGCGGCCTTTTGATATTCCGCGTGAGCGCGGACGGATTTTTGTATAAGATGGTGCGCACGATGGCGGGAACGGCGCTCGCCGCCGCTTACGGGCGGATCGATCCCGAAGATCTTGACGATATTATCGCGTCGGGCGACAAAAAGCGCGTCGGGGCGACGCTGCCGGCATACGGACTTTATCTGTGCCGCGTCGAATATTGACGGGCGGGACACGGGATCATAACGGAACGGAGGCGATATACGGAATGGCGAAACTGAAAAATAAATCGACGGCTCTGCGCGTGCGCCGTCCGGTGTCGGACGTTCCGGTCGAGCTGCCGGACGCGGACGCCGGCGCCGTCAGAAACGAATACTACATCGCGGTCTCGCGCCGGTACAAGCTGTCGCGGCTGATCACGCTGGCGCTTTTCATGATCTATGTGCTTATAATGCTCGCGACTCACAGCGAGGATATAACGATCGCGAATCTGCAATACCTGATACGCGACATAAACAAGAGCGCCGACGAGGCCGGCGCGTTTTCGGGCGTATCGTATTCGGCGGAGCCGATACAGCGATTCGATATATACCGAGGCGAGCTTGCGTATGTGACGGGGCGTCAGATCAGCCTCATCTCGGCGACGGGCGGCGTCGGACTTACATCCGAGCTGTCGTATGAGAATCCGGCGCTCGACGCGGGCGAAAAATATCTTATGCTCTACGATATAGGCGGCACGTCGTTTTCGATTTACAATTCGTTTTCCGAGCTTTATTCGGGAGAAACGGAGTTCACCATCATCTCCGGCGATATGTCGGAGTCCGGCTCGTTCGTGCTTGTGGCCGAGAGCCGAGAGCGGCGCGCGACAGTCTATCTCTACGACGCGAATTTCGAGCTGCGCTCGAAATATTCCAAAAGCGAATACGTCTCGGACGCGGCGCTGTCCGACGACGGGACGCGACTCGCCATGACGGAATTCGGCGCGTCGGACGGCAGCTTTTATACCGACCTCTGCGTATATGAACCCGGCGTCGACGAGCCGGTAAACGAGTCGCGCATCGCGGGAGAGTATCCGCTTTCGGTCGAATGCGTGCCGGACGGCTTCTGCGTTATGACGACGGCGGGCGTATACTACTATACGTCCGACGGCGAGCCGACGGGGAGCTACGCGTTCGGCGGCGGCGTCGGCCTTGCCGACGTCGATAAGCTCGGCGGACGCATCGCGTATACGATGCCGGAAAACGCGCTCGGCACCGAAAACCGCGTCGTGATACTTGACGCGGGCGGAACAGTTTGCTACAATGCAATAATAGAGGAAAAAGTGACCGACATATCGATACTCGGCGCGCAGCTCGTGATCCTGACGCCGTCGCACGCGGTGCTGATCGACGCCGAAACGGGAGCGCAGGTGTCGCGGCTCATATCGGCGTCGGCGAAAAGACTGATCGCGACGGGATCGGGAACGGCGCTTCTGTGTACGTCGTCGTCGGCGAAAACGATAGATTTTACGGGCGCGCCCGCGCCCGACGGGGAGGAATGAAATGAGCGCGTTTTTTGACTTTTTCATAGTCGTAGTAATAGCGGCGTCCGTCATAGGAGGCTGGAGACGCGGATTCGTCAAATCGGTGATGGGACTCGCATCCTCGATTTTGTCGTTTTTCGCCGCGGTGTATTTCACGCCGTATCTCGGGCAGTATATCTGCGAGAACTATATCCTCGGCGCGGTGTCGTCGGAGGTCTCGGCGACTCTGTCGTCGCTGCTCGGAATGTCGGGGACGACCGCCCGTTCGACGGCGGAGCTGTTCTCCGAAATGCCCGACGCGCTATCGAGTCTGCTGACGCGGTTCCGCGTCGATACGCCGGCGTTCGTCGAGCGGTTCACCGCGACGTCGCCCGCGACGGACGATCTCGTATCGCGGATGTCGGAGCATATAGCGCGCCCCGTGTCCGAGATGATCTCGTCCGCGGCCGCGTTCGCCGCGATATTCATCGGCGCCTCGATCCTGCTTTCGATCGTGACGCTCATAATCGGCCTCGTATGCGAGCTTCCGGTGCTTCGCCAGCTCAACGAGACGCTCGGCCTCGTATTCGGCATAATGTGCGCGCTCGTCTACGCCGTCGTATTCAGCCTCGTGTTCGTGCATTTAGCCGATACGCTGTCAATATTCGATCCGTCGATGTTTTCGCAGAATATGATCGACGGGACGTATCTTGTCAAATTTTTCTCAAGGTTCCGCATCTCGATGCTTACGGACCTTCTGACGTATAAAATGTAACGCTTTGGAGTGTGCCTGAAGATGGAAATGTGTTCACGCTGCCACAAGCGGATAGCTGTGGTGTTCATTACTAAGATCGAGGCGGGGGAAACAAAGAACGAGGGACTCTGCCTCAAATGCGCGAAGGAGCTTGGACTCAAGCCCGTCGACGACATCCTGTCGCGCATGGGGATATCGGAGGACGACGTCGACAGAATGTCGGCCGACATGGAAAATATGCTCGCGACGACGAACGACGAGGGCGAGGACGCCGGCGCGCCGCCTATCGACGTGCCGCGCCTGTTCCGCGACGCGTCCGCGCAGGGAATGCGCGGCGGCGAAAAACGTCGTGGCGCGGATACGGCCGAGCGCGAGAAAAAAGCGCCCAAACGCAAGTATCTCGACGTTTATACGAAGAATCTGACCGCCGACGCGGCGGCGGGTAATCTCGACCGCATCGTGGGACGCGACCGCGAGCTTGCCCGCGTGATACAGATACTCTGCCGCAGGCAGAAGAACAATCCTTGCCTGATAGGCGAACCGGGCGTCGGCAAAACCGCGATCGCGGAGGCGCTCGCCCAGCGTGTCGCCGACGGGAACGTGCCATATAAGCTGAAAGGCGCGGAGGTGCAGCTCGTCGATCTGACGGCGCTCGTGGCCGGCACGCAGTTCAGAGGTCAGTTTGAATCGCGCGTCCTCGGCCTGCTCAACGAGGTGAAATCGGCGGGCAACGTCATTCTTGTGATCGACGAGGTACACAATATCGTCGGCGCGGGAGACGCCGAGGGCAGCATGAACGCCGCGAACATATTGAAGCCGGCGCTTTCGCGCGGCGAGCTTCAGGTGATCGGCGCGACGACGCTGACGGAGTACCGCAAGTATATCGAAAAGGATACGGCGCTCGAACGCAGGTTCCAGCCCGTCATGGTCAACGAGCCGTCCGTCTCAGAATCGATCGAGATACTGCGCGGAATAAAGCATTATTACGAGGAATTCCACGGGATCAAGATCCCCGAATATATAGTCGAGCGCGCCGTTTTGATGAGCGAGCGCTATATAACGGATCGGTATCTGCCGGATAAGGCGATCGATCTGATCGACGAGGCGGCGTCTCACGTTTCGCTGTCGGCGGACGTCATAAACGCGCGTCTCGCCGCCGAGGATGAGCTGCGCCGCGTCGGCGAGGAACATTCGAGGCTCGAATCCGAGCAGCCGACGACGGACGAGGACCGCGATAAGCGATACGCGCGGCTCGCGGAGCTGAAAAGCGAGCAGCTGCGTCTCGAGGGCAATATATCGGCGCTTAAGACGAGATGCGAGTCGATCGAGATGACGGTCTCCGATCTTGCCGAGGTGATCGAGATATGGACGGGAATACCGGCGACCGATATAAAAGCGGACGAATTCGAGCGCCTCGCGGGACTCGAGGACCGCCTGCGCTCGCGGATCGTGGGGCAGGACGAGGCCGTCGCAGCCGTCGCAAGGGCGATCAAGCGCAGCCGCGCCGGCGTCGGATATAAGCGCAAGCCGGTTTCGTTCATATTCGCGGGACCGACGGGCGTCGGAAAAACGGAGCTTGTCAAAACGCTCGCCGCCGATCTGTTCAATTCGCCCGAAACGCTCATCAGGCTCGATATGTCCGAATTCATGGAGAAATTCTCGGTGTCGCGCATCATAGGCTCGCCCCCGGGCTACGTCGGCTACGACGAGGCCGGTCAGCTCACCGAAAAGATCAGACGCCGCCCGTATTCCGTCGTGCTGTTCGACGAGATCGAAAAGGCGCATCCGGACGTGTTGAATATCCTTTTGCAGATACTCGACGACGGTCAGATCACCGATTCGCACGGCAAGCGCGTCGATTTTACGAATACGGTGTTAGTCATGACGACGAACGCGGGATCGAATTTTTCGTCGAATACGGCGGGATTTTCCGTCGGCGTCGGCGGCATGGCGGAGGACAGAACGGCGCGCGCGCTGTCGGAATTCCTGCGTCCCGAATTCATCAACCGCGTAGACGAGATCGTGACGTTCCGATCGCTGACGGAGAACGATTTCGTGCAGATAGCGCGGATCATGACGGGCGATCTTGCGTCCGCAATGAAGGAGCGCGGGATAACGCTGACGTTTACGGACGCGGCGCTCGGAGTGATCGCGCGCGAATCGTACTCGTTGAAATACGGCGCGCGCAATATGCGCAGATATATACAGAAAAACGTCGAGGACGTGCTGGCCTCGGAGATAATAAACGCGCGCGAGAACAGGATCGCGGCCGCGTCCGTCGACGCGTCGGCGTCGGGGACGGGACTTTCGCTCAACGCGGTCGGCATTCGCTGAAATGGCGTCGTCAAGGGTAAAATCAAGACAGACGGAGCGCGGCGAGCCGATAGAGGCCGTATGCGAACGGCTCGGCGTCGATATAGGACGCGGGCTTGAGAGCGGCGAGGCGCGCCGGAGGCTGCGCCGTGACGGTCCGGGCCGCATATTCGAGGAGGAGCGCTCCTCGGCGCTCCGATACGCGGGACTTTGCTCGTCCGATCTTTTGCTCGTTTTGCTGCTGTTGACGTCCGTCACGGCGGCCGCGTTCGGGATCAGGACCGCGTACCGCGTCATAATCCCGATACTCGCCGTCAGCATCATACTGCGCACGGTTGCGTATATAGCGGCGAGGCGCAGGCTCGAAGCGCTTTCGTCGGCGGAGCTTGTGATGCCGAGTTCGGCGGTTTTGCGCGACGGGAAAACGATGCGCGTCGACGCGCGCACCGTCGTCAGAGGCGATATCGTGCGGCTTGCGTCCGGCGATATTGCGCCCGCTGACTGCCGCATCATAAGCGCGGTCAATCTCGACGTTTACGAGGAATCGATAACGGGAATATCGGGCGCTGTGCGCAAATCGGCAAAGGCCGCATCGGGCGGCGGCGTATCGCGCGCCGACACCGTATATGCGGGCAGCGTCGTGATCGGCGGCGTCGCGACGGCGGTCGCCGTCGAATGCGGTGCCGATACGCTCGCGGTGCGCACGCGCGGATATTTCAAGACGACGCGCCAGGGAACGATGAAGCTCACGCGCCTGCTCGAGAAATACAGCCGCGTCTGGGGCGCGGCGATGACGGTCGTGGCGTTCGCCGTCACCGTGATCGATATATTTTTCGGACAGCGCGAGCTTTACGACGTATTTTTCATGGGACTTTCGCTCGCCGTCGCGTCGATGTGCGAGTATTATTCCGCCATCGGCGATATAGTCTCCGCGATCGGACTTTACGCGCTCGGCAGCAGATCGGGCGTCGCCGTCAGAGGCGTGCGCTCGATAGAAACGCTGTCGGGGCTTGACGTCATAATCACCGGCGCCGACGGCGTCGTCGTCACGGACGGAATGGAATGTCAGGCGTATTTCTTTGACGGGAAGCCCGGGACGGGGGACGCGCCGGACGAGCTTTTGCGATATGCGGCGCTGACGGTGCCGGAGAGCGCGGACGCGCTGTCGGGCGAGGCCGTATCCGTTCTCGCCGAATATACGGGACGCCGCGATGCGTTCGAGCTGTGCCGCGGCGCGGAGCGCCCGATCTTATCGGGCGGGATCGCGGACGGCCTCAAATTCGATACGCGCCTGCTCGATGTCGGCGGCGCGTTTATGTCCGTATCTGCCGGCGACGCCGGCTCGATACTCGAATCGTGTTCGTACATATACGCGGACGGAGCCGAGCGATCGCTGCCGAAATCGGCAAAGGACGTGGTCTCGAGCATGATCGCGCATCACGAGCGCCGCGGGGCCGTATGCGTCGCCGTCGCGCGAAAGACGACGCCGTTTCATTCGATCGAAAAGCTGCCGTTCGCGCAGGCTGAAATGACGCTTTTCGGGATCGTGTTTTTGTATAGGCCGCTCGCGCCGGAGCTTACGCGGACCGTATCCGAATTAAAGCGCGCCGGCATCAGGATCGTGTTGACGGGACGCGGCGGCGAGTCGGCGAAGCTCGCCGACAGAGCCGGCATCATAAGCGGACGGCAGGACGTTTTGTCCGAGCGCGATTTTTTGCAGATGAATGAGGAAGCGCGCGCCGACGCCGTTTTGAACGCGCGTCTGCTCGTCGGATTCGGCACGCGTTCGCTTTCAATGTTTGCAGAGACTCTGCGCAAGGGCGGGAAAAACGTCGCATATGTCGCGACGCTCGAACGCGGGATGAAGGACGAGCTGTCGATGCTCGGATGCGTCGGCGCGGGATTCGCGCTGTCGGGCGACGGAGGCGAGGCGCGCGGCGTCTCGCAGGCGGTGAAGCTGCGCGCAGACAATATAATCCCGCGCGCCGATGAAAACGGCGGAGGCATGAAGGCGCTTGCGGCGAGCGTGGCTTATTCAAAGCGCATTTACCGCAACATATTGAATATCGCGAATTATCTTTTGACCTCGCAGGCGGCGAGGATATTCTCCGTTTTATATACGGTGCTGTTCCATAAAAGCGCGCTCGTCGCCGAACAGATACTTTTATGGGGCCTTATTTTCGATTTTCTCGCCGTGCTTGTGCTGGCGCGCGAGCGCCCGGACGAGGGTTCGCTGTCGGATTCGCCCGACGTTTACGAAAGATTGTCGCATCCGCTGTCGCGGCTCGGGGTGACCGTGTCATACGGCGTATTATGGGCTGCGTTGACGATGCTGGCTCCGAACGCATATATCGGCGGCGGCGAATACGGCGCGTCCGTCATATTCATTTCGGTACTTCTGTCGCTGTTCGTCGTATGCGCCGAACACAGACAGCCGTATCCCGTGTTTTCGAGGAGGCGCACGTTCAGCACGCCGTCGTTCGTATTTGCGTGCGCCATATCGGGCATGATAATGGCGATCACGATGTCGCCGGCAGTCGCCGGCGCGCTCGAGCTGACGCCGCCGTCGCCGCCTGCGCTGCTCGTGTCGCTAATACCGGCGGCGGGACTTCTCATCGCATACGAGCTTCCTCGGCTGATGCCGTGGAATAATAAAAATAAAGCAAAATCATTATCTTCGGAGGAAACTGAAAATGGCTGAAAACTGCACACACGACTGTTCTACGTGCGGCGTTGACTGCCCGTCGAAAAACGCTCCCGAATCGCTTCTGCGTCCCGTTAACGCGGAGAGCCGCGTCAAAAAGGCGATCGCGGTCGTATCGGGGAAGGGCGGAGTCGGCAAGAGCATGGTGACGTCGCTTTTGGCGCTGACGGAGCGCAGACGCGGCAAAAACGTCGCGATTATGGACGCCGACATAACGGGACCGTCGATACCGCGCGCATTCGGAATGCACGCCGGAGGCGTCGACGGCGACGAGGGCGGCATAATCCCGCCTGAAACGGCCACGGGGATCAAGGTCATGTCGGTTAATCTTCTGCTCGACGACGAATCCTCGCCCGTCGTATGGCGCGGACCCGTTATATCCGGCACGGTGCTTCAGTTCTGGGAGGACGTGATCTGGGGCGACGTAGACGTCATGTTCATCGATATGCCGCCCGGAACGGGCGACGTGCCGCTGACGATATTCCAGTCGATAAAGCTCGACGGGATCATAATCGTCACAAGCCCGCAGGAGCTTGTATCGATGATAGTTTCAAAGGCCGTCAACATGGCGAAGATGATGAATATACCCGTGATCGGACTCGTGGAGAACATGAGCTACGTCGAATGCCCCGACTGCGGCCGTAAGATTCACATCTTCGGCGAGGGACGCACGGAGGCGTATGCGGCCGAGGCGGGCATTCCTCTGCTCGATAAAATGCCGATATCGCCGGAGCTTGCGCGCCTGTGCGACGCGGGAAAGCTCGAGCTGACGCCGCACGAATGGCTGCTCAATACGGCCGACGCGGTCGAGCGCGTCTGAGCGCCGATGTGACCCGCACGGAGTACGGTTTTGAAAAAAATACTGCACTATCTCCGATCATATGCGCTCGAGAGCATTCTCGGCCCCGTATTCAAGCTGCTCGAAGCCACATTTGAGCTGCTGATCCCGCTCGTCGTCAAAAGCATCGTCGACGTCGGCATCAAAAACGGCGATAAGCGTTATATCGCCGCGATGGCGGGACTGATGGTGCTGCTCGGCGTGATCGGCCTTTCGTGTACTTTGGCGGCGCAGTATTTCGCCGCCAAGGCGTCGGTCGGGAGCGTATCGCTGATGCGCCGCTCGCTGTTCGAGCGCATTCAGTCGTTCGATTATACGACGCTTGACGAGCTTGGCGCGTCGACGATGGTGACGCGCATGACGAGCGATATGAATCAGGTCGAGACGGGCGTCAATCTGACGCTGCGCCTGCTGCTGCGTTCGCCGTTCGTCGTGATCGGCGCCGCCGTGATGGCGTTTACTATCGACGCGCGCGCGGCGTCCGTATTCGTCGTGACGATACCGATCCTTTCCGTCGTCGTATTCGGCATAATGCTCGTGACGCTGCCGCTATATAAAAAAGTGCAGGGATCGCTCGACCGCGTGCTTTTAGCGGCGAGGGAAAACTTGTCGGGCGTGCGCGTGCTGCGCGCGTTCGGACGAGAAGCGGACGAGATCGAACGGTTCGATTCGCGTTCGGACGAGCTTGTCGGGATGCAGAAATTCGTCGGAAGGATATCGGCGATGCTGAATCCGATCACATACGTGATCATCAACGCGGCGGCTGTCGCGCTCGTCTATATAGGCGCAGTACGAGTCGACGCCGGCGTGATCGAGACGGGCGCCGTCATCGCGCTTTACAATTATATGTCGCAGATATTGGTGGAGCTGATAAAGTTCGCCAATCTCATAATCAACATAACGAAATCGGTCGCCTGCGCGAACAGGATCGCGGCGATAATCGATATGCCGCCGGAGGCGGCGGGAGCCGACCGAGACTTTGATAAAAACGCGGAGTACGCGGTCGAATTTGACGGCGTCGGGCTGAGATACAAAAACGGCGGCGCCGACGCGATATCGGATATATCGTTCAAAGCGCGCCCGGGAGATGTGATCGGCATAATAGGCGGCACGGGATCGGGCAAAACGTCGCTTGTGAATCTCATACCGGCGTTTTATAAGCCGACGCGCGGACGCGTCCGCGTTTTGGGCGTCGATACCGCCGACGCGGACGTCGGTGAGCTGAGACGGCGCATCGCGATCGTGCCGCAGGGGCAGACGCTGTTCTCCGGCACAATACGCGACAACGTGATGTGGGGCGTCGACGGCGCGGACGGCGATAACGACAAGCGCATCGAGGATGCGATCGAGGCGGCGCAGGGCGTCGATATCGTGCGTGCGAAGGAACACGGACTCGACGAGCATATAGGGCGCGGCGGCGTGAATCTGTCCGGCGGACAGCGCCAGCGCATCGCGATCGCGCGCGCGCTCGCAAAGAACGCGGACATTCTGATCCTCGACGACAGCGCCTCGGCGCTCGATTTCGCCACCGACGCCGCGCTGCGCGAGGCGCTGCGGACGCTCGATCCTATGCCGACGCTGTTCATTGTGTCGCAGAGAACGGGATCGATCCGCCACGCCGACAATATCATCGTGCTTGACGGCGGCGTCTGCGTCGGAATGGGAACGCACGAAGAGCTTCTCTCGTCGTGCGCCGTCTATCGCGAGATCGACGAGGCGCAGAAGGGGGGCAGCATATGAACAGGCAGCGGACATGGAGCCGCATATTCGGCGCGCTGCGCCCGTATATGGCGCTGACGATCATATCTGTCGTGCTGACTGCCGGCTCGGTGATCTTTACGCTCTATATCCCGATCCTGATCGGAAATGTGATCGATCTTATCGTCGGGCAGGGGAACGTCGATTTCGACCGCATAATGCCGATCCTGTACAGGATATTGATCCTCGCCGCCGCGACGGGAGCGATGCAGTGGATATCGGGGACGATAAACAACCGCGTCGCATACAGCGTCGTCAAGGACGTAAGATCGGAGGCGTTTCGCCATATCCAGACCTTGCCGCTGTCGTATCTCGACTCGCATCAGTCGGGCGAGATCGTGTCGCGCATCGTGACTGACGCCGACAGATTCTCGGACGGACTTCTGCTCGGCTTCACCCAGATTTTCTCGGGCGTGCTGACGATAATCGGCACGTTCGCGTTCATGCTCAGGATAAACGTCTGGATCACGCTCGCCGTCGCGGTGCTGACGCCGATGTCGATATTCGCGGCGAAATTCATCGCCCAGCATACGTATTCGATGTTCAAGCTCCAATCAGAGGCGAGAGGCGAGATGACGGCGTATGTGGACGAGATGACGGCGGGCTGCAAGACAGTCAAGGCGTTCGGCCGCGAGGCGCGCGTGATGGAGGATTTCGACGAGATAAACGACAAGCTGTCGAAATATTCGCTCCGCGCCATATTCTATTCGTCGCTGACGAATCCGTCGACGCGTTTCATCAACGCCGTCGTATACGCGGCGGTGACGCTCTTCGGCGCGATAATATCGATCGGCGGCGGGATCACGGTCGGAATGCTGACGAGCTTTCTTTCATATGCGAATCAGTTCGCAAAGCCGTTCAACGAGATATCGGGAGTCGTGACGGAGTTTCAGGGCGCGCTCGCGTCCGCGGCGCGGCTGTTCGCAATATCCGACGAGGAGCCGCAGACGCCGGACGGCGAAATATCGCTCGGGACCGTCGACGGAAACGTGAAATTTGATTCCGTGTCGTTCTCGTATGCGCCGACGCGGCCGCTCATCAAAAACGTCAGCATCGACGTCGCCGCCGGCCGCCATATCGCCATAGTGGGGCCGACGGGATGCGGCAAAACGACGCTGATCAATCTGCTCATGCGCTTCTACGACGTGACGGGCGGCGTGATATCGGTCGACGGATACGATATACGCGGCGTTACGCGCGCAAGCCTGCGCGCGAATTACGGAATGGTGCTTCAGGATACATGGCTCAGAGCCGGAACCGTGCGCGAAAACATAAAGCTCGGACGGCCGGACGCTTCGGACGAGGAAATGATCGCGGCCGCAAAGGCCGTCCATGCCGACGGATTCATCCGTCAGATGCCGCACGGCTACGACACCGTTTTGGGAGAGGGCGGCGACGGACTGTCGCAGGGACAGCGCCAGCTTTTATCGATATCGCGCGTGATGCTGTCGCTGCCGCCGATCCTCATCCTCGACGAGGCGACCTCGTCGATAGATACGCGCACCGAACACAGAATATCGCGCGCATTCACAAAGATGATGCAGGGGCGCACGACGTTCATCGTGGCGCACAGACTTTCGACGATACGACAGTCGGATCTGATACTCGTGATGAAGGACGGCGATATCGTGGAGCAGGGAACTCACGACGAATTGCTCGCGAAGGGCGGATTTTACGCGCATCTGTGGGGCAGTCAGTTCGACGGCGCGGAATAAAAAATCGGGAAGCCGACGGCTTCCCGATTTTGTTTTTCCTGATCAGCGGCGCGTCCGCGGATCGTGGCGACAGTGCTAATGCGAAAACGTCTGCGCTCGCGCGCAAATGCGATTCAATCAGGCGCTTTTTCCGATCGCTTTTTTACCGCAGAGACGATTGCGTATACGACCCATGCGAGCGCGACGCCTGCCGCCGCCTCGGCGTCGCATATGAGCCCACCGAGCGGCAGCAGCGCATCCACCCCGTCGATGAAGATGAACGCGATCCCGCACGCGGCGGCGTCGAGCAGTACGAATATCACCGGCAGAAGCCGCACCAATATGTGTTTCCTGTACGCGAATATGAGACCCGCGATGCAAAATAATGCGGGGATGAAAATCAGATCATATGAAAGCAGGCCGGAATTTAACTCGCCTCCGAATGTGACGCCGTAATAAATGAAGAATGCAAGCATAAAAACGCCTCCGTTTGCCTTTCTGTTAAGTTAATACCCGATTTTCGCAAAAGGTTACGGTGCCGCACAAACTATTTTTTTAAAAGTTCTTGAAAAAGAGGGTGCGCTGAAAATAAAATTTCATTTCCAGAATGTTTCTCATTATTCATCATTTTATGGACGTAAGATCAATGCATAACGATAACAAACGGGAAACCTTTTGTAATAAAAGTTCTTGAAAGAAAGAGGGTTTGGGGGGAATAGGAAGAAGGGGCATACGCCCCTTCTTCTGCTTTTTCGCTTTGCGAAAAAGCCAACTTCATTTTAAGAAGTTTTCTTCCCCCCGAATTAAATATCAATTATTTATCAATACATCCCGTCCATGCCGCCGCCCATGCCTGCTGCGGGAGCGGCAGTCTTTTCCTCGGGCTTATCGACGACGATGGATTCCGTCGTCAGCACGATCGACGCGATCGACGCTGCGTTTTCGAGCGCGCAGCGGGAGACCTTCGTCGGATCGACGATTCCGGCCTCGATCATGTCGCCGTAAGTCTCGTTCGCGGCGTCGAAGCCGTAGCCGACGGCGTTCTTCGTGCGAACATTGTTGACGACGACGGAGCCTTCAAAGCCCGCGTTTTCCGCGATCTGACGGAGCGGAGCTTCGAGCGCCTTGACTACGATCGCAACGCCCGTCTTTTCGTCGCCCTCTGTCGTGTCGAGCAGCTTTGCGACGTCGTCGATGATGTTGATGTAAGCAGTTCCGCCGCCCGGGACGATGCCTTCCTCAACTGCGGCGCGAGTCGCGTTGAGCGCGTCCTCGATGCGGAGCTTCTTTTCCTTCATCTCGGTCTCGGTAGCGGCGCCGACCTTGATGACGGCAACGCCGCCCGACAGCTTTGCAAGACGCTCCTGGAGCTTCTCGCGGTCGAAATCGGACGTCGTCGTCTCGATCGCGGACTTGATCTGACCGATACGAGCCTTGATCTCTGCGGGATCGCCCGCGCCGCCGACGATGATGGTGTTCTCCTTGTCGATCTTGACCTGACGGCAGTGACCGAGCTGATCGATCGTCGTGTCCTTAAGCTCGAGACCAAGCTCGGAGGTGATGACCTGACCGCCCGTCAAAATCGCGATGTCGCGGAGCATTTCCTTGCGTCTGTCGCCGAAGCCCGGAGCCTTGACCGCGACGCAGGTGAATGTGCCGCGCAGCTTGTTGAGAACGAGCGTCGTGAGCGCTTCGCCCTCGACGTCCTCGGCGATTATGAGCAGCTTTCTGCCCGACTGAACGATCTGATTGAGCAGATCGAGGATTTCCTGAATGTTCGAGATTTTCTTGTCCGTGATGAGGATCAGCGGATCGTCGATGACGGCTTCCATCTTATCCATGTCGGTTGCCATGTATGGCGACAGATAGCCGCGGTCGAACTGCATACCCTCGACGACCTCGCAGTACGTCTCGGCGGATTTGGACTCCTCAACGGTGATAACGCCGTCGGAGGTGACCTTTTCCATAGCGTCCGCGATCAGCGTGCCGATGACTTCGTCGCCGGCGGAGATCGTGCCTACGCGCGCGATGTCGGCGGAACCCTTTACCTTGGACGAGTTAGCCTTGAGGCATTCCGTAGCCTTTGCGACTGCCTTCTGGATGCCGCGGCGCAGAACCATCGGGTTCGCGCCCGCCGTCACGTTCTTCATGCCCTCGTGGATGAACGCCTGAGCGAGAAGCGTAGCCGTCGTCGTGCCGTCGCCGGCAGCGTCGTTCGTCTTTGTAGCAACTTCCTTTACGAGCTGCGCGCCCGTGTTCTCGGCCGGATCCTCAAGTTCGATCTCCTTCGCGATCGTAACGCCGTCGTTGATGATGAGCGGCGAGCCGTATTTCTTGTCAAGCACTACGTTTCTGCCCTTCGGGCCGAGCGTGATCTTGACAGTATCGGCGAGCTTATCGATGCCGGCAAGCAGAGCGGCTCTCGCTTCGCTGCCGTAGAGAATATTCTTTGCCATGATTTTTACTCCTTAATTTAATGATAGAATGTCGGCTCAGTCGAGCTTTGCGAGAATGTCGCCCTGACGGACGATGTTGTATTCGACGCCGTCGATCTTGATCTCGGTGCCGGCGTACTTGCTTATGATGACGTGATCGCCGACGGCGCTCACCATAGTCGTCGTTTTGCCGTCTACCTCGCCGCCGGGACCGACTGCGATCACCTCAAACACCTGCGGCTTTTCCTTTGCGGAACCGGGCAGGATGATGCCGGCAGCCGTCGTTTCCTCGACCTCGGTCGCTTTGACTACGACCTTGTCAAAAAGCGGAACAATTTTCATCTCTTTGTTTCCTCCTCTTCTCTATGTAATATTTTATGAGCTGATTTGTAAGATTAGCACTCACGGTGCGGGAGTGCTAAATCCTTACGCTATTATTTTATATAAGTATGCGTAAAAAATCAAGACCTTTATTGCCGTAAATATCCACATAAAATCATGTCAAAACCGTTATAATTTGTATATTGCATGATGCGGATACGCGCCCGACTGCTAAAAATCGCGCATTTCGGCGTCATCAGCGCGGACGCGCATTTGTCATATTCGCGGGCCGCGCGCGTATAAATAGACCGTAGTGCGCGCGCCGGCGGACGGCGCGTTTTTGCGGGGTGATCATTATGTTCGACGCGGCGGCGTCGTTTTTTGGCGCGGCGATGCCGCCGCTGCTCATTTTATCCGGCGTTTTATTTGCGGTGCGGCTGCGAGGATTTTACATATTCCATCCGATCAAGACGCTTTCTTTGATGACGCGCAGGCGCGGCGACGGGATGCCGCCCGTCAAAGCGGCGTCGATGGCGCTGGCGGGAACGCTCGGCGTCGGAAATATAACGGGCGTCATTTCGGCGATATATATGGGAGGGCCGGGCGCGATATTCTGGATGTGGGCGTCCGCGTTCGCGGCGATGTCGGTAAAATACGCCGAGGTGGCGCTTGCGGTCCGTTACAGACGGCGCGGGAAAAACGGCTTTTACGGCGGCGCTCCGTACTATATCTCGGGCGGGATCGGGACTAAAGGCGCGCACGCGCTCGGATGCGTGTTCGCCGTTTTGTGCATCTGCAATTCGTTCACGGTCGGAGGGATACTTCAAGTGAACGCGGCGGCGGGAGCCGTATCGGCGTCGGCGCATATACCGCCGCACGCGGTCGGGATCATTTTGGCCGCGCTGACCGTGATGGCCGCCGCCGGCGGCGCGCGCCGGATCGCGAATCTGACCGTATATCTGATACCGGCAGTTTCCGCCGTGTATATAATAATGTGCGCGGCCGTTATCATACTGCACGCGGCGGCGCTGCCCGCCGCCGTCGCCGCCATATTCAAATGCGCGTTTTCGGATGCCGCCGCCGTCGGCGGGATCGGCGGCTATGCCGTATCGGAGGCCGTGAGATACGGCGTCGTCAGAGGCGTCATAACGAACGAGGCCGGAGCCGGCACGTCTCCGACCGCGCACGCGTGCGCGGATGCGGAATCGCCGGAATCGCAGGGCTGCCTCGGCATATTCGAGGTGTTCGCGGACACGATCATAATCTGCACGCTGACGGCGCTGACGGCGCTCGTCTCGGGCGTCGAACTCGGAGCCGACGCGATGGTGGACGCGAATACGATATTCGTCGGGACGTTCGGCGGCGTCGGGGGAGCCGCGCTCTCGATATGCGTTTTCGTATTCGTGCTGGCGACGCTGTTCTCCCAGCATTATTACGCGCGCTCGGCGATAATGTTTCTCGGAGGCGGGGGGAAGTGTACGGCGCTATTCACGATCGCGTTCTGCGCCGTCATAATCGCAGGCTCCGGCATGGCTCCGCCCGCCGTCTGGACGGCGGCGGACATCACCGTCGGCGTAATGACGATCTTGAATCTGTACTGCCTTTACAGACTGCGGAAACTGATATATCCGCCGCGGGAAATAACGTCCGATGCGAAAAAATCGCAAAATTCCGCCGCGTCGCGCGTCGGCGCCGCCGATCCCGACCGGATTCGACGGCGTCGTCCGAGCGGCGGCGGTGATATGATATGAAAAGAAAATGAAAGGCGGGGAAGTTATGAAAAGAAAAAGACTGTCAGGACTGATCGCGGCGCTTATTATATCGGCGTCGCTCGCGACGACGGCGCACGCCGCCGTCCTCGACGTTTATGTGCGCGGCGTCGCGCTCGATCGGAGCGGATGCGAGCTTACGGAATCCGTCACCTGCGTGCAGCTGCGCGAATTCTGCCGTCAGATGACGGACGGCGAAGCCGTCGTCGGCTGGGACGGCGGGACGCAGACGGCGACGGTGGAGTGGCGAGGCACGACAGTTTCCGCGTCGGTGGGGGAGCGCTATATAACGGCGAACGGGCGATACTTTTACTGCGGCGTGCCGTGCCATATTAAAAACGGATCGTTCATGGTGCCGATACGCGCGATCGCGGGCGCATTCGGCGCGGACGTCGAATGGAACGGCGAAATAATGCGCGCGAGCGTCAGGGACGCGCCGCGCGTCATCGTATCGGGCGACGACTACTACGACGGATGGGAGCTGTTCTGGTTGTCGCGCATAATAAGCGCGGAGAGCAGGGGAGAGCCGCTTTTAGGCAAGATCGCGGTCGGGACGGTCGTTTATGACAGAGTCGCCTCGCCGAAATATCCGGATACCGTCTACGGCGTCATATTCGATATGAAAAACGGCGTGCAGTTCACGCCGGCGTATTCGGGATCCGTATACGAGCCGCCGACGGAAGAGAGCGTTATCGCGGCGAAGCTGTGCATGGAGGGCGCGCGCGTCTGCGACGGCGCGATGTATTTCTGCACGACGAATATAATGAAAACGTCATGGGCTGGCAGAAACAGGCCGTATATGGCGACGATAGGAAATCACGCGTTTTTCGCGTAATGAAAAAGGGAGCCGCTGCAGGAGGCTCCCTTTTCATGTATCATTATTTCCCAAGACCCGCGAGCGGCGGGAGAAGGTCGGCGTTGGCGAAACGATCAGACCGAGAATATCGAAAACGAGCAGATCGGCACCGCAATCGCGACCGCGATCGCAGCCGCAGCGAGCAGGATCACGCCAAGCAGTATTATGATCGGCAGCTTGATCTTCATGTTTCACCTCGCGCGCGGCGCTCCCCGTTTTTATTCCTCTATTATATAAGACGTATTTGAGGGGTGAAAAGTTTCACCGAAATCGAAAATTTTTGAAAAAATTTTCGCGCCGCCCGTTTTTCCTCGTCAATAATAGCGTACGGAGGCGATAACGCGGCCGAGTACGGCGACTTCGTCGACGATGATAGGCTGCATCGTGCTGTTCTCGGGCTGGAGCCGGAAATGGCCGTCCTCGCGGAAGAAGCGCTTGACGGTGGCGGAGTCGTCGACCATGGCGACGACGATATCGCCGTTGTCGGCCTGCGGCGTGCGGCGGACGATGATGATGTCGCCGTCGAGGATGCCGGCCTCTATCATGCTTTCGCCCTCGACGCGGAGCGCGAACAGTTCATCCTTCGAGTATTTGCCGCGCGTAGAGACGCGGATGGTGTCGTTTTCGTCGTATACCTCGGCGGCGAGGATCGGCTGACCTGCGGCGATCTTGCCTATGACGGGCAGGCAGACGGAGTCGTCGACGGAATCGTCGACGGTGCGGAGCGTGCGGCTCTTGCCGTCCTCCTTGCTTATGTAGCCCTTGTCGGCGAGACGTCCGAGATATGTGTGTACTGTCGAGGTGCTTTTGAAGCCGAGCGTCGTGCGGATGTCGCGCACGCTCGGCGAAAAGCCGTTTTTGCGTATCGAGTCGACGATATAATCGTATACGGCGCGTTCTTTTTCGTTTAATGGTTCACGTATCATGGCATGAAGTCCGTTTCGTTTTTTATTTATACTCTATTGTACCACACTTTTTCGCAAATTGCAAACATCTGTTCTAAAATTTTGCAAAAAAATTTTGCGCCGATTCTGTTCAATATACGCTTCATTTATTTCGCCGTTTCGTTAATATTCGCGACATCGACGCCGAAATGAAAAATAATAGCAAATCGGTCTTGAAATCGCGCGCGGGATAGTATATAATTGTATCGGTGGAATATGGCGTCGAGTTGGACGCCGCGATTTGCAATCTATATAGATGTAAAGGAGATAGAAAAATGACACAGAACAAGTATGTTCTCGATTGGATCAATGAAATGGCCGCTATGTGCCGCCCCGAAAAGATCGTCTGGATAGACGGCTCCGAGGAACAGGCCGAGGCGCTCCGCGCCGAGGCGTGCAGCACGGGCGAGCTTATCAAGCTCAACGAGGAACTGCTTCCGAACTGCTACCTGCACCGCACCGCCGTCAACGACGTCGCGCGCGTCGAGGGCCGCACGTTCATCTGCACGCCGACGCAGGAAGAAGCCGGCAATATCAACAACTGGGTAGACCCGAACGAAATGTACGCGACGCTGAAGAAGCTCTACACCGGCGCGATGAAGGGCAAGACGATGTACGTTATCCCGTATTCGATGGGCGTCGTCGGCTCCGACTTCGCTAAGATCGGCATCGAGCTTACGGATTCCATCTACGTCGTACTCAATATGCTCATCATGACCCGCGTAGGTCAGAACGTGATGGATTCCCTCGGCGATTCCCCCGACTACATCAAGGGTCTGCACGCCGTCGCAGACTGCGATCCCGAGAACAGATATATCACCCACTTCCCGCAGGACAACACGATCATGTCCGTCAACTCCGCTTACGGCGGAAACGT
>CANRFY010000022.1 GCA_947630015.1 uncultured Clostridia bacterium
GAATAAAGGATTAAGGGGGATTTTGCCATGCAAGCACTAAATTTTGTGATATTTGTTTCGGTGGTATTGAAATGGGATGATGCAAATACCATAAAGAGGAAATTGGACTTTGGGCATGGCATAAATTGCCACGGCATCGAACGCCGGCGGGATAACAGGAAGGATTATCGGAGCAGTCAAGCGATAAACGATACTTTGATTTTTCGATTTCTCGGAACGTATCAGTTGGCGGGGCGCATTTCCCGCTTACTTTCCAAGATTTATTCACATTTTTCTTTCCATTCCGCACGATTTGTGGTAATATGATTGTGGTTCCGGCGCTCAACGCGGCAAAGCGGGGGCGCGGACAACGCATGAAAACAATTATCGGAGGCATAAAATGGCATTTTTGGAGCTTGCAAGATCGAGATTTTCGGTCAGAAAATTCGACGGACGTCCTATCGAAAAAGAAAAGTTGGACCTCATCCTCGAGGCGGGAAACGTCGCGCCGACCGGCTGCAACTATCAGCCGCAGCGAATTTATGTCATCGAGAGCGCGGATAAGCTCGCGATCCTGAACGAGCAGAGCAGATGCATTTTCGGCGCCAAGACCGTCCTGCTGTTCGCGTACAACGCGGACGAGGACTGGAAAAATCCGCTCGAACGCGGCGTCCGTTCCGGCGTTCAGGACGTCAGCATCGTCGCGACTCACATCATGCTCGAGGCGTGGGACCTCGGCATCGGGACGTGCTGGGTGAACTATTTCGCCAATTCAAAACTCGAACGAGCGCTCGGACTCCCCAAAAATGAGAGGGCCGTTCTGCTCATGCCAATTGGATATCCCGCCGCAGATGCGGAGCCGCTCGCGAGAATGCACAGCGTATATAAGAAGATCGACGAGACCGTGCGGTTCATGTGAAGCGCGGCGCGCGTTACAAATATAAGAATCCGTGTATAAGCGAGAAAAACCGCCGGTTTACGGCGGTTTTTATGTTAGACCAAATCATTGTGAGTTCCGGCTCTGATTGACATTTCGCGCTCGTTCGAGCATATTCTACATCCGCCGAACGTGCGTAGGCAAATGTAGAATATGACGCAAACGACATATATTCCACCCGCAAATCATACCGCGCTTACATTGAAACGGCGAAATGCACGGGAACGACAAAGCTGAACGCCCGCAAAAAAGCATCCCCCCATCCATTCCTCACTTATCGCGTGAGCGCGGACACGCGGCGGGTTATTGATATCGCGGCGTCGCGATCGAGGTTTAACGCAAAAAGGACGGCGTGGCCGTCCTTTTTGTATGGGAAGCAGAGCCGCGCACCCGTGTGCGCGAAAGATGGCACATCACCGATTCGGCCGCGGCGCGGCGTTGAGCGTGCAGACAACGTGCCGCGTCCGCCGGCGCGTTACACCGCGATGCCGATCGTCACCTCATCCGGCGTCGCGACGATTTTCCGCTCCCCGTCGACGGTCATGACCGCCTCCGCCGCCGTGATTCCGCAGATCGCCGCCGTCTTTTTGAACTGCTCGATCGCCTTGCCAAAGCCTGTTTCCGGCTCCTCCATGAGAAGATACAGCAGACGCAGATGTTCGCGGTCGTCGGTTTTTACGGCGCAGAGCCGGCCGCCCGTCGGATTCGTCACGGCGCCGCGCGTGAGGATGTATTCGACGTTACCGCGCTCGGTGATGTCCGCCGCTTTTTTGATCCGCTCCGCGTATTTTTCATACTCCGGATCGTCCTCGTATCTTTTGAAATTGCGCCAGCGCGGCGCGGCAATGATCGTTCTGTAATTCGACGGGAAAAACGTCCACGATTCGATCGGATTTTCACCTTCAAACGGAGAATTTAAGTATTTCATGTATATGGCGAGTCCGTTGCATGAGTAAAGGCAGTCCCTGCCGCCGTATACGGCGGCGCCCTTATCGGCCGCGCAGTCAAGCGTGTCAAGCTTCGGCGTCCCGAATGAAAGAACCGCCCCGTCTTGAAGATCGATCATGTTTTCGATCAGCGTGACCGCCGCATCGAGCGCCACAAATCCCTTTTTACGTTCGTCATAAAAGAGGTAGTTGTTCGACAGCCGCAAAAGCGCCATAAGCTTGCTTCGATGCCACATATCCGGTTTTGTGAGATCGGAACTGTGGGAAAGCCTTTTCAAAAAATCAAGCGCAAGCTCGCAGTTCTCGATCGCGTCACGCACGTCGCCGCCGTATCCGAATTGTATCAGAAGTTCCAACTGATCGCACGTTTTTTGCCAAAGCTGATACTGATATAGCGCCCGCATTTTCCGCTCGTCGCGTCCTTTGTAGTATGTCATCATCAGGTGGAGCCTGCTCAGGTCCGATTCCGAACCGTACTGTCGGATGAAGTCGAGCGCGGTTTTTTCGTCGTCCTCGGCGGAAAGATACCCGAAGATCAGCGAGTCGTGCCAATACGGCTCGGTGCAGCGCTTAAGCGCGCTTTTCGCGAGATTCCGCAATGCGGCCGAATCCCGCTTTTCGTCGGGGACTTCTCCCATCGCGACGACGGTGTAATAAACGGCCGCCCAGTCGTCGGGAAATTCCGTGCGCCACCTGTTCAAAACCTCAAGCTTTGCCTCGACGCCCTTGACCGCCTTGAAGCGTGTGACGTAATCTCCCCTGCGTGACTCCCGCATCTTTTCCGACACTCCCAAAACGGAATCGACGGTGACGCCGAAAAATCCCGCGATCACCGGCAGCATTTCGATGTCGGGATATGCCGCGCCCGTTTCGTAGCGGCTGATCGCCTGCACCGAAAGCCCCAAAGCATCCGCCAGCTCCTCCTGCGTCATGTCCCGCTCGCGGCGGAGCGCTTTCAAATTTGCTCCGAATTTAAGATTCATAATAATCTCCCCTAATTTATTTCGGCCGATGAGTCTATTATATTAGCGATCGCGGCGATTGTAAACATCGCGTTCGGAGAGAAAAATTCCCGCGATGCGGGAATTTTAAAGGCAAGCCGTGTATTTGCTTTTATTTGCGTTTGACTTTGCGCGGAAATCACGGCAGATCGTTCACGATGTCCAGAAGCTTTTTAAATCGCGGCTCCCGATTCAAAGCCTGAATCCCGTCCGCGGATAATTTATACAGCAGCTTCTGTTTTATGCTTTCCTTCGGGAGCGGCGCGGTCAGCATCGTTTCCCTTAAAACGGGCGATTTGATCCCCTCTCGGGGCAGGATTATTTCTTCCTCGTGCGCGTTGTAAAGATCGATATAATACATGACGGACGCTTCCACGGCGTCCATCGCCTTCGATGCGTCGCCGATTGCGAGATACGCCTCCGCCAACAACAGCCGGCAGTCGCCGGAATCAAAATCGTGGTACGAAAGCGGAATTTCGTCCCTGAATACTGCTTTCATGATCTCGAAAAACGTCTCGTATACTGCGATTGCGTCCGTATATTTTCCGTCGCCGGCGTATGCTTTCCCGAGCCGCGCCATATCGTTTTCCAGCGCCTGGAGCATATAATCGATGTCCGAACACAGGCGCGCTTCGGCGCTTTTATAGTCGTTCATGTATTCGCTGACGACCGCCAAATGCGAAAATAGCGTCAGATCGGTTCGGGGCGGGAAGCCTCCCGCCTCGATCGCGGCCGCATCGAATCTCCCCTGACTGCAATAAAGATATACCAGTATCTGACGCGCGGATAATACGTCGCCTATGTTTTTTGAGTTCGCAATGACGAAATTCGCCTGCCTTATCGTCTCGGCGGCGATCTCGTTTTTGCGTTCACCGGCATAGATCCGGCCGTTCTCCGGCAAAGTAAGCGAGACTCCGAGACGCATGGCATTGACCGCGAGCGTCATGTTCCCCGAGTATTTGCGGAGTCCGCCGCGCAGTATATCATACGCTTCTAAATACGTCTCAGGCTCGCCGTATTTTTTGACGTCGGCGGCACAGCTTACGATCCTTTGCACATCCTCGTTCCCCGTCATGTCCGCGATGCCGAACAGCGCGTCCGTGCTGACTCCGAATATCGACGCAAGCGGAACGACCTGTGAAATGTCGGGCAGTCCCGCATCGTTTTCCCATTTTGAGACTGCCTGATACGTGACGCCGAGCCGCTCCGCAAGCTCCTCCTGCGTAAATCCGCTGCTTTTCCGCAGATTTTTTATGATCTGCCCCATCGATAACGACATCCTAACCTCCAAGTGTTGTATCGGTCCGTGGTTATATTTTAGCATAAATTCCGCAGAATAAAAAGCGACTTAAAAATGAGACGGGTCAACGATGAGTTGAGGGGGTTGATAGGGCGATTATTTCGCAGTTGTTGTGAAAATTTTTGTTGAAGAAAAACTGCGCCCAACAAAGTGAACGCATTGCTTTTTCTTGGCATTAGAGTTGCTTGCAAGTTGATGGTACTTAGATATCTAAATCAACCGACCCGCGATGAGCTGTTCGCACCCAGCGAACGCGCGTTGTTCTTTTGGCGAGGGGGTTCGGGGGAGGACCTTTTCTTTTAAGAAAGGGTCCTCGTCCCAAATCCGTCCTTCGCAGAAAAGAACCTTTAGATAGAATCTAAAACCTTTCCAAGGGTTTAGCCATAGCATAGCCCTACAATCCTTACTTCCCCCTATACCAATCTATCTGCCGCACATCTCGCATCGCGGTCGCTCCTTACCTCCTCTTCAAAAATCCCCTTCTTTGATTGTCGCGGTCTATTTTCTCCTTCCACTCCTTCCCGACGCCAGCGTTGGCGCGGACATTGCACACCGTATCCGACACGGCGGCAAAGACCGCCGTCGTCCCCATCGCGTCCGCGTTGTAATTCACCGCTCTGTCGCGGGAGATCCCGATATGCTTCGCCGTCTCGACGGAATCGATATTTGCACCGATGAACAAAAACTCCCATCCGTACTTCTCCTTCTGCCTCTCCACCATGCGCTTTACCTCGTCGCTCGAATAATGCACGCTCGCGTTTTCGAGTCCGTCCGTCATTATCACAAACATCGTATGCTCCGGCACATCCTCCGCGCGCGCGTATTTGTGTACGTTGCCGATATGATGGATCGCGCCGCCGATCGCGTCGATAAGCGCCGTGCAGCCGCGCACCGTATAATCGTCCTCCGTCATCCTGCCGATATCGGTCAGTCTGACTCTGTCGTGGATCACCTCCGATACGTTGTCGAACAGCACCGTCGAAACGATGCATTCTCCGTCGCTCTTCCGCTGCTTTTCGATCAGCGAATTGAATCCGCCGATAACGTCGCCCTCAAGGCCGCTCATCGATCCGCTCCTGTCGAGTATAAATACGATCTCCGTTGTGTTGTTTTTCATTTCTCCGCCTCCGTGTGATTTTTTATTCAGGATCGCTCTTTCATCCTGTGATCACATTATAGCAGACAAAAACACGCGGTGTGTCGCCTCGCAGGCGACAAATCGCGCGTTTCCATATTTGATTTTCATAAGCTTATACGCCGATCAGCGGCTGATCGAACGCGAACAGAGCCTCGTTTATCTCGAACATATCGTATCTGCCGTTCATTATGAAATATTCGACGATGATATCGGCCTTGCTGCTGTGCGACAGCGCGTATCCCGCCTTTTCGAGCATATCGCGCGCCTCCGCGAGCGGAAGCTCGAGCGCGATCGCGAACGCGAGCGCCGTCCCCTTGCTCGGCTTATACGATCGATCCGACCGTATCTTTGAAAACAGCTTGCGGTCGATATTGGCCTTTTTGTAGCATTGCGAATCCGTCATGCCGCGCTCGTCGATCTTGCGCAGCAGCATCTCGGAAAAGCTCTCGTCAAGATCGGCGACGAGCGCCGCCAGGCTCGCCTTGTCGTCGGGAACACGTTTTGCCGGATTCGGCGCGACAACCGCTGCCGCAAAAAACGACGACTCCGTCGTCAGCGTCATCTGATAATCGCGCCTGCGCCTGTCCGTGTGCGCATCCGCGTATATATCGTCGATGTACGCTTTGATGTCGGGATAAATGCCCGCCGTTATCTCATACGATCTGCGATCGAAGATCACAACATACACCGTCATCGAGTCGCCGTGCGACTCGAGATATTCCTTCGTCGTATCGACGGCGACCTTGAGCGCCTGATCGCGCGGATATCCGTAGACGCCCGCAGAAATGAGCGGGAACGCAACCGTTCCGCATCCGTGTTCGGCTGCCAGCGACAGCGAATTTTTATAGCACGACTGCAAAAGCTCGCGCTCGCCCGCCCCGCCGCCGCGCCATTTCGGCCCGACGGTGTGGATGACGTATCTGCACGGCAGATTATATGCGCCCGTGATCTTCGCCTCTCCCGTCCGGCAGCCGCCGAGCCGCAGACATTCGAGATACAAGCCGCGTCCCGCGGCTTTGTGGATCGCGCCGTCGACGCCTCCGCCGCCGAGCAGCGTTCCGTTCGCCGCGTTCACGATCGCGTCGCACTTCATGCGCGTTATGTCGTCTCGCACTAAAAGAACAGGCATTGAAATCCTCTCGATCCGGTATTATTTGTCCTTATCCCTGTCGAACAGGCGCTTGAACTTCTTCCCCTTCGCGTAATTGTTCTCGCCGCACGACGCCGCGAAATCCGAAAGCAGCTTTTTCTGCTGTGCGTTCAAATTCTTCGGCACCTCGATCGTCACGGTGAAATGAAGATCGCCGCGGCGCGACGGGCTGTTCACGTTCTGGACGCCGCGTCCGCGCAGCGTAAACGCCGTTCCCGTCTCCGTTCCCTCCGGAATATCGTAATCGATCGCGCCCTCGAGCGTCGGGACCTTGATCTTCGCGCCGAGCGTCGCTTCCGCGAACGTGACCGGCACGTCGCAGTATATATCGAACCCGTCGCGCTCGAACGTGGGGTGATCCTTCACGCCGACGGTGATGATGAGATCGCCGGCGGGGCCGCCGTTGCGTCCCTCGTCGCCCTCTCCGCGAAGCGCTATGCGCTGACCGTTGTCGATGCCGGCCGGTATCGACACCTCAAGCTTGCGCGTGATCCTGATATATCCCGTGCCTCGGCAGTTCCGGCACGGCGATTTTATGATCGTTCCCGTGCCGCGGCAGCGGTCGCAGGCGTGCGACGTCTGCATCATTCCGATCGGCGTGCGCTGAGTCTGCGTGACCTGACCCGAGCCGTGGCAGACGGGACACGTCTCGGGGACCGATCCCTTTTCGGCGCCCGTGCCGCCGCAGTCGGGGCATTTCACGATGCGCCCGTAGCTTATATCGCGCTTGCAGCCGAACGCGGCTTCCTCAAAGCTGATCAGCACCGACTGCGTCGCGTCGCCGCCGCGAACGGGCGCGTTGCGTCTCCGTTCGCCGCCGCCGCCGAAGCCGAACCCGCCGAAGCCTCCGCCGAATCCGCTGCCGAAAATGCTCGAGAGTATATCGGAGAAATCGAAATCGGACGCGTTGAAGCCGACGCCGCCCTTCGACGGATCGAATGCGTCGTGGCCGTACTGATCGTACTGCGCGCGCTTCTGCGGATCGGACAGCACGCCGTATGCCTCGTTGACTTCCTTGAATTTCGCCTCGGCATCCTTATCGCCCGGGTTCATATCCGGATGATATTTTTTCGCCATCGAGCGGTATGCGCGCTTAAGCTCGTCGTCAGTCGCCGTCTTGGATACGCCCAAGACCTCATAGTAATCGCGTTTGTCTGCCATAAGTACGTTCCTTTAGTGAAGGTTTTATGCCGAGGGGGAAACTTCGCCTTGGAAAGTTTCCCCCTCGCATCGCCTTTTAGAATTATTATCTTTAATTGTAAGGACTCTGTTTGTTCGGGGCCGATCCTTATTTGATTATTTATCCGTCTTGTCCTCGAAATCGGCGTTGTAGTACGTATCGCCCGCGCCGCCGCTGCTGCCAGCGTTCGGATCTGTATAGCCCGCGTTCGGATTCGGACCTGCGCCCGCCTGTCCCTGCGCGTTCGTCTGCGACTGCGCGTACAGCTTCTCCGCGATCGGATAGAACGCCTTCTGGAGCGCCTCCGTCTCGGCCTTGATCGCGGCCTCGTCATTGCCGGACAGCGTCGTGCGGAGCTTTTCGATCGCGGCTCTGACCGACGACTTCTCGTCCTCGGTGACCTTGTCGCCGAGATCAGACAGCGTCTTTTCCGTCTGGAAGATCATATTCTCAGCCGCGTTCTTCGCGTCGATGAGATCGCGCTTCTTCTTATCCTCCTCGGCGTATCTCTCCGCGTCCTTGACGGCGCGGTCGATATCCTCCTTGGACATATTCGTCGAGGATGTGATCGTGATATGCTGCTCGCGTCCCGTTCCCTTATCCTGCGCCGTGACGTTTACGATGCCGTTTGCGTCGATATCGAATGTGACCTCGATCTGCGGCACGCCGCGCGGAGCGGCGGGGATGCCGTCGAGCATGAATCTGCCGAGCGTCGTATTATCGGCCGCCATCGTGCGTTCTCCCTGGAGAACGTGGACCTCCACCGACTGCTGTCCGTCGGCTGCGGTCGAGTAAATCTGGCTCTTCTTGACGGGTATCGTCGTATTTCTGTCGATTATCTTATTGAATACGCCGCCGAGCGTTTCGATGCCGAGCGACAGAGGCGTGACGTCGAGCAGAAGCAGATCCTTGACGTCGCCGCCAAGCACGCCGCCCTGGATAGCGGCGCCGATAGCGACGCATTCGTCGGGGTTGATGCCCTTGAACGGTTCCTTGCCGATGAAGCTGCGCAGAGCGTCCTGAACGGCGGGGATGCGCGTCGAACCGCCGACGAGAAGCACCTTATCGATCTGCGAGACGGACAGTCCCGCGTCGGAGAGGACCTGACGCGTCGGTCCCATCGTCTTATCGACGAGGTCGGCGGTCAGCTCGTTGAATTTCGCTCTCGTGAGCGTTGCGTCGAAATGCTTCGGCCCTGTCGCGTCCGCCGTGATGAACGGCAGATTTATATTCGTCGACATCATGCCGGACAGCTCGATCTTGGCCTTTTCCGCGGCCTCCTTGAGACGCTGGAGCGCCATTCTGTCGCGGCGCAGATCGATTCCGGCGTTTTCCGCCATGAACTGCTCCGCGATCCAGTCGATGACGCGCTGGTCGAAATCGTCGCCGCCGAGGCGGTTGTTGCCCGCCGTCGCAAGCACCTCGAACACGCCGTCCGATATCTCGAGCAGCGACACGTCGAACGTACCGCCGCCGAGGTCGAATATCATGACCTTCTGATCGGCCTTTTCCTTATCGACGCCGTATGCGAGCGCCGCCGCCGTCGGCTCGTTTATGATGCGTTTTACGTCGAGTCCCGCGATCTTGCCGGCGTCCTTCGTCGCCTGACGCTGCGCGTCGGAGAAATATGCTGGAACGGTGATGACGGCCTCCGTGACCGTCGTGCCGAGATACGCCTCGGCGTCCGCCTTCAGCTTCGACAGTATCATCGCCGAGATCTGCTGCGGCGTGTACTCCTTGTCGTCGATCTTCACCTTGCGCGACGTTCCCATGTCGCGCTTGATCGACATTATCGTGCGGTCGGGGTTCGTGATAGCCTGACGCTTCGCAACCTGACCGACGAGACGTTCGCCCGTCTTCGTGAATGCAACTACCGATGGCGTCGTCCTGTTTCCTTCCGGATTCGGAATGACGGTCGGCTCCCCGCCCTCATATACCGCCACGCACGAATTAGTCGTTCCAAGGTCTATGCCTATGATCTTTGCCATTTCTTTGCCTCCAAGAGTTTATTATATTATTTTTTCGGGGAGGAAACTTTTTGAAAGAAAGTTGGCTTTTTCTACGAAAAAGCGCCCGTACCCCTCTTTCAAAAACTTTTCCTGCCTTTTTGGTTGTCAGATTTGATTATATGGATTTTGATTTAAGCGATGTGTTTGTGCTTCAAATCAGCAAGGAGAGAACTGATTATTTCTCGCCTGCGACCGTTACGGCCGCGAATCTCAAAATCTTATCGCCGCGCTTATATCCGCGCTGAAGCACCGCCGCGATCTTCCCGGGTTCGCAGTCCGCGTCCTCCGCGATCATCACCGCCGAATGCTTTGTCGGATCGAAATCCTCGCCCGCCTCGCCGAACTGTTCGACGCCGAGCGATGTCAGCACGTCGGGGACGTTTTTCAGTATCAGCTTTACGCCGTCAGCCAGCTTTTCGGGGTCCGTGTACTGTGATGCGCGGTCGAGATTGTCGAGCAGCGGCAACAGCTTTCCGAGCGCGTCCGCGTATGCGTCGCCGTAAATGCCCTCGCGCTCCTTCGCGCTGCGCTTGCGGAAATTGTCGTATTCGGCCGCGAGGCGCAGATATTTGTCGTTCGCCTCCGTGAGCTTTTCCTCCAGCTCTCGTTCGCGCTTTGACGGCTTATCCTTTTTCTTCGCCGTCTTTGCCGGCTCCTTTCCGTCCGAATGCCCGTCGGGGGCGGGAGCTTCCGTTTTCTCCGTGTTCTCCGTGTTTTCCTGAACCTCCGCCGCGGTTTCGGTTTCTTTTTCTTCGCTCATAAAGATATCGTCCTTTGTCAATTATTGTTCGCCGTCCCCGCCGTTTTCATTCCATGGCGGAAGCGCGCGTTCGGCTCTGCCGTCGTCGTCGCGCGACACCGCGTCCGATATGCTTCCCGCGAGTCCCTCGATCAGCGTTATGACGCGCGAATAATCCATTCGGCGCGGGCCGATCACGCCGATCGCGCCCACCGTTTTGCCGTTGTGCTTGATCGTTCTGAACACCATCGACGAATTGCCGCCGATATCGACGGCGTTTTCGCTGCCGATGTAGACGTTGACGTCGTCGTCCTTTGCGTCGGACACAAGATCGACTATATCGTCGCGCTTATCGAGCAGCGACAGTATATCCTTTATCGAGCCGATGTCGGAATATTCCGGATACTGGAGCAGATTATTCACTCCGTCGACTCTGACCTCGCCGCCTCCTCTGTCGCGCATAGCGCCGTAAACTTCCTTCATGGCGCAGCTCGCGATCGAGCCGTATATGCCGAGTTCCTCCTCCATTTTCATGATGACGGGCAGCGTGATCTTTTCCGCCGTGACGCCCGCCGCGTACTTATTCAGCACGCGCGACACGGACGCCGCTCCCTCCGCGTCGATGGCGTGTTCGCTGTAAATGCGCACCGTGCGGATATTGTCGTCCGACATCATTATGACGAGCAGGAAATCATGCTCGTCGAGAAGTACGGTTTCATATCTGCGGACAGTCTGGCTGACGTGTCTCGGCTTGACCGCCAGCGCCGTATAATTCGTCATGGCGGAGGCGAGCTTTGTCGCCGTATCGAGCAGTCCGTCAAGCTCCGACATTTTTGCGGCCGCGACCGAATTGAGCGTTTCAAGCTCGCGCGTCGTCATTTCGTATCTGTCGCGCAGCCAGTCGACGTAGAATCTGTAGCCGAGTTCGGTCGGCACGCGTCCGGAGGACGTATGCGGCGATTCGAGATATCCCTTTTCCTCAAGCTCCGCCATTTCGTTGCGGATTGTCGCCGAGGAATACTCCCTGCCGCCTATGTTTGTCAACGCTTTTGAGCCGACGGGTTCGCCGTTCTTTATGTGGCAGTCGACGATCTCGCGCAGGATAAGGCGCTGACGCTCGGTGAGTTCGCCGTTTCCGACGCCGCCGCTCCTTCGTGGCATATCATCGCTCCCCTTCATTTTCGCAGTCGGCGTGATTTTAGCACTCGCACGCGTCGAGTGCTAATCTTGAGTATAATTTACCACGGCCGCAGCCGTTTGTCAAGTATAAAGACGAAATTTAATGAAAAATTTTACGCGTCCCGCAGACGCGCTTGAAATCCGCGCAGTTATATTATATAATAGAAGCGCGGCGCCGCGCGGCGCCGAACGCAGCATTTGTATAGAGGTATTATTATATATGAAAGACGGATTTGTCAAAGCCGCGTCATGCACGCCGGAGATCGCTGTCGCCGACTGTGCGCGCAATTCGGCGGCGATCGAATCGCTCGCGAAAGAAGCCGCCGGACGCGGCGCGAAGATCATCGTGTTCCCCGAGCTGTCGCTTTGCGGCTATACGTGCAGCGATCTGTTTTTGCAGCGAGCGATGCTCGACGCGGCGAAAGCGGAGCTTTTGCGGCTCGCGGAGGCGACCGCCGATCTTGACGCGCTGTTATTTGTCGGGCTGCCGCTCGAATACGGCTGCAAGCTCTATAACGCGGCCGCCGCCATAAACCGCGGGCGCGTGATCGGCATCGTGCCTAAGACGCATCTGCCGAACTACAACGAATTCTACGAGGCGCGCCATTTCGCCTCCGGCGCGCGTCAGGCGCGTCCGATCCGTCTCGGCTCCGGCCCCGACGCATACGACGTGCCGTTCGGGACCGACATCATATTTGAATGCGGCGAGATGGAGCATCTCACCGTCGCGTGCGAGATATGCGAGGATCTGTGGGTCCCGTCGCCGCCGAGCATCCGCCACGCGGAGGCCGGCGCCGTCGTGATCGTCAATCTTTCCGCCGGCGACGAGATGACGGGCAAGGACCGCTATCGCCGCGATCTTGTCGTCGGGCAGTCGGCGCGGCTCGTTGCCGGCTACGTATACGCCGCCGCCGGCGACGGCGAATCGACGACCGATCTCGTATTTTCCGCGCACAACATGATCGCCGAGAACGGCGCGCTTCTCGCCGAGGCAGAGCGCTTCCGCAACGAGACCGTTTACGGCGACATCGACGTCGACAGGCTCGCCTCCGAGCGCCGCCGCATGACGACGTATCCGTCCCTGACGGATGCGGGCTACGTCCGCGTCAGTTTTTCGCTTAATGTGACCGAGACGCCGCTGTCGCGGCGGTTTGACAAGCTCCCGTTCGTACCCGATTCCGCCGCGGACCGCGGCCGCCGCTGCGACGAGATATTGACTATGCAGGCGATGGGGCTGAAAAAGCGTCTTTCCCACACTCGCGCGGGCGCCGTTGTCGGTATATCGGGCGGGCTTGATTCAACGCTCGCGCTGCTCGTGACGGCGCGCGCGTTCGATATGTGCGGCATGGATCGGCGCGGCATCATCGCGGTGACGATGCCATGTTTCGGCACAACGGATCGCACCTACAATAACGCTTGCCGTCTCGCGGAGCGCGTCGGCGCGACGCTGCGCGAGGTTCCGATCGCGAACGCCGTTCGCGTTCATCTTTCCGACATCGGCCACGACGAATCGGATCATTCCGTCACATATGAAAACGCGCAGGCGCGCGAGCGCACGCAGGTGCTGATGGATATTGCAAACAAATCCGGTTCGCTCGTGATCGGCACAGGCGATCTGTCCGAGCTTGCGCTCGGATGGGCGACGTACAACGGCGATCATATGTCGATGTACGCCGTGAACGTCTCGGTGCCGAAGACGCTCGTCCGCCATCTTGTGCGCTACTATGCCGATACGTGCGGCGACGACGGACTTGCCTCGACGCTTTACGATGTGCTTGACACGCCGGTTTCGCCGGAGCTTCTGCCGCCGGAGGACGGCATGATCTCGCAGAAGACGGAGGATCTTGTCGGCCCCTACGAGCTGCACGATTTTTTCCTATATTATATGCTCCGCGCCTGCTACCCGCCGCAGAAGATATACCGCATAGCGAAGCTTGCGTTTGCGGGCGAATACGACAGCGGCGTCATCCTTTACTGGATGCGCGTGTTCTATCGCCGGTTCTTCTCGCAGCAGTTCAAGCGTTCGTGCCTTCCCGACGGCCCGAAGGTCGGAAGCGTCGCCGTATCGCCGCGAGGCGATCTGCGTATGCCGAGCGACGCGTCCGCTCGCGAGTGGCTTTCCGCGCTCGGGGTGTGAGGGAATAGAGGTTTTTGGGGCGCCGCCCCAAACCCCGCTTAGAGGGACTTTTGAAAGAAAGTTGAACTTTCCGCAAGCGGAAAGTTAGCAGATGCTCCGCATCTGCATCCTTAAGAACTCTTCAAAACTTTTATTACAAGGGTATGTCGGGCGAGCGTGTTCAACCCTGCGCAGCACGTTCGTGCGGGATTTACTTTTCCAAAGTGCAATATACGATTCGACAATGTATTTGCGGAAAATGCCGATTTACGCTTGAAATCTGGCGAAAAATGTGGTAACATTAAATAAAGCGGCGGCGCGTCCCGCGCCTCTGCCGCACAAATCGAAATTTAGGGAGAATATCATGGGAAAGTTTGTCATTAAGACGACGTCCACCGGCGTCAAATTCGATCTGAAGGCCGGCAACGGCGAAGTTATCGCGACGAGCGAGGTTTACAAATCCGACGCGGCGTGCAAGAACGGCATTGAGAGCGTTCGCGCCTGCTGTGTGGGCGAGGTAGAGGATCAGACCGTCGAGGGATTTGAGAAGGTCAAGCATCCGAAGTTTGAAGTTTACACCGATAAAGCCGGCGAATTCAGATTCCGTCTGAAGGCGAAGAACGGCGAAGTCATCGCAGTAAGCGAGGGCTACAAGACGAAGGCGAGTTGCATGAACGGAGTTGAGAGCGTGAAGAAAAATGCGCCGGAGGCTGAGGTCGTAGAGGAGTGACGTCTCCTCTGACGGTACATCCGATGCTGCTGTTTTACGTGATTAGGGCAATTCTTTTTTCGCGCAAAGCGTAAATTAGGGATGAAGACCCTTTCTTCAAATACGCACTTGGGATGAGGACCCTTTCTTCAAAAGAAAGGGTCCTCCCCCATACCCCCTCTCCAAAAGAACAACGCGCTGAGACTGTGTGCGAACAGCTCTTCGCGGAACGATTGATTTTACTTACGCGCTAAAATTCATAAGGCATATAAATTCCAGCGCCACCTTTTTTACGAGGTGAGCTTCTTTTCTTTGAAAAGAAAAGAACCGTTAATTTTGAGGTGAGCTTCTTTTCTTTGGAAAAGAAAAGAACCTCCCTCAAACACCCTCAAGAAAAGAAACGCATCGCACGTTTGCGTAACGAAAAGCAAGCTATCGCCGGTTGTCCTGCTCCATCTACGCTAACCAATGCGAAACTGGCGTTTCCCTTTGTGCATTCCATTTGTTCGCACCACGCGAGGATTATCTGGCCATCCAAGCCACATTTCGTTTGCGACGTTTACGCCTTAATCTCGACCCGTTCGCGGAGTTGCCCTATCGCTTTTGCCTGCACAACCCCGCGTTCGCCCTGAAATAAACCCTCACGGAAGCACAAAACTGCGCGCCAACCGGTGCGAACCGTCTCGTATCTCTTTGTGAATCCCATTTGTTCGCACGACACGAGCGAAATCTGACGATATCAGCCTCATCCCGTTTGCGACGCTGACGCCTCGCTCTCGACCCGCCGCGCGGAGGCACGGTCGCGCTTGCCAAGATTATATCGCGGTTTACGCCCGAAACGCCCCTGCCGCCGACTGGAGCGGAATTGACGCCACCGGCACGCCGTTTTCTGGGATTGTTAAGGGTCTCTTTCTTGCGAGAAAGAGGCCCTTAACATAATTTAAAAACTTTGAAAAAGTTTGTGAAAAGGAATGGCGAGGATTGCAAAGGCTCATCCTTTGCGCGCAGGGCTTCGTCTGCCGCCCCGCATATCGCTTACACGATTGGCTCAAAATCCGCCGCGCCGTGCTTGCACAGCGGGCATACGAAATCCTCCGGCAGCTCGTCGCCCTCGTACACATAGCCGCAGACCTTGCAGACCCAGCCGCGCTTCCCCGCCGTCTGCGGTTTCGGCTTGACCTTTTCCTGATAATACGAATACGTCATCGTTTCGCGGTCGGAGATGACGCGCGCCTCCGTCACGGAGCAGATGAACATCCCGTGCGTGCCGAGATCCACATACTGCTCGACTGCAAGCGACATGAAGGAATTGATGTATTTCGGCAGGAATGCGAGTCCGTTGTCGGAGCGCAGCGGCGTCCAGTCGGCGAATTTATCCGCCGTTCTGCCGCTTCGGAAGCCGAACGACTCGAACACCGAGAACGGCGCGTCGACCGACAGGCAGTTGACGTTCATCTTCCCCGTCTGCTTTATGATGTGATGCGAATAATTGTCCTTGTTGATGCAGACGGCGACTCTGTTCGGCGAGCTTGTGACCTGTGATACAGTGTTGACGATCAGACCGTTGTCCTTTTTGCCATCGTTTGACGTCACGACATACAGTCCGTAACCGATGCGGAACAGCGCCTTCATGTCGTTTTTATCGGCAAGCTCGCCGTTCTGCGCGACGTAATCCTTCGTCAGCTCCGCCGCAAGCGCGTCGATCTGCGCTCTGCTCTCGTCGTTGAGCGACGACATGATGCGGACTGTCGTATCCGTGAACGTGATATCGCGGCAGCCCTCGAGCATCGAACGCATCGTCTTCGCCGCGAGCGGCGCCCATGAACCGTTTTCGATCAGCGCGACAGTCTTTTTGCGGAATCCGCGCTCCGTTAAATGCGATATGAAATCGCGCATGAAGGGGAATATCTCCGCGTTGTACGTCGTCGTCGCAAGAACGATCTTATCGTACTGGAACGCGTGTTCCACCGCGTCGGACATATCGACGCGCGCCAAGTCGTCGACCGTCACCTTCGGGCATCCCATCGCGCGGAGCTTGTCCGCCAAAAGCTCGACGGCGCGCTTTGTGTTGCCGTACACGGACGTGTACGCGATCACGATGCCGGAATCCTCGGAGCCATACTGCGACCAAGTGTTGTAGAGATTGAGATAATATCCGAGATTTTCAGTAAGAACAGGGCCGTGCAGCGGGCAGATCGCATCGATATCGAGCGACGACGCCTTTTTGAGCAGCGCCTGAACCTGCGCGCCGTATTTGCCCACGATGCCGAAATAGTACCGTCTCGCCTCGCACGCCCAATCCTCCCGGACGTCGAGCGCGCCGAATTTGCCGAATCCGTCGGCGGAGAACAGCACCTTATCCGCCGCGTCGTATGTCACGATCACCTCCGGCCAATGCACCATCGGCGCCGCGATGAACGTCAGCGTGTGACGCCCGAGCGAGAGCGTTCCGCCGTCGCCGACGACGATGCGCCTGTCCTCGTAATCGCGGCCGAAGAAATTCTTCATCATCGCAAACGCCTTCGCGGACGAAACGACGACCGCATCCGGATACGTGTTCATAAACGCCGTGATGCTGCCGGAATGATCCGGTTCCATATGCTGCACGATCAGAAAGTCGGGACGGCGCGTCCCGATCGCCGAGGCCAGATTGTCAAGCCATTCGTGCGTGAAATTCCTGTCTACCGTATCCATGACGGCGATCTTATCGTCGATTATGACGTATGAATTGTACGCCATCCCGTTCGGGACCCTGTACTGTCCCTCGAACAGATCGATCTTGTGATCGTTGACGCCTATATATTTTATGTCGTTCGTTATCTTCATGATAGTTCGTCTCTCCCCCAAAAATTTATTCGGCGGCTCGCCGACAATGTAATTTTAGCACACAATCGTGCAACAATCAAGTGCCTGCCGGCGAAAATGAACGCCGCGCCGCGGCGGTCATATGTACCGCCCCGTTATGCTGTTTTTGTTCGATCTGATCTCGTCGGCGGAGCCGCACGCGACGATCTCGCCGCCGTCGTTCCCGCCCCCGGGTCCCATATCTACTATATAATCGGCGGCGCGGATCACGTCGAGATCGTGTTCGATGATAATGACTGTCGCGCCGTGCGCGACAAGATCGCGGAATACCGCCATAAGCGTCATGACGTCGAGCGGATGAAGCCCTATCGTCGGCTCGTCGAATACGAACACGGCGTCGTCCTGCGCCTTCCCCATCTCGCCCGCGAGCTTGAGCCGCTGCGCCTCGCCGCCGGACAGACTCGGCGTCGCCTCGCCGAGGGTGAGATATCCGAGTCCGACGCCGCGCATCACGTCAAGACGCGATTTTACGAGCTTCAAGTCGGCGCACGCGGACGCGGCCTCCTCGACGCTCATCGCCATCAGCTCCGGCAGCGAATACTGCTCGCCGCTGCGGCATTTGCGCTTGACGTCGTATGCGGCGCGCGAATACCTCGAGCCGCCGCAGTCGGGACACGGGATATCGACGTCGGGCAGAAACTGCACGTCGAGGCTGACGGCCCCCGTTCCGTCGCAGGTCGGACAGCGCAGACTGCCCGTATTGTACGAAAAATCGCCCGCGCGGTAACCAGCCGTCCGCGCCGCCTCCGTCTTTCCGTAGACGCGGCGCAGTTCGTCGTGTACGTTCGCATATGTCGCCACAGTCGAGCGCACGTTGATCCCGATCGGCGTCGCGTCGATCAGCCTGACGCGGCGTATCCCGTCAGCCGTCACGTCCGTGACGTGCGGCGGCAGCGCGCCGCCGTTAATTTTCGCCTCGAGCGCCGGCACGAGGCTTTCAAGCACCATCGTAGTCTTGCCCGATCCCGACACGCCCGTCACGACAGAGATTCGCCCCTTCGGGAACCTGACCGACAGCGGCTTCACCGTATGGATCGGCCCCGTCGTCATCGTTATCTCGCCGAGCGCGAATATATCCCCGCCTGACCTGACGGCAGCGGCGGCGCCGCCGCGCAGAAACGGCCCTATCATCGAGTCGGGATCGTTCGCGATCTCGTCTACGGTTCCTTCCCCGATCACGCGGCCGCCGTCCGCGCCCGCGCCGCGTCCAAGCTCTATCATCCAATCGGCGCGTTTCAGCACGTTCGTGTCGTGATCGACAAGCACGACGGTGTTCCCGTCGGCGACAAGATCGTCCATCACGCCCGTCAGGCCCTCAAGATTCGACGGATGAAGCCCTATCGACGGCTCGTCCAGCACATAAAGCACGCCCGTCGTGCGGTTGCGGACGGCGCGCGCCAGCTGCGCGCGCTGGCGTTCGCCCGTCGACAGCGTCGAGGACGCGCGGTCGAGCGTCAGATATCCGAGGCCGAGATCCAAGAGCCTGCGCGCCGTATCGAAGAACGATTCGCAGATCCTCTCCGCCATCGGCTTCATCGCCGCCGGCAGCGAATCCGGCACGCCCGCAACCCATCCGACAAGCTCGCAAAGCGTCATTTTGCACGCGTCCGCAAGCGATATGCCGCGCAGACGCGGCGCGCGCGCCCGCTCCGAGAGGCGCGTGCCGCCGCAGTCGGGGCATTCGGCCTCGGTCAGAAATTTCTCCACGCGCTTCATCCCCGTCTCGTCCTTGACCTTTGAAAGCGCGTTTTCGACCGTGTAGACGGCGTTATAATACGTGAAATCGAGTTCGCACGCCTCCTCGGTCTTTTTCGATCTGTATAAAATGTGCTTTTTCTCCGCCGGTCCGTCGAACACGATATCGCGCTCGCGCGCGGTCAGCTCCGAAAACGGCACATCGGTGCGCACTCCCATGGCGCGGCACACGTCCACCATCAGCGACCACATCAGCGAATTCCACGGCGCGACGGCGCCGTCCTCGATCGAAATCGATTCGTCCGGTACGAGCGTCGATCTGTCGACGGCGCGCACGACGCCGGTGCCGCCGCAGGTGCGGCACGCGCCCTGACTGTTGAACGCAAGCTCCTCCGCCCCGGGCGGGATGACGCGCTCCCCGCACACGGGGCAGACGATCTCCTTTTCCGCCGCGACGTCGAGCGTCGGCGATACGTAATGCCCGTTCGGGCATATATGCGACGAAAGGCGCGAGAACATCAACCGCAGGCTGTTGAGCAGCTCCGTCGACGTTCCGAACGTGCTGCGGATGCCGGGTACGCCCGGACGCTGGCGCAGCGCAAGCGCCGCCGGTATGTATCTGACCTCGTCGACGGACGCGCGTCCCGCCTGCGTCATGCGGCGTCGCGTATACGTCGACAGCGATTCGAGATATCGGCGCGACCCCTCGGCGTATAGCACGCCGAGGGCGAGCGACGATTTGCCCGATCCCGATACGCCCGCGATCGCGACAGTCTTGTAAAGCGGGATATCGACGTCGATATTTTTCAGATTATGCACTTTCGCGCCGCGCACCTCGATATGCTCGGTGCGTTCGCGATCGCCGCTTTTACCGTTGTCCATTCATTTACCCTTTCGATTATCTTATATCGCGCGACGAGCGCGCCGTGAGCGCCGACGCGTCCCCGCGCAAAACGCGGACGCGCCGCTCGCCGGGCTCCATGTCGAAGAAATTGTCCGACAGCACAAGATCGTCGTTTGCGTTTCGTATCTCGACGTCCTTCGCGTATGCGTCGGCGGAAACGACAATATCGCCGCCGTCGGTATAAACACGCAGATGCGGGTCGAGGAATTTGTAATGCTTCGGGCGGCAGAATATGACGCTGCCGCTCGATACGGACGCGCCGTCAACGCTCAGCTCGTAAAAGACGTGATCGCCGTAAAGCTCCGCCTGCGGCAGCTCGACTTTTTCGAGCCATACCGCCGACAGCGGAGGCGATGTGACCGTCTCGGCGCGCGTCAATTTCACGCTCCCGTCCGCGCCGCAAAGCCGCCATACGACGTCCGCCGTCACCGGCTCCGCCGTGTCGTTCGTCACGCAGAAGCGGACGGACTTTCTCACCTCATACGGCTCCGCATTCGGATTCGTGTCCTGCGTCAGTATGCTCTCCTCCTCGCACGACAGAAGAAGCGGCGCGAAGAACCGCTTCGCGTAGTAGTGGAGCGCCTTCCATCTGCCGTAATAGTCGATCGACGACCAGCTCGCGACCGGCCAGCAGTCGTTGAGCTGCCATATGACCGCGCCCATGCACCGCCCGCGATTGCGCCTGAAATGCTCGACGCCGTACTTTATCGCCTGCGCCTGCAAAAGCTGCGACGCGTACACGAACGCGTCGAGCGTCGTCGGGTAGAGATACGTCGAACTCATGTATGACGCGATCTTTCCGTTCGCGGCGTCGTTTCGCTGATGCTTCTCCATCACATACGAAAACGCGTTTCTGTCGCACGGCTCCGTGAACGATTCTATCGTCTTTACGGACGGGAACGACTGGAACCCGAACTCGGAGAGGTAGCGGAAATAGAACTGCCTGTACTCGGTGAACGGACGGCCGCCGTGCCACACGTCCCAATAGTGGACGTCGCCGCGGTTTTCGTCGTTCGGACGGTCGAACGCGCCGCCGCTCGACGGGCTTGCCGGCCAGTAAAACGTGTTCGGATCGCAGTCGGCAAGCACGCGCGGCAGTATGTATTCGTACATCTTGACGTAATCGCTTCTCTGCTTCGGCTCCGTCACCCACGTCCCCTGCGCGACGAACATCTCCATTTCGTTGTTCCCGCACCAAAGCCCGAGCGAGGCGTGATGGCGCAGACGTCGGATATTGTCGTAAAATTCCGCTGTGATATTCTTTTCAAAGTCGCCGTCCAGCTCGTATACCGCGCACGCGAACATGAAATCCTGCCAAACGATGAGGCCAAGCTCGTCGCAGATGTCGTAGAATTCATCCGACGGATAGTGACCGCCGCCCCATACGCGTATGCAGTTGAAATTCGCCGCTTTCGCGTCCTCGAGCAGGCGCCGCGTCCGCTCCGGCGTGATGCGCGCCGTCATGCTGTCCTCGGGGATGTAGTCGGCGCCCATCGCGAATATGTCGACGCCGTTGACGCGGTGCGAGAAGCTCTCACCCCATTCGTCGCGCACGCGCGACACCGTCATCGTGCGCAGTCCTATCCTGCGCTCCCATACGTCGAGCGTTTTCCCGCCGCAAGAAATCGCGGCCGTGACGGTGTAGAGCGGCTGCCCGCCGTATCCCGCCGGCTGCCAAAGGCGCGGATGATCTATCGTTATCGGCCCCGTGCCGTCGGATTCGGCGGCGATATCTCCATCGGGATCGGTCACGGTGATTTTGACCGACAGCGGCAAGCCTTTTTCGTACACAAAATCGCGGCCGTCCGACGATTGCAGCTCTACTTTCACGTCGATCATAACTTTGCCGTTTTCGTGGCGCTGCGTTATATACGCGCTCCTTATGCGCGCCATGTCGTATGCGGCGAGGTAAACGGGACGCCATATCCCGCACCCGGGCAGTCTCGGACCCCAGTCCCAGCCGAACATACAGTGCGCTTTTCTTATGTAGGGGAATCCGCGCATCGCGTCCGACGTACCCTCGAGCCTGTGCGCCGCGTACCGCTCGCGGATGTATTTCGTCGGCGAATGAAATACGACGGTAAGACTGTTTCTGCCCTCGCAGACGGCGTCCTTGACGTCGATCTCCCACGTCCTGTGCATATTGTCCGCATAAAGCAAATGCCTGCCGTTCACATACACGTCCGCGAGCGTATCGATGCCCTCGAAAATGAGCATCACGCGCTCGCGCGCGATGAATTCGGCGGGGACGTCGAAATCGGCCGCGTACTCGTAATCGAGATCGGACAGCGGCAGCGCGCGCAATTCGTTGTCGCGCCGGTAGGGGTCGTCTATGATCCCCGCCGCCAAAAGATCGGAATATAAATCGCCCGGGACGGACGCGGGGATGTATTCCCCATCCCCGCATCGGCGCAGCTTCCAGTTTTGATCAAGTGCTGTCTTTTCCATTATTATCTCCGAATGAACGGGACTGCGGTTTTGCCGCAGTCCCGCAAGCATTTATTCTGCCGTTTTCGATATCGCTATCCTGTCGATGTCGGGCGCGTAATAGCTCGGATTCGAGAATGTGATCGAGTTTTCGCCCGCGGCGAGACTGATCTTGATCTCCGCCATCGCGGTGTGGACGTAGTCGCCGCTGTTGAGTCCCGTCATCTCGTATTCAACGCCGTTCACGTTGAGCTTTACGGTGCGGTTCTCGCCGCAGCAGAACCAGAGACGGAGCGTGTATTCGCCGTCCTTGTCGACAGTGATGCCGTTAAATGTCAGCGTATTGTTAGCGCCGTTTCCGACGTAGCCGACCTTCTGCATTCCCGAGCAGAACGCGGACGTCTGTAAGACCGCCGCGCCGGAGAGCTTGTTTGCGCCGCTCTCAGCCTCGTAATACGTGAAATCGGGATCGTTGTATTCCTCCGCGCCCGCGACCGTCGTCTCGATCGTGCGCTTCGTTATGATCGCCGCGAATCCGCCGCCGTCCACCATCGGATCGGAAAGCGAATCCTTTGACGTGACCTTGCGTTCCTCGACGATGAGGCCGCTTCCGTCCTCGTTGTCGCGGAAAATGTACGCGTTATATTCGCCATCTCCGAGGAAATCGAGCTTTACGTCGACATTTGCCGCATATTTCGTCATAGCGCCCACGTACCAGTCATCGCCCGCGCGGCGCGCCATGCACACGTATTCGCCCGGGACGCCGTCGATCATGACGCTCTCGTCCCATTTCACCGCGAGATTGTTGAGGAACGGCAGCCCCGCGTATGTTTTATACACGGACGCCGCGTTCGCGAGATGCTGGAGACCCGATTCGTATACGACCGTCATCGCGAGTCCGAACGCCGCGGACGAGCCGTTGACGCCGATTCGGGATGCGACGGGTGTGTAATCCATCGAGCCGCATACGTTGCGCACGAACGGGTAGAGCAGACAGTTCGTCACCGTCGGGACCGCCGACCACTTGTGATTTTCCTCGCCCTGCACGGCCTCCGTCGTCAGCACGTTCGGATACGTGCGCGCCTCGCCGCACGGGATCACACAGCCGTGGAACAGTATCATCAGCTTGTGCTTCGCCGCGCATTCGGCCGCCTTTCTCATCACCTCGAGGACGTTCTGCGCGTCGGACTCGAAATAGTCTGTCTTAAGTCCCGCAACGCCCGCCTCGCTCCATGCGGAGAACAGCGCTTCCATTTCCGCGTCGTCGACCATATCGAGATAGTTGATCCACACGAATATGCCGACGCCCTTTTCATTTGCGTATTTGCAAAGCTCGCCGAGCCTCGGCTCAAACTGACGCCAGTTCGCGTCGAGGCAGACGTATTCCCAGCCGTTCTCGGCCGCGAAATCGACGTATTCCTTGTGCTTATCGTAGTTGCCCTGCTCGCCTTCCTCGGCCCACCAGCTCCATGCGACGCGCCCGGGCTTGATGTAGGACGTGTCCGCGTAAAGCGCGGGATCGGGATCGGGGTTGAGATCGGTCACGATCGTGGAAAGCGCGAGCTTTCCCGTGTCGTTTGAGATTATCGCGACTCGCCACGGAGTAGAAAAGCCGTTGCGCGTCGTTATCTGCTTTATGTCGAAATGCCCGGGACGTCCAAGCTCTCCGAGCTTGGATTTGTCGTTCGAGTCGCGGTCGACGCCGAAGCTCCAACCGAGCGAGCCGTCGCCGGCGTCAGTCGTAAGCGCCGAGGCGCAGAAGTCGCCGTTATTGTTGTATACGCCGGCTTCGGTGAACACCATCCAGTATTCGCCGCGATTTGCCAGCATCGGCGTCGACATCTTTAAGGAAAGCGCCGCAAGCTGCGCGTATGTGCGCTCCACATATTCGCCCTCATACGTGCCGGTCGGGGCGTAGCCCCACGTTTTCGTCGACGCGGGCAGCACGTATTCGCTCGCCTCATCCGTCACGGTGAGCGAATCGCCTCCGCCGATCTTGACGTTTTCATATTTGTACGCGACGCCGTCGTCGAATACGCGGACGACAAGATCAAAGCTTCCCGCGTCGTTTTTGACAGTGAAGCGCTCCTCGCGGCAGTGATCGACCGCCTCCGCGGCGGGACCCGTCACCGTTTTGTACGTCTCGTTTATCTCGCGCACAGCCACGGAATCTGCCGCGAGCGCAAGTCCCGATTCAAGGCCGCCCTCCTTCGCCGTGATGCCGAGCGCGGAGCTTTCGATCACGACCGTGCCTCCGGCCTCGACGGAGTAATAGAGCCGTTTTTCGGCGTCTGTCCAGAAGCGTACCTTATTCGTTCCGTTCGGGGATTCGACCGCCAGCTCGGAAAGCTCCGAAAGCTCCGAGCCGCCCTTGTAATGCGTAAGATCGGACGAAGCCTCCGGCGCCTCCGTGTCCGTCAGGATATCGCCGCCGTCGAAATCGTATACAAGATCGGCCTCCGGCAGCGATTTTATCTCATCCTCGGACAGCGCGCGGCGGTATATGCGCAGCATCGAGACGCTGCCGACAAAATCGGACGTATCGGTGTAGACCGAGCCGCCGACCGACGTGTTTATATATTGTCCGATCAGATTTTCGCCGCCGTCGAACGTGCCGAACAGATACTCGAGCGTCGAGGAAACATCGCCTCCGCCGCCCTCTGTCGCGTCGCGCAGCGCCGCTTTCTCGCCGTTTATGTAGAGCGCCGCCTCCGCGGGCGAAAGCGTCAGGACAAGATCGATCCACTCTTCCTTCGGCAGCGCCGATTTCGTTCTGCCCGAATAGCGCGTCTTATGGCCGTTCGGCTCCGCATACGCTTTATCGTCGCCGGCGCCGCCGTTGTTGTACGTCGCGATCGGGTTATAAGTGCCGTTGATGGTGCGTCCGCCGGCGTAAATGCGCACCTCGCCGTCGGCCGAGATCGAGATTTCGGGCGCGTCGTGCCACTGCGTATCGCCGACGCCGTTGCCGCAGAGATTTGTCTGGAACACCTTCGCGTTCGCAGCGCACCCGGTGCTGAGATAAACGCGGAGCGCGGCCGTAATGCCGTCGGCGTCGCCCCATGTCTGCACAGGCAGCGCAAGATATCCGCCGCCTTCCTCGATCGAAAGCACGTTTTTGCCCTCGGCGTCGTCAAACAGAACGGACAGTCCGCGTCCGTTCAGTATCGCGTTTTCGTCCGATTTGCCCGAGCTTTTGATCGCGACGCCGTTCCAATCGTCCACCGTCGGGATCACGCCCGGATCGCCCGTATAACCGGAGCCTCCCGTCACGGGCGCGTCCGGCTCCGTTTCGGGCGTATTCGTATCCGTCGACTGCGCGGCGTCGCCGTCGGACGTCTCCGTACCGCCGCCCCTGCCCGTGCAGCCCGAAATCGCCGGCACGAGCATCATCGCCGCCAGCATCAAAGCGATCAGCTTTACGCTTCTTTTCGTTCTCATAATGCCTCCGCTGTTAAATTTATCCCTGTCGGGATATAATTGCCGCTTTTATTTTATCACGTCCGCGCTCAGTCTGCAAGACATATTTTACCGCGTCATGCAGATCCGCGCGCCCGCGGCTTGCGATTTTCGCGCCGGTGTGCTATACTGTCCGTAAATAAACGGGAGGCGTTATATGAAGCGAATACTTATCGTCGACGACGACGTCAACGTCGGCAATCTGATAGAAGAGCTGCTCACGCGCGAGGGATACGCTGTCGCGCGCGCATATTCGGGGACGGAGGCTGTTATGTATCTTTCGTCGCATACTCCCGATCTTATACTGCTCGATTTAATGCTGCCCGGGATGTCGGGCGAGGACGTACTCGCGCGTGCGCGCGGCATCCCCGCGATCGTCGTGAGCGCGCGCGCCGACGTCGAGAGCAAGATATCGCTTCTTTACGGCGGAGCCGTCGATTATATAACGAAGCCGTTCGACACGGGCGAGCTGTCCGCGCGCGTCGCGGTCCGCCTGCGCTCCGGCGGAGGCGAGGCGCGCGATGTGATCCGCGTGGGCGGGCTTACGCTCGACGCCGCGTCGCGCTCGGTCGAGGCGGGCGGCGCGCGCGTCAGACTGACGCGCACCGAATACGCGATACTTCGCCTTTTGATGGCGAACGCGGGGCAGGTCATAACAAAGACGCAGCTTTTAGACCGCATATCAAACGACACTCCCGACTGCACCGAAAGCTCGCTCAAAACTCACGTATCGCACCTGCGCACAAAGCTCAAGGCCGCGTGCGGACGCGACCTTGTCGAGTCCGTCTGGGGCATCGGATATAAGCTCGATTTGTGACCTCCCGACCCGCGATCTTAACCGAATCTCAACCGTTGTCTTAACCGAAATCTCAACCTTTCCGCGCTACAATGTGTAGAGCAAACCGAAAGGGAGGTAAAACGATTTGGAATACGTTCTGGAAACAAACAAGCTGACGAAGATGTACAAGCATTCGGCGGCGCTGTCGGGGCTTACTATGCACGTCCCGAAGGGTTCGATCTACGGATTTGTCGGCAGAAACGGCGCGGGCAAGACGACGCTCATACGGATCGTGTGCGGGCTTCAGTCGCCGACGTCGGGAGATTACACGCTCTTCGGGCGTTCGGGCGGCGACCGCGCGATCGTAAGATCGCGCCGCCGCGTCGGCGCCGTCGTCGAGACGCCGTCCGTGTACCGCGATATGACGGCGCGGGAAAATCTGCGCCAGCAGTACCGCATACTCGGGCTTCCGACGTTCGACGGCATAGACGAGATACTGCGTCTCGTCGGACTCGAGGACACGGGAAAGAAAAAGGCGCGCAATTTCTCGCTCGGTATGCGCCAGCGCCTCGGAATCGCCGTCGCGCTCTGCGGCGATCCCGATCTGCTTTTGCTCGACGAGCCGACGAACGGACTCGATCCGCAGGGCATCGTCGATATACGCGAGCTTATACTGCGGCTCAACCGCGAACGCTCGACGACTGTCCTCGTATCGAGCCACATCCTCGACGAGCTGTCGAAGCTCGCCACTCATTACGGCTTCATCGACGACGGGCGCATCGTGCGCGAAATGAGCGCGGAGGAGCTGGACGCCGAATGCAGGAAATGCGCGCGCGTCGAGGTCACGGACGCAAAAGCGCTCGCGCGCACTCTCGACTCGATGGGGATCGAATATAGGATACTGTCCGACACGACGGCGGACGTGTTCGCAAAGATCAACGTGTCGCAGCTTTCGTCCGCCCTTTCGTCATCCGGATGCGAGCTTTTGACCGTGACGGAGAGGGATGAGAGCCTTGAGAGCTTCTATATCTCGCTCGTCGGAGGCGGCAGGCATGAATAAGCTCTTGCGCGCGGGATTTTCAAGGCTCGGGAGATCATGCGTTTTTTGGCTGCTCACATCGTTTTCCGCCGCCCTTGCGATTTTTATGTGCGCCGTTTGCTTCAAAAACATGAACGCCCACGGCGACGCTGTCGACGCGGGCCAGCTTATGCTCAATTACTCGACCCTGACCGGCGTCGTGACGGCGATATTCGCAAGCATCTATATCGGCGTCGATTACTCGGACGGCACGGTGCGAAACAAGATCGCCTCTGGGCATAGAAGATTTGACATATATTTGTCGAATCTGACCGTGACGACGGCGGCGGGGCTTTTTTCATACGTGGTGTTCATCATAACGGTGGCGGCGGTCGGAATACCGCTGTTCGGCAGCATAATAATGCCGCTCCCGAGGCTTTTCGCGCTGCTCGGATGCATTTTTGCGGCGGCCTCCGCATATTCGGGCATATTTACGTTTATCACGATGTCTGCTTCAAGCAGAACCGTGTCGGCGGCGTTGTCGCTTCTATGCGCGCTCGCGCTCATCATGGCGGCGCTCACCTGCTTGGGCGTGCTTGAACAGGAAAAGGAAATACTCTCGGGGTCGGTGACCGACGGCGAGAGCGGCGAGGTCGAATTTGTGTATTCGCCGAATCCGAGATATCCGACCGAATCGGAGAGGAAGCTTTATAAAACGCTCCTTGACATAAATCCGGCGGGACAGATGCTTCAGCTTGCGGGACGGGCGGAGCCGGATTTTAAGCTCATCCCGCTCTGCGCTTTGTCGGAATTTGTCGCGTTCACCGCTCTCGGCGCGTTCATTTTCCGGCGGAAAGATTTGAGGTGAATTCATGAACAAGCTTCTTCACGCGGGATTTTTGCGCCTTTTGACTCGGAAATCGCTTTGGATATCGTGCGCTGTGACATTTCTGCTCGAAACAGTCGCGATCATAGAAAATTACAGTTACGCAAAGGGTCACGCCGAGCTTATGCCGTCGCTCGACAGCATTTTCTTCATTTTCACGCTCGGCGTCATGTTCCTCGTTCCCGTCGTCGCCGCGTTCCTTCTCGGCCCCGAATACGGGGACGGCGCGATGAGAAATAAGCTCGCGACGGGCGCGCGCCGCCGCGACGTGTATCTGTCGAATCTGTGCGTATCCTCGCTCGCCGCCGTCATGATCTGCGCCTCCGGCGCGATCGCGGGGATCGTCTTTGGCGTGCCGCTTCTCGGCGCGTTTACCGTCGGAGCCGCAAAGGCGGCCGCGATGATAGCGTGCGCGTTTTTCATTGCCGTCTCCCTCGCCGCGATCTCGACCGTGATCATGATGCTGATCGGCAACGATGCGATATCGTCCGTGGCTGTCATCGTCGCCGCGCTTCTGATATTCGCCGTCGGATTTTATGTCCACAACAGGCTTTCCGCGCCGGAGATGACGAACGCTTACGTGATGGTCGTCAACGGCGAGGTCCTCGAGCCTCAGCCGATCCCGAATCGGGATTATGTCGCCCCGGGCACGCTTCGCACCGCGCTCGAATTCGTCGATACGGCGCTGCCGGGCGGTCAGCTCATGAAGCTCGTCATGGAATCGGCGGAGCATCCCGCGCTCATGATGGCGTGCAGCGCGGCGCTGTTCGTCCTCGCCGCCGCGATCGGGACGACACTATTTAAAAGGAAAGATTTGAGGTAGGCGGATGAGCAGGCTTATTTACGCGGGGCTGGCGCGTCTTATAAGATGTCCCGCGATTTGGCTTTCGTGCGCCGTCATGGCCGCGACCGAGGCGGGCGTCGTCGTCAACTGCTTCTATGACGGCAGAGCGCTCGATAGTGTGTTTTTCTATTTCGCATTTCCCGTCGGCATTTTATCCGCGGTTGTAACTGCGTTTTTGATCGGACCTGAATACGGCGACGGCACGATGAGAAATAAGCTCGCGACGGGCGCGCGCCGCCGCGACGTGTATTTGTCGAATCTGTGCGTATCATCGCTCGCCTCCGTCATGATCTGCGCCTCCGGCGCGATCGTCGGACTCGTCTTAGGCGTGCCGCTTCTCGGCGGACTGCGGATGAGCGCCGCCGACGCAGTGATGCTCGTTTTCGGCGTGATCGTCATGTCGCTTTCATACGCGTCGATCCACACGCTCGTCATGATGCTGCTGCCGAACCGCACGGTTTCGTCGGTCGCCGTTATCCTGATCGCGTTCATGCTGATTGTTTCGGGGAGCTTTATAAGCGAAAAACTTGCCGAAGGGCCGAAGTCATACGGCTACGGGGTGACGGCGGACGGCGCGCCCGACGTGAACGTCTATGACAATCCCGATTATATTGCGCCCGGTCCCGTGCGCGGCGTCTTGGAATTCCTCGACGACGCGTCCCCGGGCGGTCAGAGCGGTCACTACGCGATGATGACGGCGGAGCGTCCCGCGCTCTTGATGGCGTACAGCGCGGCGCTGTTCGTCCTTGCCGCCGCGATCGGGACGATATTATTCAAAAGGAAAGATTTGAGGTAGGCGAATGGTGTTTTTGTCGATCGCGGCCGCTTTGGAGCTTGCCGCAATAGCGGCTCTGGCCGTCAAAATTTATCTCATGCGGCGCGCCGCCGACGAGATCGCGGAATCGTTTGCGGAAAAGCTCGCGACCGACACGAACACCCTCGTCGACATTTCGAGCCGCGACCGCCATATGCGCGCGCTCGCCGCGTCCGTGAACGCGCAGCTCTCCGAGCTGCGCCGTCAGCGCCGGCGCTATTCGCAGGGCGACGCCGAGGTGCGACTCGCGATAACGAACGTGTCGCACGACATCCGCACGCCGCTGACCGCGATCTGCGGCTATGCGGAGCTTTTGCGCGCGGAGCCGCTCACGCCGGACGCCGCGCGGTACGCGGACATCATCGCCGAGCGCGCCGGCCATATGAAGCAGCTGACGGAGGAGCTTTTCCGATATTCGATCGCCGTATCGGGAAGCGAACAGCTGCGGCTCGAACGCGTCTCGGCGGGCGACGTGCTTACAGAATGCGCGGCGTCGTTTTATGAAAAGCTAAAATCGCGCGGCATCGAACCCGACATCAGACTGCCGGATGAAAAGGTCTACGTCGACGCCGACAGGGCGGCGCTGTCGCGAATTTATTCAAATCTGATCAGCAACGCCGTAAAATACAGCGGCGGCGATCTCAGCATCGAGCTGACGGAGGACGGCCGCGCCGTTTTCTCCAACAGCGCGCCCGATCTCGACGAGGTTCAGGTCGGGAGGCTCTTCGACCGGTTCTATACGGTCGAGGCCGCGCGCGGCTCGACGGGCCTCGGCCTGTCGATCGCGCGTTCGCTCGCCGAGCGCATGGGCGGCGCCGTGAACGCGGAATTCGCCGGCGGCAGGCTTTATATTTGCGTCGCCATGACTCCGTCGGAGGGAGGGGTGTGACGGCTCCGCGAACAAAGGATGAGCCTTGGCGAGGCTCGCCGGTCATAAGCTGAAACTTTTGTAAAGGTTTAGATCAAAATTCCTCTTTCGCGATTCTCGCAATTTCTAATCTGAAACTTTTTCAAAGTTAAAAAAGAGTTAAGGGTCTCTTTGCCGGCCGGCAAAGAGACCCGCGAGGGCAAATGATTTTCCTTTGCAATTCTACCCATTCCTTTCTACAAACTTTTTCAAAGTTTTTAAATTATGTTAAGGGCCTCTTTCTCGCAAGAAAGAGGCCCTTAACGATCCCGAAAAGGCTCCCGTGTGGCGTCGACGTTATTCAATCGGCGGAAAGAGGGGTTTGGGGCATAAACCGCGATATTATTTTGGTAAACAGTTTCGTGCCTCCGCGCGGCGGGTCGAGATCGAGGTTATTATGTCTTGGTTTATCGATTACTGGCATCGCCAGATTCCGCTCGTGTCGTGCGAACAGCTCCGATTCACAATGAGATACAAGACGGCTCGTGCCGGTTGGCGCGCAATGTCGTGCATCCGTGAGTGTTTATGTCAGTGCAAACGCGGGGTCGTATTGGCAAAAGCGTTAGGGCTGCACCGCGAACGGGTCGAGATAAAGGCGTCAGCGTCGTGGTTGATCGACTGCTTGGATAGCCAGATCATCCTCGCGTGGTGCGAACAAATGGAACGCACAAAGGGGAGCGCCAGTTTCGCTTTGGCTGGCGTAAATAAAATCAGGCGACCGGCGATAGCTTGTTTTTCGCCAAGCAAGTGGGCAACAAACAATTACAAATTTCTTGCCACGCAAACGGGCGATGTGTTTCTTTTCTTGAGGGTGTTTGAGGGAGGTTCTTTTCTTTTTAAGAAAAGAAGCTCACCTCAAAATTAACGGTTCTTTTCATTTCAAAACTGCCCTTATCTTTTCAATAGAAAAAGCTCACTTCGTAAAAAAGGTGGCGCTGAAAGTCTTCACTTCGTGGATTTTAGCGCGTCAGTTGCAGCAACCGCCTCGCGAAAAGCTGTTCGCACACAGTCTCAGCGCGTTGTTCTTTTGGAGAGGGGGTATGGGGGAGGACCCTTTCTTTTTAAGAAAGGGTCCTCATCCCTAACCGCATCTTTGCAAAAAAGTCCTTATTCCAACACAACTCTTTGAAGCAAATTAGCATTTTTCAGCAAAATAGAAAAAGTAAAATTGAATCAGAATATAGATAAATCTATATTTTTTGTAAAGTCATAAACTGGATACTGGCAAGCTCACCTCCCCCATCCCCTACACGTGCATAACATCATTACACACCCGTCTAAAACATCACGCCTATCTAAGACAATCGCCAAAATTGCGCAAACCGCCTCTCCAAAAGCGCGGCGCGCGGTGACGATGCGCTATTTTCCCTCATCCTTCGTCATGTCGAAATCCTCGTAAAACTGCGAGATAACGAGCTTATTGCCGATGAATTTGTGATTGCGGTTGCCGTCGTACTGGTGCTTGATCGGCTCGTAATCGGTTCCGGCGACGATGATGTGTTCGACAAGCTCGACGTCGACGGCGGCGAGCGCCTGCTCGACGAAATGCGTCATCGCAATGTCCGCGCCGGACGGCGTCGGCACGCCGCCGGGATGATTGTGCGCGAGGATCGCGAGCGATGCATTGTGGGCGAGCGCGAGCTGGATGATCTGCCGCGACAGGATCGGCGACGTATTGACCGAGCCGGAGGCGAGGCGCTCGCACGCGATCAGCGAATAATCGGCGCTGAGAAGCAGGAGAAACGGCGATTCGATCGTCTCGGTGATGTATTTCGAGACTAAATATCGACCGGTTTCACGCAGGGTGTTGAGCCTGACTGGCGCGTGTGCAAACTTATCGGCCTCATATCGCGCAACAAAAGCTTGCAGCAGCTTGATGAAAAACGCCGAATATTCCCCGATCCCGTCGACGGCTTCGAGATCGTGGATATCGGCGTCAAAGACGCCGTTGAGCGAGCCGAACCGCTCGAGGAGCCGGTGCGCGATCTCGTTCGTATCGTGGCGCGGGATCGAGAAAAACAGCAGAATTTCGAGAACATTGTGATCGGCGAACGATCCGAGACCCTCGGCGAGGAATCGCGCGCGCATCCGCTGACGATGATCTTCGTGCATATTGTATACCTCAAATTGAAAAATTATTTATTAACCGGCACAATGCTAACATAAATTGCGTCGAATTGCAATAGGGAAAGGAAAAATTGCCGGAGGATTTCTTCCGCAAAGCATAAAACGGCGATATATGAAGCCGACGAATGCCGGAAATGGAAATAGCTGACAGCAAATAAAAATTGCGGATGTGCGCCGATGTGATTTGCGGCCTCATCCCACCTATTTTATATAAATTCTTCTTGCATATTGCGGGGAATTATGATATACTTGATTACACGCCGGTGTGTTGGAACTGGCAGACGAGGAGGACTCAAAATCCTTTGCCGGCAACGGCGTGCGGGTTCAAGTCCCGCCACCGGCATAAAAATCGGCAGCGCTTTAAAGCGCTGCCGATTTTTACTTTTTCACTCTTCACTCTTCACTTTTCACTTTTGACGCTGTTGCATCGCGCGGGAACAGAGAGTGAATAGTGAAGAGTGAAGAGTGAAGAGGTTCGGTACATTCCCTGCGGGAACGAATTTTATTCTTGGATTATAATATGAAGTGCAACAAGTGAAAAAGATATAGCAACTCAGAGAGAAATCCTTTATAATGGTAAAT
>CANRFY010000023.1 GCA_947630015.1 uncultured Clostridia bacterium
CGTCTCGGACATCTTGTCGAAGACGGAATCCAGATAGTCATAGACCGCCTGCCGCGTGTCCTTGACGCTCTGCCCCAACTCCCGGAAGGTGTCGGAGTTTTCCCGGTTTTCGTCGTTCATCTCCTCCGTGTCGGAGATAAGCGTCTCGATCTCCTTGCGGTAGGCGTTGGTGGCCTCCTCCAGCGAGTCGTACTCCCCGGCGGAATCCGCCGCCAGGTCGTTGATGTGCTCCAGATTGGAGATCCACAGCCGGTCCTTCTCGGCGTTGTAGGACACCTCGAAGCCCAGCGCCCGGAGCTGGGCGGCGTTTTCCTCGATAGCGGCGCTGCGCAGACTGCGCAGATCCGTCAGCGCCTCCCGCTCCCGCTCATAGCTCTCCGCCAGTGTCCGGCTCAGGAACGCCTGTTCCCGCAGATTATCCGAGTTGTCGATATTGAACTGGATATCCTCGGCCTTCTCCTGAGCGATCCGCAGGCGCTCCAGCGCCTCCCGGAACCTGTCGATGTCGGCGATATACTCCTCCACCGTCTTGGAGGACGCGGAGGAACCGGAGGACTTGGAAGACCCGGGGCCGGAGCCGGACGGAGTGAAATCAAGAGAACTGAAGCTCTTTTCCGCCGCCTTCCGCATTTCAAGAAGCGCCTGAAGCTCTCTATAAGTCTTTTGCAGACCCGTCGTGGCAGCCCTCTGCGTTTGAACGGGGACATTCACGCCAAGCCCGCCGGGAAGCGTAAACAGGCTTTTGCTGCTTTGGTCGTCCATCATCTTCTTGACGGTCTTCAGCTGCGCTTCCAGCTCCTGGTTTGACACATTATAGTATTTCGCCCACAGCCCGGACAGGTCCTTTACAAGCGCGCTGTCCACGTTCCACTTGTTCTGGGCCGCGTCCTTCCAGTTAGACGCGTCCTTGCCGTAATAAGAGGACAGGGCGTTGGCAAGGCCGGCGGTGCTGTTGATGACCCCGGACACCCACGTCTGGTTGGCGTAGAGCATCTGCCCGTAGGCGGCACGGGCCACATCCTCAGCGCCGGCGATAGCCGCCGTCAAAGCGGCCTGGGCGCTCTCCACGTCCGTGATCTGCCCCGCCACATTCGGCAGAAGCTCCGAAAGCTCCTGGAAGGTGCCGTAGTCCAGCGTGTCCGCGCCCTCCAGCGACTCCAGCGCCTTATGGAGCTTTTCCACCCGCTCCGCCGCTGTGTCAAAGACCTCCTTCAGCGCCTCCGCGTCCAGCGCCCCAAAGATGGCGTCCCCCAGCCCGCCGTCCTCGGCGGCCTGCCGCTTGGCATCCAGATACTCCCCGAACGCCTCGGTGTTCAGCTTGATAAGCCCGTTTTCCTCATAGAGGTAATCCGCGTAATTCTCCCCGGATTCATCAAGCTCATTTATAATGCTTTGGATCGTGTCCGAAGAGAGCCCGCCGCCTCCGGCCATTTCCCCCACGGCCTTTGTCAGCGTGTCATAGGTGCTCTTAAGCCCTGGCAGCGTATCCTTAAGCTTGGAAACCTCGTCATTTTGCGCGTTGGTGTTCTCGGTGATCGTCCCGGTTATATACCCATACTGCTCCAGGATGGGTATAAGCTCATCCACCGTCAGTCCGTATTCCCCGGCGGCGTCGCTCAGCGCCTGCCACGCCTGTGTATCGCTGCCGCCTCTGGCAAATCCGGACTCCCGTTCCGCCTGAGCCGTGACCCCGGCGTTGTTGATATCCGCGGCTGTGACAGTGCCGTCCTCTCCGGCCAACGCGGCGAGAGCGCCTTTGACGCGCCCCGTCCACCCGTCTTCTTCGACGTCGGCGGACAGTTTAACGTTTACGGTATACTTCAGCGCCTCCGCCTGCATATCGGAGATAAGCTGCTGCATATAATTGCGCACACCGTTGTTGTCAATCTTCTCCGGGTCGAGCGCCAGGTTGTTAACGGCGTCAATAGCGGCCTCAAGCGCCTCCACATCGTCAGCCGCCACAGCGTCCTTGAAGGCGTCGTTGGCATCACTGATGGCGTCCATCGCCTTCGCGTAGTCCTCTACGCCGGCGATTTTCCACATGATTTGGTCATCGTAGACCTTTTGATAGGTGGATATAACGTCATCTACGTCCGTCAGCGCTCTTTCAAATGTCTCGGCAAACGTATAGTCGCTCGGAAATACATCATCTATGTCGATTCCATTTTTTAGAAAATCCTCTTTCAGCTTCCTAAAATCAGCAGCAAGACCGGAAAGTGTCTCTTTTGCACTCTCCGCATCCGCTTCGACATGCAGTGACATCCACTGCCCGTCTGACCACGTATCGCTGAATTCCAGCCATGCGTCCTCGTACTTCTCTACGATTTCCTTAATGGCGCTGGTAACATCCTCGTTGTTGCTTGTATCTCCAATAGCCGTGCTGAGATACTCCCGGGGAGCTTCCATCTTATTAACCGCTTCTTCGATGATGGAAGCATTTTCCGCCAGATTTTCCCTGGCGAGAGAAGCGGTTAACCCGTTCAGCGACTTAACGGCTTCGTCTGCGCTTCCTCGAACCAGGTCTATAGCCTCGGCTTCGTTACCGTAAGCCTTACGCACCTCATCCTGAATAGAGAGCAGTTCTTTTCTGGCGTTGTATGCCTCTTCCTCGGAGAGAGTCCCATCGGCCAACGCCTGTTTCAGTTCTACAACGCGCATTTTATATCCATCGATAGAGGCAGAGGCGCTGTCAAACTCCTCTCCCGTCTCCTCAACAGCCCGTATTTCCTCCTCGTGCGCCTCTTTTATGGAGTCGAAAAGCCCGCCCAGCATAGGAATAAGCGTCAGAAGCGTTATGATCCAACCGGCCGGATTCGAGGCGAACAACGCCTTTAAGCTCGCCCCAAGCCCGTCTGTCGAGAGCTTTGCCGAATCTTCCGCCCTTCCAAGTCCAAGCGTGGCGGCTATTGCTTTATATTCGTCTTGTGTCAGCGTTTTCTCAGTCACGGCCTGTTGAAGATTCTGCTCAATACGTTTCCGCTGCTCTTTGTTCAACGCGTTGTAAGAGGCGGCCAGAGCCTCGTTCGCCGCTTTTTCCGATATCAGCTTTGCCGTAATCGAAGCGACCTCTGTTGCAGCCTCTTTCGCCTTGTTCGCTTTTCTGATTGAAACAATAGTAGTGAAAGATGCCGCGATAATCGGCAATATTGCCTTCATCTTCGCCAGCTGATTCACAAATCCCAGCGCGGCGTTGCTCAGATCCACAACGGTCTTCACAATATCCGAACCAAGGAACGTATTGGAGAAGTCCTCAAAGGTCGCCTTCAGCACGGCCACCTTACCGGCGATGCTGTCCAGGTACTTTTCGTTCTCCGCCATAGCGGAGCCGGCGGCGTTGGCCGATGTCTGGAGCACATTTTCCGCCACCTCGAAGTTATTGAGAATAGCGGCCACCACGTTGCTGTTACGCTTGCCGCCGATCAGCTCAAGGATATTCGCCTGAGAGACGTCCGTGATCTCTCCCCAGACAGCCGACATCTCCTTTAAAATCTGGTAGGTGCTCTTAAAGGTATTCTCATCTATCTGGATATCCACCTTGCCGCCGGTCAGCGCCAGAAGCTCTTCTCTCAGCTCGGAGACGCTGTTGGCCATGTCCTCCGTGCTCTCCCCGGCTTCCTCCGCCTCCGTTTTGGCGGCGCGCAGGAACATGGAGAGTGTCTTCATGGTGGTACCGACCTTATCGGCGTCCTGCACCACGGTGTTTGCCGCCGTCACCAGGGCGATGGTCTCGTCCAGCGTGTTGTTAGCTGCCTTCATAGCGGAGGCCGACCGCAGCAGGGCATCGCCGACGCCCTTTGAGGAGATGGCGAAGTTGTTGCCTACGGCGTTGAACTTGTCCACGATCTCCATGCTGTCAGCCGCGGCCACGCCGAACGCCTGCATCGTGGAGATGATACTGGCCGAAGCCTCGCTGATATCCTGAATACCGTCGCCGACGTTTTTGTATATAATGGCCGTTTTAGCAAGCTCAGCGGCGTCCTCCAGTCCGTAGCCCAGCCTTGCGAAGTCCGCCGTGGCGTTGATGGTGTCGGCCAGTGTAGCCCCCAGCTCCTTCGTCCGCTGTGCCGTGTCCTCCAGGAATCTGGCGTAGGTGCTCTCCGTCTCATCTGTCACCTTGCGCAGCTCCGTCATCGCCACGTCCACGTCGCGGACCGCCTGGACCATCTTCCGAAGGGCCTGGACGCCCCTCATGACGATCTGAGATACGCCCAGCCAGCTTGTAAATTTCTTGGCGTTGGCCGTGACGATGTCCCCCAGCGAACGGGAGGCCATCCCCATGGAGCGGATCTGCGCCGTGTTCGTCTTCAGCGTATTGGCGTAATCCTCCAGCTTCTTGGTGTCAAGGTCAACGTACCCGTTGGCCATGGCGTCCAGCTCCTGGCTGACGGCCTCGATGGCGCTGTATTGCGCCGTGCCCTTCGCCTTTGTGTAGCCAAGCGCCGTCTGCGCCGCCCTCTGCAGGCTTGTGAGCTTACTGAGCTGCGCGGCGTAGTCGCTGGCGGCATCGGAGCATGTCTTGAAGCTCAGGGCGTTCTCAAGCACCTGATTCCCATACGCCTCTATCGCCTGCCGCTCCGTCTCGATATCGCCAACGGAATCAAAATCCTTCGCCTTCTTCGCCTTGAATTCCTCAACGCGAAGGGCCAGCTGCTCATATTCCGTCTTCAGACCGGCCAGAGCAGCCTTTTCCTCGTCGGTCTCAGCGCCCTTTCCCGCGTTTCTGACAGCCGTATTGGCCTCAGCGCGAAGCTTGTTCACAGCCTCCAGCTGTGTTTTGTACACAGCTGTTTTCTGCGCCGCCAGCGCGGCGGCCTCGGCGTCCTCCCGCATAGCCCTCGCCGCCCCGGAGGACGCCGCCGCGCGGGTGGACGCTGCTGTCGCGGCCGCCGTCCCAGCGGCGCTCGCGGCGGACGGCGTCTCTATAGATTGGAGTTCCCGGCTTACCTTGTCCACGGCCGGCTTGACGCTCAGCGTCTCCAGCATGGTCTGGAGCTCCTGCCTTATCTTGTCAATAGCGGACTTGGCGTTGAGCTCGGCTATATTCAGCCTGATACCAAACTGCTTCTGTCCGCTCAGGCCATCCGTGATTTGTTTGAGCCCCTGCGTGAAATTTTTCTTTGTCCCGGCAACGTCCAGGTTCAGAAGAATGCTTCTGTCCTTTGCCCTGCTCTGAGCGTTCAGGGACTTCATGAGCTCGGCAAGCTGTGTCTGAATCGTCGTACCGCTTTCGCCGCTGATCCTCCCGCCGCCCTTCACGCCGAACAAAAGTTCAATATCCGGCTTTTGTACAGCCATCTCTTCACCACCTTTTACAAAAAAGGCATGGCCTAAGCCATGCCATCAAAGTATCTACGAAACCGTCTTTACGTATTGTTCATTATTCTTCAAAGTCCACATAGTCGCTGCCCAGCGTGACCGTGACGTCGTTCTCCGCCCCATAGAGCGCGTTGAACGCCTCTACGGCTTCCTGCATAAAGTAAAGTCCATCTCTGTCCTTCCGGCTGCGCACCCACGCGTACTGGTCTCCCGGCAGAGAAAACTCAATCGCCGCCCCGGTGGGTTCATGCCCGTTCCACCAGCCGTAAGCGTAATCCTTGGCGTGGTATCCGTTGTTGAAAAGCGCGACGATATTCCGAATGCCTGGATATTCGTGCTCATCATTTTCCAGAGAATCCCTGTGCAGCGCCTCTGTGCTGAAGCTCAGGGTCACACGGTAACTGCCGTCCGGATTCTTCACGGGGGCCGATGCCTTTAGCGTCGTCCCCGTGCTCGCTATCTGCTGCGGAAGCTTCTGCCGGATGAGATCCACCAGGGCGTTCGCCATCCTGGACATCTCCTTTGGCCCCGCTATCCGCGTCCCGCTGGCAAGCGTTTTCCCACCGGCACGAGCCTCGTTCAGGAATGTCTTGATCTTCCGCTTACCCGCCGGTGTATCGGCGTACGCCTGGAGCTTCCCCAGAATGGCCCCGGCGTCGATCATGCCCGCTCCGCCCCTTCCGGCGCGGGCTCGTTCCCCGTCCTTGCCGCCTGTTCCATATAAGCGGAGACGACCTTCTCCTCGCTGAGCCCACCCTCCGCCAGAGCGGATGCCAGCCTTTGCAGATCCTCCGCGCTCACATTCGAGAAAGCCTCCTCCATCCTGTCCCCGGCGTCCGCGAGCGCTTTCAAAATGCTGTCCAGCTTCGCCTTGACCGCCGCTGCGTCGCTGTCGCACAGATAGTCGATCTTCCTATTGGCGGCGTTGACGATCTCCCGGAGCTGTACGGTGTCGATATGCCGGCACACCATATCCGCCGCGTCCGTCTGGTAAATCAGCCAGTACTGCTTTTCCAGATTGTCGGGCAGGGTAAAGTTGGCGTAATGCGTCAAAATTCCGCTCTTTACCGCGAAGTCCATCACCTCCGGGTGAAAGCAACCGTCTATCAGGATACAGGCGTCTACCACCTCATTCACAAATCCGATCATCTCCGTAAGCGGCAGTACCCGCTTGATGGTGACCTCTATGTCAAACCACCGCTCCTTGACCTCCGTGGAAAACTGCTCCTTCGCAATCTTCTCAAGGGCATTGATAGATATCCTCTTTTCATCCTTCGCCATGTAAAATCCCCCTTTTATACATGCTCCTGTAAGCCTTGCTTTGCCAGCTTCAGCTTCTCCCGTTTCCGTCTGGCGCGCTGTTTCTTGACGAACTCATAATCGCACCACCCGCCGTCTAATTTGGAATAGCATATCCACCGGTATGGGACCTCCGGGTACCTATACCAGAACATCTTTCTCTTCATGAGCGCCGTCTTGTCCGGGCATCCCTTCGTGTCGATGACCTCCTCATGGCCGTTCCGATAGCGGACGAAGAAATCCGCCACATACCGGATGGCCTGTACCGTTTTCTCATCGTGGACGAACTCCGGTTGCAGCTCATACGGCTTCTGCAATTCGCAGTACACGATATCGCCGCTCTTCTCTAACGGACAAAGTACGTCCCGGTAATAACGCATCTCCAGAACGGAGTCAAACACGATCCCGTTGTATGTGCGTCTGGCCGCGTCCATATCTACATTATATTTAGATGTATCGCTCAACCGTCTTCACCTCCCTTCCCGCAAAGAAAGCGGAAGGGCGGGTAACCCGCCCTTCCGATGTTTTATGACGCGGACGGCAGTTCGCCGCCCGCCCCGCTGTCGGCTTCCGTCTCCACGGAATTTTCCGTAGAGACGGGTATTTTCGCCGCGCGCTTTCCTTTGCGCTTGGCGGCGTTTTCCGCACGCGGCGGCTCCTCCGGGGCCGGATGCCTGGCCTCATTGACGCGGCGCAGATATTCCGCGCCGCACTCCAGAGAGCAGGCCACATCCTGCCACCGGAACACGCCGGCGATCTTATCGGTCGAGCGGCAGGCCTCATATGTCTTGCCGCAGACCCGGCACACCCTTGTTACCTTCGGCATACCCGTCACCCGCCTTACGCGGCGTCGTCAGCTTCAGCCTCGAAAATGGTGTAGGTGAAGTAGGTGCCGGAGGTGCCGCAGGCGCCGGCCAGAGCCTCGGCCTCAAAGGAATGGACGGTCTGGTCGTTGCCCATGGTCAGCTCAAAGTTGCCGTCGAAGTCGGCCTTGGGGATGTAGAACTGGATGTGGTACACGTTGGCGCAGGTGTCCTCGCCGGTGGCGTCCACATACAGGGTGCACTTCTCGGAATAGGTATCGCTCATGTTCTCCAGGACGTTGGCCTTGATCTGACGGTGATAGAACACGCAGATCTCCGTGCCGTCGGGCACCGAGCTCTCATAGAAGGAGATCTCCTTGGACTCGGGGTTATAGGCAAAATGGCCCTCCTCGTCGGCGGTGGCGGACTGGGTCAGCGGCTTGCCGAGCGTACCGTTGGTGTTCTTGAGATACAGCTTCTCGATCTCGTTGCCCTTGGTGCCGATGGCCTTGAAGTTGGTAATGGCCTTACCGCTGGCAACGGTGAGATAGTCCGTCCACAGAACGGGTGTGGTCTTCTCCTCGAACTTGCCGCCGGTCTGGAGCTCCATAAGCCCCGCGGACACAAGGCCGTTGTCGCCGCTGATGGTGATGGCCTTGTTGCGCTTCAGGGAGTTCAGCTTACGGCCCTGCTTACCGGTGATGTCGGTCTTCTCCTGGCTCTGAGAAATCGTAGCGTTCTGAAGCTCGTCCAGAGTAAAACGAAAATCCTGAAATGTTCAAATTCATTGTGTGTATTTCCAAATATAATTGCCTGCAGATTTACGACTGCCTTTGCAGCAGTCAGTTATGTGCTTTCGCTGTGCGTTTGACAATCCGAGTGTATTGCCAGCTTCCACGATGGAATTGAAGGTTTGTACATACTCACCGTCTAACGTATACGCGGATACAGCCTTTATTCTGGATTCAATGGACTTCTGCTGTATCTCCGGCCTTCTAAAGGAGGATGATAAAGACATGCGGGCCTTCGTTTCTGCGGATCGTTTTGTTCCACGTCGCAGATCAGACCACAGCTTGCGGAGCTCTTCAGGAGGATCATACCCGTGTATACCCTCGCCGCCATCCGTCAGATTATATCCAAACCTCCTGTCCTTCGTGTTCCACTTGGCAATCAGCTCGATTTCTTTTTCGACAGCGTCCTGCTTGCAAAGATTATTGTACAAAACAATATGTTCAAAATTGTCCCATCCGTATTTTTGTATAGCTGCGGTAAAGTATTTGTTGTTCTTATATCCGTTCCCATAATCCCACCGATACTCTACCTTTTGGGAGGTGATACCAACATATCGTTTTCCGTTGATCTTATTGATATGTACATACACCCTCCAAAAACCGTCGCTATATTTCATTGATGAGCTTATAAAAACACCCCCTGACATAACAGGGAAAATACACACAATATCCAGCTCGCTAAACTGGTCCGGCGCCATCACGCGCACCTTTGCGATTTCCGCAAAGCACAGACTATATCTTCACCATGCCACGTTGCCGTGGTTTAGGGTCCCCCATTTCGAGGCGCTTACCTCTACTCCCGCTGCCGGGATAGTCGTTGAACCTTGCCCTGTTCAGGCCTTGGCTGCTGATTGCCCAATCCAGATTCTTTTTGAACCGTCGCATCTGCCCATGTTTCATGGCTGTGCTGTGGTGAACCTGTCTCTAAGGGGTTTCCAGCAATTAAGGGGATCGTTAGTGCAAGCTGTTTCCAACTTGCCGAGCTATCTTATGTCAAAGCAAATTGACCTAATTTAACCCGTTACGATATCGAACGCGGTGATAGTCTCAAGACTGGTGATCGCGATATCGCCAATATTGATGTTCATGGTACCTTCCTCCTTATAGATTTATGTAGTATTATTGATGCGTCAGCCAGTTCAGGTCGTCCTGGCTAAGACTCTTCGCGTCAACGGTGCCGGCATAAACGCCGTGCATCCTGTTGTCGTAGTCGATTTTCTTAATGACCTGACGCACGCTCTCATTGAACTGATATACCGTCAGGTCAAGCACCTCCTCGAACCCATAGGGGAATTGCTCTGTGTTGACCATGGCGATGATCAGCTCCTCCAGCTGTGAATTTTCTACGACCGTCCTTCTCCGGTTCATTTTGACCCTCGCCCGTTTGAGAAAATACGCCTTCGCCTCCTGATTGCCCGGCTTGCGCGGGTTTCGCTTCAGGTGATGGATAGCCCGGATGGCCGCGCATATCTCGTTGTATATGCCGCGGTCGATCATCGTCCCCGACGCGTTGTCCCGCAAAACCACCATGTTGTTCTGTGGATTGATCATGACCTCAAATTTACTGAGATCCAGATCTCCGAAGATCAGGGACGTGTCCTCCCGCTTGATCATGTTGAGCACCATGATGAATAGGTCGTAGTCGTCGATGGACGTGTAGTCGATCCCGATGTCGTCCAGCTGGACCATCATGTCGTAGGGGGTCGCGGTTAGCATGGAGATCATGCCATAGTAGGCGTCCTCCTGGGGAAGTACCTCCCCTATGGTCGGTATCCTGATACTGATCCGGTCGTTGATGGGGTACTCCCGCTGGTAGAGCAGATGACGTGACGGCATTTAGTCACGCTTTCTGTTCGCCGGTATCCGTTTCCCCGTCGGGGATAGCCGGTTCCAGTCCACCGCGTCAAAGGTCAGGAGCCTGCCCTGATAGTTCGCAATGGGCGAAAATCTTGTGGCGGAGCGCAGATCCAGCTCCCCCAGCCCATACAGGCGGCTCCCGTTGATGATGCCGGAGATTTCCGAGCAGAGCCTGTCCACCCGAACGCCGCCCTCCGGCAGACGGAGCAGGCTTTTGTGGGTGAAGACCCACACGTACAGCTCCGGCATCAGATAGGTCTTGTTTTGTGTCCTCCTGATGTCCACCTCACAGCAGATGAACGTCTGCCCGTGCTCCACCGTGTCCGGCACATACTCATAGGGGAATATCTGCCTGTACACCAGCTCCTCCGGGCGGCGGGGCGTCTTGCCGTCCTCACTCAAAAGACACAGGACCTTTCTGCTTTTCAGCAGATCGTCGATGAGCTGATTTTTATAGTCAAACAGCTCGTCAAGCCCATAGAGCTCCTTACAGCTCATAGCCACACCTTCTTCCCGCCCGGGGTCTGCGTCTCACCGGGCTCCACCGGCTCAGGGTCTGTCTTCCTGGGGAAGCGCTTATAGTAATCGGCGATGTGCAGCTCAAGGTTGTCGTCCTTCTCGGTGTTCACTTCCGTCAGAACGAAGCGCATAGCGCCGTGCCCGTTGTACACCCCGCCGACCTTAAACGGCTTTGACAGGCGGTACGCGAGCACCGTATGGGAGTCAAAGTCGTCGATCAGGAACCTGTTCTCGCGGGTAAACTGTACGGTGTACTCGTCCCGCGCGATGGTCATGGTCATTCTGGTGTCTCCCAGCACCATACCGTTTTCGTTGTAGGAGCTCACCGTCTCGCCGGTCAGGTATTTCGTGCTGTCGTCGATGATACACCACCGCTCGATGATGTTCCCGTCGCCGGCGATCCACCTGAGCGGATAGTTGCACTGGAGCATGATCGCCTTTGTGTACACCTCGTTGTTAGCGTCCACCTCCGTGACCAGCCAGTGGTTGCCCGCCCACTGCACCATCGCCCCACACAGGATCTCCTCTCCCGGCATGGAGCATACGGTTTTCTGGTTCAGATTGTCGCTGTTGATAATGGCGACCTGGCGCTCAGCGCCGTCCATTAGAACGCGGTGGTAAGAGAGATGGTTCGGGAGCTTCCTGCCCAGAAAGCCGCGCTCCCGGTTTAAACGGACATCCCGTACCGTGCCGCCGCGGGCGGCAAGTCTGGACTGATAAGAATTCCAAACGTCCATCTCACTCCCCCTTTCCCAGCGCGGCGTACCGTGATTTCAGCTTGTTGCAAATGGTGATGGCCTTAAAGACCTCCCGCTTGAATACATGTACGGGCGCCTCCGGGCTGCCGATCAGATATTGCAGAATAGATAAAAGAGACATATAGTCCGGATCGCCATGGATCGCCTCGACAAGCTCCGCACATCCGATCAGCTCCAGCTGGAAGCTTTGCATGTATTCCGTAAGCGAGCCCTCCCCGCTCTCACGCATAGGGAGAATTTTAAAGAAGCGGTTCACAAGACCGTGCAGGTACCCATACAGGACCTCGGCATCCATGGGAACGCCGCTCACCGTACTGATTTTCTTCATAGGTGCAGATCCGTCAGGTCGCCGTGGTTATACGAATACTCCCGCATCATATTCGTAAAGTCCCGCCTGACGCCGTTGTAGGTCTCCTTGACCTGCCGCGTCAGCTCGGCCGGAGAATAGGTGGTAAAGTCCCGCGTGTTCATGGCGTTTTCCAGGTTCTCCTGCTTGTACACATACGGCCTCATCCACTGGACAAGCATCCCCTCCGAAATGATATCCGCCAGCTCGTCCATATCCTCCGGAGCAACGTCCGCGTCAAATTCCCTGACGATGTCGTCGTCCGTCGTCAAAAGGTCATATTTACAGATCTTCCCGAACTCCGCAATGGCCCGCTTCATGTATCTGTCGATCATCCCATTGCGCTCATAGTCTCTGATGGGGAAATCATATTCCGTCACCTTATCCAGAAACGCCTGGGTAAATACGTCGTAAGGCACACTCACAGGCGCACCCCTTACCGCTCGATCAGCGCGACGCCAAGGCTCTTCTCCAACGCGGCGATCACCCTGTTGGAATCAATGGCTCCGTCCGCGATGAGCTGCTTGGCCCGATACGCCACAGACTTCTTTTGACCGGCAGACAGCTTCCCGATGATACCCTCGATTTCTCCCGCGCTCTTTGTAAAAAGCTCGTCAAACTCGTCGAGCCGCAGTGCAAACCTGTAATACTGGGTCATCCCAAGGTAGGCGATGATTTCCGGGTCGTCGAACATGAACCAGTTGTTGATAAAGAACTTTTTGCTTGAGCTCCTCGCGCTTTTAAGCTCCGCAAGCTCCATGTCCTGCTCCGCGCCGAACTCGTCCCAGATGAACCGCTCTCCCGTCTTCCTGCTGCGGTAGACAAGCCGCCCCTGGAACCCGTTGTAGACCGTCACGATCTGATTCGGGTCAAACGCCTTAGGGACGATTGGCTTTTTCTCTGCCTTGCCGGCCTGCGGCGCAAAGGTCTCCGCCTCCGGCTGAACGGCCCCCGTTTCCTCGCGCTTTATTTCGGTATTTTTTACAGCCATACTGTTCTCTCCCTTTCATGCCGGTAAAGCCCGCCGGATACCCGGCGGGCTTTACGCCGATTTTTAAAGAATTACTCGCTCATGTCGTAACGGCCGATACCGGCGTTACCGCCGGCCAGCACGATGCCGATGCCGTACTTCTCGCCATACAGGTACTCCTGGGTCAGGTCGCCGTTCTGCATGGGATCGCCCATCAGGACAATGGGATTGCCCTCATACACGCACTTGATGGGCTTGTCGTCGCCGGCGATGATGGTCAGCACGTCGTCGGGAAGGACGAACTCGGTGGAGCCGACCTTGTGACGCTGAGGCGTGACCACCACGGGAGTCCCGTAGAACTTGCCGTAGTAGCCCAGGTTATAGATATCCCGCTTGGAATCGGAGCCCTGGATAGAGGGAGCCAGATTCCGGACGGCCTTCTTGGTGCCGACGATGGTGGCGGGCTTGCCGCCGGCGGCGGCCTCCACATGGGCGACCAGGTCCAGCAGCTCGTCCTCGTCGTAAGAGCCGGCCTCGGGGAAGTAGGTAACGCCGCCAAAGTCCTCGGAGGTGGCGCCGCTCCACAGGGCGTATACGTCACTGAGCAGACGCTGCTTGAAGGACTCGGAGACCTTGTTGATGAAATAGTTGAAGTCCACGCGGCCGGACAGCACGCGGTTCAGCTCCTCGTAGATCTTCACATACTTCATGCTGGTGGGGATACTGGTCTCCGTCACCCCGCCCAGGCGCTGACGGCGGATACCCTGGGTGCCGTCGGCGGCGTCGGCCACGACGAACAGGTTGCTGTCCTCCACCAGAAACAGGTTCTGGTCGCCCTCGGCGACATTGCGGAAGTCCACCAGGGCGTTAAAGTACTCGTCACCCTGCAGGCCCTCCACCACGGTGCGGCTCAGGATCTCCTCGATCAGGGTGAACAGACCCTGGCACTTGCCGTCACGGATGTTCTTATAGTTCAGTGTGGTGCTGCCGCCGTTGGCCTCTACCAGTGCCTTTTGCAGAAGCTCCATAGACTGGCCGACGGTATAGTCCTGCACCTTGCCGCGATAGGCGTCAACGGCAACCTTGATGATGTCATTCATTTCAGCCATTGTGTATCACTCCTCTCTCTTATTCCGCGGCAGACTCTGTCTTGCCGATCTGGATGGTGTAGTAGGTGTACCGGCCCACGACCTCGATGTGGACGCACTTGCCAAGGCCGGCGGTGTTGGCCTTCAGCTTGCCGCCGGTGCCGATGGCAACGTCCTGACCGACAGTGGGAACGGTGCCGTCCTCAAAGCCCTCCTTGGTCACGGAGAACAGATTGCGGCTGCGGAGGATATACCCCCTCGTGATCTTGCCGGCCTCGTTGATGTACTCGTCCAGATTTCGCTTGCGTTCGTCATACATCATTTCAACGCCGGCGATAACGACGCACTCGTTCAGGTCGTCGCCGGCAACAGCCGCCTTGGCCTTCCAGACCTCGCGCTCGCCCTCCTCCAGGGCCTCAAGCTTGGCGATAACGCCGTTTTCGACCTCCTTGGGGCTCTCCGTCTCGTAGAAACGAAGGGATACCAGGTCGGCAGGCTGCTTGGTACCGCTCATCAGGTCGGTACGAATCACTGTGTATGCCATGAAATGATTCCTCCTTTATTTTTTTAAAAATGTATTGATTACTTACGCCGGATCCCGTACTTGGCGAAAACGCCTCCGTATGGCTCCGTGTCGTCCTCTCCCCGCTTCTCCACTGGGAGCTTAGGTGTCTTCTGGCCTTGCGAGAGGGAGAACTTCTGTGTCTGGTTCCGACCGCGGATGGCATAGCATTTCTCCTCCAGCTCCTCCGGGGAATAGCCGCCGCTGTCGCCGCGAAGCGCCTCGAACGCCTCCACGCCGGCAAGATCGCTGAACCTGGACAGGATCTCTGCCCGCTCCTCGTTCGCCTTCTCCGTCTCAACGCCGGCCTTGAAGCTTCTGAGCGCACTGAGCTCAGACTCCATGGAAGCGATCTTATCGGAAACGGCCTGGTACTTCTCCGCCCACTGCGTGTCGTTCTGGGTGTACTGCGCGGAAATAGCGGAATACACAGCCGCGAACGCGGCGGTCTGCTCCCCCTCGTCGAAATCCGTGATGGCGAACTTCTTGCGCTTTTTGCTGTCGAAGTCAATAACCACATGGTCGCCGTTCATGGAATAGGTAAACCCGTACAGGTTCCAGTCCTCCTGGTCGTAGCAATAGACCTCCATGACCTCGCTGTCGTAGTCCACGTACCAGTAGCGGCTCATCTCACCGAAACAGGTATCTACCTTCACAGCGCCCAGAGCGCTGATAAGCTCTTCGCGGAACTGCTCGGCCAGAGCAAAGCGCTCGTCCTCCTTCGGATCCTTCTGTCCGCCCCTTTTAAGCTCCTCGAACTTCGCTGTCAGCTCCTCGACGGAGTAATCCTCAAGGTTGAATCCAAGGGCATCCTCGTCCAGCCCGTACTGAGCCATCAGGGCCTTCTTCTCATCCAATGCTTCATCTCCTCCTTCCGAATCATTTTTCTTTTGTATGGCATCCTCTTGCGAGGGTTGCGCCGTAGAACAATTTTCCTTAAATTCCCGCATCATCTCATCCAGCTTTGCCTTAAAGCCGTCCTTGGAGAACATCACGAGAGCGGCGGATTCATAACACGGCTCCGCCGTACCCAGCAGGCAGAATGCCGTAAACTCGAACCGCTCGATCACGTACACCCCGTCCCTCATGGAGCCCTCCTGAATGGTGATCTCCATGGACTCGTCGGTGATGCCGTTCTCTTTTATTTTCTCGTACGCCTCCTGGCGCTTCCAGAGAAGCGCCTCCACGCACAAATACTCGTGGATAGCGCCGTCGTCCTCCTCGATCTCCTCCCACCAGTATCTGGCGCTCTCCGGGATCACACCAACAGGGCTTGTCAGGTTGACAATGGAAAGCCCATCGTCCGACCGCACCAGCTCCATATCGTGAGCCCCGATCTCGTCCAACTCCCTGTCGTACCGGCAGACGATCGGACAGTTGTAAATGCTGCCCATACAGCGTTCAAAGGTCTCTTTGCTGATAAAGCTGTTGTTGCGGTTCTTGCCCACGTAGCAGACGCGCAGCACGCCCTTGTCGAAGGACGAATTAAACTCGGTCAGGCGGTCAAAGCTGGAAGAAAAAACAATGCTCATGCTCCGCTCGCTCAAACAGATCTCACCACCTTTTGGCATAATAATACTGCCATGGGAACCATGGCGGTCAGCGCGTTGATGACCCGGCGGGTCACAGCGTCAGCGTATCGGAAAACGCGCATTGCATTTTCTCAAACAGCGCGCGATCCTGATTGCTTTTATTTACGAAGATATATACATCTTTATCCCGGTCACTTTTAAGCAAAGTGTATCCGCTCGCCAGCAGAGCGTCGCGCTCATCCCTGCCGAAGACATAAATAAAACGTCCGTTCATCAGGCGTCCTCCCTGTTCTGCTCACCGCTCTCGCTCAGATCCTCCGGGTCCTTCTGCGGCGCGCCCCCTTCATCGGTGGCGCCGCCGCCCTCTGCCGCCGTGGCGGCGCTCTGGGTAGAGGAGCTTTGGAGCGGAATGAACTTCTCCTTGATTTTCAATACGTCGTTCTCCAGGAAGTTCATGCTGTCAAGCTCAGCCTGCCCGAGCCCCTGGGACGCGCCGTAGTAGGAGACCATTGGCACGCCGTACTGACAGGCTTTCAGGTACATATCCCCCAGCTCCTTCCGGTTGTACGGACTGCAATCGAGGAATGTGACCTTAAAATTCTTCCCGTAGCTTTGCGCCTGGATATACCGGTTGACCATGTCCTCGATGCTTTTGACAATGCCGAAGGTGATGGCCTGATCGGCCTTGATGGAAAGGGTCAGGGCGTTGGCCGACGCCTTGTCGTTGTTGAAGAGCAGGCTGGAGACGCCGGCGGATGTGAACAGGTTCTGTTCCGCCTCGGCGATCGTGTCCGTGTCTCCCGTGTTTGACTTCTCAAACCCGATTTTGGTGATGGGCATGGGCGTCAGGATCGACCCGATCTCCTCCGGCAAAACGGCGTCCAGATTGCGCCAGAACTCCTTGGCCTTGTCCAGATCCATCTGCCAATTGCCCTCTTTGTCCACGCCCAGCGTCATCACCAGCACGGCGTAATTTTCCAGCGCCGCTTTGGATTTTTTGAGCTGTTTATAGTCTTCTATGTCATAGATCTCCCGGAGCACGCCCACAAACGGCGGGATCGCGTAGTCCGGTATGTCGTTGTTGCACTTGATGGCAAACGACGTAGGGGCGTCCAGCTCCTGCCACCTCATGCCGTTCCGGTTTTTCTGATACGCGTCGTATTTCCTCCGGAATTCCTCCGGGTAAAACGGCAGGTAGGCAGACCGGCTGTCAAAATAGGAGAAGTCAAAGGTGACGTTAAAGACGTTCCCCTCGATGGACGAGATGGCGCAGAAATCGGAGGGCAGCTGCTGGATGGTGATGCTGTCCGCCGTCACCCACATCGTCCCATAGAACACGTCCTCCCTGAGACATACGGTCAGGATCTTCGGAAACTGCGTCTTGACGCTCATCGCCGTCAACGTGTTCAAAACTCTGCGGTAGTTCCTGTTTACGCTCTTTGGATTCGCCGTTGACGGGTCTATCCGGGAGGGCGACACCACATACGCCAGATCGGAAAGCGATGTGAAGTACTGTATGAGCCGCCTGAAATGGGAGCTCGCACCGTATATGTACGTGACGGCCTGGCGGATCTGCTTCTCATAGTTATACGGGTTCTGAAGGTATGTGTTGATGTCGTCCTTGGTATAGCGAGAGAAGGTGGGAGTCTGATAGTTCCCGTTCAGGTCTCTCGTGATGAGCCTGTTCAGAATGGCAAACCTGTCGGGCACTCTGAACATACTCGATACCTTCGCGCCGTTCACGGCGGCCGTCCGCTCATGCTGTACCATTTCCGCGTCCTGCGCCGTTCCCAGCCGTGCCCAGGCCTGACCGGGCACGCGCTTTATGGCTCTTTTTGCCAACTACCTCCCACCACCTTTCTTTAAAATACTTTTTGGGGGTTTAAAGATAAACATACTGCTGATATTCTGATCGGAGTTGTTGCGCCTCTGCTGTTTCCGCTCCAGCTGTGTGGACACAAAATAGTTATAGCTCAAGCTGGAATAGCGGTCCTTGCGCATACCGCTGCGCTCGAACACCTTGATTTTGCCGGAGTTCTCCTCGTGCTGGAGCTTGACGAGCTCGTTGATCAGGAGCGTCGTATGGATATACGGCATCTGCAACGAAAGCTTCTCCTGGGGAGAAAGATTGGCGTAGCCCCTCATCTCAGAGAGCGCCCCTTCCCCGTCATACTCCGTCACCAGGAGACGGATCTTCCCGCTCCTGAACCCCTCACGCAGAAGAACCGCGCACTCGGAGTTAAAGGCGGGGTTGCCCTTGATGGCCCAAATCACCTTCTCCGCCCCCGGGACTGTACAGCGTTCCGCCATCTCGGGGCTGTTGCAGCATGACAGAGCTGGATAGCTCTCCCCTGTCGCCGGGTCTACCAGCTCCCTCACCAGCGCGTCAAAGACGCCCAGACCCACGCCGGCGCAGTCCAGAACGATATAGTCGCACCGGTACTCGTCGTACAGCTTCCGGATCATCAGCGCCTGATCCTCCGTGTGGAGCCCCTCGGCGCTGTCGCAGTAGACAATGTTGTTTGAATATCTCCCCGACTTGGTGGGGAGCATCTGATTGATGAAGATCGCCGTGGCGTCGTTGTTGTTCTTCTTGCTGGACATCAGGGCGATATCCGCCGACAGGATCCTGATCTCCCCGTTCTGCTTCGGCGTGATCCTCAGCTTCTGCCCGTTTGGGAGAAGCGTGGACAGCCTGTCCGGCAGCATGGGGTACTGTATCTTCCTGTTCTTGGCGATTGAGTCAAATTCGAAAAAGGAACCGTCCTCGTCCCCGAAGAACGTCGCTTCCATCTCCTAATTATTACCCCTGCTTTCGCAGTATTTCATTGGGTTTAGACCATATCACGACAGTGTTCATACACTGCCCCTACCGCTTCCACCGGCGCTCATCCCCGGTGTACTCTACTCGCTTCGTGCGTTTCCGCCTTATTTTCAACCCGGCTGTCCAACAGCTCTTATGGATTTATAGCTTTCGATGGTCGTTGCACCTTCTGAATCAACATATTTGAAATGCCTTTTAAATAAGTTAATTCAGCTTGGCACAGGGTTGTCTTACACATACGTGCTTAGAGTTTCCCTGTTAGCATCGTGTCGCCACGATACCCCCGTGAGCAACGGGTTCAATAGGTTTTAGGAGCACAGAAATGTTTATGCTCCACTTTATTTCGTTAAAGTCGCTTTCCAGCATATCGCTCTCCACGTCCTCCGGGAATAAAAGTCCCTCCTGGATAGAGAGCTGATACGGCAGACCGCACACAAAGTCCGTCTTGTTGTCGTCCAGCATCATCCTGAACGTGTCAAGCGTCTTGTTGTATGACCAATGATCTTTGAAATACATATTGTTTGTCGGATAATTACTTGTGATTGTTTCTTGTGACGCACCAATCTCTAAATGCGCAGCTTCACAAGTAAACGGCTCGCCAAGCCTCCCGTTATCTTTGTGTTTCCGCAAAGTTCAGACTATATCTTCGCCCGTTCCCGGGCGTCCACCGCTTCGGCTGTCAGAAGCTTACAGCCTACTCCCGTAAAGGGATAGTCGTTGAACGTTCTCCTATTCGGAGCTTCGCTGCTGATTGCCCAATCCGCACAGTTTTTAAACCGTCACACATAGACCTGTTTCATTCTTATGTTGTGGTCTGCGCGGCTCTAAGGGGTTCCCAGCAATTCAATGGATTTAAACACGGCACATTACTGCACCGGCGGCCTATTTCGTTAAGCCGAGGACAGAAAAAACGACTTATTCGGTTCTTTGGCGTACTCCGCCTTCCGCTCCTCCTCCGTCAGATCCTTATACGGAGGCATCCGGCGGCTGGTCAGGAACTTCTTCAGAACCGTATCGACGGTGTCCTTTTTGACCATACGGAACTCGTCGACGATCAGAATATTCGCGCGGTTACTGCGGGCGTTATCCGACGCGGTAACGACCTTGATGTAGCTTGAATTCTTAAACAGTATCTTCGCGTCCTGGCCAGAGAACTTCGATTCAGACATATCGATCTCGTTCTCCAACGGTTTTGACCTTTTGATTAGCTCCGTTTGAATCTTTTCAAGCACGTTTATGCTTTGTCCGCGCGTTCCGGCCGTAATGACGACCTTTGTACCGGGGTACAGGATACAGCGTATCACCGCAAACAGGGCGATGAGGAACGACTTGCCCATACCGCGCGCCGCGATCCAGACGAAGACGCGGCACCTGTCCATCATGACGAGCAGTATTTTCTGGAACCATTTCAGGAAGTCGATTTGCAGGTAGTCCTCAACGAATATGTCTATGTTCGCCCGGTAGTAGCTCCCCCAAATCGCCATCCCCTCGATGACCCTCTGCGTCCTGCTGCCCGTATTATTCTCGCCGGCCATCATGTATCACCGCTGTGCTCGGAGCCGAAGATATCGCTCAGTACGGTGTCGTCATCCTCCTCGTCGTACTCGGGATGATTGACGCGCAGCTTGGCCATCGCGTCCTCGTACATCTTGCAATAGCTGTTCTTAAGCCCGACCATCTTGCAGGCATGACCGAAAAACCACGTGATGATATTCCGAATGATCCCGTGCTCGTCCTTGCGGTCATCGGGCGTCGGCGGCAGGGGCCTGAAATATTCCCACTTCTGGAGCCCGACCCCCAACGGCATCGTCTCCAGCCCCGCGTCCCGCTCGTCCGTCTTTCGCTGGGCGGGGCGCAGATTCATACTGCCGATCAGGTTGTTCAGCGTATTGATCTTGCGGTCCGGGTCCTTCCCGGCGGCCCTGTCGTGGTTGATGTCGATCTCCACGTTGCAGATTTGCCGGATAATGGCGTCCTCCCCGGCGTCGGTCTTGTACCCGTCCGGGTATTGCGACATCCAGTACTTCCGGCGGTCCTCCAGCTCCAGGTACATGCCCGGCGTATAGCCGGGCCCCCAGAAGAGCCTGACATCGTCCGGGATCTCCACCTCCACGGCCTCTTCCTCCGGCAGGTACCCCGCCTGAAGCTTTTCTGCCCCCGGAAGCGCTATCTTCTCCGCCGCGCTGTCCTCCCGGAGGGTGTCGTCAAACGTCTTGTCGATAAAGCGCACAATGTTCGTCTTCCCTATGTAATTGCGAATACGCGAATTCACGCCCGCCGTCCGCTCCACCATGTCATAGATGGCGTCGCTCCAATAGAGATCCATCTTCATGCACATCCGCTTCATCGCGGCGCGGTCGTCCTCCAGCTCCCGGCGGTAACCGTCGTACATCTTTTCAACGCAGTCGTTGCACCAGGGCAGATACCCGGACGACCTGTACATAGGGCTGTGACTCACGGGAAAATACCCCTTCTGGCGGCTGAAGGCCGTGCCGCACCGGCAGCAGACGAACCGCTGATTACCCGCAGGCAAATCTGGGAGAGGTGTCTTCTCCAGCCGTTTGCGCTTAGGGGCGTCCGCCATATCAGCTCAACCCCCTCTTCTCGTTGTCCTCCCACTTCTTCACGGCCCTGCGGAGCCTTCTACCGGGGTAGAACCGGGGCACCCAATGGGCTGGCACGGGGCACCGCTCCTTGGTCTGCGGGTTGACAGTGCTTCTGGCCCTCCGCTCGATCATGTCGAAACAGCCAAAGCCGTAGAAGAATATGGCATTTCCCTTTTCCATATTGTCCTCTACCACATTTAAAAAATCGTCCACAAGACTCGTTGCGGACGATTTTGTATAGTGATACTTCTCCATCAACTGATTGACGAAGTCTTTCTTATAAACGTTCATCCCTTTATCTCCTTGTGTTATAAATCCGTTACGCTTTTCCGCGCGTCTGTGCGGATCTCGCCGTCCTCGCTGAAATACTGGGCGATCTGCTCCTCGGCGCTGATGTCCTTGTAGACGCCCACCATATCGGCAGACTCCCAGCCGACGATCTTCTGTATCACGCCGTCCGGCAGCCCAGCTTTGGCCAAACTCGTGGTGAAATGATGCCGCAGGGAGTGCCAGTAAAAATCATCGCCGGTCATACGGCTGAAGGTAACAGCCCAGCTGTTAAGCGTCGACTCGCTGATTTGCCTGTCCGGCTCTTCCTCTGACGGAAACAGCCACTCGCTCTCGATGCCGTGCTCCGCCCTGTACGCCATCCACCTGTCCAGGTACGGTTTGAATTTTTTGGCAAGTGTATAGCAGTAAATATACTTCCCAAGGCCGAAGCCCTTTGTCTGGATAGGCTCGCTCGTCTTATAGAGTGCCCCGCCGCACACAAGGTTCTCCGCCTTGAAGTCGTCCACCCGAAACCGGCACAGCTCCGCCTTCCGCCTGCCGCTGCACATAGCCAGCGCCAGCATACAGGCCTTCTTGTACTGCCCCTTCTCCGTCAGCTCCGTCAAAAGAGCGTCCAACGCCTCGTCCGTCCACACAGTCTTCTTCCTCACTTGTTGCAGGGCAGGGCTTTCGATTTTCCGAATGGTCGAGCGAAAATCCTTGAATTTCTCCTCATCATCCAAAATATTGCAAATAAAATTGCTCATGGACGAGACGGCGGCCTTCAGCCGGCGCACTCTGGCCGGGGAGTTGCCGTTTTCGTTGATCAGCCAGTTCTGGAACGCCGCCCAATCCCGCTTCGAAATCTTCGCAAAGTCCTTATCGTTGTTGTGCAGATAGTTCCACGTCAGCATGATATCCAGGTCATTCGAATACCCGGCTATCGTCTTGGGACTCCGCTGGATCGAACGCAGATAGGAGAGAAAGTCCTGCTTCAGCCTCCTGTTGTCAGGATTGACCTTCTCCAAAAGCTCGGGGCTTGTGATGTCATTTTGCCGTGTTTTACGTGGCATTCAAGCCACCTCGCTTTCATAATAGTTTGTTTAAGTTAGCCTTTACTAACTTCTGGGCACAAAAATGACCCGGCGTGGTCCGCGTCGTCGCGGAAGCCGCGATACCTCCTCTGGCCGCAGAGCGGCCAGACTCAGTCGCAGACTTCGCTCCTCCTTTCCCATCGGGCAACGGCCCGAGGGGGGCAGAGAAAGCCCACGCAGGGTCGCGGCGAGAGGCGTGCCGGGTTCTGTTCGGTGATTTGGCGGGGAATTTCCCCGTGATGTGGTGGACCGGGGCAGTAATGCCAGCCCATTATTGCAGAGGAATATCGTACGTACACACGATCCCGCTCTCATCGCAGACGCATACGAGTTGTTCCGCGTTTCCGAAGATGCGCCTCTGGACGCAGTAGTCGTCCATCCCCAGGAAGCTCCCGGCCATGACGGTCCTTACGCCCTGGACGCTGTCGATTTTATTGTGGTGCAGGTGCCCCGACAAAACGGCGTATACCGGAACCCCCGCCATCGTCTGGAGCGTCTGTATCTTTCCCGGCGTCTCGTCGAAGTCCCCATGCACGCCGCAGTATACCTTTCCGCGCACATTCAAAAGGTACATCGTCTCGTCTACCCTGTTTCCGGCGTTGACGGTTATATTCGGGAAGCTCTGGAGCCGCGCCTCCAGATACCACTCCACCAGATCGTCCAGCCGCTCGTCCTTGAGCGCCCTCTCCTTGGTGTCCATGCGGCTGTGGTTACCGGAAACGCTCGTATAATACACATTGGCGAAATGCTTGCTCAGCTCCGCCAGGAACTGCGCGATCAGCTCCGACACGCCCATGATCTGCTCGATGACGTTCTCCTTGTTCGTGACGGAGATGGAGTGATGGATCGACCCGCTGATAAGATCGCCGTTCGCCCACACAATGCAATTCTCGCTCTTGTGCATGTGCCCTATGGAAATGACCTTATCCAGATACCGCGCCATCATCTCCCGGCACACGTCCGAGTTGTATGTATTCCAGTAATTGTCAACCTTTGCCCCGTAGTGGATGTCGTTCAGACTCACCAGAAGATCGTTGTCCCCGTATATGCGCGTGTCCCCCGCCGGCTCGTACTGCAAAACAGGCAGGCTCCCACCCGTCACGGCGGAGCGGAGGATGTCGTTCAGCTCCTCCTGGCGTGATCTCTCCCGCACCAGCTTATTGAAGGCGGCTCTCTGGTCAAAAAACCGCTGGCGCTCCTTCTGAAGCTCAAGCTTCTTCGCGTCCAGCTCCCCTAAGATGTCCGCGCCCTCGATATCATGCTCCGCGTCCTCCGCCAGCGCGTCAAGCGTGCGCTTGCTCCCGTAGATCATGCGCCGCGCCACGTCTGGAGAATACGGCTGTCCGTACAAGGCCTCGGCCAGCTCCGTATAGTCGATATCAGAAAGCGTCTTGTCAACGAGCTTCCCGTAGACAAGACGCTTATGGTAGGCAATATTGCTTTCGTCATGCTTTTGTGCTAAATCCACCTGCGATCCCTCCCATCATCTTCCGTATTCCGGCCCGGATCATCGGCGGTCTCTCGGATTACCCGTGTCCTTCCCGGAAGGCCTGCCATTGCCGCCGCGCAAGCGGCGCAGAAGCTCCATGGGCCCGCGCTCCTCCGCCATATAATAGCGGTGCCGCTTTGACTTTTGCCTGACCGTCCGAACGATATTCGCGCGCGGATATGTCCCGATAATTGCTTTCTTCTCTTTAGCGGAAATTGCGACCAAATTTCATCATCCTTTATTTCAATTTTTTGCTTTTTTAGTATACAAAAAAGCATATATATGTATTCAATATAATCACTGCCTCACGTGCGCCCGCATCCCTTGAGCCTCAAGGGATGCGGGCGTTTTCTAAATTCAAACAGCGGCAGTTTTGTCCGCCTGCCGTCTCTGGCCGCCGCGATTTCCCATGACGGACTCCACGGATTTGCGGATATACATCTCGGCGGCGCAGTCCGGGCAGTACTTCTGGCGGTTGTTTTTCTTCTTGATGGTCAGGCCGCACAGGTCGCATTTAATGAACGGTTCTCCGCAGTACATCAGATACTGGTTCCCGATATTTCTGAAATCCTCTATATGTATTTTCACGGGGCTGTCCGGCTTTATGAACTTCACCTGAATATTGAGACTGTCGACACGCTTGCTGAATCTGATAAGCCCCGCCTTCTTCATCTCGTGGAGAAGCATGCTCTGCCGGCGGACAGATGTCTTGATGTTCGCCATGTTCATGACGTCCTTATCCGATGTATTCACCCACCCGTTATCGTTGGGCTGTGCCTCATTCCAATATTTTGCGACACACAGGAGCGTAAAGGCAAGCCTCTGCGCCTGTTTGCCATCCAGCGAGGCGATGATCCGCAGCTCCTCCTCCGTCACGTCCACCCCGTCCAGCTCGATGAGCTTGTACTTCCCCGCCGTCCGGGCGAGCCTGTCTATCGTGCCCTCCCATTTGACCAGAATGACGCCGGGGTCGCACTGCAAAAGGAAATCCGCTACCTTCTGCTTGACCTCCTTCCTCCTGTAGCCCTCGCACTGGTAATAGTACCGCGCCACCCGGTTCAGGGTCTCCATGGGACTTCTCCCCAGCTGTCGGCTGGCAATGGCGTTTTCCGCCCACTCTCTCTCATTCAAAACAATACTCATTCATTCTCTCCGATCCTTTTCTCAATAAACGTAAACCTGTTCCCGCCAAACATGACAGCGCCCTCCGGGTCCGGCACGGGGAAGCGGATCAAGCCGCCGTTTTTCTTCAGGAGATTTCCAATGATCTCCTTCCCGCACATGCTCCAGGCGAATTTCTTCGTACAGCTCCTTCTGTAGCAGATATCCAGCAGGATGTCGCACAGCGTCTGGGCGTTGGAGCAGACGGCGTCGCAGGCGTTCCTAAACTCCACCTTCATCATATACATGCTGGCGATCACCTCGTCCGGGTCCACCCGCTCCCTGCCGGCAAATACCGTGTAGTCGCGAATACGCCTGTTATAATCCTCAAACAGCCGGAGGATAGCGTTATACTGCGCGGAGCTGTACTCGGCCCCGCTCTTCATGACCGTATAGTCAAAATCGGAAGCGGCGTTACGGCGTCCAACATACCCGTCAAAGGCCTGCTCGAACCTCCGGCAGATCTTGTTGGTCACGCAATCCCCGATACCGACAGGCATCAGGCTCAGATAGTAGCGCACGAACTCGTTCTCCCTGTCGCTGCGCTCCGCCTCCGGCTTCGCCATCAGCTCCTCCACGGACAGGGAAAACTCCCTCTGTGCCTTTTTGTTCGTATTACGTATGTATGCGTTGTATTGCTTCATAAGGTCCGGATAGATATAGCGCATGAAATACGGCTTCTTATCCGCCAGAATGGACAGGTACAGCCTCCTTTTATCCGGGTCCTCTATCGCCAGCGCGTGATGCCGGTCGTGCCACTCCTTCGGCATAGGCTTTGCAATAATTCCTTTTGCTTTGTCTATCGCGTTTTGTTGGTAAAGCTGTCCGCACTTGATGCGGTAATCCAGCATCCTGTATTCCTCGCTGTCCTTCGGAAACCGCGCCTGGACTTCAAACATAGCCGTTATGCGGTTGGTGATCTTTCCGATATCGTCTCCGAAGCTGGCGATATTGGCCCGGATAAAGTCCTCCTCGCCGGCGATCTTCTTGCTCGCCTTTCGCTGGACGCACATCAGCGCCGGCAGGCTGTTCAGCCTGTCCACCAGCACCCTGTTATCCGTCAGCATCACCAGATCCCCGTCCTTGTCCATCCCGTTCAAGGCGTGCGCCGCCGTGTCCCAGGAGTTGAACACCGTGCAGGTATTCATATGCCGGTACCAATAGCGGGCCTCCTCGGAACGGTTCACGGTGACGGCCCGTATGTTGTTATGGCATGTCATCGGCGCTCTGAAGCAGGCCAGCTTCCCGGCCCCAGCGTCCGCCCAGTACCCGTTATAGATCTCCCCGGCCTTCAAAATTCCTGTGACATCCATGCCGAACATATGCTGGCAGAGCGAATACGGGTCGCCGGACACGATGGAGTAGTTACCGTGTACCTTGACGGCCCCAACCTTCGCCTCGTTTATCCTGTTCTTGATGAGCTGGTAAATTTTGCTCTGTACATACGGGTCGTTTATCATGCGCGGATCTACCATAAGCGCTTTCACATAGTCGTCCTCGATATGCTCAACGTTGTTCTCGTTCAGCCCCATACCTTTCAGGAACAAAATTGTCTTATGATAATCCGCGTGCAGGATCTCTTCGATCTCCGCCATCGTGGGCGCTATCAACTCGTCGATCTCCTCGTCGCTTAAATCGTAGCTTTGGATAAACTGGTAGTTAAGGTTCCGCTCCTGCTCCAGCACCTTGGGGGATACCTTGGCGATGCCGAACTGATACTTGTTCTCGGCGCAGTTGCGCAGATACGCTTCACAGCTTTCGTACCCGTCCCACAGCTTCAGCATGGATGTGGTCAAAATCAGCTCCACGTCCCGGATATCCCGCTCCTGCCCCCAGGCGTCCTTCACCGTGTATTTCCCCGCCACCTTCTCGGCGAACTCCCGAAAATCGAAGCAGAATACCATCCCCTTCTCCCAAGAAAACCGGGTATTCACGCCGCTGGGCCGGTAATCGATACCGATCTCCTCTGCCCACCTGTCCGCCAGCGCCGGGAGCATGAGGCCGTACCCGTCCGACTCGTTCAGTTGGACCGGTACGCGGCGGCGAAGCTCCATGACAGGCTCCCCCTCCGCCTCATCGTTGATGTATACGATATCGGACAGAAATTCTGTCTCGCAGTCGTTGACGACCAGAATCCCTCTGGGCGTGGACACCGGCAGGGACGCGCTGCACGTCAGTGCCTTATAGGCCTCCAGCTTGGCCGGTACAAGCTCCATGGACGGATCGCGCCCGTTATCGATCCGGCGGCGGAGCTCCGGCCCGTGCCTGTCGCTGACAAAGACGATCGTCTCGTTTTTCACGCCGCCGTTCGTTCCCAAAAGGCGATGATAGCGGATGCCGTTGATGGTGAACCCCCGGCACGCCCTGTAGTAGTCCTTCTCCCTGTCCATGATGACGCACAGGTAATCCGGCTTGAATTGCAAAATGTCCAGCTGCTCATACAGCTTCTTGACCGCCCTCCTGTTGGGGAGGCTGTTTTGATCCTTGCGGATCCTCCTGATTTCCGCTTTTAGTGCCTTCGCTTTTTCATCCGCGTCCGTAATGCCGTTCAGCTCGTCCAGCCACCGCAGTACCTGGCTGTCCGCCAGAGAGATCAACTCATCGTTTCTCCTGGCCTCCGAGATCGGGAGCTTCAGGTTCCACTTGGCCTTTCTCAGCCTCCGGCTGTGAAGCTTGTAGATGTACTTCTGACAGGTCAATTGCTTTGCTATAGTCTCTCACCCCTGACAAAAATTTTATACTAATATCTATTTAAAAGGAGACACCGAGCGTCGAGGATTTTTCGCGTCAGGCGAGGAAGACGCCGCAGGGAATACCCATTGGTATTTCCAAGGCGTCTGACGAAGTATCCGGGACCCCCATCGGGCCGCTGCCCGATGGGGGAAGGACGAGCCGAGCCAGCGCCTGAGCCCGAATACTTGGAGGGCGAGGCAAAGCGGCTCGCGCGAGGACGTAAAAAGACCGGCGAGAATGTCTTATTTTAATTAGATATTAGTATTAGATCGCGCTTACTCAAACTCGGCTATGTAAGCAAACCACGCCTCGTAATATTCCCTCCTTTTCTTTTCCACGAACCGCTTGATCTCCCCGTCCCCGGAGTCGATATCCGGGTATTCGTCATATGTATCCTCGTCCCGCGTCCACGTGTACCCGCGGTATATCGCGTTATCGTATCCTTTACTCACTGTTCGCTCCTCCTGAGTTCGTTCGTTGGATCCAGCCGATGAGCAGCTCTCTCATACGGCGGCTCGGTATGTATAAGCGGATAGGTTTGCCGTCCCGGATCGCGCTTCGCCAGATGAACTGGAGCATTTCGGAAAGGGCAAATAAGTCGGCGTCCACCGTTATTCCCTTATCGGCGAAAAACTTGGCGATATTCGGGTTAATGAACCGGTTGGCAAGATAAGCCACGCAATCCGCGTTTTTGTATGCGTTTGTCGCCCGGGCGTTCAGCGCCAAGAAATTGGAGGCATACCGGTTCCGCGCCCCCAACAGGTATTCTTCATAGTCCTTAAAGGTCGTCCACAGCCGGCGCTCCGATGTGCTGTCCGTCCTGCGCTCGAAAAAGGTGTACAGGCAGTTTTTCAGGTTCTTGATGTCCTCATGCCCCTTGCTCCTCTGTTTGAACCAGTTCACGGACAGAGCCGTTCTCCCGTTGCCGATGCTGTTCATCCTTCCGCACGGCTCATCACTTTCCAGAATACGGATAAGCTTGGAGTAATCGGCAGGGGGCGGCCTGTCCGGCCTGTCCGAAAACCGGTACCCCTCCCCATCCGTCTCTATGCCTACCACGTCGTAGTCAAAGCCGTAATAATCGAAATACGCCTTTTGGAGCTGCCCGTCGAACAGATACGTCAGCATGAAGGCCTCGCCAAAGGGCAAAAGCCGTTTTGGGTTCATGACCTCGTAGAAGGTCCCCATCCGGTAATACAGTGACCCCTCGTCCGCCATCTCCTTATAGCCGGCAAACTTGCCCTCATAACCGTCGCACAGCCAGGTCACGCGCCCGTCCTCCCCAACGGTCATCAGGTTGTTGAGCAGCAGCTCCATATCCTTTGGGGACACCGGTACGCCTTGTATGACCTGCAGGCTCTCGTCTATGATGAGGTCGTACCCCTTCTCTCCCGCCAGCTCCAGCGCCTCGTCGTCCATCAGCGTAAAGAGAGCGTGGGTGGAAGCGATATTGCATCGCCGTTTCAACATGGCCTTGAGCTGGGCCGACTTGCTCATGTAGTCGCACCCCGGTTCCTCAAAATCGCACAGCTCGCAGACCCTGTCCACCTCCGAGAGATAGGGGGTGATATACAGGAAGCACCGCTCCCCCGCCCGCTCGTTCATGTACCGAATGGCCGCGGAGGACTTTCCCCGCCCCATTCTGGCGTCCACGACCGTGATATGTCTGATAAAAATCACCTCTTTTCCACAATATATTGTGGTTGAAAATTTTGCGACACACAAGAGGCGCTCGTCAGCGTATGAAACACCCGATGTAAACATCTGCTCCTTCGTTTTCTTGGTCTCCTACGGAGACGTCCAAAAGGAATTTTTCTATATATTTATATAATAACAAGGCGCCCAAAAGCCCTTGGGAAATCAGGGTTTTTTGAGGGGGTTGCTACACACTCTGTGTCGCAGCACTGTTTTTGCGCGCTTCTTGCAGTCGCCAGGAATATTTAATTGTCAAGGTACAAGCGATTGTTTCTAAAGTAATCTCAGCTCGCCGTGCTCTCTCTTTCCATAAGCGTGCTGTCCACGAGATAGTTGCATGTGCGGCTTCCAAGGTTGAGCTTCCGGTAAGCCTCCTCTATCTCCTCGCCGGTAATGCCGATATAGTCCAGCGTCTGAGCGGCGGTGGAGTGACCGAACATCTTTTGAAGGAGCAGAAGCTTACGGGGGTCATTGTTACTCATCACCATCTGGTGATAGGCGAACGTCTTTCTGAGGGAGTGTGTAGCCATCTTATTGCCAAGGTCAAGATCTCTACCGATACCCTTCATGATCCTGTCGATAGAGTTCCTGTGGATGGGCTCGTTCTTATCGGAGCCGTTGTTGCTCTCCGAACGAAACATGTAATCACTGAGCTTCACACCGGGCGTATTCTCCAGATAGAGCGTGACCGCCTCAACCACAGCGGTATTGATGGTGATGTACCGGTTGTGCTTATGCTTCCTGGTGTTCTGCGTTTTCTTTTCCCAGATAGCGAAGCTGTCCTTGAAGACGCAGTCGTCGTTGATAAGGTGGGAGAACCGCAGAAGCCTAAGATCGCTTACCCGAAGGCCGAAGTTGATCCCAACGATGAAGAGCATGTTATCCCGATAGCGCTTATTGTCTATGAGGTATTTGGAGATCCTATTGATATCCTCCATGCTCTTGATGGGCTCAGAGGTATGCTCTGCCGCAAGCTCACACTCCACCTCCTCCACAGCGGGAGCGATAACACCAGCTTTCAGCTTCCTTACGTTTGTACGAATGGCCTCCATGTCGATAGGCTGTTCCTTGGGGAGATACTTATCTAAGCGAATTATCTGAGTCACTTCAAACCCTCCTCGTGAAGTATCTTGTTTGTATTCGCCTTTATGAGTATTATACTCTGTTTTTGTTTATTTGTCAATACATTTTTAGAAAATCTCTCATAATTTCCTGTATCGATTTTTCCCAAGATCTACGTTGCGTTGTTAAGCTCCTTTTGAAGTCTTACCCTATCTCTGGCAAGAACACTTCTCTCTGTAAACCGCGTAACCCCCTTTCGTTCCTGAGACACTTTTGCTTTTATTTCATCGTATTTTCAATAATCCAAAGGAAATATGGTTTTGTTGAGCTGGCGATGAAGCTTTTGGAAGGTGTCAGTGAGATGAATCCACTACTTCAGTATCACGTATTCGGCCCCTCCCAAAAAACCATAACCACCCCCCCCTATGTGGCATAGTGAGAAAATGCAACATTCAGCCCATCCCCAGCAGACGCTTTGCACATTGCCGTCCCCTTTCCGACAGTACCGGGGGAAAATTTTTCTAAAATTATATTGACAGATACTTTTGTTTGTGCTATACTGTTTAACAGTGGTTCGAATTGCCACTAAAATACTTTAAGAAAGAGGTACCAGAAAATGAAAAAACAAACTACTACGACAGCGAAAACCCTGAAAGAGTACATGCACACCGCCCCCGCACACATTGAAAACCTTGCAATGGCCGCTGAACGTGCCGCTGAAATTGAAATGGATTCAAAATGGGAAGAGCACACAGAACGCAAGGCAAGCCCCAAAGCCCCCGCCCCCGTTCCTGATGAAACGCCCGTTTCAAAGTTTAACAGCTTAAAGCGTGAGTTTGAACGGGCCTATTTTGCAAAGCCGGACAACTTCAGCGACATTTTAATCAACCTTGCCACGGCTTTAGCAACGTCCTGTGTTAACAAGTGCCTTGACCCGCAACGGGGGACGGCAACGGAACGTGAGACGGTGAGCAACAACGGCTTTAACCACGCAATGGAGGAATTACGGCGGGGTATATATGCAGATAGCAAGCTTTTGGCAAATACGGCCCGGACGGCCGCAAAGTCAACGAAAATCAGATTCAAGAAAAACGGTTCAATGGTCACGGAAATTAACGATAAGGCGGCGAATAAGGCTCTTTCATCGCTATTGCAAAAGACGCTGAGCGACGGCAATGACTTAGTGAATACCGCCGCAATGGCGCTTTTGGAACAGGCGGAAAGGCACGCTATCAACGGTGAACAATGGCTTGATAAACCGTACACCGTCCGCCGTCTGAGTAAAAAGGTATACATACGTATGGACGATAGCGCCGCCTATAAAGACGTGGAGACAACTCCCATGCGTGAGGCGTTCCGGGCCGTCCGCAAAGCGATTGAAACAAGCCGCGCCGTACAGGCTGACCCGCGAAACGGGTATACGTACATTGAGGACGCTATACCCGATGGAACAGATGGAATGGATTCCATTTACTATCGCATGTCAAAGTATTGTGACATAGGCGGATACAATAACGACGGCAATTATACAGCCGATAAGCAAAGTGCTGTAGACTACTACGATGTACTTAAGAAGTTAGGCCTGAGCGATACTCAACTGTCAGTTGTAACTTTGCGTATGCGCGGGTATGGTATGAAAGCAATAGCCACGTATTTAGGAGTTAAGCGGACAACTGTACAGAGTGCTTTAAAACGTGTACAGGCAAAATGTGAGTCTATCGGATTTACGCCCGCATTATGGGCGGAAATGACAGCGGCTGAATAATGACGTATAAGCAATAAAAAGTATAATAAACGGGAGTCCAAAATGGACGCCCGTTTTCCTTTTGGGAAGTCCTGGACGGCCTTGCCGTCCCCTTTCCGACAGTAGCTGACGGGAAGTCCTGGACGTGAAGTCCTGGACGGCCTTGCCGTCCCCTTTCCGACAGTAGCTGACGGGAAGTCCTGGACGTGAAGTCCTGGACGGCC